>JAZLAH010000025.1:0-38969 GCA_045613065.1 Candidatus Fimenecus sp.
GATACAACCACCGATACAGGTTGCAGCACCACCAAATGGTTCAATTTCAGTTGGATGGTTATGTGTTTCATTTTTAAACATAAGAAGCCAATCCTGGTCCTCACCGTTTACAGTTGCAGTAACGTGGATTGAACAAGCATTAATTTCTTCACTTTCGTCAAGTTCAGGAAGAAGTCCACGCTTTTTAAGTGTTTTTGTACCGATTGTTGCAATATCCATCAATGTCTGTGGACGTGCAGCTGCCTTTTCTTCACCGTAAACCTCTACTCTTGCAGCAAGATAACGGTCATAAGCTTCCTGTACTGCAGGGTCATCAATACGAACATTGTCAAGGTGAGTTGAGAATGTTGTGTGACGACAATGGTCAGACCAATATGTATCAACAACACGAATTTCTGTGATTGTTGGGTCTCTGTGTTCTGTATCTCTGAAATATGCCTGTAAAAATTTAAGGTCATCAAGGTCCATTGCAAGACCTTTTTCATCAAGAAGACCTGCAAGTGCAGTTTCATCCATAGTGATAAAGCCTTCAACAGTAGCAACCTTATCAGGAGCACCATACTGAGCAACAAGTGTTTCAGGTAAATCAAGAGATGCTTCACGACTTTCAACAGCGTTAATTACATGATTTTTGAATGTATCAATATCCTTTTCAGTTAATTCACCATAAAGAGCGTAAACCTTTGCTGTACGGATAAGTGGACGCTCACCCTGAGAAATAATCTGAATACACTGTGCTGCAGAGTCAGCTCTCTGGTCAAACTGACCCGGAAGTGCTTCAACAGCAAAAACATAAGCGTCAGAAATATCTAATTCAGATGAAACATTGTCAAGCTGAGGCTCTGAAAAAACTGTTTTAACAGAATAATCAAATAATTCATCTGTAATATTTTCAGCATCATAGCGATTAAAAAGACGAATATCCTTTAAATTTTCAATACCAAGCAAATTTTTTGCTTCGCTGAGAAGACCCTTAGCTTCATTATCTAAACCTGTCTTCTTTTCAACAAATATACGATAAACCATTCTTTTTTACCCCTCCTTTAATACTTTAAGTGCTTTTGCACCGATATCGTTTCTATAAAAAGCATTATCAAAATGTACTTTTTTAACTGATGAATATGACTTTTCAATTGCAGTAACAAGGTCATTCTCGACTGCAACAACACCGAGTACACGACCACCTGCTGTTACAACATCATCACCGTTAAGCTTTGCACCTGCAATATAAAGATTGTCATCAAAATCACCGTCAACTGTGATTTTAAAACCACTTTCGTATTTTACAGGATAACCATTTGAAGCCATAACAACACAGCAAGCAGATTTATCACTGAATTTAACCATATCTTCAGTTAAATTACTATCCTCAACAGCCATCATTATTTCGAGTAAATCTGTTTCAAGAAGTGGCAATACAACCTGAGTTTCAGGGTCACCAAAACGACAGTTATACTCAATAACCTTTGGTCCGTTTGGAGTAAGCATAAGACCAAAATATAAACAACCTTTGAAAGTTCTTCCTTCTGCTTTCATTGCCTCAATTGTTGGAATAAAAATTGTTTCCATACATTCTTTAGCAATATCTGCTGTATAATATGGATTAGGAGCAATTGTACCCATACCACCTGTATTGAGACCTTCGTCATTATCAAGAGCACGTTTGTGGTCCATTGATGAAATCATAGGAACAACAACATTCCCATCAGTAAATGAAAGAACAGAAACTTCAGGTCCAGTAAGGAATTCTTCAATAACAATGTTGTTACCACTTTCACCGAAGATTTTATCTTCCATAATTGATTTAACTGCGTCAACTGCTTCTTCACGTGTCATTGCAATAATAACACCCTTACCAAGAGCAAGACCATCAGCTTTAACAACTGTTGGAATTGGAGCAGTTTCAAGATATTTAAGAGCATCGTCGGCATTATCAAATATTTCAAAAGTAGCAGTTGGAATATTATACTTCTTCATTAAATTCTTTGAAAATGCTTTACTACCCTCAATAATTGCAGCATCTTTTTTAGGACCAAAGCATTTGATTCCAACATTGTTAAGAGCATCCACACAACCAAGAACCAATGGGTCATCAGGAGCAACTACTGCGAAATCAATTTTATTATCAACTGCAAATTTTACGATATTATCAATATCTTTTGCACCAATATTAACAAGCGTTGCATCATCTTTCATACCACCATTACCAGGTAATGCAAAGATTTCAGTAACATTTTTATTTTCTTTAATTTTTTTGATGATAGCGTGTTCTCTACCGCCACCACCTACAACCATTATTTTCATATCAAACCTCAAAATTAGTGGTGGAATAAACGCATCCCAGTGAATGCCATTGCAATACCATATTTATTACAACAATCAATAACTACATCGTCACGAATTGAACCACCTGGTTCAGCAATATATGAAACACCACTCTTACGAGCTCTTTCAATATTATCACTGAATGGGAAGAAAGCATCTGAACCAACTGAAACACCTGTAATTGTGTCAAGATATGCCCTTGCTTCATCTGCTGTAAGTGGTTCAGGCTGTGTTTTAAAATATTTTTGCCAAATGCCATCTGCACATACATCTTCTTCATTTTTATTAATATAACCATCAATAACATTATCTCTGTCAGGACGACGAATATCATCACGGAATGGTAATTCGAGTACTTTTGGATGCTGACGAAGATGCCATGTATCAGCCTTTGTACCTGCAAGTCTTGTACAGTGAATTCTTGACTGCTGACCTGCGCCAACACCGATAGCTTGTCCATCATATGCATAACACACTGAGTTAGACTGTGTATATTTAAGAGTAATAAGAGCAATTATAAGGTCACGTTTTGCTTCTTCAGGTAACTCTTTATTATCAGTAACTATATTTGAAAGAAGTTCCTCGTCGATTCTAAAGTTGTTTCTACCCTGTTCAAATGTGATACCAAATACCTGTTTCTTTTCCTGAACAGCAGGTACATAGTTAGCATCTATTTTTACAATATTATAATTACCATTTCTCTTGCCTTTAAGAATTTCAAGTGCTTCATCAGAATAACCAGGAGCGATAATACCATCAGAAACTTCACGAGCAACAAGTTTTGCTGTTGTTACATCACATTCATCACTAAGAGCAATCCAGTCACCAAATGAAGACATTCTATCTGTACCTCTTGCTCTTGCATAAGCACAAGCAAGTGGAGATTCATCAAGACCATCAATATCATCAACAAAACATGCTTTTTTAAGTGAATCAGGAAGCTTAACACCTACAGCTGCCGATGTTGGGCTAACATGCTTAAATGATGTTGCAGCAGGCATACCAAGAATATCCTTTATTTCCTTGACAAGTTGCCATGAATTAAATGCATCAAGGAAATTAATAAATCCAGGTCTACCATTCAAAATTTCGATTGGAAGATCTGAACCATCTTCCATAAATATCTTTGACGGTTTCTGGTTAGGATTACAACCATATTTAAGTTCAAATTCTTTCATTTTTAATCTCCTTACACATTCTTATTTACAATTCTTGAATCAAAATTACCTGTTTCAAGGTCAATATATCTTACAAAAAGAGAAACTTTATTATCTTCGTTAAGGTTTTTCCAAATGATATCAGTCAATGTATCAATATCAGCATCAGGGAGTTCAAGTGTTTTAGGCTCACCTTCAAAACTTGGAAGTGGATTACCATCACACTTATATGTATGAATAAACTTTGCTTTACCAGGAAGAGGATTTGAATATGCATAAGTATATCTCTGACATGAACTACCATCGCCATCTGCAGATTTAAGAATAGACATTGCATAATTCATATCACCATTTTCGTGATGAATGATACCTGAAATACGAGGTGTGTAATTTGGCGCATCATCTTCAAACTCACGTGTACGAAGAGCGTGCTCAAAAGTCATCTGCTTATCCATAAGTTCATAAATAGTATCTGTCTGATCACCATTTGTAACGATTGTTTTGTTTCCAAGAACTCTTACTGGATAATAGATGATAAGATGAGGGTCAGTCATTTTTGATTCATCAAAAGCCTTTGTACGCATTGCATCGCCTTCTGCAACAAAAACTCTATTGCGGCTATTTACGCTTCTACCCATAATAAAGTATGCAGTAACCGCCTTTTTACCATCAGCACTTTTACCAATAATAATACCTCTACCATGGTAAGGAAGTGAATTAAGTTCGCATTCAAGTGACTTGATTTCCATTTGGATATCCTCCATTTATTTAATATATGTTTTACCGTTTTCTATAACAATTTTTTCATCACAGAAAAGTTGAACAGCTTTAGGAAGTATTTTCCATTCAACCTGTTCCATAATTCTTTTTTGTAATGTTTCAGGTGTATCATCATCCAAAACATCAACTGATTTTTGCAAAATAATTGGTCCTGCATCACATTCAGCTGTTACAAAATGAACAGTAGCACCTGACACTTTAACACCTTTTTTTAACGCTTCTTCATGAACATGCAATCCATAAAAACCTTTACCACAAAATGATGGAATAAGTGCAGGATGAACATTAATCATTTTATTTTGGAAAGCATCACAGACATTTTCATCAAGAATAGTCATAAAACCTGCATAAACAATTAAGTCTGCTGCTTCTTCAACAAGAATATCTCTCATTGCACAACTATATGATGCTATATCTGAATAATCCTTTCTGATAAGCGTTCTTGTTTTTATTCCATTATTTTCTGCACGAGTAAGAGCATAGGCATCAGCTTTTGAAGCAATTACACAAGTAATTTTTCCGTCACCAAGCTCTCCCCTTTTTTCAGCGTCAATAAGTGCTTGAAGGTTTGTACCACCGCCTGAAACGAGGACTACTATTCTCTTACACATTATAAAAGCACCTTCTCTTCGCCTTCAATAATCTCACCGATAACATAGGCGTCGATACCATTTTCTTTAAGAATAGAAAGAGAAAGCTCAACTTCATCAGATGGAACTACAATACTCATACCAACACCCATATTATAAGTGTTATACATATCACGTTCAGGAATATTACCCCATTTTGCAATTACATCAAAAATAGGAAGAACTTTAACTGCCGACTTATCAATTTTTGCACATAATCCATCAGGAATTGAACGTGGAATATTTTCGTAAAAACCGCCGCCTGTAATATGGGAAATACCCTTTACATTAACTTTTTCAATAAGAGCAAGAACAGGTTTAACATAAATTTTTGTAGGAACAAGTAAAGCCTCTGCAATACTCTTGCCATCTAATTCGTCACGTTTTACATAAAGTTCAGGATTGTTGTTATCAATATCAAAAACCTTACGACACAAGCTGAAACCGTTAGAATGAATACCAGTTGAAGGAAGAGCAATAACAACAACACCTGCAACCATCTTACTATTGTCAATCATTTTAGGCTTGTCAACAACACCTACTGCAAAACCAGCAAGGTCATAATCTTCTTCAGGCATTAAACCAGGATGCTCTGCGGTTTCACCACCAATAAGTGCTGCACCTGACTGAACGCAACCCTCAGCAACGCCTCCGACAATTTCAGCAATCTTCTCTGGAACATTTTTGCCACAAGCAATATAGTCAAGGAAATACAAAGGTTTTGCACCAACACAGATGATATCATTGACACACATTGCAACTGCATCAATTCCAATTGTATCGTGCTTATTCATAAGAATTGCCAACTTAACCTTAGTACCACAACCGTCAGTACCAGAAACAGAAATAGGATGTTCCATTCCGGCAACACAACTAAGGTCGAAGCATCCACCGAAACCACCTACATCATCAACAGAACCCTCATTACGAGTTCTTGCAACGTGCTTTTTCATCAATTCTACTGATTTGTAACCAGCAGTAATATCTACACCCGCAGCTGCATAGCTTGCAGAAAAAGAATTTTTATGATCCATATTACATTCTCCTGTATACTTTGTTTTAACCTTTTCCATTCCAACAATATGTGCACACTTTGTCAGATGGAAGTCCAATAGCATTAATTATTCCATCAATAGATTGGAATTCCAATGAAGTAAAATGCAATTTTTCACAAATAGCATTTCTTAAATTTTTACCACGTTCAGTAGAAGAATCAATATATTCATCAATATATTTAAATCCTTCTTCACATTCAAGTTCGGCAATTGTGCTTCGTGCAATAAGTTCCATTTCTGAAGTTGCACGAGAAAAGTTAAGGTATTTACATCCATACATAATTGGTGGACAAGCTGAACGAATGTGAACTTCTTTAGCACCATTTTCATAGAGAAATTCTACTGTTTCACGAAGTTGAGTTCCTCTTACAATACTATCGTCAACAAATAACAACTTTTTATTGTGAATCAACTCATGAACAGGAATTTGTTTCATTTTAGCAACTCTGTTTCTCTCTTCTTGATTCGCAGGTGTAAAACTTCGTGCCCATGTTGGTGTGTATTTGATGAATGGACGAGCAAACTGAAAGCCGCTTTCGTGAGCATAACCGATAGCATGAGGAGTACCAGAATCAGGCACACCACTTACATAGTCAATATCTTGTGCCACTTCATTTTTACGGTCTGTTTCTGCCATAATTTTGCCGTTCTTATATCTCATTACTTCAACATTTACACCTTCGTAACACGATGTTGAATAACCATAATATGACCAAAGAAAAGCACAAATCTTCATTTCGTTTCCTGGCTCTCTTAAAACTCTATAAGAATCAGCAGTTAACTCAACAATTTCACCTGGCCCAAGTTCTTTATAATCTGCATAACCCGTTTTTTTATAAGCAAAATCTTCAAATGAAACACAATAACCATCATCATTAGAGCCTATTAAAACAGGTATCCTGCCTAACTTATCACGTGCTGCTATAATTGAACCATAATTTGTTAAAATAAGGATAGATGCAGAACCATCAATGAGACTTTGAGCAAAAGCAATTCCTTCTGCAAAACTATCTTTTTGATTAATTAATGCAGCAACAAGTTCAGTTGAATTAATTCCTTCATTGGTCATTGCACCAAAGTAACCGCCATTTGAAAAAAGATAATCTTCAACAAGTTTTTCCTTATTATTAATTAAACCAATAATACAAATAGCATATAAACCAAGTTTAGAACGAATTAACAAAGGTTGAGCATCCGTATCACTTATGCATCCTATTGCAGAATTGCCTTTCATTTGATTGGAAATATTCTCAAACTTTGTTCTAAATGGTGAATTTTCTATTTTATGAATTTTTCGTTGTAATCCAATACTTTCATCGTATGCAGCCATACCACCACGACGAGTACCAAGATGTGAGTGATAATCAGTTCCAAAGAAAACATCTAAAACTGTATCTTTTTTACTGACTGCACCAAAGAAACCACCCATTTATTTACTCCTTATGCAAAGAAAAGTTCTGAAAGTGTCATTGGGTCAATATACTGACCATCTTTATAAACACGCATAATACCTGATGCAATTTCGTCAATAAGCATTACATTACCATCAGGGTCATAACCGAATTCAAACTTGATATCATAAAGAACAAGTCCTTTTTCTTTAAGGTCATCAGCAACAATCTGAGTAATATCCTGAGTCATTTTCTTGATATCATCATACTGTTTGTCTGTCATAACACCAAGAGCAACAAGAGCATCTTTAATTACAAGTGGGTCACCCTTTTCGTCATTCTTAAATGTCATTTCAACATATGCAGGAAGGTCTGCACCATCTTCAATATAATCACCATAACGACGAATAAAGCTACCAACAGCCTTATGACGACAAATTACTTCAAGACCATGACCAAATACCTTAGCAGGAAGAACTTCCATTGTTGTATCTTCAAGATTTGCACTAACATAGTGAGTTTTAATGCCAGCTGCATTAACTTTTTCAAAGAAATAGATTGACATACGGAGATTTACATCACCAACACCATCAATTGTGAGTCCTACTGAATTTTCGCCTGGGTCAAAAACACCATCTTTACCTGTACAATCGTCCTTAAACTTAAGAAGACAGTTTCCATTTTCAAGTTTAAATACGTCTTTTGTTTTTCCTGTGTAAATCTTTTCCATATTTTTTTGCTCCTTTTATATAAATATAAGATTTTATGAATTTAATTTAGACATAACGTCTGCATCTTTTTTAAGAACAACTTCTGCAGCATCCTTACGCATTTTATCAAGTTTATCAGCAAGTTCTTTATCCTTAACAGCAATAATCTGAGCTGCAAGCAAAGCCGCATTAGCACCACCATTTATTGCAACTGTTGCAACAGGAATACCAGATGGCATCTGTACAGTTGATAAAAGAGCATCCATACCATCAAGATACTGTGAAGCACATGGAATACCAATAACTGGCAGTGTAGTGTTTGCTGCAACTGCACCAGCAAGATGTGCAGCCATACCAGCAGCACAAATCAACGCACCATAACCATTTTTTCTTGCATTTAATGAAAAATCACGAGCCTGTTCCGGTGTTCTGTGTGCTGAATAGATGTTTACTGTATATGGAACACATAAATCATCTAAAACAGCAGTTGCCTTTTTTATAATTGGAAGGTCACTATCGCTTCCCATTAAAATTCCTACTTTTTTCATAATTACCTCCTAAAAAAGCACAAAAGGACAGTCCTATCCCGATTAAACCAAGTAGAACTGCCCAGACGGTCGGCAAAAATTATAATTTTACCGTGCTCCTCTGTGGTGCTCCACATAATTCCGTCAGTCACACGGTTATTAATTCATGTAAATATTATATATTTTTTGCAGTATTATGTCAATTAAATAAATTTTAAAATACAAATCTTCATATAACAAAAATATTTAATTAAATATAGATATTTTTGTATATTTTTTACTCAGCCTTGCTTTCACAATATAGACATCTATATACTCTATCTTCTCTTTCTGTTAAAACAAAAATATTAGGTAATTCCTGTTCAACTGTTGTAATACATCTTGGATTTTTACATTTAATTATATTTTCAATTTTTTCAGGAATATCAATATTTTGTCTTTTAGCAAGTTTGCCATCTTTGATAATGTTCACAGTAACACCTGGGTCAACATATCCTAATGCATCAAAATTTATATCAATAACTTTATCAACCTTAATGATATCTTTTTTTCCCATTTTTACACTTTCAGCATTTTGGATAAGAGCAACTTGACAATCTAAATCATCAAGTCCGAGGAGATTATAAAGTATCATGCCATTACCCGCAGTAATATGGTCAAGCACAATACCATCTTTAATTTGTCCGATAATCATAATTACTCAACCTCCAACAACTTCATAATAAGTGCCATTCTTACAAATTTACCATATCTTGCCTGTTTGAAATAGCAAGCACGTGGGTCATTATCAACAGCAACAGAAATTTCATTAACTCTTGGCAATGGATGCATAATTATTAAATCTTCTTTTGCAGATTCGAGTTTTTTAGGTGTTAAGATATAGCTATCTCTTAAACGAATATAATCTTGTTCATTAAAGAATCTCTCACCCTGAACTCGAGTCATATATAAAATGTCTAATTCATTAATTACATCATCAAGTGATGTTGTTTCAACATATTCAAGATTCTTTGCCTCAAGTTCTGTCTGCTTAATATAATCAGGAATTTTCAATTCATCAGGTGATATCAAAATGAATTTTACATTTTCATATCTTGACATTGCACTAATAAGTGAATGAACAGTTCTACCAAATTTCAAATCTCCGCACAAACCGATAGTAAGGTTATTAAATCCACCCTTTTCACGATTAATTGTTAATAAATCAGTAAGTGTCTGAGTTGGGTGATTATGACCACCATCACCTGCATTAATAACAGGAATATCAGTATTCATTGAAGCAACAAGAGGTGCACCCTCTTTAGGGTGACGCATTGCAATAATATCAGCATAACCACTGACGATTTTTGTTGTATCAGCAACACTTTCACCTTTCGATGCAGATGAATTCTGAGAATCAGAAAAACCGATAACATTACCACCAAGATTTAACATAGCAGATTCAAAACTAAGTCTTGTTCTTGTTGATGGTTCAAAGAAAAGTGTAGCAAGAATTTTTCCTTTACACTTTTCACTATATTTAGCTGGGTTATCAATTATATCGTTAGCAACTCTAACGAGTTCATCGATTTCTTCGACATCAAGTTCACGAATATCAATAAGACTTCTCATAATTTTCTTCCTTATTCTTTAGCACCATTTACTTCAAGATACTTTTTAATTCTTTCAACATTTTCGAAATTTTTATCATCTTCTTCAAGATATTCAATAATATCATAAACATCAACTACTGAATATACAGGGAAACCAAACTGTTCTTCAATTTCTTGCATTGCACCCTTTTCAGACTGTCCTTTTTCCTTACGGTCAACCATAATAAATGTAGCTATAACCTTTACACCTTCTAGATGTTTGAGAATCTCCATTGATTCACGGATAGCAGTACCTGCAGTGATTACATCCTCAATAATAACGATATCTTCGCCTGCTTCTGGAATATAGCCAACGAATGTACCACCTTCACCATGGTCTTTTACTTCCTTACGATTAAAGAAAAATGGAACATTAAGACCATTCTTTGAAAGAGCAACTGCTGCTGAAATAGAAAGGGAGATACCCTTATAAGCAGGTCCGTAGAGAACAGCATCCTTCTTGCCAAGCTTATTAAAGTAAGCTTTTGCATAGAATTCACCCATCTTGGTAATCTGGTCACCGGTCTTAATCATACCTGCATTAACAAAATAAGGAATTTTTCTACCACTTTTTGCAGTAAAATCACCAAATTTAAGAACACCCGCTTCTTCTAAAAACTGTATAAACTCTCTCTTATAACTTTCCATAATTTGACTCCTTTATTCAATCACAAAATTCAGCAACACATCGTTCATATGCTGCAACAGGATCAGCAGCTGCAGTAATTGGTCTACCAACAACAATATAATCAGAACCTGCTTCTTTAGCCTTTTCCGGTGTCATAACACGAACCTGGTCACCAATATCACCGTCAGCAAAACGGATACCAGGAGTTACTGTAACAAAATCTTTACCACATCTATTGTGTACTTTATCAGCTTCAAGTGGAGAACAAACAACACCATCGAGTCCAGCAATTTTAGCATTATCTGCATAATGCATAACAACTTCATCAATAGGCTTTTTTATAAGTAAATCTCTTTCCATCACTTCCTGACTTGTTGATGTAAGCTGTGTAACAGCAATAAGCATAGGTCTTGTTCCATCAGGACGAGTAAGCCCTTCAAGAGCACCTTCCATCATTGGAATAGCACCACCAGCATGAAGATTTGTCATATCAACATCAAGATTTGATAAAACTGCCATTGATTTTTTTACTGTATTTGGAATATCATGAAGTTTTAAATCAAGGAAAATCTTATGTCCTCTTGCCTTAATTTCTTTAACAATTGATGGCCCTTCAGCATAATAAAGTTCCATACCAATTTTTACAAATGGTTTTTTACCTGTAAATTTGTCAAGGAAATTCATAACATCCTCTTTACTCGCAAAGTCACAAGCAATAATAACGTCCTTACCCATTAGTGTGCGCCTCCTATAATTTCATTTATATCTTTAACATTTAATTTAGCAAGTTCATTTGGTAATTCGCCAATGATAGTTTTACAAGCAAATGGGTCAACAAGATTAGCAGCACCAACCTGTACAGCAGTTGCACCAGCCATCATAAGTTCAATTACATCCTTTGCAGTTGATACACCACCCATACCAATAATTGGAATTTTAACGGCATCATAAACCTGATATACCATTCTTACTGCCACAGGGAAAATCGCTGAACCAGAAAAACCACCCATTTTGTTTGCGATAACTGGCTGACGACGCTTAATATCAATTCTCATACCAAGTAATGTATTTATAAGACTGATTCCATCAGCACCTGCAGATTCAGCAGCTTTTGCAATAGAAACAATATCAGTTACATTAGGTGAAAGTTTGATAATAATAGGTTTTGTTGTAACAGCTTTAACAGCTTTTACAACCTTTTCAACAGCAGCTGGTTCTGTACCGAAACTCATACCACCATTATGAACATTTGGACATGATACATTAACTTCTATCCATCCAACCTGTTCACATTCATTAATTTTCTCACAAGTATATGCATATTCATCAACAGAAAAACCACTTACATTAGCCATAACAGGCTTATTAAAAACTTTTGCAAGTTTAGGTAATTCTTCACTGATTACTTTTTCAACACCAGGATTCTGAAGCCCAACTGAATTAATCATACCAGCATTACATTCAGCAATTCTTGGCGTTGGGTTACCAAAACGAGGTTCTTTAGTTGTTCCTTTAAATGAGAAAGTACCGAGAATATTAATATCATAAAGCTCAGCAAATTCATAACCAAATCCATATGTACCACTTGCAGGAATAATAGGATTGTCAATTTCAATTCCGAGAAGATTTATTTTTGTATTTACCATATTATCTCCTCCCTTTCAAGAACAGGACCATCTTTACAGATTCTCTTATTTCCATATTTTGTCTTACAAGAACAACCCATACAAGCACCAAATCCACAACCCATTCGTTCCTCAAAGCTATACTGACCACTTGTTGTTGCAGTTGCTTCAATAGCTTTAAACATCGGCATTGGACCACAAGTATAGAAATAATCGTATTCAGTATCTTTAAGTGCATCTGTTACAAAACCTTTGATTCCATATGAACCATCAACAGTTGTTACTTTTACATCTGCACCAAGTTTCTTAAATTCATCTTCATAGAATATTTCATCTTTTTTATTAAATCCAAGAATAACAGTAACATCTTTACCTTTAGCAATAAGTTTTTTGCAAAGATTATACATTGGTGGCACACCAACACCACCACCGATAAGTACAGGTTTATCAATTGATTTGGAAATATCAAAACCATTTCCCAGTCCACAAAGAACATCAAGCTCTTCACCTGCATTCATTTTACTCATCACTTCTGTACCTTCACCAACAACTTTATAAATGATTGTAATTGTACTATCATCGTAATCACATATTGAAATTGGTCTGCGAAGATAAAAGCCATCGAGTTTAATATTAATAAACTGACCAGGTGCAGTAATTGACGTTGTATCACCTTTAAGTTTCATTTCAAAAATACTTTCAGTCAGTTGCTTATTACTAATAATTTCATAAATACCTTGGTACATTATTGCGCCTCCCAAACAACGTTACCATTACAAATTGTCATATTACATTTACCATAAACATCCATTCCTTCAAATGGAGTACTTTTTCCCATTGAAAGAAAATCATCAGGATTTACTGTATATTTTGTTTTCAAATCAAATATTGATAAATTTGCTACTTGTCCAACCTCTATGCAACTGCCAATGTTAAATCTCTTATTAGCATTCACAGAAAGTAACTCCATAAGTTTTTCAAGAGTAATCAAACCTGTTTTAACAAAATAAGTGTACATTACTGGGAAAGCTGTTTCAATTCCCACAACACCCATATTACTTTTTTCAAGTCCTTTTGATTTTTCTTCATCACTATGTGGAGCATGGTCAGTAGCAATCATATCAATTGTACCATCAAGAACACCTTGAATAAGTGCTTTTTTATCACTCTCATCTCGAAGAGGAGGATTCATCTTAAAGCGTCCATGTTCCTGTAAATCTTTATCAGAAAGAACAAGATAGTGTGGTCCAGTTTCACAAGTTATGTCTACACCATCTTTTTTAGCCTGACGAATAAGTTCTACACTCTCTTTAGTTGAGATATGACAAACATGATATTTGCACCCTGTCTGTTTTGCAAGTTCAATATCTCTTTCAATTTGTTTCCATTCACTTTCGGAACAAATTCCTCTATGGTTATGTTCATAAGCATATTTACCCTTATGTATATATCCACCATCAAGCAAATCATTTACTTCACAATGAGCAACAATCATCTTACCGTTCTCTTTGGCAATTTTCATTGCGTTGAACATCATTTCATCACATTGAACTCCCCTACCATCGTCAGAATATGCAATACACATATCAGCCATTCCTGATAAATCTGAAAGTTCTTCACCCATCTGATTAACTGTAATTGATGCATATGGATAAACATTAATTACAGCATCTTTATTAATAATATCAATTTGTTCCTGTAAATGTTCTACAGAATCAGGAACAGGATTCAAATTCGGCATTGAGCAAACTGATGTATACCCACCACGAGCAGATGCAAGAGTTCCTGTCTTAATTGTTTCTTTATAAGAAAAACCCGGTTCACGCAGATGCACATGTACATCTGTAAAACCAGGAAAAACATAATTATCTTCAAAATCATATACAAAATCAGCACATTCAGGTGCTATAAAATCAGAAATTTCGGCAATTACTTCGTTATCAATTAAAATATCTTTCTTAACGAATTGTGAATTATAATAAACTGTTGCATTAGTAATCAATTGTTTCATTCTGTCACCCACTAAAACCGAATTCATTCTTAAATATAGTAACATAATTAGATGTTGTATGTCAATAAAATCAAAGCACAATATATGTAAAAAAGTGGAGTTTTTTAGACTCCACTTTTGTTAAAATTAATAATTTTCAGCTTTCACCATGAAATATGCTTTTGGATGTGCACAAACAGGGCAAAGTTCAGGTGCTTCTTTACCAATATGAACGTGTCCACAGTTAGAACAAATCCACATCATATCACCATCACGAGAGAAAACAAGGCCACCTTCAATATTAGCAAGCAATTTCTTATATCTTTCTTCATGGTCCTTTTCAATTTTAGCAACCATTTCAAAAAGAGCTGCAATATGATCAAAGCCTTCTTCTTTTGCTACTTTTGCAAATTCGGCATACATTTCTGTCCACTCATAGTTTTCACCAGCTGCTGCATCCTTAAGATTTTCAACAGTTGTTGGCACACCACCATCGTGAAGAAGTTTAAACCAAATTTTTGCATGTTCTTTTTCATTATTAGCAGTTTCTTCAAAAATCTGTGCTATCTGAACATAACCATCTTTCTTTGCCTTTGATGCATAATATGTGTATTTATTTCGAGCCTGTGACTCACCTGCAAACGCAGTCATAAGATTAGCTTCTGTTTTTGAACCTTTAAGTTCCATCAAAATCACTCCTTAGTTTTAATAATATTATTTTACCATTTTTTTGAAAAAATACAACATAATTTTAATATATTTTTAAAAATTTTTAAAAAACAAAACGGCGAAGTCAAACAACTCCGCCGTATATAATTATATGAAATTATTTTACGCTATCATAAATTTCATAGAAATTTTTGATAAATGTTGTACCAGCATGTTTACCATAAGAGATAAGACACCATGTATCGCTGTCAAATTCGCCTGTAAGCTCATTATACTGATAACCTGCCATTGCGTAATTTGCTTCATTTGCAACATAACCAGCTGCATCATTCATAAGGTCCATAACAATAATATCTTCACCAGTATATTCTCTAATTGGTAACATTGGGAACCCATTTGCACCATTTCCACCTAAAAGAAGCTCACCAAATGTTTCACCAGGACTCATATAAACCTTCATATTATCACCAATTTCAAGATAACCAACCTCAGTAACTGTATAATAATTCCAGTTATCATCCTTAAGCACGAGGTTATCTGCAATTGATGTTTTACCAAGAAGTCCTACAACATTGTTTTCAATCTGTACTGTGAACTGTTTTGATTTAATATTAAGAACAGGCTTAACTTCTTCTTTTTTAACAGTTGGAAGACCCTTATACCAAACAGTATAACCTTCCTGACCTGAATATTTCTTCACACCAAGTTTATCACCTGTTTTTTCGTTAAGAACTATTCTTTCAGCCTCTGTCATACTCATACCAAGAAGTATATAGCCAAACTCATAACCTAATCTCATTGCACCATCATGAGCATTTCCATCAAGTTCATCATTAGAATTATGTCTTGATGATGATACTGTTGAAACATTACCCTGAAGGAATATGAAATTATATCCAGCAGAATTTAATAATTTTTCTATGTACCAGATACAGTCAGCAGTGAATTTTCTATCAAAGTTTAATGGGTCACTTTCATCCTGATTCCAGTCAAAGCTTGCTGATTCAGGATGACAGCCAAATGTTGAAATAATTGTAGGTGTTTTACTCTTTGCAAACGGTACAAATTCAAGTTTATACATATTTGTATCATATGAAATAGGTGCTGTACGGTCAAAAAGATAATCTTCAATATCTATCTTTGAATAATACATTTTACCTGTTGTAATATCTGAAAGTGCATCATTCAATGCTTTTTTTGTACCGGATATCAATGATTCTATAAACTCACGAGGAACACCATATTTAACATCATTTGTTAATGTATTATTTACAAGACAACCTATAGGGTCAGTCCATACGCCCTGTGAATCTATACCTGTATGAATATGAGTACAAGAAACATTAATGCTTACAATATTGTTTGCTTTTGCAATTTCTTTTAAACCTTCACGAATAAGACGAACATCAGAGTTAGCAAGCCCCATAGCATCAACAGCAATAAATACAACGTTTCCTCTGCCTGAACCATCATTCATTACTATAACTCTTGCCATTAAATCTTCATAGTTACCATCATCGTCTTTATACATTTCATTTCCATAAACATATGGTATATAAGCACCTTTAGCATAAGATTTTTCACCAAAATCTGCAGGAAGAATTGATGCTTTACCATAACCAAGGCTCCAAACTTTATTACCCTGTGGTTCATCAATAAACTTATCCATACCTGGATAGAAATTCTCATAAGAGTTAATATCAAATTCCTCATAATCAAGAACAGCAGCTGAATCAGGAACAACAATACAAAGAGCCTTACCAAGCACACTATTGATAAAGAAATCACTTACTGTGTTGAGAACTTTATAAAGAAATATTTTTGTTTGTAAGTCTTCATCTATTTCCACACCAGTGTCAGATGCTGCAACATATTCAGCAGCAGAACCATAAGATTCCTCTGCACTTGCAGGTAAAACAAACATTGGTAATACCATACAAATACAAAGAATAAGTGAAAGAATTGATTTTGTTAACTTTTTCATAATAACATCCTACTTTCTATTTAATTTAATCTATCTTTAATTTCATCCCTAAAGATGAAACGATATCCATTATCTTCTGACCATTTATCATTATTGATTAGATTACCTAAACCTTTAATTTTAGCAAGTCTAGGTTCATTAACATTTTCACATCTTATGCTTAACTGCTCTGATAGCCTGTCAGCAATATTAAAAGTTAATGAGCCACCACCACACAGCATTATACCATTATCAGCAGCATCTGACAACAAGTCTGGTGAAACTTTTAAAATATCTTGATGAATTTCTTTGATAATCACATCAATTTGTTCATCAACATACGGATAAACTTCGGTTGATGTAATTTCAAAAGAAATTGGCAAATCGTCAAGACAACTCTTGCCTGATACAAAAAGTGCAGTTTCACACTCCCTTTTCTCTGCAGAAGTAATTTTATTTTTAATTTCTCGCGCAGTATGTGGTCCAATCAAAATATCTCTATCTTTTCTTAAGTGATTAATAATAGCTTTATCAATATCATAACTACCATGTTTGATAGTTCCTTTTGCTCCAATTCCGCCCATAGAAACGATAGCATATTCAGTGATATGATGTCCGATGTCAAGAACCATTCTACCACCTAATTTATCCTCTGAAGAGTCACATCCAAAAGCAGATGCTAATATACCTTCCACCAGACAAATCCGACCGGCGCCTGCAAGAGTAACAACATCAAGAAATGTCTTTTTTTCAAGACTAGAAATGCCTGATGGTAAAGAAATAATAATATTAGGCTTATATATTCTATTTCCGCAAACACGTTGAATGTAATATCTCAACATTCTTTCAGCCATAACAAAGTCAGCGATAATCCCATTTTGAATGACCTTTGAAATGCTAATATCATCACAACATCTGCCATAAACATTGTCAGCTGCCTTTCCAAAGGCAATCGGATTACCAGTCTGATTATCAATTGCTACAATTGACGGTTCATCAACAACTATTCCTTTACCTTCAGCATAAATTTTAAGGGAATATGAGCCAAAATCAATGCCAATTTTCATTCCTCTCAAAGCATCATCCCCTTTGTTTTAGCTTTTCTTAAACTGTTGTTTAAGTCGTAAATCTTTAGAAAGAATCATCTTACGAAGTCTAATGTTTTCAGGAGTAACTTCCATAAGCTCATCATCCTTAATAAATTCCATAGATTGTTCAAGACTCAAGGTTGTATGTGGAACTAATCTTAAAGCATCATCCGAACCTGAAGCACGAGTATTTGTAAGATGCTTTGTTTTACATACATTGCAAGTTAAATCTTCATTTTTAGAACATTCGCCAACAATCATACCTTCATAAACAGGAATACCAGGACCAATGAAAAGACGACCTCTATCCTGGGTATTGAATAAACCATATGCTGTACTCTCACCAGTTTCATGAGCAACAATTGAACCTCTTTCACGGGTTTCAATGTCACCTTTATATGGTTCATAACCTGAAAACAAGTTATTCATAATACCATTACCATTAGTATCTGTCATAAATTCTGAACGGTAACCAATGAGTCCTCTTGCGGGAATTTTAAATTCAAGGTGGGTTGTTCCGCCATCTCGTGTTCCCATATTTTCAAGTTCTCCACGACGAGAACCAATTTTCATCATTACGGAACCTACATATTCCTCAGGAACTTCAATAATTAATAATTCTATTGGTTCTAATAGAACTCCATCTTTCATTTTCGTAATTACTTTCGGTCTTGAAACCTGAAATTCATATCCCTGACGACGCATTGTCTCAATAAGAATTGATAAATGTAATTCTCCACGACCAGAAACCTTAAAAGTATCAGTTGAATCAGTTTCTTCAACTCTCATGCTAACATTTGTTTCAACTTCTTTAAAAAGTCTGTCACGAAGGTTTCTTGAAGTTACAAATTTACCTTCTTTACCAGCAAAAGGACTGTCATTAACAATGAAGTTCATAGAAATTGTTGGTTCATCAATTTTAATAAATGGCAATGATTCAACACATTCAGGTGAACAAAGTGTTTCACCAATATTAATGTCTGTAATACCTGAAACGCATATTATATCACCAACTGATGCTGAATCAACTTCAACTCGTTTGAGTCCCTCAAATTGATAAAGTCGTGAAATCTTAACACTCTGTTGAGTTCCATCTGTTTTACAAAGAATTAATGAATCATTTCTATTAATGTTACCTCTTTCAACTCTACCAACACCAATACGACCAATATAATCATCATAGTCAAGACTTGAAAAAAGGACTTGAAGTGGAGAATCTGCATCACCGACAGGAGCTTCAATATTATCAATAATCGCATCAAATAATGGTCTTAAATCTCCTTCTCGAACAGAAGGGTCATCTGAAGAATAACCATCTCTTGCAGATGCATAAATAACAGGAAATTCAATTTGTTCATCACTTGCACCAAGTTCAATAAACAAATCGAGTACTTCATCAATTACTTCAGCAGGACGAGCACCAGGTCTGTCAATTTTATTAACAACAACTAATACCTTTTTATTGAGACCAAGTGCTTTTTTCAAAACAAATCTTGTCTGAGGCATACAGCCTTCAAAAGCATCAACAAGTAATAACACACCGTCAACCATCATTAAAATACGTTCAACTTCTCCACCGAAATCGGCATGTCCTGGAGTATCAACAATATTTATTTTAATATCTTTATAGTGAACTGATGTATTTTTTGAAAGGATAGTAATTCCTCTTTCTCGCTCAAGGTCATTAGAATCCATTACTCTATCCTGAACAACTTCATTGGTTCTAAAAATACCACTCTGTTTTAAAAGCTCATCAACCAATGTAGTTTTACCATGGTCAACGTGAGCTATAATAGCTATATTTCTTACATCTTCTCTTTTTTTCAATATGTTCACCTTCATTGGATTACTTGACTGATATTTTACCACTATAAGATTCAATAAGCAAGACAAATAATAAAATGAAAAGTCAAAAATCTTTACAAATATTCAAAAATAAGATAAAATAAACGAAGAAACATGTAGGAGTATAGCTATGAGTAAAAACGTATCATTAAAAATCTTATCGTCTCTTAAAAAAATATATCACAATGATAAACTACCTGAAAGAGACTATTCAGGCTTTTCTATGCTAAAAAATGAAGTAAAGTCTTTTCAAATTGCAGTTGAAAGTGATTCTGATTTCAATGGTAAAATCACCATTGACTCTCCATTTGAATCTGTATCTATTTACTCTGTTGAATATATTAAATCCGATTTACCAATGTCAAAAGGCTTTGATGATTATTTTCGTTTCAGCGATGATGGATATTATCCCGATTTACTTTTACCGGTTTCAAATGAGATAAAATTAAATAAAGGCATAAATATCTTTTGGATTGAAATAAAGGCAAATGGTAATATAATTGGACAACATAAAATAAATGTTACAATACATAATGAGAATATTGAATTAATAGAAAAATCTTTGCTCGTTGAAGTTATTGATTGCACACTCGATTTTAAAGATTTTATATATACAAACTGGTTTCATACAGATTGCTTGATGTCTTATTATAATGTAGATGTGTTCAGTGATAATTATTGGAGAATAACTGAAAACTTTTTAAAAACAGCAAATGAATATGGAATGAATTGTGTTCTCACACCAATCTTTACACCACCACTTGATACTGAAATTGGAAAAGAACGACCAACAGTTCAATTAGTAGATATTGAATTAAACAATGGAAAATATTCATTTAAATTTAATAAATTAACACAGTGGATTAAAATGTCAGAAAAATGTGGAATAGAATATTTTGAACTTTCACATTTTTTCACTCAATGGGGAGCAAAACACGCACCAAAAATTATGGCAACTGTTAATGGTGAATATAAAAAAATATTCGGTTGGGAAACTAAAGCATCTTCAAAGGAATACACAAGATTTTTAACTGATTTCTCAATTGATTTAAAAAAATATCTTGAAACAAACGGACTTAAAGACCGCGTTCTTTTGCATGTAAGTGACGAACCTAATTTTTCAATGGTTTATTCATACTCAAAAGCATCAAGATTAATCCATAAATTGTACAAAGGTTATAAAATTGTAGATGCATTGTCAGATGTGTGGTTTTATAAACTTGGTATTATTTCTACTCCAATCCCATCAAACGACCATATTGACAAATTCATCGGTAAAACTAATGAATTGTGGACATATTATTGCAGTGCACAAAACAAGAAAAGTGTTTCAAACAGATTCTTTTGCAACGATTCAATCAGAACTAGAATTATTGGTTATCAAATGTTCAAATATGATGTAAAAGGCTTCTTACATTGGGGTTACAACTTTTATTACACACAGCTATCCAAAGCTCTTATTGATCCATACAAGGTAAGTGATGCAGGCGGTAAATTTCCTTCTGGTGATAGCTATATAGTATACCCAGCTGAAAATGGAACTGCGTATCACTCAATACGATTAAAAGTTTTTTATGATGCATTACAAGATATGGCTGCATTAAATGCACTTGAAAACTTAACAAGCAAAAAAGATTGTTTAAGCATAATTGAAGAAAACAATAAGTTTAGTTTAACATTCTCTGACTATCCTCATTCTGACGAATGGTTATTGACCACAAGAGAAAAAATTAACTACGCAATTAAGGAAAATATAAAATGAAACATGTTTATAAAGAATTAAAAAACTTCATAAAAGAAACAGATAAAGTGCTTTTATTTCTTTGTATGTTGGCATCTGCTTTTGGTTGTATTGCAGTATTGAGTGCAACACGTTGGACAGTTAGTGATGGTGGAAACTTTTCAAGAGACTTTATTGTTATGGTTGCTGCTGTATGTGCAGGTATAGTAATTGCCTTGATAATTTCAATAATTGACTATGAATTCATTTTAAAATTAGCGCCTTTAATTGGCCTGTTTTGTATTGGAATTATGCTTTTACTGTTCGCAATCGGTGTTGGTCCTATTGAACGACCTGACGCTAAAACATGGATTGACTTTGGTTTCATATATTTCCAACCATCTGAAATTGTTAAAATCGGTTTTATTATTACTTTTGGTGTTCATCTTGAAAAACTTAAAGGAAATATTAATCATCCATTTTCAATTGCACAGCTTGGTGTTCACGCACTTATCCCTATTGGATTGGTTATAAAAACTGGTGATATGGGTTCAGCTCTTGTCTTCATAATAATTGCAGTTGCAATGCTTTTTGTAGCTGGTCTTCATTGGGGATATTTTTTAGCTGGTGGACTTTTAATTTTAGCAGCTTTACCTCTTGCTTGGATATTTTTACTCGACAACATTCAAAAAGAAAGATTTCTAGCACTGGCATATCCTGATTTATATCCTGATATTATCTATCAGCAAAAACGTGGACTTGCCGCTATTGGTGGTGGTGGAATAACTGGACAAGGACTATTTAATGGCTCTCTAACACAAACACCGAATGCTATTCCCGAAGCTGAAAACGATATGATTTTCACAGTTATTGGTGAAGAATTAGGCTTAATTGGCTGTATTATTGCACTCCTTATTCTCACATTTATCGTATTAAGAGTAATCAACACAGGCAGACACGATAATGTTGGTAATACAAAGGTTATGTGTTATGGTGTAGCAGCCATGATTATAGGACAGGTTATTATTAATGTTGGTATGTGCCTTATGCTTCTGCCTGTTATCGGTATTACTTTACCATTCTTCAGTGCAGGCGGTTCATCAAATCTTTGTATTTATTTCTCAATTGGTTTAATTTTAAGTTTCTATAGATACAATCAACAAAGAGATATGATTCATGTAAGTCAGTCGAATATCTATAATCCATTTTCAGAAATATAAAATTTTAGAGGTGTATTATGGCTCTGTCAAAAGAAAATCTAGCAAATAATGACAAGAAAAAATTAACAGAAGAAATCACAGAAGAAGCAATTAACACCGTTTTTAATAATGAAAAACTCACCGAATTATTCTTTGATTTTTTGGACGATTATTTTGATGGTGAAGAAAATAAAATTGATTACAATGATCCGGACTTTTTAGATGATCAATATGGTATTATAACTGGCAATTATATTGAACTCACAGATTTTCACGATATACATCCTGAATTATCATTTAGTTTCCCTGACTATTTAAATTGCAGAATAGTTTCTGTTGACGGAAAACAATATGATCTTGAAGAACTTATAGCGGAAGCTGACGAAGATATAAAGCAAGATAGTAAAGAGTTATTATACGAAATTGACCCACTTTGTTCTGATATACCATATGGGCTTGAAATTATTCTCCAAAATGTAGAAAAACGTTTTGCTGAACGCATAGCAGTTGAAATAATCGATCGTAATCAATAACAATATATATTCATATTATAAAAGTAATACCAGCAAAAAAAGAGGTCGTAATTGCGACCTCTTAATTTTATACTTTTTTAACAACACCCATATTTGCCATAATCTTTTTTGTTCCAACTTTTTCAAATGCAATTTCCATAAGAGTATCATTGCCCATTGGCTTTAAAGAAACAATCATACCTTTGCCGAAAACTCTATGGGTGACTGTTTCACCCACAATAAATGTGTCAGTTGATTTTTTAGGAGTTGATTTAAACCCAACACCAAAACCACTCGTAACCGGCTTTGACTGTTGAGTATTTGCATTATTTGAAGTGTTGCGAATTGGAGTTTTAGGTTTAACAAGCAATTCACAACAATCCTTTGGTAATTCGTCCAAGAATCTTGATGGTCTGTTATATTTTGTTGAACCAAAAATCATTCTTGAACGAGTGTTTAAAAGATAAAGTTTTTCTTTAGCTCTTGTGATACCAACATATGCTAATCTTCGTTCTTCTTCAATTTCAGAAGAATCGTAAAGAGATTGCATACCAGGAAACACTCCTTCCTCAAGTCCAGGTATAAATACAACTGGGAATTCAAGACCTTTTGAAGCATGAAGTGTCATAAGAACAACAGAATCAGCATCTGCGTTGTAATTATCAATATCTGTTAATAAAGCAACTTCTTCAAGAAAATCTGAAAGTTCACCATCTGGATTTTCCTCTTTAAATCTTATAAGGTTGGAGTTCAACTCATCTAAGTTCTGAAGTCGGTCTTCAAGTTTTTCCTTATCTGTTGATGCAAGATAATCTTTATATCCTGTTTCGTCAAGTAATGAAATAAATACTGATGACATAGATTCACGATTAAGCAAATCCGCAAAACTCTCAATCATCTGTGTAAACTCAATAAGTTTCTGTGAACTTCTTTTAAGTTTTTCATATTCATCAGCTGTCTTAAAGACCTGGAAAAGACTCATATTCAATGCATCTGAAATCTCTTTAGCTGTCGCGATAGTGGTTGCACCAATTCCCCTTTTTGGCACATTGATTATTCTTTCAAGTCTCACACTATCATCATGATTAGAAATTACTGAAAGATATGCTAAAGCATCTTTAATTTCCATACGATCATAGAATTTATGACCACCAATAATTCTGTATGGAATACCACTTCTGACAAAACATCTTTCAATAGAGTTGGACATAGAGTTCATACGATAAAGAACGGCAAAATCACTGAATTTTCGATTTGAATTCATCTGTTTCATAATTTCATCAGCGACAAACTTACCTTCAGAATATTCATCCTCAAGTGTATTTAATATTATTTTATCACCTGCACCATTTGCAGTCCAAAGATTTTTTCCTTTTCGTTGCTCATTATTAGAAATAACAGCATTAGCTCCATCAAGAATATTCTGAGTTGATCGATAATTCTGTTCAAGACGAATCACCTGAGCATTTTTAAAATTATTTTCAAAACTTAAAATATTCTCAATTGTTGCGCCACGGAATTTATAAATACTCTGGTCGTCATCACCAACAACACAAATATTATTATATCCTTCTGATAAAAGCTTCGTGAGCATAAACTGTGCATGGTTTGTATCCTGATACTCATCGACAAGAACATATCTAAATTTTCTCTGATAATACTCTCTTACTTCATCATTTTCCCTTAAAAGTTTAACTGTATAGAAAATGATATCATCAAAATCCATTGCATCAGCACTTTTTAAAAGTTTTTGGTACTTCGCATAACATTCGCCTATTTGCTTTTCTCTGTAATTACCACTACCCAAACTTAAAAATTCTTCAGGTGGTACAAGCATATCTTTTGCTTTGCTGATTTCTGCAAGAATTGATTTATGTGGAAGAAATTTATCATCAATATCAAGAAGTCGCTGACAATCCTTCATAATACGTTTGCTATCGTCAGTATCATATATTGTGAAATGCTTTGAAAAACCTAACAGTTCAGCATTTCTGCGTAAAATACGAACACAAATTGAGTGGAATGTACCAGCCCAAATGTCATTTGCATCCTCACCTATTCTTAAAGCTAATCTGTCTTTCAATTCATTAGCAGCTTTATTTGTAAATGTAAAAGCAAGTATTTCCCATGGTTTTGGTGCATTAACTGTCAATAAATTCTTAATATAAGAATAAACCGAACCATTTCCATCATAGTATGATTTTAACAATTCAAGAGAATCGTCCTCAATTCTTTGTTCGAGTACATTAGAATTATACGCATTACCATATTTCATAAGATTAGCAATACGATTTACTAAAACTGTTGTTTTACCACTACCTGCTCCTGCAAGAATTAAAAGCGGTCCATCAATTGATAAGACCGCATTCAACTGCATAGGATTCATTTTATTAAATTCTTTTTCGATTATCTTTTTTCTTAACTCACAAATTTGTGAATGCATTTACATTCTCCTATTACATAAAAAGTGATTTTTAATTTTAATTAATACCAACAAGAGGAGTCGTATCTAAATAATATTTAAGGTTATTACTTATTCATTCTCATCAAAAGATACAGAAACATATTCTTCACTTGAAACAGTATATGTTATGTCGTCTTTTTGTTCATCAACAACTGTTTCATAATCAAAATTATGTGATTCAATTTCAGATAAGTCTGTATGTAAATTAAGTAAGTTTGAAGCAGAAGAATTAAGTTTTGAACTAAGAGCATAAACATCCTTATGAAGCTGTTCAATTGAAGAGTTGAATTTTCTTGAAATAGCATCAACATCTTTAAGGAGTGACTCTATTTCAGATGCTTCACGCTTAATATCCTGTGATGCAAAAGCTCCAATATCTTTAGCTTTACTCTTTGCATTTTCAACTAAATCATCAGAATAACGACGAGCATCAATATATGCAGCACCAATCTGCTTTTCAGCACGTCTTAACTTTTCACTCTTTTCGTCAAACTCAATGCTTTTTTCACTAAGTTGTTTATTCTCAAGCAATGCATCTTCAAGTTTTTTAGTAAGTTCAGCAACTTCTTTTTCTTTTTCAGCAAGTTTTTCATTTACAATCATTAATGACTCAAGTTTTTCTTCAAGTTCTACAATTTTATTTTTAAGTTCAAGTGCTTCTTCATTCTTGATGTCAAGTGAGTCTTTAGCATCAATAGCTTCAGTCTGAAGTTGTTCTACAAGTGCAAGAACATCAGATTTTTTAAACCCACCAAAAAAAGCAGTTTTCATAACTTTTAATTCCATACTCATATAATTATCCCTCTTGATATATGATTTTTATATATTCTAACAGAATTTTTGTCATAAAACAACACTTATTGAAAATTTTATAGATTGATGTAAAAAAAAGATAGACAATGAGGTTTTTTAGTTGTAGAATATCTACAAGGAGGTATGCTTTATGAAAAAAACTACAAAGAATATCTTAAAAACATCAGCAATTGTTGGTTCTACAGTTGGTGCTATATATCTTACAATTGGTTCATTTTTATACTATTTCACTTTAACCGAAGGTGGATTAAGAAATCCTTTTATAGCTAAAATTGCCAGTGGCAAACCAAAGAAACCTGATGAAGAAAGAATTCGTGTTGATAATATGAAAAAAGAAGGCATCAAGTGGTTTGATGAAATGCCAAAAGAATCACTTGTAATCAAATCAACAAATTTTGATAAGATTTTACATGCTAATTTAATTCTTCCTGAAAAAGAAAGCAATATTTTTGTATTTGTAATTCATGGTTATACATCCAGTCCAAGAGGTATGGGGATTTATGTTAAACAATATCACGAAATGGGTTATAATGTGTTAACTCCATCTCTTAATGGTCATGCAGAAAGTGAGTCTGCTGTTATAACAATGGGTTGGAAAGATAGGCTCGATGTTATCGATTGGATAAATTTCATTGTAGAAAATTATCCTAATTGTAAGATTGTTCTTCACGGTGAATCAATGGGTTCAGCAACTACTATGATGACTACAGGTGAAAACTTGCCTGAAAATGTTAAAGTTGCAGTTGCAGACTGTGGATTCACATCAGTATGGGATATTTTTGATAATAAAATTAGAAATAGTTTTAAATTACCAACATTTCCATTTCTCAACAGTATGAACACAGTCAATAAATTATGTTCAGGTTTTGATTTTAGAAAAGCATCTTCAATTGAACAATTAAAGAAATCAAAAACACCAACTATCTTCATTCATGGAGATAAAGATACTTTTGTTCCATATGAAATGTTAGATAAAGTTTATGAAGCATGTGCAAGCGAAAAAGAAAAAATAACTATTGCAGGGTCACCTCATGCAAGAAACTCATGTACAGACCCTGAACTTTATTGGACATCTGTTAAAAATTTCATAATAAAATATTTATAATTTATTACATAATAAAAGAACTGCCTCGCATTAATTTGCAAGACAGTTCTTTTATTTAAATCTGCACACAATAAATTGAGGCTATGTTAATTTATAGCCTCAATTTATTTTTATTCAACAGTTACAGTACCATCTTCGTAAACTGTGATTTTATCACCTGTTTTTACTGTATTGAGGAATTCTTCACCAAGACAGTCAACTGTTGGCATTGGAGTATCTGTCCAAACTGAACCGATAATTGCACCTGCTGCTGCAAGTGAGTCGATATGCTCTGAGAAAAGCATACATGCAGGACAACGTTCCATAACCTTTGCACAATAAAGAACAAGACCACCTGTTGTTGAACCAATTGTTTGAGGTAAGCAAAGTGCTGTTCCTACCATTGGTTTTTCATAAATGTCAGCGTTGTTCTGGTCACCACATTTTGCTTGTTTGTCACCAAACTGAAGTGCACCCTGGAAGGAAGCAAGAGTATTGAAACCACCGTGTGAAACAAGAGCAGTTGCTACTGCTTTACCCGGAACTACGGGACGACCTTTGAATGTTTTCATTTTATTTTGCCTCCTTTGTAATAATATCAAGAATCTCTTCACTTGTGTAGTAACGAGATGTTGTATATGTACGAAGCTTGTTTGAGTTTGTGATTACAGGCATCTTCTTAGCAAGAGGATTGTTCATATACATAAGTGGACAAATATAACTAAGAACTACACCTGTTGACTGAAGTTTTGCATACATATCTGTCTTTTTAAATTCGTCACAAACTGCAGGAGGAGCTGTAAATACAGTTGGAATTGAAACTTTCTTAAGTCCATTCTTCTTAAGGCCTGCATAAACGTTTTCTGTCCATTCTTTAAGCTGTGCCATTGTCATATGAGGGCAACCAACAAAGCAAAGTTTAGGAGTTGCATCAGGATTCTTCCACATTACAGGATATGATTTCTTTACTCTTTCAAGTTCAGCATCATCAATAACGTAAACCTGTGCATTTTCAGTGATAAGTGACTCACCCATTTCAACTGCTTCAGGAGTAAGTCCTGCAATATGATAAAGACCAACCGCACCATTTGATGCACATGCAGCACCAAAATCTTTAAGATATGCTTTTACATCATCATTAAGTTCTGTGCCAAGCCATTCGTTCATTCCTTTAACATAAGGAACGTCTTCCATAACTTTCATACCGATTGCAGAACCAAGAATCTGTGCTTCAGGCTTTTTCTTACATTTAACTTCAATAATCCATGTTGCTTTTCTTCCCTCATCAGTCAAAAGACCAAAATCAGGAACAAAACCTGCAATAGAACCCATCATTTCAATAAGACCAGAGTTACGGTTACAACGAGCACCAATAACACTGTTTGCATATGCTACAGCACTTGATTCAGCCCAAGAAAGGATATCACCTTTCTTTGGAGTATTGCCAACTTCATCAAGATAACATGCGCAAGTATATGCATCATCATTCAAAAGACCCATTTTACGAAGTTGTTCGTTGTATGAATCCTGTTTTGAATACATAAATTTCTTAAATACGAAATTCTTAAGAAAATCAGATGGAACATTTGGGTCAAATGGTTTTGGGTCAACTGAGAATTTCTGCTTTGATGTAACACCAGCTTGAAGAAGCTGTTCCATCAAATCGAATACAGGAGTCATCATCTTAAGACCAAAACTTGTAACAAGATGTCCCTTCTCACTTGTTACGGGAACCATTTTTTCTGCACCAAATGTTTCGCCATACATAACAAGTGTTTTCATAACTTTAGCCATTACTTCGCCTTGCTTACCGTCCAACATTGCCTGTTGTTCAGCTGTCAATTGCATTGCCATTGTTATTACACCTCTTTAATAAAATATTAACAGATATAGTTTACTCTCAATAACACTTTGTGTCAATGATAAATTGTTAATTTTTTGACTATTATAAAATAATTAACAGGCAAAGACTAATAAATTCTTTACCTGTTAAGCCTTTTTATATTATGCCAGCTACAATTTGCAAAATCATTCTCGCATCAACTGCTGTTATTTTGTCATCGTCATTAACATCTGCATTGAAAAAAATCAAATCTTTGTTTTCCTTAAGTCCTGCAACAACTTGTAAAACTAATCGAGCATCTATTGCTGCAACTTTTCCGTCACCATTTGCATCACCAATAATGTTTTTATTAGATGATTGGATATTATCAATAACTCTTGTCTCAGTATATCCACAGGATTTACAAGTTCTTGTTTCTTCTCCATCCTGTTCATCAGTTTCTTTCACTGTAATTTTCCAATTCACAAAATTATGAGGTAATTGTTCAATCTCAGTTTCTTCAAGAACTTCACCACAGTTATCACACTTTTTGACTTTTAACCCATTCTTTACACAAGTCGCTTTATCTACAACTTCCCATTCACCTATCTTATGACCTTGTTTATTTATGATTCTTGTCTCTCCTATTGCTTTACAAACACTGCAATGCTGTTTTTCTTCACCACTCTCTGTACAAGTTGCAGAAACAGATGTTTTCCACTCAAAATTATGTATTCCAGTTGCAGGAATTGTTTCTTTTTCATCACTACCGCAACTACATACTCTTATTTTTCTACCTGTCCCGACACAAGTTGGTTCATTTGTTATTTTCCACTCTCCATAAGAACAAATATGAGGCTCCTCTTTACAATTTATTTTTGTATTTAATAAACAATCATTACCATCGGAAATAACTACAATTTCCTTCCATTGAGCCTCCGTACCAGCATAATAGACATTTTTCAAAGAAGAACAGTATTCAAATGCCTTTTTATTAATCTTTTTAACTGAAACGGGTATTGAAATGCTTGTAGCCGACTCGCATCTTCCAAAAAAATATGAACCTATACTTGTAATACCGTCTGTGATAAATATTGTTTTTATATAATTACCACCAAACGATTGATACGCATTATATTCTGGCATATCTCCATTACCAGAAACAGTCAAAGTCTTTGTAGCACCATCATATTCCCATCTAATATTTTCTCCAAAACTTCCTGAAGTTGAAGCATTTACTTCAATATTTGAAACTGGAATAATCCAAAAAATTAATATTAAAGACATAACAAGAGATATAAACTTTTTCAAAAAACCACGTCCAAAATTATTTTATAATATGTTATCACAATCTATTAACTTCTTCAAGACATAAAAATGACGGAGCTAAACTCCGCCACTTTATTCAGGTTATCTTTTTCTGTTCATATTCTTCATACAATGCTTATCAAAACTTGGATTAAAAGCATAGAAATTCTTACTATCCATTTTATCCGTCATAAGTTGTAAACCTTCACCGAATCTCTGATAATGCACAATTTCTCTTTCTCTTAAGAATTTAATCGGGTCACGAACATCAGGGTCATCAACAAGTCTTAAGATATTATCATAAGTTGTTCTTGCTTTTTGTTCTGCTGCCAAATCCTCATGAAGGTCGGTTATAACATCTCCTTTTGATTGTAGATATGCAGCTGTAAATGGTGTTCCGCTTGCCGCAACAGGATAAATACCCGTTGTATGATCAACAAAATATGTGTCAAAACCTGATTTTTTTATTTCATCAATTGATAAGTTTCTTGTTAATTGATAAACTATTGCACCAACCATTTCTAAATGCGATAATTCTTCCGTTGCAATGTCAGTCAGAAGGCCTTTTAATTCAGGTAATGGCATTCCATATCGTTGAGAGAAATATCTCATTGATGCGGCTAACTCGCCATCAGGACCTCCAAATTGTGAAATAATTACTTTTGCTAATTTGGGATTAGGATTTTTTATCTTTACAGGATATTGTAATTTCTTTTCATATTGAAACATCAGCAACCACACTCCATATATTCCCAAGGCCATGGGTCTTTAATCCATACATATCCACTTCCAGATTTATGTGTTAATACTCCAAAACATTCTTCATATTCTTTTTTTAATTCCATAGCTCTTTCTGAATATTTTTTATGCATTTCAAGAGCTTTCTCATCACAAGGATGTGTATCTAAATACAAATGCAATTCCCAAGCAGCAAAACTTACTGCAGAAATCTCCTTTAATAACTTACATCTATCCACAACACTTACCTCCATAGAATTTTTTATCTAATTCTGGAAAAAGTGTCCCATTAGATAGAGCTTCACTACTTGTATATGTCACAAGTTCTGTTTGAAAAGGTACGTATGCCATTGCAACAACTACATCAGATGGTAGTTTAGGCATTACTTTGCAATTACATTGATATTTTTTATCTTCCATTTACCCTTCTCCTTTTTCATATTTGAGTTTCTTCTCAAAATATCATATTCATTTAGGCAATAAAATGTTATTTTTATTGAAATGTAAAAAACTTAATGTTAAAATAGATTGAAGGATGAGAGGTATCAAATTATGAAAGATAAAATTATTGAATTTTTAGATAAATCTGTTTCTAGTGAGATTATATTAAAAAGAATTGCTTTTTACTTACTTTTAATTTGTGTCCTGCTAGGTTTAATATTTTTTAAATTAAATGAAATAAATGAAAATATTATTTTAGCTATTGAACCTATTGTTTCAAATTATAATACTGAAAAAGAAGAAGTTGTTGCTGATGTTTTCCTTGAAGATAAGTTTAATGTCGTTGAAGATAAGTTTGAAATGGGTGACACATTACCTTTTTTTGATGAACCTGAAAACACATCATCAACAACTACTGTTCAAAATATAATTGAAACAAGTACGAACATTAACAAAAGTGAACCCAAAACGGAAACTACAACAGAAGTTTTAACTTCAAATACAAACAGTACACAAAAACATAATTTTGTTATTAATATCAATAGTAATAAGATACATTACGATGATTGCACCTTTGTAAACAGAATGAAAGAAGAAAATAGAAAATATGTACAATTAAGTAACATAGAATTAAAAGAACATTTAAATAATGGCTATACTTTATGTAGCACTTGTGGAGGTTAAAATTATGAACATTAAAGAAATTTTATCAAAAGTTGACCATACTTTATTATCACAAAATGCAACTTGGGAAGAAATAAAAAATATATGTGATGATGGACTCGTATACGAAACTGCATCCGTTTGTATTCCTGCGTCTTATGTAAAACAAGCAAAAGAATATGTTGGTGAAAAACTTGCAGTATGTACAGTTATTGGTTTCCCAAACGGTTATAGCACAACGGCGACAAAAATTTTTGAAACAGCTGACGCTATAAAGAATGGTGCAGATGAAATTGATATGGTAATTAATATTGGTTGGTTAAAAGATAAAAAATATAACGAAATTCTTAATGAAATTAATGAAATTAAATATGCCTGTAGTGGTAAAATATTAAAAGTAATTATTGAAACTTGTTTACTTACAGATGAAGAAAAAATAAAAATGTGTGAAGTTGTAAGTAATTCAAATGCAGATTATATTAAGACATCAACTGGTTTTTCAACTGGTGGTGCAACAAAAGCTGATATTGAACTTTTTGCGAAACATGCTACTAACGGAAAACTAATCAAAGCTGCTGGTGGAATAGCGTCAATTCAGGATGCAGAAGATTATATAAACCTTGGTGCATCAAGATTAGGGACTAGCAGAATTGTTAAAATCGTTAAAAACGAAAAAGGTAGTGGATATTAATGCAATATAAAAGAATTTTTCTAATTATTCTCGATAGTTTTGGCATTGGCAACGCTCCAGATGCCGGTTATTTTGGAGATTTTGGCGCAAACACTCTTAAAAGCATTTCTAAATCAGATAGATTTACAATTCCAAACTTAACAAAATTAGGACTCTGTAATATTGATACTGTGGAACTTGAAAATTATACGTCACCTATTGCCAAATTTGGTGCTTTGCAGGAATTATCTGCAGGCAAAGATACCACAATCGGTCATTTTGAAGTTGCAGGAATTATTTCCGATAAACCATTGCCAACTTATCCTGATGGCTTTCCTGAAGAAATTATTGAAGAATTTGAAAAACAAACAGGTTGTGGTACACTTTGTAACAAACCATATTCAGGTACACAAGTTATTGCAGATTATGGTGAAGAACACATCAAAACAGGCAAACTGATTGTTTATACATCTGCAGACAGTGTTTTTCAAATTGCTGCTCACACTGATGTTGTACCACTAGAAGAACTTTATGAATATTGTAAAATTGCAAGAAAAATCCTTGTTGGTAAACACTCAGTTGGTCGTGTAATTGCAAGACCTTTTAATGGTGAGTATCCATTTACAAGAACTGCTGACAGACATGATTTTTCGATTAAACCACCTGAAAATACAATGCTTGATGTTTTAAAAACAAATGGTTATGATGTAATTTCAGTTGGTAAAATATCAGATATATTTGCAAATCGTGGTATTACAGAAAGTTATTACACTCATTCAAATAATGAAGGTATGGCAGAAACTCTTGAATTACTCCATAAAGATTTTAATGGTCTTGTCTTTACAAATCTTGTTGATTTTGATATGAAATATGGTCACAGACGAGATATTGACGGATACGCAAATGCAATCAGCGAATTTGATGCTTGGTTAAGTAAATTTATTCCAAAAATGCAGAATAATGATTTATTAATTATTACAGCTGACCACGGATGTGACCCTGCATATAAGGGTACAGACCATACACGAGAACAAGTTCCGCTTCTTATGTACTCAAATAATATTAAATCTGAAAATCTTGGTACAATAAAGGGTTACAACTATATCAGTAATGTTATATTAGACAATTTTGATTTAAGGTGATTTTATGAATAAAAAAGACCTTTTTATTCTTGCGAAAAATGCTATGAAAAATTCATATGCCCCCTATTCCAATTACAATGTTGGTGCAGCCTTACTGACTAAAGACGGCAAAGTTTTTAAAGGATGTAACGTTGAAAATTCGTCTTATGGTGTAACGAATTGTGCTGAAAGAACTGCTCTTTTTACTGCTATTGCAAATGGTGAAAATGAATTTGAAGCAATTTGCATTGTTGGTGGAAAAAATGGTGTAATTGCAGATTATGCTATGCCTTGTGGTGTTTGTAGACAAGCTTTAGCAGAATTCTGTGGTGATGATTTTAAAATTTATGTAGGCACTAGTAAATACAATATAAAAGAGTTCACTTTAGGTGAATTACTCCCCTATTCTTTTGATAAATCAAAATTAGGTGAATGATATGAGAATTTACGATATTATTGAAAAAAAGCGTGACGGATTAAAGCTTACAAAAGAAGAAATTGATTTTTTTGTTAAGGAATATACAAAAGATATCATTGAAGATTATCAAGCATCTGCACTTCTTATGGCAATTTTCTTAAATGGAATGGATAAAGAAGAAACAGTAAATCTTACAGAAAGTATGGCAAAATCAGGTGATATGCTTGATTTGTCTGCTATTAATGGAATTACTGCTGACAAACATTCCACAGGTGGTGTTGGTGATAAGACATCACTTGTAGTTGCGCCGATTTGTGCATCACTTGGCATTAAAATGGCAAAAATGAGTGGTCGTGGACTTGGTCATACAGGTGGTACAATTGACAAACTTGAAAGTATTGACGGCTTTAACGTTACACTTGATACTGATGCCTTTTTTAAACAAGTAAATGAAATTGGAATTTCCATTATTGGTCAGACAGGTAATCTTGCTCCTGCTGATAAAAAGATTTATGCTTTAAGAGATGTTACTGCAACAGTTGACAACATTTCACTTATTGCATCAAGCATTATGAGTAAAAAAATTGCAGCAGGTGCAAAGAACATTGTTCTTGATGTTAAGTGTGGTAGTGGCGCATTTATGAAAGACGAAGAAAGTGCCACTAAACTTGCTGAAATGATGGTTAAAATAGGTAAAAAGTGTGATCGAAATATGGCTGCTGTTATTACAAATATGGACATTCCTCTTGGGTCCAATGTTGGTAATTCGCTTGAAATTAAAGAGGTTATTAATATTCTTAACAACAAAGGCGATAAACAGTTAAAAGAGCTTTGTCTAGTGCTTTCTGCTACAATTTTAAGTATTTCATATAATTGGGATTATAAAGAAGCATATAAAAAAGCTGAATTAACAATAATTGATGGTTCAGCATATAAAAAATTTATAGAATTTGTTAATGCACAAGGTGGAAATATTGATTTCACAAATCTTCCTGATGCAAACAAATCACTTGAAATTAAAGCAGAAGAAAATGGTTTCATTCAAAGTATTAATTCAAGAATTGTTGGTGAAAGTGCAGTTTTACTTGGTGCAGGTCGTGAGAAAAAAAGTGATACAATTGACTACGGTGCAGGAATTGTGCTTTATAAAAAGACTTGTGATGAAGTTTCAGTTGGTGACACAATCGCAATTCTTTATGCAGAAAATGATGAACGACTTGAAAATGGCAGAAAACTTTTCAATACGTCATTTAAAATTGGTATTGAAAAACCTGAATCAATGCCGTTGATTTATAAAACGATTAGATAAAATTAAAATCCCACATCACTGTGGGATTTTTGTTATATAAGGTCTTATTTTGTATGCTGAAAATGATGCTAAAATGATGCAGATTATTTCTTTTGGTAAAAAAGGCAGGAAAACTGTCTGAATAAACCAAATTGCAGAGTAATTATTGTTATTATTAACATTTGTGATGAATGCGAAATATAAAATGCCGATTATGTAGATTACTGCAATACCAAGTAAAGAAATTACGATATATTGCCATAATTTGCGATTATTAAGCTTTTCTGTAATAAAGCTAATTATTACTGTTGCGATTACAAATCCGATTATAAAGCCGAAATTAGGCATTAAAACATATCCTAATCCCCCACCGCCTGAAAAGATTGGTAATCCAATCAAACCAAGTACAATATATGTAACAGTTGCAAGTGCAGACGCTCTTAAAGGCAATACAAGTGCTGCTAGCAAAACAAAAAACGTCTGCGAAGTGACTGGCATCATATTTGGCATTGGTATTCGAATAAATGAGCCTATACAAATCAATGTACAAAACAAGGCTGATAATGTTAGTGTTACAATTAAATTTTTTCTTTTCATATAAGCCTCACACTGACATCCCCTGACGAAATCTCCTCAATTTCGCCTTTTTCATTTTTAACAAGCAAATGACAATCGTCAGTAATATCAATTACCGTTGCAGGTCTTACAATATCACCTGAAATTATATTGATTTCTTTACCTGTAAGATATGAATATTCCTTGTATCTTTTAACATAATCATTGTCGTGTCCGTAATACATTTTGAAAAATCTATTTACAACATCTGCAACAATTTTTTCTTTGATATATTCTTCTGTATTTCCCGGGAAAATTGCAGTTGCAATATCCCTAATTTCATCAGGAAAACCATTTTCGGGTGCAACTACATTTATACCTATACCAACAACAGCATATTGGAGCATTTTATTACTATTAATTGCACCTTCAGTAAGTATTCCGCAGACTTTTTTACCGTTAATATAAACGTCATTAACCCATTTGATTTTTACATCATTTTTGTTGTACTCCATAACAGTTTCAGCGACAGAAACAGCAGCCATAACTGTCAGAAAAAGTGATTTTTCGATAGAAAATTCAGGATGTAAAAGTAAAGAAAAGTAAATTCCTGTACCATTGGGGGAATAGAAAGTACGACCCATTCTGCCTCTGCCACCTGTCTGGCTAAGGGCTATAACGAGCCTGTTTTCTTTTTCACCATTTGAACCTGACTTTTTTAAATAATTATTTGTAGAATCAAGTTCGTCGAAAATATCTATATTCAGTTTTTGGTTCAAATATTGTTCTAATATTTTTTTATCCAAAAGTATCACCGCAGTTATTATATATTGATTTAATAAAATATGCAAGAAAAAAGGACTCGAAATGAGTCCTTTTACTTTTATATGTGCCAGATTTCTTTTGCATATTCCTTTATTGTTCTGTCTGATGAGAATTTGCCTGCATTACACATATTGAGCCAACATTTTTTATAAAATTCTTTTTTATTCTTATAATCAGCATTTACTTTTTTCTTTGTTTCAATATAATCATTGAAATCAAGAAGAAGATAGTAATGGTCAGGTTTATGCCATGATGCACCTTTCAAAATTGAGTCATAAAGTTCTTTGAAAATCTTTGTACGACCATCTTTAAGAGTACCATCTACAAGTGCATCAAGAACTCTTTTGATTTTTTTATCATTTTCATAAAGGTCTATTGAAGAATATGTTTCCTTTATTTTCTCTATATCTTCAACCCTTGCACCAAAAATATAGTTATTCTCTTCCCCTGCTTCTTCAACAATTTCAATGTTTGCACCATCGAAAGTACCAAGTGTTACGGCACCATTGAGCATAAGTTTCATATTACCTGTACCACTTGCTTCTGTACCTGCAGTTGAAATCTGTTCACTGACTTCAGCTGCTGCAACAAGTTTTTCTGCATAGGAAACATTATAATTTTTAACAAAAACAACTTTGATATATTTTGATACTTTTTCATCTTTTTCGATAAGTTTTGCAATTTCATTGATAAGCTTAATTATACCCTTTGCACGAGCATATCCCGGAGCTGATTTTGCACCGAAAATAAATGTTGTTGGAACAAAATCTTTTAAAGTACCCTCTTTGATTTCATAGTAAAGTTCAAGAATAGTAAGAGCATTAAGTAATTGACGCTTATACTCATGAAGTCGTTTAATCTGAATATCGAAAATTGAATTTTCATCAATTTCAATTCCGTCGTGAGCTTTAATATACTCAACTAACTGTTTTTTCTTAGTTTCTTTTATTGCAATAAATCTGCTTAATACATTTTCATCATCAGCATACTTTTCAAGTTCTTTAAGTTTATCCAGGTCAGTAACCCACTCATCACTTCCTAAAAGTTCAGTAATAAGTGATGACAATTCTTTATTACAAAGTAATAACCATCTTCTTTGAGTGATACCATTGGTCTTATTCTGGAACTTTTCAGGATATAATTCATACCAGTCTTTCAAAACATCTGTTTTAAGAATATCTGTATGAATTCTTGCAACACCATTTACATACTTTGAACAGAAAATTGCAAGATATGCCATGTGAACTCTTTTATCCTGAATAATCTGCATTTTTTCTGCTTTTTCTTTATCAACTTTTGTATCTTTAAGCTCTTT
>JAZLAH010000026.1:0-13619 GCA_045613065.1 Candidatus Fimenecus sp.
CGTAACGAATAACAACAACGTCACCATCAACAATTTTGCCATTATAAATAGCATCAATAGCAGCGTCTTCTGAATCAAACACTCTTGCAGGACCTGAATGAACAAGCATTTCAGGAGCAACAGCACTACGCTTAACTACACAACCGTTTTTTGCAATATTGCCCCAAAGAATTGCAATACCACCTCTTTCACTGTATGGATTATCAATAGGACGGATTGCATCTGTATTCTTAATATATGCACCTTCAATATTTTCACCAACAGATTTACCTGTTGCTGTGATAAGTGACAAGTCAAGAAGGTCTTTCTTTGCAAGTTCAGCCTGAACAGCAGGAATACCGCCTGCATTGTTAAGGTCGTGCATATGTGTACCTCCTGCAGGTGCAAGATGACAAAGATTAGGCACCTTGGCACTGATTTCGTTAAACATATGAAGATCAACAGGAACACCTGCTTCATTAGCAATAGCAAGAAGATGAAGAACACTGTTTGATGAACAACCAAGAGCCATATCACAAGCAAGAGCATTACGGATTGACTTTTCATTGATAATATCACGAGCTTTAATGTCTTTTTCAACAAGGTTCATAATTGCCATACCAGCATGTTTTGCAAGCTGAATACGACCACTATGTACTGCTGGGATTGTACCATTACCAGGAAGAGCAATACCAACTGCTTCTGCAAGACAGTTCATTGAGTTTGCTGTGTACATACCTGAACATGAACCACAACCAGGGCAAACATTTTCTTCAAATTCACAGAGTTTGCAATCATCAATGATACCTGCTTTTTTAGCACCAACTGCCTCAAACATCTTTGAAAGTGATGTTTCAACACCATCAATAAGGCCTGACATCATAGGTCCTCCTGAACAAACAACAGCAGGGATATTAAGACGAACTGCAGCCATAATCATACCAGGAACAATCTTATCACAGTTTGGAACAAGAACTGCACCATCAAATCCGTGTGCCATAATCATTGTTTCAACACTGTCAGCAATAAGTTCACGAGATGCAAGTGAATACTTCATACCAACGTGACCCATAGCGATACCATCACAAACACCGATTGCAGGAACCATTACAGGAGTACCACCTGCCATACGTACACCTGCTTTTACAGCCTCTGTGATTTTATCAAGATGAATGTGACCAGGAACGATTTCACTGTGTGCAGAAACAACAGCAATCAAAGGTCTTTCAATTTCTTCTTTAGTATAGCCCATTGCATAAAAAAGGCTTCTATTAGGTGCTCTTTCAACACCTCTTAATACGTTTTCACTTCTTAAATTCATAATAAGTCCTCCGACAATATTAATTTAAAATATTACATTATATTTTATACTTATACAACAGATTTTTCAAGAGGTAATAAAAAAATAATACGAATATAAAATAATATATTATGATTTATTTATTATGTTATTGTACAAACAAATTTTATATGATATTATAGAAAAAAGTTGCTATAAGGAGAATTACTAGTGCTTGAAAATAAGATTCACATAGCTTATGGATTTCATGTTAATTGTTATCATTCATATCGTGGTGATACTAATGATAATTTAGGTTTTGGTTCTGACATAAGAATAATCAGAAAAATTCTTAATACACTCACAGAATTTAATGAACAAGGAATTCCTGTAAAAGGTACTTGGGATACTGAAAATTTCTTTTCGTTACAAAAAATTCTTCCTGAATATGCACCTGACATTATCGAGAAGATGAAGGAAAGAGTCGAGAAATATGGTGATGAAAACATCATAATGGGCTACAACAATGGTGCTTTGTCGGCTATGACTGAAGACGAATTCTGTGAAAGTATCAATCTTGCAATCACTAATGAGGATGGTAGCGGACTCAAAGATATTTTTGGTACTTGTGAAAAACTTGTCCGTCCACAAGAGGTTATGTTCACACCATCACAGGTATCTTTGTATAACAAATTGGGCATTAAGGCACTTTGTCTTTATTACAGTTGTGTTCCATTTGATGCATTCAGAACTATTGTCCCAAAGCTCTCTGATGAAGAAGCATTTAATCCCCTTACATACACATACAATGGTGAAAGTATGACTATAATTCCAACATACTCAAACTCTGATATTTGTGATGCAGGTTGTCTTCGTGCTTGGGTAAAAGACCTTCGTAAAAAGCAGGAATCAGGTGAAATCAATAATGACCTATTCCTTTTCATCAATATGGATGCTGACGCTATATTCTGGGAAACGATTGATATGGGTAAATTCACAGGTAAAATTGCCAATACTGATGGCATTCACGGTCTTATAAAAGAAGTTGCTGATTTACCTTACGTTGTTTTTGATACTCCAGGTAATTACATAAAGGCACACAATCCAATAGGCAAAATTAATTTTACTCACGATACTGCTGACGGAAACTTTACAGGTTATGCTTCTTGGTCAGAAAAACCATTTAACAGAAAAATATGGACTCGAATTGAACGAGCAAGAGCTATGTCTAAAGTTACAAGTGAACGAGATATGCTTTCTCCATCTTTTAAAAACCGAGTTCTTTTATTATCAACAACACATTTTGGTCTTGCAACACCAGTCCTCAATATTCAAAGAGAAAAAACTGCACTTGAGCTGAGTGACAATGTTATTAATGATGAATTTTCTGCAATGCCTGAAACTGAAAAAATCACTATATATAACATAACAAATTCATTATTACAATGTGTTCAGATTGAAATAAAAAAAGATATCAGTAATATATCTTGTCTGACAGTTGAAGCTGATGACCTTGAGTCATTTATTGCCGTACCAACGGATGACAATTGCAAATCTGCATTCTTGATGCTCAAATTTAAAAAGTTATGTGAAAAATATGAATTAAAAATAGGTTTTGATGTTAAGAAAGAAACAGCTAAAATTAAGAATCTTCTTGAAACACCTCGAATGTCACTTATGTTTTCACCAAATGGTAACATTGCATTTGCACAAATTGATGGTAAAAAAATCGGTGATTATGACTTTTTACAATCATATATTACATACAATGGAAAAAAATACGATTTTAAGAACACAAACATCTGTGCTCTACCTGTTGCAGGTGATGGTGAAGGCATAAGAGTACAAGGTGAAATTCATCTGCCAAAAGAGATTTCATCAGGCAACTATACTTTTGATTTCTTTAAGACTTCATTTTCAGATGCTATTTTTGTTCGTACCACTGTTTCATATCCATATACTGCTGAAAAGACATCCATTTCAACTGAAAACTCTGCTCTTGGCAGATATAGTGATATGAGTTGGAAAGAAACTGTTCCATTCCAAATTACTCCAACTCTAAGGGGAGATATTTCCGTTATCAAGCGTAATTTTATGGACGATATTTCTTCTTTCAGAACACAGTCATTCCCTGAATGCGACTCCAAAAACGACCATATTGACTCATTCAATCATCAATTAACAGGTGGCTTTGTGGGGCTCTGTGATGAAGAATGTGGAATCGTTGTTGCAAATGCAAGACAAGTACTCTCATCTATGGCTCATTGTCCGATGCGTCTTGAAAAAGATAAAACCGTAAGAATGAATCCATTTGGTACATATTACGGAAATCAAAGACATCATCACGGCAGAGCAAAAGACCAGATTCTTGATACATACACCCTTGTTGCAGCACAAGGTAAAAGTATTGCTCCTTCATACAACGGAAGTCAAGAAACTGCTATTTTCGGATTATATCCAATGTCAGGCAACAGTCTTTCAGATAGTGAAAAGAGTGAAATCTGTGCTTTTGCTGACGGAGCATTGATTACTGCAGATAAAAATGATTTTATTGGTCCGTTTACGAATGATAATATCTTATTACACGAAAGTAATGCTGACGGAATTGACGAAAAAGATTTGAAAAACCCTGTTCTTACAGGTCTTTCAGGTAATCTTGGCAAATATGTGACAAATGGTGTAAGGGCAATTACGCATATTATCACAACACAGATTAAAGCAAAGTAAATATGTATAAAAATACAAACACGGACAGAAACAACTGTCCGTGTTTTTTCTTATTTAGTTTGTTCTTCTGTTGTGTCATTCTTGATTTCTGTTGTACGGATTATTTCGTTACAATTTCGTTTGACATCTATGTAATCATAGAATTTTTTTACTCTTAAATTCACACGAAATTCTCTGTCGCAATTTTCACAATAGAAAATTCCTCGGAATGATTGATTCATAAATTTCCATTTCTTAACTGTCTGTACTTTGCCCCCACAAATTTCGCAGAAACAATTAAAAAGATTCTTATCAATCAACGGGTCATTTTTGTTTTTGATTACATAAGGATGGAAAAGAAGACGAGCATAAAAATCATAATCACAAACTTTAATAAACTCATTAAGTTTTTCTTCGTTATATACCTTTTTAAAGCACTCTGCACTTAAAAGGCTATCATCCAAGGCTCTGTGATGTGGAAAACTGTCAGGGTCAATTTCAAGACACTGAGCAGCATAAGAAAGACCTGCTTGTTGAACATTTTCCATATTTATAAAGCACTGACAATACTTTTGCAAATCAGCATATTTCTTTATGAAGTCAAGACTATCCTTTTTCATAAACCATTTATAGTTTGTAAGGAGTGTTCTTATGTCAGTATCTCCCCAGGACATAACGACTGCATCCTCGCCTATCCATTCTTCAAAGTCTTTAATCACCTTTGAAAATGGTTGTCCTGCCTTAACATCATCATTAGTAATATTTGTTAATGTTTTAATTCTTGAACGAAGTTTTTTTGAAATTACAGGTTTGATAAGTTCTGAAAATGTATCAACCTGATTAAGGTTACTGTCAAGTTTAACGGCACCAATTTCAATTATTTCGTTCATAAATTTTTGAGTGGCTTTATTAAAAGAATTATTCCACTCCAAATCCATTATTATATACTTCATAACACACCAGAATTCTATTTGCTAATTGTTAATTTATCCTTTGAACAGAAAAACCTTACACCCTCGTCAGTTAAAAGTTCTCCTGCTTTTTCTCTGCTTATTAATCCACATTGAAAATCCAAGTCAAGTAATGGTTTAAGCACGAAATTTCGTTCCATCATTCTTGGATGAGGTAAAACCAATGATTTTGTATCCTTTGTTTCATCACCGAAAAGTAACAAATCAATATCTATAATACGAGGACCATTTTTGATAGTTCTTACTCTGCCTAACCCCGATTCAATACCAAGTGCAGCACCTAAAAGATTATCCGAATTAAACTCAGTTTCAACCTCAACCACGATGTTCAAAAAATCGTCCTGATTATCGTAACCGACAGGGTCTGTTTCGTAGATGTTTGATACGTCAGTAACATTAGTCATCGGCAACAAGTTCAATGAATCTATTGCATCTTGAAGATTCTGCATACGGTCACCAATATTAGTACCAATTCCAAGATATGCTTTCATTATCGTGACCTCTCAATTGTAACGGCAACATAATCGAAGTCGGCTTTTATTGGTGCTTCAGGCTTTTTCAATGTGATAACCAAAGAATTGATTTTATCAAATTCTAAAAAAAGTTCGTCAGCAACTCTTTGTGCAACTCTTTCAAGTAAATCGTTTTTTTCGCTTTGTGCCACTCTGCGTACTGTTTTAATGATTTTCGCATAGCTTACAGTATCATCAACATTGTCAGTCGCACAAGGTACTGACAGGTCAACGCCTGCTTCAATATCAAATATAAAATTCTGTCCATCAATCTTTTCTTCTGGATTAACACCATGATAACAAAACAACTTTAAATCTTTTACAATAATTTTATCCATTTTAACCTCTCACTATTGCATCGCACATTTTTGCAGCTAAAACATTTTCACGGACATTATGCACTCTGATGATATCAGTTCCACCTTGTATTGCAAGTGCATTTGCAGAAATTGTTCCGTAAACTAAATCTTCTTTTTCCGAATTTGTTGCAGTTGAAACAACTCTTTTTGATGAAAGTGCAGTAAGTAAAGCTACATCTTTTATTTTTATATCTTTAATATTTTTTATTAATTCAAGATTATCTTCGTAAGATTTACCGAAACCGATTCCCGCATCAAAAGCAATTTGATTTTTATTAATGCCAAACTCTTCACAACGATATAACATATCATTGAAAAAATTCAAAACATCTTGCGTAACTCCGTTAGAATAATTAACGATAGATGATGAATCGCCACCACCTGTATGCATTATAATCCAACCACAATTATAATCTTTGACAAGTTTTGCTATTTCAGGATTAAACACTCCGCTCACATCATTGATTATTGATGCACCATTTTCAAGAGCATATCTTGCAACCTGTGGATAAAAAGTATCAACTGAAATAACAGCATCAGTTTCATTTGCAAGTAATGGCAGATACTGTTTAATAATTTCAAGTTCTTCCTCAGGTGTTAAAACGGTATGTCCAGGTCGTGTTGAATGGGCACCGATATCAATAATATCAGCACCATCCATATGCATTCTCTTTGCATGGTCAACTGCCTTCTCAGGGGAATTATATTTTCCACCATCAAAAAAGGAGTCAACTGTAACGTTAAGAATACCCATTACATATGTCTTTTTTCCCAAATCTAAGCTAAAATTTCCACCTGAAAAAGTCATCTTAATCCCAACAGAGTCATTACTTCGGCTCTTGTTCTTGCATCCTTTCTCATAATTCCACGTAATGCAGATGTCTGTGTTTGTGAACCTGCGGCTTTAATTCCACGCATAGTCATACAAAGATGTTCTGCTTCAACGACAACAGCAACGCCTTTAGGGTCCATTTCTTTCTGAATAAAATCAGCAATCTGCGCAGTTAATCTTTCCTGCAACTGTGGTCTTCTTGCATAACTGTTTACTATTCTTGCAAGCTTTGAAAGACCGATTACAAGACCCTCATCATTTGGAATATATGCAATATGTGCTTTACCAACAAAAGGTAGAAAATGATGTTCACACATTGAATACATTGGAATATCACGTACAACTACTATCTCGTCACTCTGTCCCTCACGGAACATCTTTAAATGCTTTTCAGGATTTTCTGTGAGTCCTGAAAAGATTTCTTCATACATATTTGCAACTCTTTTTGGAGTCTCCTGAAGTCCTTCTCTATCAGGGTCTTCACCTATTGCTAATAAAATCTCACGAAACGCATTTTCAATTCTTTGTTTATCCATTTTATCAATCCTCTTCAAAAACAACACATAAATAGTTGTGTGTATCAATTGTATAATAAGTTACTTTATATGGATTTAATCGTCTGCCACTCTTTTTTACTGCAGAATACACATAATCAAAAAATCCATTATCATTCTTAATATCATTCAATGCCTTATTAAAGTCATTTGAATTATCAAAAAGATATTCAACTTTATTTTCACCTTTTCTTAGAAATTCTGCACTACGATTAGAGTACTCTGAAAAACCATTATATGATTTAATATATGAGTTTTCCACGGCATAATAATATGCAGTATCTGAAACACAGAAATTATTTGCAGGTTCAATATTAAAGTGGTCTGTCTTTATCATTTCATCGTTTACATTAAAATAAAAGAAAACAATTGAATTATCTGCACCTGAATCATTCCATGTAGCATCAAGATAATAATTCAGATTATCTATTTCAACAACATTCCACATATGAGGTGATATTTCACCATTGGATTCACCATTACCTACCACAAGGTAATTATCAATGTCGAGTGCATCAAGCAAAATCTGAACAGCTCTTGAGTACCCCTCACAAATCGCTTTACCATACAGTAATGAGTCATGTGCAGAATCTCCACCTGATTGTTTCACCATTTCATCGTAAACTGTATTTTCGCAAATGTAATTGTGAATATATAATTCTTTTTCATAATCAGTATTTAAGATGTTCGCATTACTGACAATTTCATCAACTTTACGATTTAATAAAGTTGTTATTTGTTGTGCTTCAGATGAAGTATTACGATAACTTGGAGTAAATAAAACAGAGGTTTTATTCTCGATATACTGATAATCATTATCAACCCAGAAAATATGAGGATTATCATATAAAACAGCCGTAAAAATAGTTTTAAGCTTTTTACTGTCAATTTCTATAACAACAGAATCTTCAAAACCCATAAATGAAGAATACATTGTAACATACGCTTCTTTTTCAACGTCGCTAAGGTTGTTATAATAGAAATAAGTATTATCGTTCAAAAGAGTCTGAAAATCCAGTCTTTCCTGTTGTGTTGGTTTACTTTCCTCTATCTTATATTGTTCATTTACTGTATTAGCAAATTCCATAATAGGGCCTGTTATAATAACAGCAACTATAATCGTTATTACCCATGATAAAAACCTTTTCATATTTATTCACCATCTGCAAAGGGTTGTGGTAAAAACTTATCGTCAGCATAGCAGTATATTTCAAGTGTTTCAAGTGAATCAAAAAAGTCTATAACAGAAATATCTGTGTGAGATAAATTAGCAAACTTCTTAAAAAGATTTTCTGATTTATCCATATATTCAGCATTTAAAACTGATGTGACAATATCACAAATAACCTGTTCTTTGTTATCTTTATCACAAATCATAAGATAATTTAATGCTTTTTCACCTGAAAGTTCTTGTTTACCTTTTGAAAGTTCAAGATTAAATTCAGCTGATTTGTAATTAACATTTTCAGTTACATTAACTGTAATTCCATTAAATGATGATAAAAATTTTCTAAAGTCAGACATTTTAAAGACCGCATATTTATCAACATTTATATTCCATTTTTCTGAAAGAAATTCTGCAACACCGATTTCAGAAAAATCAGTATAAATTCCGTTTATGCTTTTATATGTTTTACCATATAAATACTGTGCATCTCCATTAACCTGTTTTACTTTAAATGTCTTATTATCAAAATCAACTAAAGTACAGAAAACTGATTTAACATTATCATTGCTATCTGTAATAATAAACATTACATTTGAGTTACCTGACAACGATTCAACAGAATAAACAGGTTTAACCTCCTCGGTTGTTGTTTCTTCAGGTACAGTTGTTGACTCAACAAGATTATTGATATCAAAATCAAGAGAATACATAAACAATACCAATGAACAAACAGATAAAACAACTATGAAAACTGCAAAAGCTATTATAAATGGTTTTAATTTATTATTTGTTTTTGCTTCGTTTGGAAAAAGATCCTTATTATAACTCATAATACACCATTATTCTTTAATATTTAATATAGTATATCATAAAATAAACATATTAACAACAATAAAAATAATAAAACCTCACTAACTGTGAGGTTCTATCTTATTATTCTGTAAATTCGTATTTTTTCTCTGTTTTGCTGAAACCTTTTGTACTGTCACCTGCTTTAAATAAAACAGTAACAGTCTGCATAATAAGCTTAAAGTCAAGCCATAAGCTATACTTTTCAATATACATAAGGTCAAGAACAAGCTTGTCCTTTGGTGAAGTATTATATTTACCCACAATCTGTGCGTAACCTGTAAGTCCACCCTTAACCTTTAATCTATATGAAAATTCAGGTAATTCAGCAGTATATTTACTTACATTTTCAATCATTTCAGGTCGAGGACCCACAACGCTCATATCACCTTTAAGAATATTAAAAAATTGTGGCAACTCATCAATTCTGAACATTCTTAAATACTTACCAATCTTAGTAATGCGTTTATCATTATCTTTTGCAGACTCATTTGTACTGTCAACTTCGGTCATTGTTCGGAATTTATAAACATCAAAAAGTTTTCCGCCTTTAGTTGCTCGTTTTTGACGGAATAATATTTTACCACCGTCTTCAGCTTTAATAAGTGCAGCAGCAACAAGCATAATCGGACCAGTTACAACGATACCTACAAGAGAAATCACGATATCCATTGCTCTTTTCATAAAACGCTGTTCAATAGTAAGTTCACGGATAACTGCTGAAACCATTGGTTTATCGTCAAGAAGAATTGACCTGGCACCCATAAGCATAATATCTGAAATTTCAAAACTGCTGTAGACGTTTTTATTGTTTGCATAACAGTACTCAGTATAAAGAACCTTTTGCTTTGTAGGAATTTCGTAGATAAAAACAGTATCACACTTACTCATTATGTCATAAACATTAGGTGAAGTAAAATGCACCATATCAGTTACATTATACTGCTTTTTATACCTTGTAATCTTTGGCATAACAGTATTAAGTGCAGCTTCTGAATTGGTAATAACACAACACTTTTCAGGCTTATTTATTCCAAAATACACAGCCTGTCCCATATAGGTAAACAAGAATATAAGTCCCAACTGAATAAGCATTACAAGAATTAACAAATCAGGAGATTCATATACAAAATAAGCGTTATTTTTTTCATTAACATTCATAATACAGAGCTGCAAATGAGTAACAAGGTCTGTAACAATTGTTGCTAATGAAAGTGAAGTTATAATAGGTTTACTTTTCAATCTACCAATAGCATATCCACCATAAATTGAAACAAGTGAAACCTCAAGCACACAGAATGTAACAAAAGTAACACCTGTTGTACGGGACAGATGAAGAAGCCAAGAATATTCCGTACCAAAAATTATAAAGAATGTTCCTGTAAGGAGAACATACATAATTGCTTTAATTAAAAATATAATAGTTCTTTGGGCTTTTTGTAATATATTCATAAAACAGCCTCCAAGTTTTATAACTAAACACATTTTACTTAATACTTCAAATAAAGTCAATAATTAAAATAAAATGTCACGATGTGTCATATGTTATTTTTTTAAAACTTTCTTAATTTCTGTTGGATTCAACTGTGAAAGGACAATGCCTATAAAAATAAGAATACATCCTAAATATCCTCTACCACTCATAATTTCATTAAGAAGAAGAGCTCCACCAATTGCACTGAAAACTGATTCAGTAGAAAAAACAATTGATGCAAATGTAGGGTCAGAGTCTTTTTGTCCGAGAATCTGACATGTATATGCAACACCAACAGACATCAAGCCTCCGTAAAGAATTGGAATTCCTGCACTTTTAATTGCTGCAAATTCAATATCTTCAAGGATAAAGGCAAAAATCATACTTAAGATTCCACATACTAAAAACTGAACGAGGCTGAATTTTAAAGGACTTATATCATTTACATATTTATCAACCACAAGGATATGTCCTGCCCAGAAAAAGGCACCTATAATAAGGACAACATCACCTATACCAAAAGAAAATTCATTGCCTGTCATACATAAGAAAAACAGACCAAAAACTGCAAAAACAGCACCAAACAATGTAAATATACTCGTTTTCTTACCCATAACGAATCTTATTAATGGTACTAAAACCGTATAAAGACCTGTTAGGAAACCTGCTTTTCCTGCACTTTGAGTAATTTCTACTCCATACTGTTGTAAAGTTGATGCTATAAAAAGAACAGTACCAGCAATAATACCTGGAATGAGTATTTTTATAAATTTAGTTTTATCAAGTTTTTCACGTTCAAAAAATAGTATTACAGGTATTAACGACAATGTACCTAAAAAGAATCGTACTCCATTAAATGTAAATGCACCTACAAATTCTGCACCTACTCTTTGTGCAACAAAGGCAAATCCCCATATTATTGCCGTAAGGAAAAGAAGAATAGTAGATTTGATTTTTGTCTTCATATATGTATCATCCTAAATTTCAAGCCACGGTTCTCCGTGGCTTAAATATTGTTATATCGCTTTTTTTGAGTTCATTTTATTGAACTTTTTTGATGTAAGAACACCTGGTTTTCTTGATTCATCACGGATAATTTCAGGATTACCGTTTCCATCAACACACTCTCTTGTAATAATTATTTTTGAGATTGTGTGGTCAGATGGTGTCTCGTACATAATATTCATAAGCGTATTTTCCATTATTCCTCGAAGTCCACGAGCACCTGTTTTCTTTTCAAGAGTTTTTTCTGCAATTGCAACAAGTGCATCGCTGGTAAACTCGAGTTCAACATTATCCATATTAAATAATGCCTTAAACTGCTTCAAAAGTGCATTTTTAGGCTCTGAAAGAATTCTGATTAAATCATCCTTTGAAAGCTGTTTCAACGCAGTTATAACAGGAACACGGCCAACAAGTTCAGGAATAAGACCAAACTTAACAAGGTCCTGAGCAATAACTTTTGAATACACATCTTCTTCTTGGAACTGTGCTTTATTCTTAATTTCTGCACCGAAACCAAGACCAGAATTACCTGCACGCTTTTCAACGATTTTCTCGATTCCGTCAAATGCACCACCGCAGATAAAGAGGATATTCGATGTATCAATCTGAATAAACTCCTGTTGTGGATGCTTTCTTCCGCCCTGTGGAGGAACATTTGAAATAGTTCCCTCAAGGATTTTAAGAAGTGCCTGCTGAACACCTTCACCACTTACATCTCGTGTAATTGATGGATTTTCACTCTTACGGGCAATCTTATCTATTTCATCAACATAAATGATGCCACATTCCGCTTTTTCAATATCAAAGTCTGCTGCCTGAATAAGCCTTAAAAGAATATTCTCAACATCTTCACCAACATAACCTGCTTCTGTAAGAGTTGTTGCGTCAGCAATAGCAAATGGTACATCAATAATCTTTGCAAGAGTCTGTGCAAGTACAGTTTTACCAACACCTGTTGGTCCTAAAAGCACCACATTACTCTTTTGAATCTCAATACCATCATCAGAACCGTGATAGATTCTTTTGTAATGATTATAAACAGCAACACTCAAAGCTTTTTTAGCCTCTTCCTGACCAACAACATATTCGTCAAGAGCAGCCTTAATTTCCTGTGGTTTTGGAAGAACTTTTTCTTCAAGTTTGACTTTTTTTCCTGGATTACTGCGACCTCTGTTATCACCATCGTCAATGATACCCATACAAAGTTCAATACATTCGTCGCAAATATAAACTCCAGGACCTGCTATCAGTTTGTCAACCTGTTCCTGTGTTTTACCACAAAAGGAACATCTGACGTTTCTTTCTTTATCGTTTTCTCTTGCCATAATAACTCCTATTATCTCTTATAGAAAACTTTATCAACAATACCGTAATCCATTGCTTCCTGTGCTGAAAGCCAATTATCACGTTCTGTATCAAGAGCAATCTGCTCAATTGGTTTACCTGTATTTTCTGCAAGGATTTTATTGAGTTTTTCACGAGTTCTAAGGATATGCTCAGCAGCAATTTTAATATCAGTTGCCTGACCCTGAGCACCACCTAAAGGCTGATGTATCATGATTTCACTGTTAGGAAGTGCAAATCTTTTACCCTTTGCACCTGATGAAAGCAAAAAAGCTCCCATACTTGCAGCCATACCCATACAGATAGTAGAAACATCACACTTGATGTACTGCATAGTATCGTAAATTGCAAGTCCTGCTGAAACTGAACCACCTGGGCTGTTAATATAAAGGCTAATATCTTTTTCGCTATCCTGTCCCTCAAGATAAAGTAACTGAGCCACAACCAATGACGCAGTTGCATCGTTTACCTCATCTGACAAAACGATAATTCTGTCATTTAAAAGTCTTGAAAAAATATCGTACTGTCTTTCCCCTCTGTTTGTCTGTTCAACAACGTATGGTACAAGTGCCATAATATTACCTCCA
>JAZLAH010000027.1:0-4722 GCA_045613065.1 Candidatus Fimenecus sp.
TTTTTTTATACTACTGGGAGAGGTTGTCGGGGTCTTTGAAAAGTGTTTTTTGCCTTCCTCTGACGAAGGTCGGGACGTTGTGGTCAGCGTCCCCTACATTGTTCATTTTATTAAAACAATTAGATAAACTATAATTTATTGAACAAAAAAAGCGGAGAAAAACTCCGCTATACTATTTATATATTTAATTATGCAAAGACGGTTTGTACTAATACCATATAAACAATAGTTCCTGTTCCGATACTTAAAAGATTATTTCGTTTCCATACGTGAAGGATTACAACTATTAGTCCTGCTATTAATTCAGGAAGTCCAAAGGGATTTTCAAACACATTGACTGACTTAAAGCAATAGACCACAAGCATACCTATAACCGCGGGAGGTAATACTTTGCCTAAATATTCAACGGCTTTTGGGATTTTTTTACCTTCAGGAAAAAGAATAAATGGAATTGCTCTTGTTGCCAGAGTTGTAATCGCTACTAATACTATTATAATAATTGAACGCCAGAAAGATACGGGAAGCTCATTCATTTTCTTCTACCTCCCCTGTTTTATTCTTCTTTTCTTCAATTCTATGGTTTGATAAAAGAACAATCATAATGATAATCATTGATGGCAATATAAAGCCGTCCTTACCAAAAATCAACAAGCTGATTACACTCGCAATTACACCTACAATTGCAGAAAAACGATTTCCCTTTTCAAGCCAATTTTCAACGAAGATTACTATAAACAAAGCAGTCATAGCAAAATCAATACCTGTTGAATCAAATGGTATAAGTGTACCTGCCAAAGCACCAATCATCGAACCTACAATCCAATAAGACTGGGCAAGAATTGCAAGTGCAAACAGGAATTTACCCTCATCAACATCAGGTGGGGTTTTTGTAAGGAAATATAACGAATAAGTTTCGTCAGTAAGTGAAAAAATCATATATGGTTTTTTCTTGCCTGAAACCTTGAATTTATCAAGTAATGAAAGTCCGTAGAAAATATGACGGACATTTACCATAAAAGTTAAAAACACAACCTGTAAAAGACTTACTGACGGGTCAAAAAAGTTTACTGCAAGATACTGACCTGACCCGGCATATACAAGCAAGCTCATAAGCCCTGCCCATAAAAAGTTGTAACCTTTATCGGCAAACATAACGCCAAAGGCTATACCTATAAAAAGATATCCTGTCATTACGGGTATTGTGTGTGGAAATGCATTTTTATAGGCAGCTTTGTATGTATTTTTCTTCTCCAATGTAATCACCGTAAATGATTTTATCACATTAAACCAATAAATTCAATATGATTACGAATATTTTTATGATAATTTATAAATTTGCATAAAAACTCTTTTTATGCTATACTTATTATATAGTGGAATTTTTGGAGGTAATAATGAAGAAAGTTAATATAAAACAACTTAAAAATCAGGTTATTGAGGAGTTAAAGAATTTGAAAATCAGAAATTTTCTTATTCTTTTTTTTGCAGGTATAATAAATTCAATAGGTGTTACAATGTTCTTGGCTCCTGTTAACCTTTATGATAGCGGAATTTCGGGTACTTCAATGCTTTTATGGCAAATTACACCTGATTATCTTAACCTTTCCGTCTTTCTTGTCCTCCTTAATATCCCATTATTTCTTTTTGGTTTAAAAAGGCAAGGTTTACAATTCACTATATATTCAATCTGGACAGTAGTTATTTATTCACTCTCATCATTCATAATCACCGATATTTTACCTATTAATGTAGTAAACTCATCACCTTTTGCAGGTAACGATTTAGTTCTTTGTGCTATCTTTGGTGGACTTATTTCAGGTGTCGGTAGTGGTCTTACAATTCGCTATGGCGGTGCTATTGACGGTATTGAAGTTATAGCTGTCATATTTGCAAAGAAAATTAATATGACAGTAGGTACCTTCGTGATGATTTACAATGTCATTCTCTATATTATAATAGGTATCGTATTCAGAAGTTGGGAATTACCTCTTTACTCCATTATCACTTATGCAGTTGGAATTAAATCCGTAGACTTTATTGTTGAGGGTCTTGATAAAGCAAAGTCTGTTATGATTATTACTGAAATGGAAGAAGAAATCTGTGATTCATTGAGTCACAATTTCGGTTATGGTGTTACTCAAATTCACGCAACCGGATATTATTCAGGCAAATCCCGTTCAGTTATTTATTTTGTTGTTAATAGATTCCAGATTGCGAAGCTTAAAATGATTGTGTCAGCAATTGACCCGTCAGCATTTGTTACAATTTCAGAAACATCTGACGTGTTGGGTAGTAGCTTAAAAGAAAAAAATTAATCATATCACAGCTTAAACCACAAATTCCGTCATAATACTTGCATAATTTAGAAATTCATTGTATAATAATGCTAATTAGATTTTGTAAAAGGCTATTTTGCAAATCGAAAAAGGAGGAAATAAAAAATGAAAAAAAGATTAGTAGTAGTTCTTGCAGTTATTCTCGCTTTCACATCTGTTTTCTTTGCAGGTTGTGGCGACAACAAGGGTGACACAGCAACAACAGAAATCAATATTGGTTCAGGTGGTACAACAGGTACATACTATGGCTTCTGTAATGTTGTTGCTACTGTTATCAACGAAAAGACTGACATGAATCTTACAGTTCAGTCATCAGGTGCTTCAAAGGCTAATATTCTTGACATTGATGACGGTGTTGTTGAGATGGCTATTGTTCAGAACGACGTTATGGACTATGCTTACAACGGAACTTCTCTTTTTGAAAACGACGGTGCAATCAAGAGTTTCTCAACTCTCGGTGCTGTTTATGCAGAGGTTTGTCAGATAGTTGCTCGTGCTGATTCAGGTATCAAGACAGTTGCTGACCTTGAAGGTAAGAAGGTTTCTGTTGGTGATAGTGGTTCAGGTGTTGAATTCAACGCTCAGCAGATTCTTGGTGCATACGACATCACATTTGAAGATATTGACAAGCAGAACCTTAGTTTCCAGGCATCAGCAGATGCTCTTAAGGATGGTAAGATTGACGCTTTCTTCTGTACAGCAGGTGCTCCAACAGTTGCTATCACAGACCTTTCAACAACTACAGGTATTGTTCTTGTTGAAATCGATACAGAACATCTTGCAAAACTTCAGAAAGATTATGGTTTCTATGCTGCTTACACAGTTCCTGCAGGTACATACAACGGAATTGACAAGGATGCTACAACAGTTGCTGTTAAGGCTACATTTATCGTAAGCAACGAGCTCAGCGAAGAAACTGTTTACCAGCTTACAAAAACTATTTACGAAAACAAAGACGACTATTCACACGATAAGGCTAAGGAAATGAGCCTTGAATATGCTGTTTCAAGCATTTCTGTTCCATTCCATCCAGGTGCAGAAAAGTACTACAAAGAAGTTGGCGCTATTAAATAATGAGCCATAAAACCTTGAAAAGCTCACAAAAAAGGTTAATCGTAGCAGCCGTTTTAATGATAATCATTACAGCGGCTGCTGTTTTAATGAGTGATTTGTGTTCACCTTATCTTGTTATGTATGTTTCAGACACTAATACCAGATATATGACACAAAAAGCTGAAGACGGACTTACGTTTTCAGTTGAATTTATTCACTCAGTTAACCAGACCCCATTAAAAGATACATATATCATTGAAGATAATCAAATAAGAGCTTATTCTACTACCTATCGTTCTTTTGGTGCTGGTGTACAGACTGCACTAGAAGAAGGACAGACTATGACCTATGACGATGATGGGAACATGGTCATTACGGGTTTTGATATTACTTATGACCCGTTAAGATATATTGTGGGAACGGTTTCTGACCATATTCTCACTATTGATGGCAAAGAAATCAGCCTCCGTAATTTATGCGGAAGAAATGCAAAGGTTGTTTTTGAGATTGCCACACCATTCGAAATTCTGACGAAAGGATTGTTTTAGTTAATGTCAGATATAAACACAAAACCAATGGCAATGGAAGCTGATGAAGAAGTTGTTGACGTTGACAAGATTATGGCGGAATTCGATAAAGAATCCAACACACGTCTCTTCACAGGCATTTTCCAGAAGATAATAAAGGGTGCTATGGTGCTTTTCTCTCTTTATGTTATGTTCGATGGTTGGACAGGAACAATGGAAGAAAGACAGAAAATGGCATGGTTCATCGGTATTATCGTTATGTTTGCCTTCATTATCTTCCCAAGTCACAAAAAAGAAAAAAAGAGAGCTAATCACATCCCAATCTATGACTGGATTTTTGCTGCTCTCGGTGCAGGTTCATTCTTCTATTATGCAATAAATTGTCAGGCGATTGTTGACAGAGCATCAAGAATTAATGAAATCGATATCGTAATTGCGATTATCGGTACACTTTTGTTATTTGAAGCTTGTCGTAGAGTTGTTGGCTTGCCTATCGTTATAGTTTCAACAGCTTTTATTGCATATGCATTCTTTGTGGTTAATCGTAACCCATTGAGAATCATTATGTACAAACTTTTCTACACAACAGAAGGTATTGCAGGTACACCACTTAACGTTTGTGCATCATTTATTGTTCTTTTCATAATTTTTGCATCATTCCTTGAACAATCAGGTATCGGTGCATTCTTCGTTGACCTTGCTAACTCAATCGCAGGTAAATCAGTTGGTGGTCCTGCTAAAGTTGCTGTTATTTCAAGTGCTATGGAAGGTATGTATTCAGGTTCTTCTGTTGCCAACACAGTTGG
>JAZLAH010000028.1:0-31544 GCA_045613065.1 Candidatus Fimenecus sp.
GCTGTTATTAACGAACAGATATCTTTTGACTAATTTTTTTTAAAAAGGTATTGACAAAGTTGTATTATCGTATATAATATGTTGTATGACAACGCAAACAAGATGTCAAACAACTATTATTTTTATTTATAGGAGATTTTAATTATGTCACAGCAAAGAATGTTTTATCAAGAAGATTGTAATTTAGGTTTATTAGATGGCAAGACTATTGCAGTTATCGGTTACGGTAGCCAAGGTCATGCTCACGCTCTTAACGCTAAAGAATCAGGTTGTAATGTTATTATCGGTCTTTATGAAGGCAGTAAATCATGGGCAAAAGCTGAAAAGCAAGGCTTTGAAGTTTTCACAGCTGCTGAAGCTGCAAAGAAAGCTGACATCATTATGATTCTTATTAACGACGAATTACAGGCAGATATGTATAAGAAAGATATTGAACCAAACCTTAAAGATGGCGATATGCTTATGTTTGCTCATGGTTTCAATGTTCATTTCGGTTGCATTACTCCCCCACCATTCGTTGACGTTACTATGATTGCACCAAAAGGTCCTGGTCACACAGTTCGTTCAGAATATCAGGCAGGTAAAGGTGTTCCTTGTCTTGTTGCTGTTCATCAGGACGCTACAGGTAAGGCTCTTGATAAGGCTCTTGCTTATGCACTTGCTATCGGTGGTGCTCGTGCAGGTGTTCTTGAAACAGACTTCAGAACAGAAACAGAAACAGACCTTTTCGGTGAACAGGCTGTTCTTTGTGGTGGTGTTTGTGCTCTTATGCAGGCTGGTTTTGAAACACTTTGTGAAGCTGGTTATGACCCAAGAAACGCTTACTTTGAATGTATCCACGAAATGAAACTTATCGTTGACCTTATTTACCAGAGTGGTTTCGCAGGTATGAGATATTCAATTTCAAATACTGCTGAATACGGTGACTACATCACAGGTCCAAAAATCATTACTGATGAAACAAAGAAGGCTATGAAGAAAGTTCTTTCAGACATTCAGGACGGTTCATTTGCTAAGGAATTCTTACTTGATATGTCAAACGCAGGTCGTCAGGTACACTTCAAGGCTATGAGAAAGCTTGCTGCTGAACATCCAGCAGAACAGGTTGGTGAAGAAGTTAGAAAACTTTACAGCTGGAATAACGAAGAAGATAAGTTCATCAATAACTAATCTAAAATACATACAAAAAATCCCTTGGAAAATCCAAGGGATTTTTTTGATTTTATCGGGACAACTTGTGCATCGTCTCTTACGAAACAGGGACGTCATATCGACGTCCCAAATATCATTTATTTTTTGTTTTCACATTGGATTGGGCATGTTTTACAGTCACCCATCATAATGTCATTAACTGTTTTTCCTGCTGGAATCATTGGAAGAACTCTCTCGTCCTTATCGATTTCACATTCAATCCATACAGGACCATTCTGTTTAAGGGCTTCTGCGAATGCTTCCTTGAACTGTGCGATTGTTTCTGCATAATAGCCCTTTGCACCAAAGCCCTCTGCAAGTTTTACAAAGTTTGTTTTACGATGAGGGTCAGTTTCTGAAAAACGCTTACCATAGAAGCAACGCTGCCACTGACGAACCATACCAAGAACAGTATTGTTCATAATAACTGTAATAACAGGAAGATTATAACTTACTGCTGTACAAGCTTCGTTAAGATTCATATGGAATGAACCGTCACCAGTAATGTGAACAACCTTTTTGCTGTCACCGAGAGCTGCCTTTGCACCGATTGCAGCACCATAACCATAACCCATTGTACCAAGACCGCCACTTGTAAGGAAACCTCTTGGGTTAATATGGTGAACATACTGTGCAGCCCACATCTGATGCTGACCAACGTCAGTTACAACTACTGTATCCTCCCCTGCCAAATCGCAGATTGCACCAATCAACTGATGAGGGAGAATCTGTGAATCATCGTCAACAGGTTTATAGTCAACATCCTTATAAACCTCAAGCATTTTAATCCATTCTCTTCTTTCCTGTTTTTCAACAAGTGGTAAAAGAGCTTCAAGGACTTTCTTAACGTCACCGATTACATAATGGTCAACAGCAACGTTTTTATTAATTTCACTAAGGTCAATATCAATCTGAATAATAGTTGCTTTCTTTGCAAAATCGTTTGTATCAAGTGCTACACGGTCTGAGAAACGAGTACCGATTGCAATAAGCACATCGGCAACGTCAACAGCCTTATTAGTAACATAACCACCGTGCATACCTAAAAGTCCAAGATTAAGTGGGTTATTATAGCCAATAACACCTGCTGCCATAAGAGTATGACATGATGGGATATTTGCCTTTTCAACAAGTTCTAATGCTAATTCAGAAGCATTTGATGATACAACACCACCACCGAACATTACAACAGGCTTTTCAGCATTATTAATGATATCTGCAATCTTCTTGATTTCTTCTTCATTAATAACTGTATCGTCTTTAATTACTACTTTTTCTTTTCTTTCAAAGTCGGTAACTGCAGCAGTAACATCCTTTGTGATGTCAATAAGAACAGGACCTTTTCTGCCTGTATTTGCAATACGGAATGCTTCACGGATTGTATCAGCAAGTTCAGTAACATCCTGAACCATAAAGTTATGCTTTGTAATAGGCATTGTAATACCTGTGATATAAACTTCCTGGAAAGCATCACGACCAATAAGACCCTTACCAACGTTACCTGTAATTACAACCATAGGAACACTATCCATATATGCTGTTGCAATGCCAGTTACAAGGTTAGTTGCACCAGGACCACTTGTTGCGATACAAACACCTGTTTTGCCAGTAGCACGAGCATAACCGTCAGCAGCATGAGAAGCACCCTGCTCGTGTGCTGATAAAATGTGCTTAATTTTATCACTATATTTATAGAGAGCATCGTAAATATTGAGAACTGCACCACCCGGATAACCGAAGACAGTGTCAACTCCCTGTTCAATCAAAACCTCAGTTAAAATTTCAGAACCATTGAGTTTCATTTTCTTTCACTCCAAATCTTGCTATTGTCACATAGTTCCACATATAAAAATATTAGTATATATTGTATAACAATTAAAAGAAAAATGCAACCGATAATTAACAAAAAAAGCAACAGATTTCAAAATCTGTTGCTTTTTTATTATTAAAAATTATACATTATCTGAAGTTTCAGTTGTTTCTACAATTTCATCAGTATTTTCAACTTTTGTTTCAGTAATTTCTTCAGGTAAATTACCTGTTGTCATAAGAGATTCAAACTGTTCCTTGTCAATCTTTTCAAGTTTAACAAGTACTTCAGAAACAAGATGGAGCTGATCAATATGCTCTGTAAGAATTGTTTCTGTTCTCTTATACGCGTTATTTATGATAGTTTCAACTTCTTCATCAATAGCTGCTGCAATATTTTCCGAATAATTTCTTGTATGATTATATGTCTTACCAAGGAATACTTCGTCATTATCAGAGCCAAATGCAATTGGTCCAAGTTTTTCACTCATACCATACTTTGTAATCATATTTCTTGCAATTTCAGTTGCACGCTGAATATCATTTGATGCACCTGTTGAAATATCACCAAAGATAATCTTTTCAGCAACACGACCACCAAGGAGTGAAACAATGTCATCAAGCATTCTTGACTTCATCATATGTGTTTTATCCTGTTCAGGTGTATAAAGAGTGAAACCTGCTGCCATTCCTCGAGGAACAATTGAAATATGAGTAACCGGGTCCTGATTTTCAAGGTAATATGATGAAATTGCATGACCTGCTTCATGATATGCAGTAATCTTCTTATCTTTATCAGAAATCTTGCGTGATTTCTTTTCACTGCCCACAACAACTTTCATTGTTGCTTCTTCAACTTCATTCATTGTAATTGCCATCTTCTTGCGTTTTGCTGCAAGAAGTGATGCTTCGTTAAGAAGATTTTCAAGGTCAGCACCTGTAAATCCAACTGTTGTTGCAGCAATCTGATGGAGGTCAACATCAGGTGCTAATGGTTTATTCTTAGCATGGACATTAAGAATTTCTTCTCTGCCCTTAATATCAGGATAACCAACAGTAACCTGTCTATCAAATCTGCCTGGTCGCAACAATGCTGGGTCAAGAATATCAGGTCTGTTTGTTGCAGCAATAACAATTACACCTTCATTTGCTCCAAAACCATCCATTTCAACAAGCAACTGGTTAAGTGTCTGTTCACGTTCATCGTGTCCACCACCCATACCTGCACCACGATGACGACCAACAGCGTCAATTTCGTCAATGAAGATAATTGATGGCTGACTTTTCTTTGCTTCTTTAAAAAGGTCACGAACACGGGAAGCACCCACACCCACATACATTTCAACAAAGTCAGAACCTGAAATTGAGAAGAATGGAGCATCAGCCTCACCTGCTACTGCTTTTGCAAGAAGTGTTTTACCAGTACCTGGAGGGCCTACAAGAAGTACACCTTTTGGAATTCTTGCACCAAGCTTTGAGAAATCATTAGGATTTTTCAAGAACTCAACGATTTCTGTCAATTCTTCTTTTTCCTCATCGGCACCTGCAACATCTTTAAATGTTACTTTTTTAGATTGTTCATCTCCACGCTTGATTCGAGCTTTACCAAAGTTCATTGCTCGATTGTTTTCACTTGAAATTGAGCTGTTCATCTTTCTGAACATTACAACCATAAGAACAACAAATCCAAGAGAGAGAAGAAGTGATGGTAAAATACTTACTATCCACGAATTAGATGTTCCTGCTTCGTAATTAAACTCAACAGGCTTATCAGGGTTTGCCTTATTATATTCTCTTAACTGCTCGTGAACGTCATTTACAAAAAGATTAACATTCGGCACTGTATATTTATACAGTGTGTCGTCACCCTTAAGTTTAAATTCAAGAGCACCACTATTCATATTAAGGTCAACTTCTGTAACCTGTTCATTGTCAAAGAATTCTACAACCTCATAGTATTCAAATTCTTTATCTGCTTCACTATCCATATACATCCACATTACTCCAATAAAAAGAGCAGGAATTAATATATATGGAATTATTGCCTTCCAATTAATTTTTTTCAAGTTTTTATCACTCCTGTGGTTTTTCATATACTGCAGGTTTTAACGCACCTACAAACGGTAAATTTCTGTATTTTTCATCAAAATCCAATCCATAACCTACAACAAATGCATCAGGAATCTGAGCACCTGCGTAATCAGCAAAAACATTTGCCTTTCTTCTTTCCGGTTTATCAAGTAAAGTACATATTTTTATACTGTTAGGATTTCTTGCTGAAAGAATTTTCATTAAATATTCAAGTGTTACACCACTGTCAAGAATGTCCTCAACAATGAGTAAGTCAGCACCTTCAACAACGTCTGTATCAAGGTCCTTGATAATTTTTACTACACCTGATGTTTTTATTCCTGAGCCATAACTTGATACTGACATAAAGTCGATTGTACAAGGAACTTTAATTTCTCTCATCAAATCTGCCATAAATATAACAGAGCCTTTAAGAACACTGACAAGAACAAGTTTCTTACCCTGATAATCCTTTGTAATTGCTGCACCAAGTCTTTCTACTATGTTTCTTAACTCTTCTTCAGATAAAAGTACCTTTTCAATATCGTTAATCATTATTTTTCCCCACCTTTGATATTTTAATGAATTTTTCTGTGTTTTTATCTACTTTACACATTTTTGAAACACCAAAAAATTCAGTCCACACTATGCCATTATCATCAGATAATATCAACATTCTGTCTCTTTCAAAAACAGATATTTTATTTTCGTTAAATAGTTTTTTTAACGATTTGTTTGGTCTACCAGGCAACTGATAACAATCGCCATCACGACGGTTTCTTACCAGAGCACTGTTAGATATTTTATCATAATCTATAAAAAAGTCTATATCCTGTTTATTAAAGTTTTGTAAATCTTTTTTGGTAAAAATGTTAATGAGATAATCCCCAAAAGGCGTTGAAACAACTTTATTTTCAAAATTTACTGGTATTTCTAAGTAATCTGTTTTTGGAATCTCACCAAAAAACATTTTCTTTCTTTCAACATTGACTTTAATATTACCACCAACATCTGCAGAACCATTTTTTTCAATTATTCCAAGAACTGCATCAATATGTTCACGGCTGATATTTTTCACATTCTGTTCTTTCAGAATCAATGAAACAATCTGATATTTCAATGTTTTATGACAATCATCAAAGACCTTACAATCATAATATCCGTCACATTTTGATTTTTCGAAAAGATTATTAGCATTTTCCAGAATGTAATCTTTTGAATTTTTGAGTGAATCAATACACTTAACAAAAGACTTATCAAAAGAAGGATTCAACTCAAACAATAAAGGCAATATATTATGACGTATCTTATTTCTTGTATAATCATCACTTAAATTAGTGCTATCAGTCACAAAACTTAACTGATTATCCAAAATATATTTTTCAATTTCCTCTCTTGAACAATTCAAAAGTGGTCTTATATAAATACCTCTTGTATATGGTATTCCGCAAAGACCTGAAAGAGAAGCACCACGAGTCAGATTAAAAACAAAAGTTTCTATATTATCATTAAGGTTATGTGCTGTTGCAACTCTGTCACAGCCTGATTTTTCAAAAAAATCATAACGGATACGTCTTGCACATTCCTCTATGCTCTCACCTGTTTTCTGTGCTTCTGCAGGAACATCTGCATAAAAGGAAACAAATTCAATACCAAACTTTTCGCAGATATTTCGTGAGAATTCAAGGTCACGGTCTGCTTCATCCCCACGGATACCATGGTGAATATGTATTCCTTTAATAACACTAACACCAAGTTTTTCTTTATTTGTTGATAAAACATGAGCAAGACAGACAGAATCAGCTCCACCAGAAAGTCCAATACCCAAAGTATGACACTCCGATAGCATCTGACAATCTTCAATTGTCATTAAAACCTTATCTGTCATCTTTAATCCTTTCAAGAGTCGAGAACATTGTAAATTCAGGATTCCATGCTACTTTAACATTTTCTGTTGAACCATGTCTGTTTTTACCAACAATAACTTCAGCAACATTTACTGACTCAGGGTCAGTTTCTGCATCAGGGTCATTCTTATAGTAATCTTCACGATGAAGCATCAAAACAATATCAGCATCCTGCTCAATTGTACCTGATTCACGAAGGTCTGTCATCTGAGGACGATGGTCACCTGTGTTCTTAGCAACGCCACGGGATAACTGTGAACATGTTACAACCGGAATATTAAGGTCCTTCGCCATCATTTTAAGTGAACGAGTAATTTCAGAAACTTCGTTAACACGATTATCTGTACGCTTTGTACCTGACATAAGCTGAAGATAGTCAATGACAATGCAATCAATATCTTTCATACGAAGAGCACGAGCCTTCATTTCAGGCACATTGATGTTTGCGGTATCATCAAAATACAACTCGCAATTTATAAGATTCTGTAAAGCAAGTCCAAGTTTTTCCCAGTCAGAATCCGTAATATCACCTGTTCTGAGTTTGTTACTTACAATTCGTGCTTCTGTAGAGATAATACGTTGTGCCAACTGTTCTTTTGACATTTCCAAAGAGAAGAAGAGAACCTTTTTTCCTTTCATTGCAATGTTTCTTGCAACATTAAGAGCAAAACTAGTCTTACCCATAGCAGGACGAGCACCAATAACTATAAAGTCTGAACGATGAAACCCTCCACCAAGAACTTTATCAAGATATGAAAATCCTGTTGGGATTCCTATGTACTGTTCTTTTTCTTTAGGGTCAGCACTTGCAAGTTTTTTAAGACGCTCAAAAACATCCGACATCACAATATCACTGATTTTTGCAGGACCAGAAGTATTTTTTCCACGACGGATATCATATATCTTCTGTTCAGCCAAATCAAGAAGTGAATCAGGAGAATCATTACCATTACTTGTTGCGTCAAGAATTTCACGTGCTGTAACCATAAGAGTACGAAGATAGAACTTGTCAATTATGATTTTTATGTATGACTCAACATTCTTTGTAGATGGCACTGCATCAGCGATTTTCATCAGATATGTTTTACCACCGATGTCATCATAAACTCCTTCTTTTTTGAGTTCCTCAAGTACAACAAGAGGGTCAATACGACCACCTATTGTATCAATATTAAGTATTGCTGTATATATAGCCTTATGTTGTGGAAGATACAGATGGTCAATCTTCATCATGTCAGAAACAATAGGAAGACACTCAGGGTCTTTAAGCAGCGCACCAAGAACAGCCTGTTCTGCATCAAGGCTATAAGGTAAATTCATATTTTCAAAAGCTGTTAAATTGCTTTCCATTTTTATTCTCCAACCATTACTGTCATTTCAGCAACTATATTTGTATAAAGTTTAACTTCAATCTTAAAAGAACCAAAAGTTTTAATATCATCCATTGAAATTTTTCTTTTATCAACTTTAACTGAATACTGCTTCGCAATTTCTGCAGCAACTTCTTTTGCTGTAACAGAACCAAAAAGTTTTCCATTACTACCTGCTTTTGCAGTAATTTTGATTACTTTACCCTGAAGCTTTGACTTTGATTCGTTAGCAGCAGCAACTTCAACATCAATTTTATGCTGATTTGACTGTTCACGATTACGAAGTTCTGTCAAACTCTGAGCATTAGCTTCAACTGCCAAACCTTTTGGAAAAAGAAAGTTTCTTGCATATCCATCAGAAGCTTTTACTTTTTCACCTTTTTTTCCAAGACCTTTTACATCTGCCTTTAAAATTACATCCATATTTATAACCTCATTTCGTTTATCTTATCTTGTCTATCGCTTGTTTTAAGAGAGCAAGAACATTGTCAAATGTCTCATTTTCCAACTGTGCTGCAGCCATAGTAAGATGACCACCGCCACCAAGTTCTTCCATTACAAGCTGAACATTTATTTCACCGTATGAACGAGCTGAAATATTTATTGTTTCTCCTGTTTTATAAACAACAAAAGAGCCGTGAACACCATCGATATTCAAAAGTTCGTCAGCAGCTTGACTCGCCACAATTCGTACATCATCGGATTCAAAATCAACTACACCAATTGCAGAATCATTATACATTGCAGCATTTTTAACTACTTCGCTCTTTGCTTGTTGTGTCTTCATACTATTTGAAAACAGTTGTTTAACTGAAACTGTATCGGCACCAAGAGAACGAAGATACGCTGCCGCTTCAAAGGTACGAACACCTGTTTTCATAACAAAGTTCTTTGTATCAAGAGTAATACCTGACATCAGTGCTTCTGCACAAACTTTAGGTACACTCACATCAATATTAATGTATTGTATAAGCTCCGTCACCATTTCTGATGCTGAAGAAGCATTTGGTTCATGATAGAAAATAACTGCTTTATTGATATGGTCAACAGTTTTCCTGTGATGGTCAATAACAATAACCTTTTCAACAAGGTCAAAAAGTTCGGGATATTCAAGGAAACTCTTTCTGTGTGTATCCATAATTACAAGTAGAGTTTTTGGTGACAGATACTCACCAACTTTATCAGGTTCAATAAGCAAATCGCCCATATCATTTGCAATCATATGCTTTGCTAATGGCATTGCAAGAGTCGTTTTTGATGACATAACAATTTTTACATCTTTATTGATAGATTCACAAATCATTGCCATACCAACTGATGAACCAAGTGAATCCAAATCGGCAAAACGATGTCCCATTATAAGAACATTATCACTTGATTTAATTGTTTCTTTAATAGCAGAAGCAACCATTCTCGAACGAACTTTATTTCGTTTCTCTATACCCTTTGATACACCGCCAAAGAATTCAAAGTCACCATTAGTTGTCTTAAGAACAACCTGGTCACCACCTCGTCCCATTGCCATATCAAGAGATTTACGAGCTATTGTTTCACATTGTGAAAGATTTTCACCAAGACCTATACCAACAGACAAGGTAATTCCCAATACTCGTTCCTTATATGTATAGGAACGAACTTGCGATAAAACAGAAAACTTGTCTTCCTTCATCTTATCAAGCATATCTGACTCTGCAAACACGAGGAATTTGCTATTTGACATTTTTCGGAAAATACAATTATATTTTCCAAACCAGTTTTCAATTATTGCCTCAACATCACCAAGGACTTCTGATTGCTGACTCTCTTTAAAATCCACACAAACATCCTCGACACTATCAAGATTTATAAGCATAAGTGCCGGACGGGATGAATGGTATGCTAATTTATAATTTTTAAGTTCTGTATCTTCAATAAAATAAAGTGAATAAACAGTTTCATTTTTATACTGTGTTTTGCCAGAAAATGCAGTATATTTCTTTTCGTTACATTCACATTCTATAAAATTCTTTTCTCGGACAATATCTGCTCCTTGTCCCGATGTAAATTGTTTTACATCAATAGTATCAAATGAAAAATCTGAAATAAACTCATCACGGAACTTTGTGTTATACCACACTATACTATCCGTACTATCAAAAAGAATTACAGGTAGAGGAAAACTTTTAAGTTCACCATTCTGATTATCTGCTGTCAGTTTTTTATCAAGTAACGCAACGGTTTTCTCAACTTTTTTTAAATTAGAATTACTTCTTACTACTGCAATTACGAAAAAAACTACAGTTAAAACTAATCCTGCGATTGCAAAATATATATTATAGAAAAACATAGCAATACACAAAGCTAAGCTAATAACAATTGCAGGAATTGTTATTGGATAAACATTTAAAATATTTTTAATGTTGTTATTCTTTTTACCGCTGCTTGTTTTTTCCATAATATTCACCTTTTACACTGAGCTGATTATTGGAATAACCATAGGACTACGTTTTGTTCTATCATAAAGAAGACGAGAAATATCATCTCGCATTCTATTTCTGATTGCACTCCACTCAATTATACCCTCATGGCAACATTCATCAATAACAATCTGTGCCACAAGTTTTGCTTCAGCTATAAGTTGTTCAGAGTCACGAACATAAACAAATCCGCGAGATACAATATCCGGACCAGACACAAGCATACCTGTATCTTTTTCGATAACAGCACTTATAATTATAAGTCCATCTTCAGCAAGTCGTTTTCTTTCACGGATAACAGCACTACCAACATCACCAACACCGTAACCGTCGACAAATATTTTACCTGCAGGAACATCTTCCACAACCGACATCTTACGTTTTGAAAGTTCAACCTGTCTGCCATTATCTGCTATATAAATATTTCCAGGAGCAATTCCCATACTTTCAGCAACTGCTGCATGACTTCTTAAATGTTTCTGTTCACCATGCACAGGAATAAAGAACTTAGGCTTTGCAAGGCTTAATATAAGACGAAGTTCCTCCTGACAAGCGTGTCCAGATACATGAACTTCATACATTTTTTCGTAAACAACTTCTGCCCCGCGTTTTAAAAGTTCATCAACAACCTTACCAACAGTTTTTTCGTTTCCAGGTATTGGAGTTGCAGAAATGATAACATAGTCACCTGTTCCAATTTCAACACGACGATGTTCAGAAAAAGCCATTCTGTAAAGTGCTGACATTGGTTCACCTTGGCTACCTGTTGTTATAATAACTAACTTATCATGAGGATATCTTGAGACAGAGTCAATATTTATAAGAATACCTTCAGGAATATTTAAATAGCCAAGTCTTGAAGCTGTTTCAACCACATTTTCCAAACTTCTGCCTGAAAGAGCTACTTTTCTGCCTACTGATTTTGCAACATCAATAATCTGCTGAACTCTATGGATATTTGATGCAAATGTTGCAACAATAAGACGTTTACCATCTGCTTTCTGAAAAAGTCTTGCAAAGGATTCACCAACAGTACGTTCACTTGCAGTATATCCAGGACGCTGTGCATTCGTTGAGTCTGATAAAAGACAAAGGACACCTTTTTCACCAAGTTTTGCAATCCTTGCAAGGTCGATTACTTCACCATCAATTGGTGTTGTATCAATTTTAAAGTCACCTGTTTGTAAAATAAGACCTGCAGGTGAATTGATTGCAAGTGCAAGAGCATCAGGAATAGAGTGATTTACATGAATAGCCTCAACTTCAAAACAACCTAATGCAACTTTATCCTTTGGTTCAATTACATGAAGGTCTGCTTTATCAAGAATTTTATGCTCCTTAAGTTTTCCTTCAATAAGACCAATTGTAAGTTTTGTACCATACACAGGAATATTGACCCTTTGAAGAAGATATGCAAGGCCACCAATATGGTCTTCGTGTCCATGAGTAATAAATATACCCTTTATTTTATCAATATTTTGTTCAACATAAGTAAAATCAGGAATTACAAGGTCCACACCAAGCATATCAGGTTCAGGGAATGCAAGACCACAGTCCACAAGAATCATATCATTCTGACACTCATATAAAGTCATATTCTTTCCGACTTCATTAAGACCACCTAAAAATGCAATTCTGATATTAACATCAGGCTTTTTAGGTGTTTTATTCTTTTGTGGTTTTCGTTCCTTTTTAGGCTTTTGAGTATTACCTTTTATCTGTTTTTTATTAAAAACGCCCTTTTTATTTTTATTAGGCTTATTTGTCTTATTTTTATTCACATTCTTTTTCTGTGATTCATTTGATTGAATTGGTTTTTCGTTTTTTTGTTTAGCCATATTTCCTCCTTTATTATTGATTAGTTTCGTATAAATTATATGTACCTGACACAGGTCAAAGTCAGGAAAAATTCGTATAATGCAAAAAGCTTAAAAATAGATATAATATCTCAATATAGTTGTCATAATATGATACTATTTTTTCATCTTAATGTCAAGAAAAACCACCTTTGCAAAATACATATTGTTAAAGTTAAAAATTCGTGTTAAAATTAGTTTGTTATAAAATTTTCTTATTTATTCATCGAGGTTTTTTATGGAAAAATTAACTTATGTAGAAATGTTTACAGATGGAGCTTGTTCAGGTAATCCAGGTCCAGGTGGTTGGGGCACAATATTACGATGTAACGGTGTTGAAAAAGAGCTTTCTGGTGGTGAAGCAGAAACCACAAATAACAGAATGGAGCTTCTTGCTGTTATCAATGGGCTTGAAGCACTTAACAGAAAATGTAAAGTTAAAATTTATTCTGATTCATCTTATGTTGTAAATGGCATCACAAAAGGTTGGGCAGAAGGCTGGAAAGCAAATAATTGGAGAAAAGCCGATAAAAAACCTGCTTTAAATCCTGATTTATGGGATAGATTACTCAATCTTTTATCCCAACACGAATACGAATTTGAATGGGTTAAAGGTCATGCAGGACACCCAGAGAATGAACGTTGTGACAAATTAGCTGTTGCTTATTCATTAAAGTTCAAATAATTACATTTATTTTGGTTTTTTTAGTTGATTATTAAATCAGTTTATGTTATATTTATGTTTATATATTGGATATATATGTACTAATTTAAAAAGGCGTGATTGAAAAGTGGAAAACAACAACACAACCACAACCGTTGCTGAAGAAGTTAACGGCAATGCAATCCAGCAGGATATATCTTCTGCTAACAGAATATACCTTCGTCCTAAGGAAATTGCTGCCTATCTTCTTACATCATTTGGACAAAAAAACTTAAGCCAGTATGTTAACGCATTCCGTCAGTTCTTTGCTATCAGTTTCCTTGGAATGTCAGGTAGTACATACGGTATTATTATGTTCATCGAATCAATTTATGATGCTGTTGATGACTCTATTTCAGGTCTTATCATTGACCGTACAAGAACTCGTTGGGGTCGTCTTCGTCCATGGCTTGTTATCCCTACTCCATTCTGGGCAATAGCGATGATTATGCTCTTTACAACACCAACATTCATTGTTCATGACTGGCAGAAAATTGTCTGGACTATCGTCGGTATTTTTGTTTACAACCTTGGTATGTCATACTTCGGCGCTTGGACAATTATGCTTTATAACATTACACCGAATAATAATGAACGCGATAATTTGATTGCTACATCGAAGTTTGCTGACCTTTTTGGTGTATTCCTTCCATCTATTGCGTCATTTGCAGTTGGTATTCTTCCAAAAGCAACATCTGGCTGGGCAAATCCAATCGGTATGCAGGATATATACACAGGCTTTGCAGTTATTATTACTGTAATCGCTGCGTTTACAGCATTCTTCGGTTTCTCTGCTATGCGTGAAAGAGTTCCTCTTGCATCCCGTGAACAGATGAAAGAAGTTGGCGTTGTTGAATCATTTAAGAATGTTTTCAAAAACAGACCAATGTTCATCCTTGTTCTTTCAGGTTTCTTTGCTGGCTTTAAGTCGGTTGGTGTTGCAAGTGAAAGTTTCTATTGGATGCACAACTCAAAGAACGTTGCTCACGGTTCTATCGCAGGTCTTTTCACAGGTATTCCAAACTATATTATGGTACCTCTTGCTCCTAAACTTATCCGTAAATTTGGTGCTAAAAAGGTTGCTGTTGCATCAGGTATCTTTGCAGGTTTTGCTTATGCAGGTACATTCCTTATTGGTCTCTTCGGTAATGATGGTAAAGGTTTCCTTGTTAACTGGGAAGGTCATAACGCAATAGTTAACCTTGCTGTTCTTACATTCTGTCTTACTGTATGTGGACTTCCAAATCAGCTTTTAAACGTTGCCGGTGCTGTTCTTCAGGGTGACGTTTACGACTATAGTGAATGGAAAACAGGTGTAAGAAACGAAGCTCTTGTTCAGACTGTTCAGAATTACTTCGGTAAAGCTGCTAACTCAATTACAAACCTTCTTTCAGGTGTTGTTATTTCAGCAGTTGGTTATGTTGCTCGTAAAGATGAATTTGGTAATATCGTGCCTGAATCAAACTACAATACACTTCTTGGTTTCTGGGCTGTGTTCTGTTTATTACCTGCAATCGCTCGTTTCCTTTACGGTGTAACTCTTATGTTCTTCAATGTTGATGGTAAAGTTAAAGAACAGATGCTTAAAGAACTTGAAGAAAGACGCCGTGAAAGAGTTGAAAAGCTTGACGGTGACGAAGCAAAAGCTGAATAAAATTTCAATCACATTAAATATTAAAGCCGACTCAATTGAGTCGGCTTTTTGTTATACTATTTACTTTTTACAATAGATTTCAAATGATTTAAGAGTTGCTTTCACACGATATGATGTGATTACAATTTTAATTCGGTTTATTTTTTGCTTTTTGAATCGACAAATTCGCTTTGCACCGATTACAGTTGATGAACAGATTTTCTTATAACCTTTGCCATTGTCAGCAAAAATATCAAAGCACTCTATCTGTTGTCCTGTTGCGATATTTTCTTTTAAAACGATTTTATCAGCAACTATTGGTTGATTAAAATCAATTATCATTTCAGGTTGCTTATCCCCTACTTCACATTGCCAAAAATCATCTTCTTTAAGAATATTATCAACACTGTGGTTGTTATCAAGTTGAGACGATGATTTAATTTTACAATCAACTGCAAGATTTTCAGGAAATTCTTTTCGTAATTCATTGCCAAACTTTCGTAATGCACGAACATCATATTTTGATAAAAGTCCGTTTTTATCAGGTGGAATATTAAGAAGTAACGAAGAGTTACCACCAACACTGCCCCAATAAATCTGCATTAGCTTTTTCAAAGATTTAACTTTAAAATCTTCTCGTTTATGATAAAACCAACCTGGACGAATTGAAACATCAACTTCAGCAGGATACCATATAAAATGTGTACAACCTTCTATCGCTTTTCTACTTCCTAAATCCTGTGTAGTTGCTTCAACTCTTTTTGAAAATTCAGGATTATCTTCCTGCTGTGAATGTTCAGCCACATAATCCTGATTACTTATATAATAAGGAACTACACTCCATTCGGATTCTCTTGTTTTTCCTGCTTCATTACCACACCAACGGACATCTGGTCCACAGATATTTATAACTGCATCGGGTTGTAATTCACGAATAACAGAAAAATATCGATTCCAATCATAAACTTGTTTTTTACCATTTTTCCCCTCACCACAAGCGCCATCAAACCAAAAGCAGAATATGTCACCATATCTTGTAGCAAGTTCTGTAAGCTGATTTATAAAGTAATTATTATAGTCTTCACCTGTACCATAAGTGGCTTCATGTCTATCCCAGGGAGAAAGATAAACACCAAATTTCAGCCCATATTCACGACAAGCATCACTTACCTCTTTTACAACATCGCCTTCACCATTTTTATATGGGCTATTTTTTATACAATAATCTGTATATTCACTTGGCCATAGACAAAATCCGTCGTGATGTTTACAAGTGAGAATGATAGCTCGCATACCTGCATTTTTAATCTCTTTTGCCCATTGACGAGCATCCAGCTTTTCAGGATTAAAAATTGACGCAGGAGCAGTACCATCGCCCCATTCTTTTCCTGTAAACGTATTTGTACCAAAATGACAGAAAGCGTACATCTGGAGTTTTTGCCACTCTAATTGACGTGGCGACGGAATTACTTCCGCCGCCAACTCATAACTCTTCTTATTCTGCATAATTTGTTGCAACAATATCAACACCTGTACCAAGGATGTTTTCTAAAACAACATCACCAATGTTTACAGGAGCTTTAATAGAAGCTTCATTAATAACTTTCATGCAATCCATCATCATACCCTTTGGAATTGGGTTTGCTGATTTAACAGGCACAACATAAGATTTTCCACCTTCAACCTTAACAGTTGTTGTGAGCATTCTTGTTGGATTTGTAACCTCTGTACGAGCATAAGCATCGCCACGCTTACAAGTATTACCTGTAACTGTATCTACATTACCATCTGCATCAAATGTTACTGTTATAGGGCATCCTAATGGACAAGCAACACATACAAGTTCTCTTTTTTCCATTTTCTTATGCCTCCACCCTTACTGTAATCTCTGCATTAACAGGAAGTTCACTGATAACTGACTGTTTGAGAGTAACATATTCCATTTCACCTGGACAAAGCTTAACCTTTTTCTTTGAAAGGATTTCTTTACCATCACATTCAACGATAATCTTTGCATTATTGAACACTGCACCAACACGGAAGTAAAGCTTAACATCTGTATCAGTTTCGTGATTAATTCTCTGTGGAACTATGTAACGAACACCGTTAATACCCTTTGTATATACACATTCGCCTGTTGCCTTTTCACCCTTGATATACTTTGCAGCACCAAGACCTGCAATCTGGCTTTCCTCAGTAACATAGTCAACAAGGTCATGAACCTGAAGAACATTACCACAAGCAAACACACCTGCATGTTCTGTTTCACGATATTCGTCAACTCGAGGACCATTTGTAATCATATCAAGCTGGAGTCCTGCATTCTTTGAAAGTTCATTTTCAGGAATAAGACCAACAGAAAGCATCAATGTATCACAAGATACGTATTCTTCTGTACCAGGAATTGGCTGAAGTCTTTCGTCAACCTTTGCAATTGTAACACCTTCAAGTCTATCCTTACCGTGAGTTGCAATAACTGTAGTTGAAAGCTTAAGAGGTATACCGAAGTCATCAAGACACTGAACAATATTTCGTGTGAGGCCACCTGAATACGGCATAAGTTCGCATACCATCTTAACCTTTGCGCCTTCAAGAGTCATACGACGAGCCATAATAAGTCCAATATCACCTGAACCTAAAATAACAACTTCGTGACCAGGCATATATCCGTCAATGTTAACATATTTCTGTGCAGTACCTGCAGTCATAATACCTGAACAACGGCTACCTGCTATACTTAATGCACCACGAGGTCTTTCACGACAACCCATTGCAAGAACTACTGCTTTTGCCTGGATTTTAAGAAGACCGTCTTTCTTATTAACTGCAGTTACAACATTATCTTCTGCTATATCAAGCACCATTGTGTCAACTTTAACATCAATATCAGTACCCTCAAGCATTTTCATAAAACGACCTGCATATTCAGGACCTGAAAGTTCTTCACCGAAGTAATGAAGTCCGAAACCGGTATGAATACACTGTTCAAGAATACCACCGAGAGTTTCTGCTCGTTCTAAAACGATAATATTATTAATACCATTTTCTTTTGCTTTAAGAGCAGCTGCCATACCAGCAGGACCGCCACCAACTACAACAAGGTCATAATTTAACATACCGATTCACCTCACTTTGTTCTTTCGTAAATAATCTTTGAGTCTCCACCAAATTTAGTGATATCACTCATTGGAACATCTAATTCACGAGCAAGAATTTCAACAACCTTACTTCCACAGAATCCACCTTGACAACGCCCCATACCTGCTCTTGTTCTACGCTTAACACCGTCAACATCACGAGCACCTGCAGGAGCTTTAATAGCATCGATAATTTCACCTTCTGTGATTGTTTCACAACGGCACACGATTCTACCATAAGCAGGATTCTTCTTTATAAGTTCTGCTCTTTCCTCGTCACTCATATGACGGAAACGAACAGGTTCTTCTCTCACATCTGTATATTCTGCTTTTTCTGTAAGTGGAAGTTTTTCATTAAGTATTTCACGAACATAAAGTGCAATAGCAGGAGCTGATGAAAGTCCTGGAGATTCAACACCAGCAACATTAAGGAAATTTGCACTCTTATCGCACCAACCGATAATGAAATCATCATTAACAGGATGAGCACGAACACCTGCAAAAGATGTGATTGCATTTCTTGTTGATACAATAGGAACTGATTTAAGTGCCTTTTCAACAATTTCCTTAAGTCCTTCAGGAGTTGTTGTAATATCTTCCTTATCTTCAATATTAAGTGCTGTTGGTCCAATAAGAAGGTTTCCGTCAACTGTTGGAGTTACAAGAATACCCTTACCCATTTCGTTTGGGCACTGGAAAATTGTATGTACGGCAAGATTACCAACTGACTTGTCAAGAACATAGTACTCACCTTTTCTTGGTACAAGGTCAATTGAATCATCACCTACCATTTTTGCTAATTCGTCAGAGAAATTACCTGCTGCATTAATGATATACTTAGCATTTAATTCTCCAGCTGTTGTATCAAGAACATAGCCATCAGCATTTTCATTAATCGCCTTTACTTCACAGTTTCTGATGAATTCAACACCATTTGTAACTGCATTTTCAACTGCTGCGATTGTAAGCTCATAAGGACAAACAATACCAGCACTTTCAGAAAGTAATGCTCCCACTGCTTCATCACTGATATTTGGCTCAATTCTACGAAGTTCATCACGGTCAATTACTGAAAGTTCAGGAACTCCATTTTTAATTCCTCGTTCATAAAGTTCATTTACGTGTTTCATTTCCTTCTCAGAAAAAGCAACAACAACCGAACCATTCTTTTTGAACGGAACTGAAAGTTTTTCACATACTTCAGGCATCATTAATGTACCTTGAACATTAAGTTTAGCCTTAAGTGTACCATTCTGTGCATCAAATCCGCCGTGCACAATAGCACTGTTTGCTTTAGTAGTACCCATAGCAACATCATTGCACTTTTCGAGCAAAGCCACTTTAACATCAAAACGGCTAAGTTCTCGTGCAATAAGACCGCCTACTACACCAGCACCCACAATTGCTACATCGTAAGTCATAATTACACCCTTCTTTTCCTTTTTGAGGCACAATTTCACGCACCTCTTCATTATCCATTACATTATAACACAATTATATTTTTTTTAACATACTTTTTTAGAAAAATTTTATATAAATTTTGTTATTTAATCTGTGCTTTCATTCTATTACCAAGCTTCTTAATTATTCTTTTTTCAAGTCTTGAAATATAACTTTGTGAAATTCCCATTATATCAGCTACTTCTTTTTGGGTAAGCTCTTCTCTATCACCTATACCAAATCGCATTTCAATAATTTTTTTCTCTCTTTTGGGTAAATCCTCTATTATCTTAAGAAGCATTCTCTTCTCGTCATCTTCTTCAATTTCTCTGCTGATTTCATCGCCCTCACTACCAAGAACATCAGCAAGCATTAGCTCATTACCATCCCAATCTACATTTAATGGTTCATCAAGAGATACAACCATTTTTTGTGATGAAATTTTTCTTAAATACATCAGTATTTCATTTTCAATACATCGGGACGCATATGTGGCTAATTTAATATTCTTTTCAGGTGAAAATGTGTTTACAGCCTTAATAAGCCCTATTGTTCCTATAGAAATAAGGTCATCAAGGTTTACACCTGAATTTTCAAACTTCTTTGCAATATAGACTACCAGACGAAGATTATGTACAATCAGTTTTTCTCTTGATGTTTCATCTCCTTCTGCTAACTTCTCACTTAATGCTTGTTCTTCCTCAATTGATAAAGGTTCAGGCAAATTTATTGTTCCGTTTATATAATAAATTCCACCTTTGAAAAGTTTTAAAAATAAAGTTTTTAACTGTAATAAAAATTTATTCATTATGTATTTCTCCTTCAAGATTAATATTTAATATAACTCTGTATTCTTGGAGTTTTGTATTACTTTCACCTATATAAACCTTATTCGTTGCAAAATTATTTATAGATACATTTTCAGGTTTAAATGCACGGATTAAAGAATCGCCATTTACTGTTGAAACAGGTATGAGTCGTATTTTATCTTCATTAAAAAGTTGAGAAAATATACTTTTATCTACCATTATTACAGGATAACCTGAAAACGGGTCGCAAAGATTATTACCTGTATCCATTAATGCTGTGCAAGTTATGTTCAAACCATTATTCTGAATATTAGTAATATATTCTTTATTTACAGGTGCTTTTTTGTCCGTTATTCTTGATATCATTGTTATGATAAAATATGAAATTACTGCACATATAATAAGGAATGTCATGCTGACATCAAAATAAATAATTCCATTTGAATAAATCATTACATCTTTATCGAAGAATATGTAAACAGCTAGTACAAAACCACCAAATATAAAAGTTATTGCAAAAAGCAAAAATAATCTTTTTAAAAATTGCTTATATGGCTTAATACCAAAGGTTATAACAATTGTAATTACTGCAGTAAGCATTTTAAGCAATGTCATTAAAACACCATAATCGTCAATAAAGATTAATAAAGATGAAAAACCTGCTGATAATGCCCCTAAAGCAATTCTCCAACGAACCGTGTGTGCTCTTGTGAGTTTTCTGACACCAAGAAGTATAAAATAATTTATAAGAGTATTCAGAACAATCAGCACATCAACATACACAATCAAGAGAATCACCACACAAAAAAAGCTTGATACCATTGTACACGGTACCAAGCTTAAATTTTGTTATTTTGTGTCTATGATTTTACAGAATTCATATAATCTTCAAGAATAAGTACAGCAGAAACAGCATCCACAACAGCTTTTCTCTTTTTACCTCGCACATCTACTGTGTTGAGGATATTGTGAGCAGAAACAGTTGTAAGTCTTTCATTCTGATAAGCCACTTCAATACCTGTCACTTCTTTTAGAAGTTCACCAAATTCCTTACACGCTTCACTTCTAAAGCCATAACTTCCATCCATATTTTGTGGAACACCAACACAAATTCGTTCTACTTTTCTTTCAATAGCCAAAGCCTTGATTTTTTCAGCCAACTTTTCTCTGTCTTTTTCAGTAATAACACATACAGGAGAAGCAAGAATTTGCATTTTATCACACACTGCAATTCCTGTTCTTACGTCACCATAATCTACAGACATAATAATCATATATCTGTAACCTCCAACTCTTCCATAACATTGTTATTTGCAAGAGATTTTGAGAATGTATATGCACTCTGAACAGATGTGAATACAGGGACTTTTTTCATAAGAGCAGCACGACGGATTATTTCGTCTTCGTTCTTATTTCTGTTATGCTGAATTGTTGAAATTACATAAGAGAACTTATTTGAATTAATCATATCAACAGCTTGTTCACAACTTGCTGTATTTGTAGCAATATGGTTTGAGTTAAGGAGTTTTGCTGTATCACTTGTGGCATAAATCTTAAAACCTTGTGCTAAAAATTCTTCTGCCATCTTAACTGTATCAGACTTATCACTTTCACTAACAGATACAAGAATAGAACCAGTTCTCTTAATTCTCATACCTGATGCAATCATGCCCTTTAAAAGAGCATTGTCAAATGTATCACCAATACCGAGAACATCACCTGTTGACTTTGTCTTTTCACCAAGGAGCATATCATCGCCCTTAAGTTTCTCAAAGCTAAACACAGGAACTCTTACATAATAATTCTTATCAATCTTGTTTATACCTGTAACCGGCAGTTTTTCACCAGCCATACAACGAACAGCCATATCAACTGCATCGTAACCAGAAGCCTTTGTCACAAAAGGCACAAGAGTAGTATTTGTTACAGATGCCTTTGTTACATAAAGGTCATTATCAAATACAACAAACTGCATATCAAGAGCACCTTTATATGACAATTCAGCAATAATATTCCCTATATATTCCTCTACTGTTTCAAGCATTGAGTCATCAACACTTACTGTTGGAGCAACTGAAATTGAGTCACCCGAGTTAACATGTGCTTTCTCAATATGTTCACAAAGTGCAGGAACGAAATAGTTCTCTCCATCTGAAATGATATGTGCTTCAATACAAGTGCCAACGTAAAGCTTTTTACTGCTTGTATGCTTAACATTTGCATAGTCAAGAATGTCAAAAAATTCTATTTTATTTGATATTTTACGATAGAATTCATAATCAGGTCCTAAAATTTCAACACCATATTCTTTAAGTATCTGTGAATTTTTAATTGCTTCTTCTCCACCAAAAAGAACAACTGCATATTCAGGTTTTTCTGTTTTGACAACATTGAGAATATCCTCACAGCTCAATGGGTCAATATATACTCTGTCAGCAACATTATAATCAGTTGTTACAGATGCAGGGTTATTATTTATAACAATAACTTCAAAACCTTGTGCCTTAAGTGAATTTATACAGTGAACAGTACAATAATCATTATCACCACTTCTACCTGTAACAGATGGTCCACTACCAACAACAAGAACTTTTTTCTTATCTGTTTTATTTGCGTTTACAAATATTTCCGCTTCATTATCTGTTCCATAAACTGAATAGAAATATGGCTTTTTCGCATCAAATTCTGCTGAACAAGTGTCAACGCTATTAAATACAGCTGATAAAGTTTCTGTGATTTCAACACCTGTTATTTCCTCAACAGCTTTATCTGTAAAGCCCATATTTTTAGCAGATTCATAAGTTTTCTGGCTATAATTATTTTTCAATAATTTTTCTGTATCTGCAATATTTTTAAACTTATTAAGGAACCATTTATCAATTTTTGTCAAAGAATTTAATTCATCCACAGAAATATCTCTTAAAAGAGCTTCGTAAATTGCAAAAATACGATTATCATCTGATTTCTTTATTATTTCTTTGAGTTCGTCATCAGAAATTCCTGCAAAAGTTTCAAGTCGTGGAAGATGATTCTTATTAACGCTACGAACACCTTTCATAAATGCAAGTTCAAAACCTGTACCAATTGTAAGGCTTTCACCTGTCGCTTTCATCATTGTACCAAGTGTTCTATTTGCTTTGTCAAAGCTATCAAATGACCACTTAGGGAATTTAACTGCACAGTAATCCATAGCAGGTTCATTACATGCAGTTGTACAACCTGTAACATCATTTTCTATTTCAAAGAGTGATTTTCCAAGAGCAATTTTTGCTGAAACATAAGCGATTCTGTATCCTGTTGCTTTTGACACTAGAGCAGAAGTACGGCTCACACGAGGGTCAATACCTGTTACAACATATTCACTTCCATCAGGGCTTAAAGCAAACTGAACATTACAGCTACCTTCAACACCTAATTTAGAAACAATTTTTCTTGAAGCACGACGAAGTCGAGTAAATTCAGGGTCTGTTAATGTCTGAGCAGGAATGACAACAATACTATCACCTGTATGAATACCAACAGGGTCAATACTTTCAACACTTGAAACACTTATACAGTTATCTTCTTTATCACGAATAACTTCGAATTCGATTTCTTTCCAACCTGCAATACTCTTTTCAATTAAAACCTGACTTACGATTGATGTTTCTATGCTTTTCTCTGCCTTTATCGCAAGACTTTCACGGTCATAACAGTATTCCGCACTTTCACGGTCAGGAGTATAAGCAGGACGAACAATAACCGGATAACCCACTTTATCTGCAAAATCACAAGCCTCTTGCACACCATTAACAACAAGAGCTGGTACTGTAGGTTCTTCCATTTCATTTAAAACTTCAGCAAATGAATGTCTATTTTTAACACTTCTAATAACATCCTGATTAATACCGATAAGAACAGTATTTGTTTCATCAAGATAGCCATTTTGAGCCAGTTCAAGACTTAATTCAAGACTTTCGTCACCACCAGCAGTAGAAAGTAAAGCATCAGGCTTTTCCTTTTCAAGAATTCTCTTAACACTTTCAATATTAAGTGGTTCAATATATACTCTGTCAGCAAAAGTTTTGTCAGTAGCAAGAGCAGATGGTGTTGAATTTGCAAAAACGACAGTAATACCCTCTTCTTTTAAAGCACGACAAACCTGCAACGCAGAATAATCGAATTCAAGTGATTGACCAATTTTAATAGGTCCTGCACCAAGAACAAGAATTTTATTATATTTACTCATTGTTTTCACCATCCATCATTTTAAAGAAATCTCGGATAATAAATCCTGTACTACTATCAACATCACCTTTTGGTGTGAACTGAACTGAAATCCCTGTAAAATTATTATACTTAATACCCTCAACAGTTCCGTCATTTATGTTTGTCATAACAATATCTGCAACTGTTGAATCAACAGAATAAGCGTCAACTGAATATCCGTGGTTTTGGTCAGTAATCATAATCTTTTTCGTATTTGCAATAATAACAGGTTGATTTGAACCTCTATGGCCTTTTGACATCTTTACAATATTGAATCCCATTGCCAAAGCTAACATCTGATGTCCCAAACCAATAGCAAAAATCGGAACATTGAGTTCAGTAAGCTTTTTAATATTCTCAATGAGGACTGGTTCATCATCTGGGTCAGCAGGTCCATCACAAAGTACAACACCATCAGGAGAATATTTCATAATTTCCTCAGGAGTAGTAAATGCAGGAACAAAAGTCACATTACAACCATTAAGTAAAAATGCATTAAGTTGTTTACGAGGTGAACCATAATCAATAGCAACAACATTATATTTTGCATCAATGCCTTTCATTTCAACAGGTTCTTTTATTGAAATCTCACGGACAGCACCTGAAATAGTATAGCTTTTTATCTTTTCAAGCAGACTTTCTTTATCTCTGAGAGAATCAGTAATTGCACCATTAACATAACCTTTATCTCTTAAATATCTTGTAAGACGTCGTGTATCAATGCCACATATACCAACAATATCAATGCTCTTGAGATAATCATCAAGGTTCATCTCATTACCATCAGAATAAACATCACACCACTCACGGACAATGTATCCGTTTGACATAATCTTGCTTCCATCACTTTCAGGCGTAACACCACGATTTGCAGCAAGAGGATATGTCTGAGCAACTATCTGACCATAATATGTGGGGTCAGAAAGAATATCCGTATATGCAGAAGTACAAGTGTTAAAAACAACTTCACCAATAGTTGTGCCGATTTTGCCCATAGCAAAACCTTCAAACACAGTTCCGTCCTCAAGAATAAGATATGCAATATTTCTTTCTCTCATAATTATCACCTTTTGACCAACTACTGAATAAATCGTATTACGATTATCAGTATCGTTAATATTAACCACAAAAGCCCATCAATAAAGATGGGCATATTGTTTTAGTTTACAGGAACCTCTGGAATCACAACAGGTACTTCAGTTGGAACTTCAGGTATTGTTATCGATGGAATTTCAACAGGCTTTGTTGTATTCTCTGTTGTTCCAGGTTGAGTTGTACCTGGTTTTGTAGTTGTTTCGGATGGGTTAGGATTATCTGTCTTTGTTGTTGACTCATCCTCACCTTCTTCAGGAGCACCACAGCCACCACTACAAACAGCAGGAATATTAGATTTCTTATACCATCCTGTTGCAGTACTTGGGCATTCACTACCAGCTATAAGTCCTGAATTTGTACAATAAGTACGACTTACAGCATCATCTGTATATTTTTCAAATTCCTGTTCAGGTAAATCTTTATGAATATCATTCATAATTGTTTCAAAAATACGACCAGCAGGATTTCCTGATTCTTTAATCTGCTTATTGTAGTCATAACCATACCAAACAGCAGCAACATAATAACTTGTACCAGCTACACACCAACGGTCTTTATTACTTGTTGTTGTACCTGTTTTACCGAATGTTCGATGATTAGCAACAGCATATCCTCGTGCTGTACCACCGGAACCATAGAAAACAGTCTGAAGCATTTTATTCATAACATAAGCTGTTTCAGGTGAAACTGCTTGTTCATATTCATCATTCTTTTGAAGAATAACCTCACCTTTATTATCCTTCACCTCATAGTAACAATATGGCTCATAATACTTACCACCATTACCGAACGACGCAAAAGCAGCAGCCATTTGGAGAGTTGTTACACCACCTGTTGAACCACCTGTCGCAAGTGCTGATGGTGACACACTATCCTGACTATCACTATATGTTGTTATATGGAATGAATTTTTAAGATAATCATAACTCAACTCAAAGCCCATCTTCATAAGAAGCTGTGCAGGAACTGTGTTATATGAAATAGCAACAGCATACTGTGCAGTAACATAACTATCAGGTGAACCAGGGTTGTTACCATAGTTTGTAGGCCAAATGCTACCCTGCCAACTGATACCATAGTTTTTTATCATTGATGACCATGTAATATAATCTTCTTCAATTGCAGGAGCATAAATTGTGAGTGGTTTAATTGAAGAACCAGGCTGACGTATAGCAGCAACTGCACGGTTATTTGAACGGTTTTCTGTCTTTTCACCTGCACCACCTGCAAGGGCAACAATTCTACCACTATAATCCATAATTGTCATTGCTGACTGTGCAAGTTCACTACTTGAATTCACAGTTTCACTTGGGAAACCTGCTCTATAAACATAAACGTCGTCAACTTTGCTTTGAATTTCAAGGTCGATTGCTGAGTAAATATGAAGACCACCTGAATAAATCATTCTTGTTGCTTCGTAATGTGAATAACCTAATTTCTTAAGGTCAGAAATAACTCTGCTTATAACATAGTCAACATAATAACTCTGAACATCGTTATCTTTAATTGTTTCTACTTCTACTTTATCTTCAGCAACATATTTATCACTATTTGTGAAAATAAGTTCATAATTTATTGCTTCTTCATATTCCTCTTGAGTAATCATTCCTTGCTCAAGCATCATGCTAAGGCAAAGTTTCTGACGCTCCTTATTTGCTTCAGGTTTCCAAAGTGGATCATAATACCCAGGATATTGAGTAATGCCTGCAATAGCAGCACATTCTGCAAGATTCAACTCTGAAACATCCTTACCAAAATATGTTTCAGATGCTGTCTGTACACCATAACAGTTATGACTTAAGTAGATCGTATTAAGATATGCTTCAAGAATATCCTCTTTCTCATAATATTTTTCCATATTAAGAGCAGAAAGCATTTCATTATACTTTCTGTTGATATTTCTACCATCTTCACCTGTAAGGTTTTTAATTAACTGCTGAGTAAGTGTTGAACCACCACGAATGTTACCTGAAGAAATAGCAGACCTTATAATACCAAAAGTCGAACTGTACCAGTCAACACCCTTATGCTCATTAAAACGCTTATCCTCAATAGCAATAAAAGCTTTACCCATCCATTCGGACATATCTTCAATATCAACCCATACACGATTCTTCTCACCGTGAAGTTTTGATATTTCAACGAAGTCACCTTTTTTATCTTTAGCATAAATGATTGTAGTCTGGTCTTGATTTTGCTGATAGTACTCAAGGTCAATAATTCTATCACCATTTACTGTACTTATCATATCACTAAGAACATAACAACACACAATAACACAAGTCATTATTCCGACAAATAAAACTGCCAGAAAACCACCAAACTTTTTCTTTTTTTTCGGGGACACCCTTTTCTTTGATGTCTGAGTCTTTTTTCTCATATTTTTCCTCCGAAACAAAGTAATAAAATATCACAAAATAAGTATAACACAAATTATCAAAAAAGAGTAGATATTTTTTACAATTTAAGAAAATTTAATAAATATAAATATTTCTGATAACAATAGTTATAAAGGAAGTGAAGAAATGAAGTCAAAAACCTTTAAAATCTCATTATTTTCATTGATTTGTGTAATATGTCTTGCCACACTGTTTGTTAATCTAAATAACGATATTGAAATTCATGAAAACGAAGATAACACAAATAATCAAGATATATATACCATAAAAGAATACGAAGGTAAAATTGCTGTTTTCAAAAATTCTGACAAAAAGCCATTCACAGTTTATGAATCATATATTTCACTTTTACCCCCACAAGACCGTCAAAGACTAGAAAATGGAATTAAAGTAGACAATACAACAGATTTACAGAAAATAATTGAAGATTACACAAGTTAGAATACTTTGATTTCTGCTGTTTTAACATCACCAAGAATAGTGATTTCCACAATTCCTTTATCACGGATAAACATCTCTGCACACTCACCATTTACAGTTGCATTGTAATTACCCTTTTTATCTGTCATAACAACAATTACAGAATATTTTTCATTATTGCCGTAGTACTTGATATTACCATTAAATTTAGTTGCATCATCGTTGAAATTACTATTCATAACCATAACATCAAGACCAGTTGAAAATGTTTTTGGTTTATAATATGCGTTAGTCCAGATGTTAACAGGAGTTGAAAGTCCACCAAAATTATGGAACCAACCACCACGACCTGAAGTAATGTTGAACATTTCAAATGTGTAATATGAATATTCAACTTCACGTTTCCATGATTTAAGTGCAGTTTCTGCAATACGGAATGCAAACTCTGTTTCACCAAGGTCCAACATAGTTTTCCATACAAACCATTGATGTGAAAGCCACACGTTACCATTCCAATATCCATTTGTTATGTAGTATGAAGCAGTTTTATCAACAGCACTAATACCAACAGGACTGAACATTTCATCATCGCTCTTAAGATGACCAAGAATTCGGTCACGCTGACTATCAGTTACAACACCTGCAACGATTGGATAAATACCATCCATTGTTTTGTTAAGGTTTTCACCCTTTGAGTTTCTATATTTTTCCTTAGGATTACCATTTTCATCGTGAATCACATAAGAGAAATATCCACAATCTTCATCCCATGAATGTTCCTGAAGTGCAGTTGAAATTCTTTCTATATCTTCAAGATAAACTGATTTGTCATTTTCACGTCCTAACAAATCTGCTGCCATATAAAGAATTTTAGCACAACGAATTACTTGAGAAGATGAAATTACAGGAGTCATCCACTTCTGTTTATTTTCAGCATACATAGCCTTTTGTGGTGGTAAATCATCCATACCACTACAGTTATAGAAATAATCAAATGTTGTGGTTAACCCACTATTGAATTTAGTAGTCGTTGAGCCATTGATTTTGCCTGCAAGGAAATCATAGAACATTTTCACTCTGTCATAATATTTAAGGAGTTCAGTTTTATCCTCTGCACGCTTGAGCATTTCAAGGTACTGATAAATATGCACAGGTACAGGAGAACCATGAAGTAAAAATGCCCATTGGTCATTGTCTGTCAGATATGTTTCAAGAATATAATCTGCAATATGTGGTGCAAATTCAAGCATATCAAGTCCTATAAAACCTGAATCCCATGTATAGAATGAGTCCCAACGCTTACCAGGAGTATGATGAACTACATATTCACCATTTCGATAAAGTGGATAAACTGTATTCTGGAAAACAGTTGCACGAAGAATTCTGTTTGAGAATTCATATGTTTTACCTGAATCATTCAAGTCAAATTTTTCAAGTGAATTGTATGCATCTTCATAGATTTCCTCATATTCATCAGTTGTTTTGTATTCTGTTTCACCATAAGACAAAACTGCATATTCAACATGCTCTGTATGAGGTTCAACATAAAGAGTATAAACTACTGTATTATGATAAAAGCCTTCGTCACTATGTTTTTCAGAGAATGAACCTGAAAATGTTTCGAGCATATTCTGGAAGCTTTCATCAGGCTGTGAAATTCTTGCAGTTGGGCTGTCTTCAAGGCAACCCGTGTTAAAATCACGGAAACGAGTCACATCATTGAATGTTCTTACATAGAAACTCCCATCAACACCATCATATTTGTAACTTGCGAGTTTACCCATATCACAAGTCTGTGTTTCAATTTCAGGGTAGAAATTATGTGTTTTTGATGTAACAGATACATTTTCTCCATTTTCTGTAATACAAAGGAAATCGAATTCAATTCCACCTGTACCACAAGAAATAAGTTCAACATTTTCACTATTGAATGGGACTGATAAAATATTGAAATCATCAGCAGATGAGAATGTAATTTCTTCACCATTCAAAGTCCATATGCTGTCCTTATTGTCAGTGGTACGATAACGAATATTAAGAACAGGATTTAGAAATTCTGAAACATCATTTATTTCATAAGTAATTCTATCCCCTGCTTCTTCACCGAGTTTTGGACATTTAGGAAGAATATAACGATTACAATCTCTGTCACCAAGACCCTTATGATATGTGAACCCGTCGTCAAAGAATTCACCTTTTTTCATAGCATCAATAACCTGCTTGTCCCAAGGACGAACAGTGTTATAATCATATGATTTATAATCAAGTGCTTTGATAAAAATATTCTTTTCAGGTAAAACAGGAGTTGTTGCATATACATTAGGGTATTCAATTGCAGAGAAAAGATTCAAAAGACAAATCTGTGTAATATCTGTATTGTTCACAAACTTTGTACGGACAAGAACGCTGTCGCTGTCAAGCTTTGTGAAAGACACATCTGCATAAACCTTGTCTTTCCATTCAAGGTCATAACGATATGAATAAAATGAGTAATCAGACTTTGCTTCCCAAGGATGAACACCAACAGGAACTGTAACATTTGGGACTCTTGAGTCAGCATTTTCAACTGCAGGACTTACAACACAGTCAAAACGGACACCACCCTCTGTTTTATGATCAACAATTCGTGAAATACCACTGTATTTTTTTGAATATGGACCCCAGAAACCAAGATGTTCATACATTTTTTCTAATACTTTGCTCATAATGAATACCTCGCATAAAAATATGAAAATATTATACCAAATTTTGTGGTGTATTTCAATAAAAAAGGAAAGAAAGTTTCATAATACAATGCAAAAAGGCAGAGTAAAAATACCCTGCCACAAATTTGTAAATTTTATTCAACAAATTGAGAATTATTATCCAAACCAATCGTCATCGTTACCGTTAGGGTCATTTTTGCCGATTTGAATATTTGATGCTGTTATTACATCTTCAACTTCATAAATTGTAACATCAAAATCTGGTGTTATATATTCTTTCATATTGTATTCCTTTC
>JAZLAH010000029.1:0-16320 GCA_045613065.1 Candidatus Fimenecus sp.
AACCTTCTCAAGTACAGGTTTGAATGCTTTTACATTACCGCAAGCAGCCTTCATAACACCTGACATTGTAGGAGCAAAACGAGAAAGCATTTCCTTAACTGTATCTGACATCTTGATTTCAAAGCATTCTGCCTTTTCAGCCTCAACCATAAATTTGCCGAGTCTTACAAGAGGAGTGTTTTTACCCGGTGCAGAAGCATGACCACCGTTTGACTTTGCTGTAAATTTAAGGTCCATATAACCCTTTTCACCAACACCTATCATTGCAAAAGTACCATCAGCACCACCGATTGGGTCGTAGATAATCATACCACCTTCATCAAGCACCATATAGAAATGGAGTCCTCTTTCTTTTAAGAGAAGTGAAATGGCATCACCACATTCACCACCTGTTTCTTCAGTACAGGTTGAAACAAAATATGTATCTCTTTTAGGAGTAAAGCCTTCTTTAATAAGTTCTTCAGCAGCCTGTAACATCATTGAAAGACCACCCTTTGTGTCAAGAGTGCCTCTGCCCCATACTCTGCCCTCTGCAATTTCACCTGAAAAAGGTGGATATTTCCAGTCACCACTTGCTTCAACAACGTCGTGGTGATTCATAAGCATAACAGGTTTTAATGATGAGTCTGTTCCTTTCCATTTAAGCAAAAGGCTACCATCAAACTCTTCACATTCAAGAGTGTTAAAAAGGTTTGGGAAAACTTCACGAAGAACCTTGTGAAATTCTAAAAATTTAGTTCTATCCTTATTTTCTCTTGATGAAATTGTTTCGACTTTAATAAGTTTTGACAAAATCTCAGCATATTGCATAGAACGATTGTCACTCATTTTCTACATCTCCCTAAAAATAATTAATATATTATATCATATACATATTATAAAATAAAGAGCAAATGTTAAAAAATAGTACATAATTTAATTAACAAAATGTTGAACTTTTGCACAGAAAATGTTATAATCCTTAGTATGTGTTAAATAACGAAAGGAATACTGATTATGAAAGTTTTAAAAAAGATTACTGCATTAGTTTTGTCACTTGTGATTCTCTGCACTATGGCAACACCTGTTTTTGCATCATCTGAAAACAGCATGAAATCCGTTGCTCAGTACAAAGATATGCTTGAAAATGAAGGATATGCTGCTATCACAACAGCAGAAGTTGCTGAAACGATGAAAGCTTGTTCAGACTTTTTTCGTCTTATGACAAATGACAAATTCCCAAGTGAAGAAAGACTTGACATTACATTCGACAAATTCCTTACTGATGCTAACCTTTATGTTGTAAAGAACTGTGGCGTTGATATGGAATCAATTCTTGAAAGTCTTCCTCCAATCAATGGCTTTGCTGAACTTGCAGTTAAAACATTTGAGATTGACCCTGTAGCATTAAGAGACGCTATGTTTGAAGAAAGCAAAAGACAGGATGAAGAAGGTACAGGTTTAGGTGTAATATATTACTTTATCGGTTGTTATATGAGTATAATCGATAAGATTGAACTTTATGCAGAACCTACAAAAGACTCTGTTGTTTATGAAATCTGTTTCAATATGGTTTTCCGTGACGGAGCAAAAGAACAAATCCGTACTGGTATGCTCGTAAACACAACAACTGGTGAACTCTACAACCACGATGGCAAAGGTATGTTGGGACTTGGTTTCAACTTTAACTTTAAAGATATGGTAATCTATACAGTTGTTGATGCATGGACAAGAAACTTTGGTTTTGCTGTTATTTATGATGTTATTGCAAATACCATAGGTATTTATGACTATGAAACACGTAGATACCATTTCGACTACGACGGACTCGAATGGATGATTCAGGTTTGGAAAGGCACTTATTTCTATGTTACAAATGGTGCTGAAGTTGGTATCTATAACCGTGTTCCTGGTGAGGAAATGGGCACATTCTATAACTGTGCTACTGATGACCAGATGATGGAAATGCAGATGAAACTTTCATACAAAGATAAAACTCTCATAAATACTAAACCACAGAAACATTGGTGGCTTACAGGTTTCCATTTAAGCGGAACTGTTTATGAACCTGCATCACTCACAATGGTATATTCAATCAAATTCCCTAACGAGACAATGCTCAAAGCATTTACAGATGCAATTGATAATGAAGAAAACGGTGACGCAACATACACTGTGAAAGGTACAACAATTACAGTTAACTGGTAAACTACAATAAATACAACGAAAGGTGGGTTTTGATAGCCCGCCTTTTTTTCAACATCACGTACACATAATGTACATTATGTCGTTTTTCGACTTCCTTTGCTTGTATTTTAAAAATCATAGTGCTATAATACCGTTTGGATAATTTTGAAAGGATGATAATAGGTATGAAAACTACACGTAAAATCACAGCATTAATTTTATCAATGGTTCTTTTAGTCTCAATGGCAACACCAGCTTTCGCAGCACCTAAAAAAGAAATTACATCCCGTGCTGAGTATGTTGAAATGCTTTCTGAAGAGACAGGTTCTCCTGCACTTACAACTGCAGAATTTCTTCAAATTATGAACAAGATATCTGATTTTCTCCGTCTTTTGACTGGTGGTAAGTATCCTTCAACTGACAAGTTAAATGTTTCTTTCGACACATTTATTCTCGAAACAAATCATCAGATATTACAAAGCAGTGGTCTTGATATCGTTGGAATTATCAGTGAATTCCCACCACTCAATACAAATATCGGCTATGCAACTGAAAAATTAAAGATTGACACAGTTGCTGTAAGAGAACTTATGTATGCACTTCGTGACGAATGTTACAGCATTGGCTCACCTACTCTTGCTGGTATGTATCACTTTATCGGTGTTTATATGAGTGTTATTGATGAAGCTTATTTCTATACAGTTCAGGATGAAGAAAATGATAAACTTTATGAATTCTGCCTTGACGTAAAATACAGAGATGGCTTTGTTGAAACATTTAAAACAGGCGTTCTCATCGATGCTGAAACAGGTGACGTATACGGTAAGGATGGTAATGGATTACTGGGTATCGGCTTTAACTTTAATAAAGACGAAATGGTAGTTTATGCTCTTGTTAATGCTTGGCACAGAAATTTTGGTTATGCAGTTATTTATGATATCGCTGCTAACTCATCACCAATCTGGGATATTCCTACTCGTAGATACTATTTCGAATACAATGGTCTTGAATGGTTGATTCAGACATGGAAAGGTTCATACTTCCTTATTGCAACAGGTGCTGAGGTTGGCGTTTATAATCGTGTACCTGGTGAAGAGCTTGGCACATTCTACAATTGTGCTACTGATGACCAGCTTATGACAATGACTATGAAGCTTTCACACAAAAATACTGTTCTTCTTGATATGGGTCCTGAAAAACACTGGTGGATTAACGGTTTCAAAATGAACGGTATGAGTTATGAACCTGATTCACTTACACTTGAATACACAATTGAAATGCCTGATATGGAAATGTTAAATGCATTTACAAAGGCAATTGAAAATGAAGAACATAAGGACACAACATACACAGTAAGCGGAACAACAGTTTCAGTTGTATGGCATGCAAAATAATTGTTCGATAAAAAGATTAACGGAGAGTGGCTAAAACCATTCTCCGTTTTTTGTTGTGTTTGATAAATTATAATTTAAATATATAAATAAAAATGACGGAGCAAAAACTCCGCCATATTATTACTGCTTATAGTCTTTAAGGAAATCTGCAAAGCTTTCCATAGCTTCACCAAGTATTCGTCTTCTTGGAAGATAAACGATTCTTATGTGGTCAGGTGTAGGATAATTAAATCCTTTACCGTGCATGAGAAGAACTTTCTTTGCCTTAAGGAAATCGAGAACGAGTTTCTCATCATCGTGGAGATTGAACTTTTTAACATCTAATTTAGGGAAAATATAGAAAGCAGCTTTTGGCTTCACAACCGAAATGCCGTCAATTTCACAAAGAGCATTGTACACAAACTCTCTCTGTTCATAAATTCTTCCACCAGGTAAAAGCAACTCGTCAACACTCTGGATTCCACCAAGAGCTGTCTGTACGATACTCTGCGCAGGTACATTTGAGCAAAGTCGCATTGATGAAAGAAGATTAAGGCCTTCAATATATCCTTTGATTTTGTTCTTGTCACCACTGACTACCATCCAACCTACACGGAAACCTGCAACTCTGTGAGATTTTGAAAGTCCGTTAAAGCTGAGACAAGGCACATCAGGAGCTAAAGATGCAAGTGCAGTATGAGTAAGGCCATCCATAACAAGTCGGTCATAAATTTCGTCAGCAAAGAGAATAAGGTTATTCTGACGAGCAACATCAACAATTTCCTTTAAAATCTCGTCACTATATAACGCACCAGTTGGGTTGTTAGGGTTGATTACAACAATACCTTTTGTTCTTGATGTAATCTTCTTTTTAATGTCATCAATGTCAGGATTCCATTCATTCTGTTCATCACAAACATAATGAACAGCTTTACCACCTGCAAGAGTTACAGATGCTGTCCAGAGAGGATAGTCAGGAGATGGCACAAGAATTTCGTCACCATCATCCAAAAGTCCCTGCATTGACATTGTAATCAATTCACTGACACCGTTACCTGTGTAAATATCAGCAATATCAACGCCTTTGATTCCCTTAATCTGACAATACTGCATTATAGCTTTTCTTGCAGTAAAGAGACCTTTTGAATCAGAATAACCCTCACATTCACGAAGATTATACATCATATCACGAATAACTTCGTCAGGTGCTGCAAAACCAAATGGCGCAGGATTACCAATATTAAGCTTTAAAATACGCTGACCTTCTGACTCCATTCTAACAGCTTCATCCATTACAGGACCACGGATGTCATAACACACATTATTAAGTTTTGTACTTTTATTAATTGATTTCATACTAATACCTCAATTGATATTTTCTGTTTATCTCAAAAAAATATTCCCACCACACATGCGATGGGAATAAAGTAGTCGAAAATTACTGCTCTACAGGATAAACGCTTACCTTTTTTCTGTCCTTGCCCATTCTTTCGAACTTAACTTTACCGTCGATAAGTGCGAAGAGAGAGTCATCAGAACCACGACCTACGTTGTTACCTGGGTGGATGTGAGTACCACGCTGCTTAACAAGGATGTTACCTGCGAGAACGAACTGTCCGTCCGCACGCTTCACACCAAGACGCTTTGATTCTGAATCACGGCCGTTCTTAGTAGAACCCATACCTTTTTTATGAGCAAATAACTGAATGTTTAACTTAAGCATTAAAAACACCTCTTTCAAGTTTCAAGTTGTTGGGATACTGACTTTGTAATTCACTTAAATGCAAATACAAACCATCAGTAATCGTTTTCGAATTCCGAGCATCACTTAAATTCATTGTGAATCTAAAATACCCGTCACGGACCTCTGCTTCAGGAGTTAACTTCATAATTTCAATTATAGTATTCGCTGCCATATAGACTGCTGAAGAAACTGCACTGCATACAATATCAGTACCAAAATCCCCTGCACCACTGTGGCCACTTAACTCAAATGAAACTATTGTGTCATCCGAAAACAGAAATTTTGCGGTTGTCATTATGCGTTAATACCAGTAATCTCAACCTTTGTATATGGCTGACGATGGCCTTTTTTACGCTTTTCGTTCTTCTTTGGTTTGTAAGTAAATACTGTGATTTTCTTACCTTTACCATTCTTAAGAACCTTAGCAGTTACTGTTGCACCGTCAACATATGGTGCACCTGCCTTAAGTCCGTCTTCAGAACCAACTGCGAGAACCTTGTCAAAAGTAATCTCTGCATCTGCTTCTACGTCAAGCTTTTCAATGAATACAACGTCGCCGTTTGTAACTTTGTACTGCTTGCCGCCTGTTACGATGATTGCGTACATTTTTCTAACCTACCTTAAATATAGACTCGCTATTGAGGGTGGAAAACCTCACTTATAGTGCATTTAGACACACTACCCCCTAATATGCGGCTTAAATATGATAACAGAAGACAACGTAAATGTCAAGTGTTTTTTATTGCAAAATACAAAACACAAAATCTCGAAACTGCGCTATAATTATGAAATATAATCAATTGCTGTATTGTAAGAGTTAATTCACGAATTACCCTAATTAAGTTTTTCGTACAGGGTGTTTTATCCTATGTTGATTAACTCGATAAATTCGATTTTTCGTGTTATATTTTTTTATTGATTAAACAATAAAAACGGAGCCATTGCTGACTCCGTTAATTTATGTTGATTATTGAGTTTTGATTATTTTAAACCTGCAACAACCTGAAGGATAACACGAGCATCAACAGCTGTAACGTTACCGTCAGCGTTCATATCAGCAGCTTCTTTTTCTGTTGCTGTAAGGACTCTTAACTCTGCAACGCTCTGTAATACAAGACGAGCATCAACTGCTGTAACATCACCGTCACCGTTTACGTCACCAAGTTTAGCCTTAGCTGGTTCTTCGTATTTAACAGATTCAGTCTTCTTATCACCACAAACAGTACATTCACAAATCTTTGTACCCTCTGTTATTGGAGTAGCAGGAATAAGAACTTTCCATTCACCATATGTATGTTTGCCTGTTGCAGCGATTTCTTCTGTCTTTGTTAATTCGCAAACTGAACATTTGAAAGTCTTAACGCCAGCTTTACCACAAGTTGCTTCAGTTGTCACTGTACCTGCGTCCCACTTATGTTCTTCAAGCTTTGGAATTGCAACTGTTGATGTTTCTTTACAATCCATACATTCAACTGTCTTTTCACCAGCTTCTTTACAAGTAGCAGCTTTAGTTACCCTAACATCTTTCCAGTTATGAGGAGCTGTAATGTTGATGTTACACTTTTTGCATACCTGTTTGTGATTGTTAGCATCGTATTTTTCAACAGCTTTAAATTCATGCTGTGTTGCTTTTGTTTCTAATTTATAGTTACAATCTGCACAAGTAATTGTTAATGAAACTGAATCATCACATAATGACTTTTTGCCTTCTACAACAATAAATTTATGTACTTCTGTTTTTCGTTCACCACAAGCACATTCTTTCTGATGGCTGTTTTCACTTGCAGATTTCCAATCACCAAATGTATGAGTTTTATTAATCTTTTTCCAATCTTCTTTTGCTTGTTCTTCACCAACTATACTTATAACTTCAGCTTTATTAGTATCCGCTTTTGCTATCTTCTTACATACAGTACAAGTATATGTTAATTCACCAACTGCATTGCACTTTGGAGCTTTTGTTACAACGCCTTCACCCCAATTGTGATCATCTGTTACTGTCATTTCACAAACAGTACAAACACCTGTGTGTTTCTTATCAGTAATATCTTTTGCTGCTACAGTTTTAATTGTATGTCCTTTAGCAGGAATTTCAACATCTTTTTGCTCGAATTTACAATCCTTACACTTGATGTTTTTCTTACCTGGTTCTACACATGTAGGTTCTTTTGTTACGTTAACATCTTCCCAATTATGGTCTGCAGGAACTTGAGATTTACATCTGTCACAGTACTGCGAGTGACTATTTGCAGTTTTAGTGTATGAGCCAATAAGATTATGACCCAATGCTTCAGTATACGCTGTCTTTTCATTACCACATTCACACACATAAACTGTATAACCTGGTGTTTCACATGTTGGTTTTACAACTACCTTTTCTTCATTGACTACTTTAACAGAATAAACATGTTCATGTTTTGTCTCTGCTGCCATTGCAGTCATTACTGGTACTGATGCGAGGAGCATAACGAGTGCCAAAAGGACTGCTAAGATTTTCTTAGATTTTTTCATAAAAAATCATCTCCTATTTTTTATTAGTGGTTTTATATTACCATATATAAACAAAAAATGCAATAATTTTCACATATTTTTCACATATTTGTCACTATTTGTAGTGCTTTATGAGCATTTCTGCCACATTGTCTTGTATTTTAATGACTCCACCGTGTCTTTTTTTGCGTTCACCCAAATCGTACTCGTCAGGTGAAAGTTGAATAAATTCTCCACTTGCTATATCCTTTGTAAGGAATGGTGTATAACCTTTATTTCCGTGATATTGGTCAGCAATAAGACACCACATCTGTTTATCATCAAGATAATATGCCTCAGGACCCTCAAGTCCGAAGAAATTATCGAGAGTTTCGCTGTGGATTCTCTCATAATCATCACCGATAAGGTCTTTACTTCGTTCAATTATGATTATTTTATTTGTTTCATCCTTTGTGAATCTGTAATACCAACCATTGTCCCATACAATATTAGTATCGATAAGTGCTGTCTCACCATCAATATATTTGAATGTTTCTGTAAAATCCTTGAAATCCTTTGTGAATGTTCCGTAAATTCTCTGTTTTGGTTCTGTATCTCCTGGTTCTTTCACATTACTTGCAAAGAACACAAACCACATATCTTTTTCTTTACAGTAAACAGCTTCAGGTGCCCATACGCAACCTGCTTCAGGAATACCAACCTCAATAAGGCGTTCTTCACTCCAGTTAATTAAATCCTCTGACTCCCACACACAAATTGAACGACTGCCACGATTTGCAAATGTGTCCCAATTCCAACTTTCTGTATTCAAATCCGTTGCGATTATAAAATACTTCTTGAGTTTTTCATCATACATGATAAATGGGTCACGAATTCCTTTTGTGCCTAACTTTGATGTAAGAATCGGTTCATCAGAGCCTATATCCTCCCAATGAAGCCCATCGTAGCTTACTGCAAACCAGATGTGCTCCAAATCCCCTGCTGTGCCACTTGTGAAATGTGTAAATAAGTATGCCATAACTTTTCCCTCACAGTATATTAGTTTAGAAAATTGTAACATATAAAACAAAAAATGGAAAGTAGAAAGCAACACAAAATCTATTTTGTGTGTAATAATTTTACACTTTGTTCTTTTGTGTTTTCCATTAAAAAAACTCCCCGAAGGGAGTTTTTTAATTAAGCTTTTTTCTTTTTCTTCTTAAGAGATAATGCAACGAGCACAACTGAAAGAAGCATAAATCCTGCAATATAGATTGGCTGTTTATAATCCTCTGCAGATGTGTTTGGAATTTCAGGAGTATCTACAATCTCATCTGTTGTTCCGTTATCAACTACAGGAGCATCTGTTACAGGTTCGTCAACTACAGGAGCGTCTGTTTCAGGCTCATTAGTTGTTGGTGCGTCTGCTGTTGGTTCATCAATAACAGGCTTGTCATCAAGAGTCTTTTTAATTGCAAACTGGTCAACTCTTGTTTCCTTATCACCTTCAACTGCATATGAATCGAAGTAGAGTGTGTCACCATCAATCTGGATGTATGAGTATGATGGAACTTCAAGGTAAATCATTGTTCCGCTGAGTGGCATTACTTCACTTACTTCAGAATCAGGCTTTGCCTTATAGTGTTTAACACCGATTGTACCGTTGATTGAGTAAATTGTACCATCAGGATTTACCATTGCTGTGTAATCAAGACCATTGTATGATACCTTTTCTGTTTCTGTTGCAACAACTGCATTGTCAGCCATAGCTTCTGTACGCATATAAACGTGGTCATGACCCTGGAATACCATATCAATACCAAGTTCAGGCATAAGTCCCATAAGCTGTTCACGGATAACCATTACATCGTCATCATCAAAGTGTGAACCATTTGAATATGGTGCTTTATGAAGAGCAACGAACTTCCAATCAGCATCAGAAGCATTCATATCAGCCTTGAGCCATTCAATCTGTTCTGCTGAAAGACCTTCGTCTTCACCAAGATTATTTGTGTTGAGAACTACGAAATGAGCATTATTATAATCGAATGAATAGTAAACACCTGTTATTTTATCCTGTTCAGGAACATTAGGGAAGTTGAAGTAATAGTCAAGTGCGTAGTCGCCTTTTTCTTCATGGTTACCTGCAAGAGCCATTACCGGAATATCCATAAGTGTATCAGTTGCAGAATTGAACATTCTCTGCCACTGGATAAAGCTTCTGCCGTCATCAACAAAGTCACCTGTACCAAGGATAAAGTCAGCATCGTGATTTTTGAATGCTAATTCTACTGCAGGAGCAAATACTTCATTGTACTGCTTTTCTGTTGTTGACTGTGGGTCAGGCATATGGAAGAAGCTGAATGAATCAGAGTTGTCAGCTGTGTCGATAACACCAACTTCACTCCACCAACCCTTTTCAGCATCACCAAGACGGTAGCAGTATTTTGTATCAGGCTCAAGTCCTGAAATTCTTACATAGTGACGATTTACATCTTCTTTATGATAGATAATTCCGATAAAGCCCAAGTCAATTGCAGGCCATTCACGCAATGTTTCAACATCACATTTTGTTTCAATTTTTGCAGCTACTGTTGAACCCTTACTGAAATCAGGATTTTCTGAATAAGGGACAATCTGAACATCAGTATCTGTGATGCTGTATTTTGTGTAGTAGTTAATATATCTTTCAGTTGCAGCATCTTCACCAAGAGTTACTGCAATATGAGAAGGAAGTCTTAAATTCTTCTGTGAAAGAGGAACTTCTACAGGTCCGTCAACTACGAATTTACCTTCGTAGTCAGCCATATAACCAGGATTTTCATCATGTGTGAAATCCTTCATAATTCTGTAAAATTCCTGGTCGATGATATCATACTGACTTTCTGTAAGGTATTCATCAAGGAATGAGTATACAACTTCAGTAACTGTGTCACCGTCCAATACACCAAGAGCAAGAACGATAGAAACAACATCAGTAAGGCTGAGTGAAAGAAGTCCGTCATCACCAACAAGGTCGTTGATATAATCAACTGTTGAATTTACAGCATCATTATTGACAGCACTGATTCCAAGAGAAACAGGGTCAATCTTGATTTCTTTAAGAATATTATCTACAAGGAGGTCTTCAAGAATCATTTCAAAGAGAGCATCAACGATAATTTCACCATTTTCACCATTGTCGAAGCGTTCAAGAGCACTCATAAGGAATTTATCATTCTTAGGGTCCTCATTATTTATACTGTGCATCGCAATAACAGTTGAAGCAAGGTCACTTACAGTACCCTTGTCACCCTCACTGCCGAAACCGAGTGTATCTCTATAAATTGTTGATGGATAATCAGAAATTTCAAGGTTAAGGAATGTATCGAGAATACCTGAAACCTTTTCTACTGTTGCATCATAATCAGTAAGATAAGCCTTTTCAAGCTGATTACAGAGTGAAAGGAGTAAAGCTTTAACTGCAACTGCTGAAACACCACCAAGAATTTCGTTACCGATAAGGTCAGTCATAAGTTCATTGAAGTCAAGCATATTTGTAAGATACTTGTAAAGACCGCCTGCATCCTTAACATCCTTACCAAAGCCGTAACGAAGCTGATACTGGAGGAGATTTGTTACGAAGTTTTTAATGTCGTCGCCACCAAAATTGTAAGCAAATGCCTGATTTCTGAATGGTTTTTCCTGAGCAACGCCGTTAATGTAAACAGGAACTACTTCGTCAACATCGTGTGAACGATATTCACATTCAGTTCTACCTGTTGCATATGTATCAATAGTAACAGTTCTGAACATATTTGGATAACTAAGGATTGATGATGTTACGATTTCGTGAATTTCATCACCACTGTCAGTAACATGAGTTGCAGCATCCTGCATATGTGTATGGCCTGTTACGATATAGTGCATACCTGCTTTTGCAAGAGCGTCAGCAGCCTTTTGCCAACTAAAAAGAACAAACTGGTCAAGAATATCAACCTGTGTTTCCATATGTGGAATAAGGTTGTTGTGAATCATACCGATAACTGTCTTGCCATCCTTAACAGCCTTTTCAGTTTCAGCAACTGCCCAAGCAAGAAGCTCGTCTGAGAACTGACCACCTGTTTCCTGCTCGTTTTCACCTGAAGCAGTTGTGTCAGCTGAATACATCATAACGTCAAGCGCAATAAGACGGTATGTGTCGTTAATATCAGTTACATAAGAAAGTGAACCACATTCGTTTGATGCCTTTTCTCTATAACGAGCGTAATATCCGTCACCTTCAGGTGTATAACCGAAGTTTTTGTAGATTTCTTCAAATTCCTCAGGAGTTGTGTCAATATCATCACGAAGTGCAGGATTTTTCTTTGATGTTACAAGCTCTTCACCGTCATAATACATTGAACGCATGTTGTTAATATCATGGTTACCATTGATAACATATACAGGGATGCCTGTTTCAGCTTCAAACTTCGCAAGTTTTTCAGCCTGTTCCTCATGTGCAGCCTGTTCAGCATTTCTTGTAAGGTCACCAGACATAAGAAGGAACTCAATTTCGCCATTCTTTGCTTTTACCGCAAGATTTGCCAAAGCAGCATCTAAAAGATTAGGTGCTAAGCCTGTTGTTGAGTTGTTGAGGAGCATCATATCAATAAACTCCTGCTTGTCCTCTGCAGTTTCGCCCATTGCTGATTCTGCGAAATAGTGAGTATCACTGAGAATTGCAAAATCCACAGTTTCTTTTGTTGATGCGATTGCAGAGAATGGAATTCCCACTGCAACGATAACAACTGCAAGAATCACGCAAAGGACCTTTTTTAAAGTTGTCTTCATTTTCTTTTCCTCCCATTTGTTTTATAAAAAACAATAATCGAAGAAATTTTATCATATAAAAAAAGAAAATGCTACCCTTTTTGGTAACATTTTTCTTATAATTTATTAACAATTTGTAAATATTTAACCCTATATATTGTGCATTGAACACATTTTTTACTATCTGTTGATGATATCAGACACAATTTGTCCGTCCTGAATACGGATTACACGCTGTGCCTCATTTGCAATGTCGTTATCGTGAGTAATAAGGATAACGGTTCTGCCTTCCTCGTGTAATTCATGAAGAATTTTCATAACCTCAACACCCGAATGTGAGTCAAGATTACCTGTCGGCTCGTCAGCAAGAATAATAGGAGGACGGGCAGCAACTGCACGAGCAATAGCAACTCTTTGCTGCTGACCACCTGACATCTGCTTCGGAAGATGCTCAAGACGATGGGAAAGACCGACTCTGTCAAGTGCTTCAATGGCAAGACGGTTTCTTTCTTCCTTTTTCATACCACGATAAACGAGAGGCAACTCAACGTTTTCAACGGCAGTAAGGCTTGTAATAAGGTTAAAGCCCTGAAAAATGAAGCCGATTTCCTTGTTGCGAATTTCGGAAAGCTCGTCGTCAGTAAGTCCCTCAACATCCTTGCCGTTAAGAAGGTATTTACCGCTTGTAGGTATGTCAAGAAGACCGAGCATATTCATAAGTGTGGATTTACCCGAGCCTGACTGACCGATAATAGCCACAAATTCACCATGCTCAATGGTAAGGTTCACACCGTCAATAGCACGAACCTCATTTTCACCCGGATTATAAATTTTGTACATATCACGAATTTCAATAAGACTCATAATACACCTCAAAATCAGTCTTAAATAAGTATTACCATTATTTTACTCTTTTATTTTATGTAAATCAATAAACAATTTGTTAAAAGTTGAAAGTTGAAAGTGGAAAGTGGAAAGTTATTTTTGTGACTGTGTTGTTTTGCATATTGAAGTTAACAAAGCAAGAATTTCTTTAATGTCACTTTCTATCGAGTTATATTCTTTTTCAGTTATATATTCAGTTGCAAGTAATAGTCTTAACCAATAATATGTTTCGTTTGCTTCTTTTAATGCAATACACATTTTTGAATGAAAGTCAGCTTTTGATTGTGCCTGTTCTCCCTCAGAAACATTAGCACCTATGCTTGTTCCACATTTTAAAAGTTGTTTAGACAAAACATATTCCTTTTTTTCTGTTGTCAAATATTTATAGAGATTAACAACTCTTATTGCAAACTCGAAACTTTTATTTTCAATAATGGCACTCATATCGTTATGTTCACCTTCGTTTTTAGTATTACACTTTCCACTTTCAACTTTCCACTTTCAACTTTCCACTTTCCACTTTACACTTCCAATATTTCTTTAATAACTTCCCCCGCAATAATAAGTCCTGCCGTGCTTGGGACAAAGCTAATGCTTGCAGGTGTGCGTTCACCGTCATTTTTCGGAATTTCACTTGAATAAAGTACCTTTAATTTCTTAACACCACGATTTTTAAGCTCTCTTCTCATAACCCTGCAAAGAGGACAGGTGTCAGTTTTGTAAATATCAGTAATTTTAAATGCTGTAGGGTCAAGCTTGTTGCCCGTACCCATAGAAGATATAATAGGTATATGCATTTCCTGTGATTTTATTGCTAAATCAATTTTTGCAGTCACGTTGTCAATGGCGTCTATTATATAATCGTATTGTGAAAGGTTAAATTCATCTGCATTTTCAGGAAGATACATTTTTACAATTGATGTAACTTCACAATTAGGATTGATGTCAAGAATTCGCTCCTTTGCCACATCGGCCTTGTTTTTACCAACAGTTGAATGAAGGGCGTAAAGCTGACGGTTGATATTTGTAATGTCAACAGTGTCCTTGTCAACAACAGTCATCCTGCCGATTCCGCAACGAGCAAGAGCCTCGGCAACATATGACCCAACGCCACCAAGACCAAATATAATCACATTTTTATTTTTCAACTTTTCAAGATTATCATTGCCGATAAGTCTTTCAGTTCTTGCGAATTCCATAAAATCACCGTTAATTATTTTATCATATTGAAAATTCTCCTGCAATAGTGTATAATACATTTTTGGAAATTTATATTATATTAAGGATGATATTATGAAATTAGGTATCGTAGGTTTACCAAATGTAGGTAAAAGTACACTTTTTAACGCTATTACAAACGCAGGTGCACAGTCTGCAAACTACGCCTTCTGTACAATCGAGCCAAATGTTGGCGTTGTTGCAGTGCCTGATTACAGAATTGATAAGCTTGCAGAGATGTATAACCCTGCAAAAATCACTCCTGCTACAATCGAATTTGTTGATATTGCAGGTCTTGTAAAGGGCGCGTCAAAGGGTGAAGGTCTTGGTAATAAGTTCCTTTCACATATCCGTGAGGTTGACGCAATTATCCACGTTGTTCGTTGCTTCGATAACGACGATATTATCCACGTTGAAGGTAGTATTGACCCACAGCGTGATATCGAAACAATTAACCTTGAATTGATTCTCTCTGACGTTGAAATTCTTGACAGAAGAATCACAAAGGTTGAAAAAGACCTTAAGGGTGATAAGTCACTCCAAAAAGAGCTTGATTTCCTTAAAAGACTTCGTGGTGAGTTGGAAAATGCCGTTAATGCACGTGCAGTAGAAGCTGATGAGGAGGAAAAGGAATTCCTTTCCGATGTTGCACTCCTCTCATCAAAGCCGATTATCTACGCTTGTAATATGAGCGAAGAGGATTTTGCAAACGATATCCGTGACAATGCTCGTTACAATGCAGTTTGCGCTCTTGCAGCAGCAGAGGGTGCTGAAACTCTTCCGATTTGTGCTGAGCTTGAAGCACAGATTGCTGAGCTTGATAAGGAAGAAAAGGAAATGTTCCTTGCTGATTTAGGTATCGAGCAGGGCGGTCTTGACCTTCTTATTCAGCGTTCATATAACCTTCTTGGTCTTATCTCATATCTTACAGCAGGTCAGCCTGAGGTTCGTGCATGGACAATCAAAAAAGGTACAAAGGCACCACAGGCAGCAGGTAAAATTCATACTGACTTTGAACGTGGCTTCATCCGTGCAGAGGTTATCCACTTTGACGACCTTATGGCAAACGGCACAATGCAGGCTGCAAAGGAAAAAGGCCTTGTTCGTTCTGAAGGTAAAGAATACGTCATGAAAGACGGAGACATTGTATTGTTCAGATTTAATGTTTAAATCTGAACAATACAAATGCAAAATGCAGAATTCTGCATTCTGAATTCTGAATTCTGCATTCAAAATGCGTTCGTAGCTCAGTTGGATAGAGCGTCAGACTCCGACTCTGAAGGCCGCTGGTTCGATTCCAGTCGAGCGCACCAATAAAAATAAAAAAATGCTTGACAATTGACAACTCTTCTGTTATCATATTTAAGCCGCATATTAGGGGGTAGTGTGTCCAAAGGCATACTGAAAGTGAATTTTCCACCCTCAATAGCGAGTCTATATTTAAGGTAGGTTAGAAAAATGTACGCAATCATCGTAACAGGCGGCAAGCAGTACAAGGTACAGAACGGCGACGTTGTATTTATTGAAAAGCTTGACGTAGAAGCAGATGCAGAGATTACTTTTGACAAGGTTCTCGCAGTTGGTTCTGAAGACGGACTTAAAGCAGGTGCTCCTTATGTTGAAGGTGCAACAGTAACTGCAAAAGTTCTCAAAAATGGTAAAGGTAAGAAAATC
>JAZLAH010000030.1:0-8519 GCA_045613065.1 Candidatus Fimenecus sp.
TGTAAAAAACTTACAACCCGCATCTGGCGGAGAGAGTGGGATTCGAACCCACGGTACGTTGCCGTACGACGGTTTTCAAGACCGTTCCGTTATAACCACTTCGGTATCTCTCCGTATTGGGCTTGATTATAATATCATAAATAAATCTTATTGTCAAGAACTTTTTTAATAAATTTTTAAGGACTTGCAAACTTTATTTAATAACACGCATATATTCACTTGAGGTGTTATTATGTTACTATCATTATTACAAAGTTTATCAACTAATATTCTATATTTTATGCTCCATTTAACTTCAACAAACTCATTCCCTAAACCTTTGAGTGCAAAAGAAGAACAGGAAGAACTAATTAAATTCCATACACTTGGAGATATAAATGCAAGAAACAAGCTTGTAAATCACAATATGCGACTTGTAGCACATATTATTAAAAAATACTATTCTAATTACTCTGACCAGGAGGATATAATTTCAATCGGCACAATCGGTCTTATAAAAGCCATCAACACTTTTGATTACACAAAAGGAACACGACTGGCTACATATGCTTCAAGATGTATCGAAAATGAGATTTTCATGCATTTTCGTACACGAAAAAGAAATGCACAGGAAATTTCAATGGATGAACCAATTGATACAGACAGTGAAGGTAATCCCCTCACCTTTAGTGATATTATTTTCAGCACAGAGTCTGTTTTTGATGAGGTGGAATTGAAAATACAGACGGAAAAACTTTATCTGTATATTGATAATATAAAAGACCAACGAAAAAAAGAAATATTAATTATGAGATATGGTTTGTATGATACTGAACCATTAACACAAAGAGAGATTGCTGATCAATTGGGTATTTCACGCTCATACGTATCAAGAATTGAAACAAAGGCACTTGAAGAACTTCGTGAATACTTTGAGGTCTGATGAAAACACCCACCGAAAAACTTCGATGGGTGTAATTTTTAATCTTCTACCATATTCCTAACTTTTTGTGGTGTTGGAATATTATCAAAACCATAGAACTTTCTTGCATTTTCACCGAGAAACAACTTTTTATTATCTTCTGAAATCTTTGTTGTTTTCTCAATAAAATCACAACTCATTTTATATGTAATTGCAGTCATTGTACGAGGATAATCACTGCCCCACATAAGTTTATCATAACCTACAAGTTCTGCTGCTTGGTTTATCGCATCAACAGCAGATGGATACGGATAAAATTCCGAATTGAAAAGCCAAGTTATTCCGCCACTTTCGATGAAAACATTCTTATTCTTTGCAAGTTTGATTTGTTCAAGCCAACCATCACGGGTTACCATTCCAAAATGACCGATTGCAATCCTGAGCTCAGGGAACATCGTAATGATTTCTTGCATCATTTCAGTTTGCTCATCACCATCAGCTAAATCGATTGAAATGAATTTTTCATTATCATTTGCTACCTTAAATGGGTCAATATGATTAAGGAGATTTTTGTCTTGGAGTCGTCCCGCACAGATTTTTATTCCGTCAAAATTAGAAATATCGCCAAGTGGTTTTTCCTCATATAATGCACAGATTTTAATTCTGTCACTTTTGCAAGTAAGAAGATAATCATCTTGATTTCCATCAATATATTCCTGGGTAATTACAGCACCTGACACACAGGCATAGTCCATATTAGCAAGGAACCGTTCTACAGAATTTCCACCATCTGTCATATAGGCAGGCATCATCTGACGAATTTCTCCACCAAAATCACTTTTACCTCCACCGATGTCATAAACAGGCTTTCCATTAACTATTCCGTTTTGCTTTTTCCATAAATGAGCATGTGCATCAATAATCATAATGTTACCCCATCTTTAAATATTGCAATTTCACGGTTACCCTGAATTTCATTTTTAGTAGGTTCTCCGTTAGCAACATTCTTAATTAATTCCAATAATTCATTTGCTTTTGCTGTTTTATCAAAACCAAATGCTGAGTAATCTATCCAATGTGACTTTTTAGTTGCAATTGTATCATTTGATGCAATTTTAATTGTAGGCACTGCACCACCCAATGGTGTTCCCCTACCTGTTGTAAACAACACCATATGGCAACCGACCGCTGAAAGATTTGTAATTGAAACAATATCATTTCCTGGACCATTCAAAAGATTGAGTCCTTGTTTTTTGTGTGTATCACCATAATCAAGCACATCAACAACAGGAGCTGTTCCACCCTTTTGAACACAGCCAAGTGATTTTTCTTCGAGAGTTGTAATTCCGCCCTCTTTATTTCCCGGTGATGGGTTTTCAGATACAGGTTCACCGTGATCCTTAAAATACTGCTTGAAGTTATTGATAAGATTAACACCTTTACCGAAAACCTCTTTACTTACACAGCGGTCAAAAAGAACAGTTTCTGCACCAAACATTTCCGGAACTTCAGTTAATACTGCAGTTCCACCCATTGAGCAGATTTCATCAGTAACAAGACCACAAACTGCATTTGCAGTGATTCCTGAAAAACCATCAGAACCACCACATTTAAGACCTATTTTAAGTTTTGAAACAGGTACTTCTTCACGCTTATCATTTAATGCAACTGCTTTCAATTCATTGATAAGAGCTATTCCTTGTTCGAGTTCATTTTCACAATCCTGAACTGAAAGAAACTTCACTCTATTATCGTTCCATGTGCCTAAAACTTTTTGCATTTCAGGAATATTGTTGTTTTCACAACCTAATCCAAGTACAAGCACACCACCAGCATTTGGATGATTTATGAGTCCACGAAGAATTAACTGTGTAGTTTTATTATCGTCACCCAACTGACTACAACCGTAAGGATGTGCAAAATGAATTGCACTTGTTTTTTCTGCTAATTGTTTTGCGATACTGTTTACACACCCAACTGTTGGCACAATCCAAATATCATTTCTGATACCAATATCACCGTTTTCACGAACATATGCATTGATTGTAAATGGTTCTTTAGGTGTAAGTTCAACATAATCAGGATTATATTCATATGAAAGAATATCACCTAATTTAGTCTTCATATTGTGAGAGTGAACACTATCACCCTCTTTAATATCTTTTGTTGCATACCCTATCGGATATCCGTATTTAATAATGTCTTTTCCTTTTTCAATATCACAGATTGCAATTTTGTGCCCTGTTTGAAGATTAACGCAGACATTATCTCTTTCATTTATTCTGACAGTATCCATTTCATTGTTTCCTTTGCACCGATTGTGTCAATTTTATTGTAATACTCTGTAACAACCTCTTTCATATCTGAAAGGTCAGATGCCCACAATGATGTGTTTGCAAGAATATCTGCAATACTATCATTCTTCATTGTTGCAACAACGCTTTCAGCATCATCAGGATTATCATTTTTGTAGAAATAAATCAAATATGCCAAAGACATTGTAAGACCTTTTGGATAAACACCATTCTTTTCTTTATATTCAAGAAGTGTTGGAAGATCTCTAACAGCGAATTTACTTACAGAATTGAGAGCGATTGAACGCCATTTATGTTGGATAAATGGATTTTTAAATCTGTCAAAGACACTATTTGCAAACGCAATACTTTCTTCATTTTCACCTATTGTAGGAAGAATTTCTTCTTTCACACATTTATTAAGGAATGCTGATGTTGTTTCATCATTCATTGCTTCACCAACTGTTTCAATACCTGAAAGAAGTGCACCGGCAACAAGTGAAGTATGAGCACCATTTAAGATTCTTACCTTAATTTTCTTATATGGTTTTGCATCATCTGTCCAGACAACATTAAAACCTGCTTTTTTGAGAGGAAATTCGTCCTCAAAATCACCTTCGATAACCCAAAGGTGGAAAATTTCTGCTGTATCAAGAAATTTATCATCAGGATGAGCGTCCTTTGTTTCATCATTTGGATAACCCGTAACAATTCTATCAACAAGCGTATTTACAAAATAGTTTTCATTTTCCAACCAAGCAACAAAATCTGCTTCAAGATTCCAAAGCTCTGCATATTTAAGTACACACTTTTTAAGCTCTGAACCATTGTTGTCAATAAGCTCACAAGAAAGGATGATAAAACCATTTAAGCCATTTTTATATCTTCTGTAAAGAAGTTGAGTAAGCTTTCCTGGAAATGACAATGCAGGTTTATCATCGAATTTACAGGTATCTACAAATTCGATACCTGCTTCAGTTGTATTTGATACTATAAAACGAAAATCAGGATTGCTTGCCAATGCCATATAATCTTCAAAATTCTTATATGGGTCAACACCTCGTGAAATTGATTCAACAAATGTATGTTCCTTTACAATTTCACCATTCTGAATACCTCTTAAATAAAGATTGTATTTACAGTCCTGTTCGTTAAGTTCTGCTACTCTGCCCATTGAGATTGGCTGAATAACAACTGCTTTGCCATCATACAGACCTTTTTCATTCATCTTATGAAGAAAATAGTCAAAAAAACCACGAAGGAAATTACCTTCACCAAATTGAATTACTGTTTCTTTCATATCAGTCACCTATTTTAATAAGAAGTTTTGCAAGTGTTCCATCGTTATTTGCGAGAGCCTTGAAAGCATCAAGAGCATTTTCCATATCATAAACACCGCTGACCATTTTCATAGGGTCAGCCTTACCATTTGCTACGATATCAATTAAGTTGATAAAGTCATCTTTAAGAGCGTTACGGCTACCGTGAATATTAAGTTCTTTCTTAAGAATGATTGAGTGAACAAAATTAGTTTCACGCTTACCATTACCGATAAGAATGATATTCGCAGCAAAAGCAGCGTTGTCAATACATCCTAAGAATGTTTCAGGAGCACCACAAGCTTCGATACAAACATCAAAGCCGTTACCGTTTGTAAATTCCCTTGTAAACTCTTCGAGAGACTGTGTTTTTGTGTTTACAACTGCATCTGCACCATATTCAGTAGCAAGTGCGAGACGATTATCTAGGATATCAGCTACAACAATCTTATTACACTTCTGTTTTGCTGCCAAAAGTGCAAAGAGACCGATTGGACCTGCACCGATAACAAGTACATTGTCAGTTTCTTTGATAGTTGCACGAGAAACTGCATGCTGTGAAATTGCAAATGGTTCGATAAGTGCTAATTCCTGTGCTGAAAGACCTTTACCGTCATAAATTCTTTCAACAGGCATTGAGATATATTCGCAGAATGCACCATCACGCTGAACACCCATTGTCTGATTATCTGTACAGCAGTTTACAAAACCACGTTCGCAACTATAACAAGTGCCACAGTTGAAATATGGGTTACAAGTGACAATGTCACCTGCTTTTAAACCTTTATCATTTTCAGGAATTGTCACGATTTCTGCTGAAAATTCGTGGCCAGGAATTCTTGGGTATGTGGTAAAAGGCTGATTACCTGTAAATGATGCAACGTCAGCACCACAAATACCTACATACTTAACTTTAAGAAGTGCCTCACCTTCTTTAACTTCTGGCATTGGAACTTCTCTGATTTCTATTTCATTTGGATTTGGAATTACAATTGCTTTCATTTTATTTATCCTCTTCAATATATTTTTTATCCCAGATTACACCCGTTTTAAGCGGTGCACCTTTACAGAATATTTTGTTTTCGTAAGCATCAAGTGGGTCTTTGATAAATTCGTCTTTATCGATGAGTTCGACAACTTCGTCATAACGAGAATCAACAAGAACTTCGATTGCTTTTTCCATATGCGCCTGACGGAAATTAATTGATGCAAAAATAAGGTGATTTTCAAAACCGAATGGCATTGTATCATATGAAACAACAGGACCTAATGAGAAACTGTTATATACTCCATTACAACCGAGAACTTTATGCTGGAATGCAATTCTGTGTTCAACATTAGTACCACTTGTACCAACAAACATTGTCGCTCTACCACCGATTTTTTCCATAATCTTTTCTGCTGTTTCTTCTTCAGTTAAACCACTTGTACAAAGATAATCTGCACCTGCAATCTCCTTTGAGAAAACAACTTTCTTGCAGTTTTCATCACTTCTACCAACAAAAAGGATTTGTGCATCAGGATGATTTCTCTTAATCTGGTCAGCAATGAAAAGGCCTGTCATACCAAGACCAAAAACAACTGTTTTTGAGAAAATATTGTCTTTTGCAAGTTTTCGAGCTTCCTGTTCAGAGCATTTATGCTTTGCCATTTCAACTCTGAAATTCTGTGCTTCACCTAAATCTTCCATTCTTTCAAGCTGGAATATAGCACAAGCATATGGGTCAGCAAAAGAAAGTTTTTTAGCTACTGACAACGGAAGTTTCTGAAGTCCTGCATATTTTTCAGGTAAGTGAAGAAGCATATCAGGATTAAAATAGTTTTTGTCACAGAAAAGACCATCAGCCTTATCACATCCGTATTCGAAATATGTTTCGTCCTCTGTATAACGTGTTGGGTCCCAGCTGTCACCACCACGGATAAGCACAATTGCAAATCTGTTTTCAGAAGGCACCCATACAACGCCTTCGTGACCATTGATAAGACGATTTTCACCTTCTGGGAATTTGTGAGAAAGGTTATTATCTCTACCCATTTTCATAAGCTCAAAGTCTGTACCACAGAAGCCCTGGAAAACAGGCCAAGCCTCAACACCTTTATACAAAGGCTCACCACGAAGTCTTTGTCTTTCAGGATTTATTAAATTGATTTCACCATATTTGATTGGTAAATCTTTATCATTTTGAAAATATGTACCATATGTTTTCATATTTATCTCCATCTCTTTTTTTAGGATATTTCAATATTATTTACTTATTATACTACATACTGTTGAAAAATGCACTATTTTTTCAGATTATATTACCAAAATATAAAAAGCAGAGTCCAAATGAAATCAAGACTCTGCCATACTGTAAATATTAATTATTTCTTTTTCTTGCCGAAGAAGCCTTTTTTCTCTTCTCCAAGGTTATCGGCTGCACCGAATTCCATAGCAAGTTGTTTAATCAGTTCTTTTTGCTTGTCATTGAGTTTCTTTGGAATATCAACAATAATTCGTACAAGTTGGTCACCTTTTCCGATACCGCCACGACTCTGGATACCACGACCACGGAGTTTGAAAACATCTCCAGGTTGAGTACCTGCAGGAACTGAATATTCAACTTTACCGTCAAGTGTCGGAACCTGAATTGTACAGCCTAATGCCACCTGCATAAATGTAAGGTGAACATCGCACCACACATTATATCCATCACGTTCAAAAATCGGATGAGGACGAACGTTTACAACGATATTAAGGTCACCTGCAGGACCACCATTAACGCCCTTATTACCCTGACCACGAACTGTGAGAATCTGACGGTCATCCACACCTGCAGGAATGTTGATGTCAAGCTTTGCACTCTTGCGCACTCTACCTGCACCATTACACTTCTTACATGGTTTTTCGATAACTGTTCCTCTACCGTTACAATGTGAACAAGGTTTTGCAGACTGAATCACACCAAATGGTGTTCTCTGTTGAACCGTTACCTGACCACGACCATGACATTCAGGACAAGTTTTTGGTGCAGTACCACTCTGGCAACCATTTCCGTTACATTCATCACAAGTTTCAATTCTCATTGTGTCTATTGAACGAGCACAGCCTTTTGCTGCCTCTTCAAATGAAATTGTAATACTTGCCTGAGTATCACTACCACGCTGTGGTGCATTTGGATTTGCTCGTCCGCCACCACCAAATCCACCGAATCCATTGCCAAATATTGAGCCAAAAATGTCACCTAAGTCAAAATCCATTCCGCCAAAGCCACCGCCATAGCCACCTTGACCTGCACCATAGTTAGGGTCAACGCCAGCGTGACCAAACTGGTCATAACGAGCTTTTTTCTCGCTATCAGAAAGGATTTCATAAGCTTCATTTGCTTCTTTGAACTTTTCTTCAGCTTCTTTATTATTGGGATTTAAGTCGGGATGATATTTTTTTGCAGCTTTACGATAAGCCTTTTTTATTTCATCGTCTGATGCTGATTTATCAACACCGAGCACCTCATAATAATCTCTTTTTTCTGCCATAAGTATCTCCAAATAATAGGGATTTACGGACAGACTGCATTACAATCTGTCCGTTATCTTAAAAATTAGAATTAGTTTACATCTTTGAAGTCAGCATCATAGTAACCATCGCTATTTGGTGCTGCACCTGCATTTGGGTCATATCCTGCACCTGCATCAGCGCCACCCTGAGCAGCCTGAGCCTGTTTGTAAAGTTCTTCTGAAATCTTATAGAAAGCCTGTGTAAGTTCTTCCTGTTTTGACTTAATAAGCTCAACATCTTCACCCTTAAGTGCTTCCTTAAGAGCATCAAGTTTAGCCTGAATATCAGCCTTATCATTTTCAGGAATCTTGTCACCTTCGTCAGTAAGGATTTTTTCTACCTGATATACCATCTGGTCAGCAGCATTTCTTGTATCAACTGCTTCCTTACGCTTCTTATCTTCTTCAGCAAACTTTTCAGCATCCTGAACTGCCTTTTCAATATCTTCTTTTGACATATTTGTTGAA
>JAZLAH010000031.1:0-19118 GCA_045613065.1 Candidatus Fimenecus sp.
CAATACACAGCTTTATGTAGTAGATAAATACTTAAACCCAACACCGGTAGGAGTAGTGGGTGAGCTATGCATTGGTGGAGTGAATGTAGGACAAGGATATCTTAATAACGAAGAACTGACAAAAGAGAAGTTCATAGATAATCCATTCCATGAAGGCAAAATCTACAAAACAGGAGACTTGGCATATTTCAGAGAAGATGGAGAAATTATCTTCTGTGGTAGAATTGACCATCAGATAAAGCTAAATGGTCAGAGAATAGAATTAGGTGAAATAGAGACCGCTATCGGAGAAATCGATGGTGTGGAATCTGTTGCTGTTATGATTAAGCAGAATAACGGAAAAGATGTTCTTGTAGCATACTGTTGTGGTAATGCTGAAAAATCTCATATTAAGCAAATTTGTGAAAGTAAGCTTCCTCGATATATGGTTCCAAGTGCCTTTGTTATGATGGATAAGATGCCACTTAATGCAAGCGGTAAACTCGACCGTAAGCAGTTAAAAGCACTTCCTGTTGTTTTTGATGAATATGTTAAGGAAGAGCCAATTAACGATACGGAAAGAATGATTTGCAGAATATTTGAAAAGATACTTAACACAGAAAATGTTGGCAGAAATGAAAGTTTCTTCGACCTTGGCGGTACAAGTATTGATATGATTTCTGCTTTATCAGAAAATGAAATGAGGGATATTTCTGCAGCTCAGTTTATAGCAAATCCAACACCTGAAAAGTTAGCAAAACTTATGAACGAGGGCAACAAAGCAACTTATGAAAACTTTGATGTGCTTAAAGAAGTGACAAATTCTGAAAAAGCCATGATTTTAGTGCCTTATGCAGGTGGTGATGCAACTGCTTATGCTAAATTTGTTGACTTGATGGTAAAAAAAGTTCCTGATATGTCTATTTATTATGTCGACTATCTTCATTCATATGAAGAATGTGAAAAGGTGGCAGATATAATTGCAGAAATCGGTACGACTCAAAAGCTTTATATTTATTCTCATTGTGCAGGTGCTGCAGTTGCTTTGCAGATTATAAATATTCTTGAGGAAAAGGGTGTGAATATTTCTCGTTATATCACGGGAGGATACATTCCACCGAAAAAAGCATCTAAAAAGAATGGCTGGAATAAGGTTTCTGATAAGAATATCAAGAAAAAACTTGTTTCTGCAGGTGCACCTCTTGAAAGTTTCTCTGAAAACCAAACTAAGGATATGATTGATAAATTCCGTAAGGATACGGATTTTATGACTTGGTATCATTATAATAATTCAAAGAAAGTAAGTGTTGTGACAGATTCTGTTATCAGCAAAACTGACTTATTTACAAAGAATTATAAGGATGCAGAAAAGTTGTGGAGAGATAGTGCAAGAAACTTTAATAAGGTTCACTTTATTGAAACAGATTCTCATTATTTCCAGTCTGACAAAAGTGACGCACTTGTTGAAATTATAATCAATCTTATTGAACAATAAAAAATACCGAGGAACTAAAATTCCTCGGTATTTTTTTGTGGTGAATTATTTTTTACGAGCTTTTGCTCTTTCTCTTGCAAGTCTGATTTTTTCTAATCTTTCAATTCTGTCAGTCTCAGCCTGTACTTGAGCATTAACAGCTTCTAAAGCTTTTCTTTCCTCGTAATTTGCAATTTTTTCTTCAAATCTGATATGGGGTTTCTCGAAGTAATCTGACAATCTTTCGCCGTGCTTGTTCATAACGAGTAAGAGGATAAGACCAATAACGAAACCAGCCATACACAACAAATGATATGTTTTAAGTGGTCCTAAAACATTTTCTTCGTGACGTAAAAATTCGCTGAAGAAACGAGTGAAAGAATATAGTGTAAGATACATTGGATAAATTGTTCCCGGTTTTGCTTTTTTTCTGTATTTCAAAAGAATTAAAAGAATAAGCACTGCCCATAATGCTTCAATTGCCTGAACAGGAACTTGATTTCCGGGATGGTCATAATGATGGTTGTATGGTCCGTGTTCCCATGGAATTCCCCAACAGCATCCATTAAAGAAGCAAGCAAGTTTAACAAAGAAAAGAAATACAGGCAATCCCATTGTTATAATATCAAGTTCTTTTACAGGATTAATAACAAGAATAATAGAAAAAAGTCCAACATAAATCGGTGCAACAACTAAAAGGCCAAAGTAGTTAGCGCCTGTGTCAAGTATGTTACTAAATATTCGATTGAATTTACTTGCTTCATCGACAAGGTTTGAAGCAATATATGTTTCAAGAACAAATAAAATCACTCGTACAATAGTGCCTGCTATTTTGTGGATTTTGGAAGATGCATAAATCAAATTCTTAGAAAACAGACTCGTTGCATCTTGTTTTGACTTGTAATAAAGTAAATTTGTAAAAATCATTGCCCAATAACCTATTTGGTTAAATAAGCCGTAGGCAGCCAGCTCACCAAAAAATCTATGCATAAAAATCACCTCATCATTTTTCATCATTCTATCACAATATGAATTTCATTTCAAGTCCTATCGACAAAAGCTGGGAAATTCCAAAAATAACCTGATTGAAATCATTGACATTATTTCTACTTTGTGGCATAATACTTTTGTATATGGGTGGGAACATTAAGTTTATGGTATATGGAGGTAATTTCCAAATGAAAGCAAAATTAACAAGAGTTTTAGCAATCATTTTAGCATTTAGCATGATTCTTTGTTGTTTCTCTGCATGTGGCGGTAAGGATGATGAAGAAGGAACAACTGTTCCAAACATTGACTTCCCTACAAATCCGCAGTCAAATGGCGATGATGCGTTTGTAAATGATGGCTCAGATAGCGGTAATAATGAAGGCAATGGTGGCGGAAGCAACAACAATTTCTATACTGGTAACAACCAGTTGAGCGTTGTTCCTAACAACCAATCAAGTAGTGGTTCAAACTCAGGTTCTACATATTATCCATCAACAGGTAATACAAATTCTTCACCAGGTTCATCAAGTTCATCAGGTTCAAGTAGCTCATCAGGTTCAAGTATTGAGGCTGAACTTAACCATTTCCTCACACATTTTGATACTCCTGAAGAAAGAAAAGAAGCTCTTGCACTTGCTGGTTATGAATATGATGCAGACCAGGATATTTTCTATACTCATTTGAATCCATGGCAGCGTCATTTTGGTTTCACTGATGTATATGACCAGGCTGCACCAATTACAAATATGTGGTATCTCACACTTAAGGCTGACTTTATGTATGATGACCTCCTCTGGAGACTTCAGTGGTGGAAAGGTCAGTACGGTGTTCTTGAAGGTGCTGAATTAGGTGTTTATACAAAGAGTCCATATGATAATTCAGGTTTCTATAAGTGTGCTGAAGATGAACAGCTTCTTAAGATGGTTCTTGACTATTATCATAGCTGGGAAGATTATAAGAATGGTAACAGACTCTTTACAAGAGCTGAACAGGAACATTGGTGGCTTACTGGCTTCAAGTTCGGTGTTGTTAGCCCTAAAAAGTGTGTTGTAAGAGCAACTCTTTATGCTTATGATGATGAAATGGCTGATGGAATCGAAGCAGCACTTCAGAATCTTACTGATGGTAATAATAAGTTGACAGGTAAGGGATTTGTTCCTTATAAGTCAGGCACAACAAAGAAGGACTTCTATATCAGAAATGGTAACAGATTCTCTGTTGTTTGGTCTGAGGCGGGTTATCTTAACTACAACACTTATGAAAACCCAGAGGCAAACAATCCAAATGTTGAAGTTCCAACTACACCGGATGAGTCAACAACAGTCGCTCCATCTATAACACTTCCATCTTTTACAATTCCAACAACAGAACCAACTACAGTTCCTACAACAGTTCCAACTACAGCTCCTGCAACAGAGCCTGTAACAGAACCATCAACAGCTGACGAAGTAGTTGAATAAACGTTTTTAAAGCATAAGACCCTGTGTGAAAACACAGGGTTTTTATATTAAATATTGCATATAAATAAAATATAATAAAAAACTTTTTCATTATGGTTGAAAAAATACTTTTTTTAGTGTAAAATAGACAAACAGAGTTTAATTTTAGGCGATTTTTATAAATTTTTTTGGAGGTTTTGTATGAATTATTCGCTTACAAAGAAACAAGCAAAAGAGCTTGTTGAGTCAAAACTCTCTCATTTTATTGGGGTTAATCCTAATGAGGCAACAAATGAACAGTTCTATAAGGCTATTGCTCTTATCGTAAGAGATATGATGAGTCAGGGTAGAGCTAAATTTTCAAAAGAAGGTTCAAAAAAGGGAACAAAGAGAGTTTATTATCTCTGTATGGAGTTCCTTATGGGTCGTTCTCTTAAAAATAACCTTTACAATCTTAACCTTACAAAGGTTTTTGAAAGTGTGTTAAAAGACTACGGCATTAAAATGGATTCAATCTATGATTGTGAACCTGACGCAGGTCTTGGTAACGGTGGTCTTGGTCGTCTTGCTGCTTGTTATCTTGACGGTCTTGCAACTCAGGGTTATGTTGCAAAGGGTTACACAATTCTTTATGAATATGGTATCTTCAAGCAGAAACTTGTTGACGGTTGGCAGACTGAACTTCCTGATTTTTGGCTTCCTGGTGGAGACGTGTGGCTTGTACCACATGAAGAACAGTCTATGGAAATTAAGTTCGAGGGTGAAGTTCGTGATATCTGGGATAACAACTATCACAGCGTTGAAATCGAAAACCCAACAGTAATTCAGGCTATTCCTTATGATATGCATGTTGCAGGTAAGGATGGCAAAGGTGTTTCTGTTCTTCGTCTTTGGTCTGCAAAAGCTCCTGGTCTTGATATGGCACTCTTTAATCAGGGTGACTATATGAGAGCTATGGAAAGAAATGCTATGGCTGAGGTTATAAGTAAGGTTCTTTATCCTGCAGATAATCATCCTGAAGGAAAGTCACTTCGTCTTCGTCAGCAGTATTTCCTTGTTTCAGCATCAATTCAGGATATTGTTCAGCACCACCTTCGTGAATTCGGTACAATGGATAACTTTGCTGATAAAGTTGCAATTCACGTTAACGATACTCATCCAACAATGGCTATTCCTGAACTTATGAGAATCATGCTCGACGAATGTGGTTACGGATGGGACGAAGCTTGGAACATTGTTACAAATACAGTTGCATATACAAACCATACAGTTATGAAGGAAGCTCTTGAATGCTGGCCTGAAGATCTTTACAAGAGACTTATGCCTCGTCTTTGGCAGATTACAAAGGAAATCGACAATCGTTTCCGTTCATATGTATGGAACAGCACATATAATGCTGATACAGTTGAGAGAATGGCAATTATCTCAAACGGTGTTGTAAGAATGGCTAACCTTTGTGTTGCTGGTTCACACTGTGTAAATGGTGTTTCTGCTCTTCACAGTGACATTCTTAAGGATACAGTTTTCTCTGATTTCTATGCTCTTACTCCTGACAAGTTCACAAACGTTACAAACGGTATTGCTCATCGTCGTTGGCTTTGTCAGGCTAACCCAAAACTTACAAAATTCCTTACAGATACTATTGGTGATGGTTTTGTAAAAGATGCTGATAAACTTCTTGATTTGAGAAAGTTCAAGGATGATAAGGCTGTTCTTGATGAACTCCAAAAAATCAAGAGAGCAAATAAGGAAGAATTTGCAAAGTATGTGCTTAAGCACAATGGAATCCAGCTTGACCCTGATTCAATCTTTGATGTTCAGGTTAAGCGTCTTCACGAATATAAGCGTCAACAGCTTAATGCACTTAACATTTTATCACAGTATCTTGCAATCAAGGAAAATCCAAATGGTGACTTTATTCCTCACACATATATTTTCGGTGCAAAAGCAGCTTCAGGCTACTTTATGGCAAAGAAGATTATTTCTTTCATTTGTGCTCTTGCTGATGTAATCAACAATGACCCTGATGTTAAGGGTAGAATGAAAGTAGTATATGTTGAAGATTATAACGTTACACTTGCTGAAAAGCTTATGCCTGCTGCTGATATTTCAGAGCAGATTTCGCTTGCAGGTACAGAAGCTTCAGGTACAGGTAATATGAAGCTTATGCTTAATGGTGCAGTTACTCTTGGTACAATGGACGGTGCAAACGTAGAAATTTACGAAGCAGTTGGTGAAGATAACATCTACATCTTCGGTATGAGCACTCCTGAAGTTGAGTTACTTAAAAAGCGTGGCTATAATCCTGAAGTGTTCTACAATAATAATGCAGAGCTTCATAAGATTCTTGATTATGCAAATGCTAATGGCATTGGTGGTAAGATGTTCCACGAGGTAACAGCTTCAATCATTCACCACGACCCATATATGGCACTTGCAGACTTTGAGGATTACAGAAATACTCAGCAGAGAATTTCAAAGGACTTCCTTGACCGTGATAACTGGAACAAGATGTCACTTATGAATATCTCAGGTGCAGGCGTTTTTGCAGCAGACCGTGCAATCAACGAATATGCAGCAAACATCTGGAACGCAAAATCAGCACTTAAAAAGTAATATGATACGGAAAGGCGGGGTCTTGACCCTGCCTTCTTTATATAAACAATGATTTGCAATTTATTAAAATCAATTTATTATCTTGTAAACATATATTTTTTATGCTACCATAAATTTGTGATTAATTTATTATATTGATACGACAACAAGGAGGGTGATTTCGTTGGGTAAAATAGTTTCAGCTATCATTTCTGCATTTGCATTTTTATTTGCATCATTAATAAACATTCTTCCGTGTGCTAATGACTATACTTTTGAAATCGATGCTGAAAGCACAGGAGAGGTGCTTCCGAATATCGTAAGCAATATAAATGTCTGGAATATGAATTCAAGTTCTGATTTTTCTTCACCCAAAGTAAATGAAGAAAACAACATTTTTGATTTTGTCGAATATGTTCAACTTATGCAGTGTACAGGTGGTGCGGTTGACAGAGATTTGTTCGTTGATCCTCTTGATTTTGATACACTTGACGATTATGATTTTACTGCTCTTATTGAAAATTGCCGCGGCATTGTAAGCTTAGGCGCAAAGCCACATCTGAAATTGGGAAGTGTACCGCTTAAGTTTTCTTCACTTGCAAGAATGGATACAACCTATGGTACGAATGTTTATCCACCAGATGATTATGATGTGTATTATGACTATATATACGCTATTGGTGAGGCGCTTGTGAATGAGTTTGGGAAGGAAGAGGTGCTTTCCTGGCGATTTGGGGTTATGACTGAATATGAGAATAGCCAATGGTTTAAGGCAGTAGATGGTACTCCTGAAAGCACAATATCTGCTTACTGCAAGCTTTATGATTATACGGTCGATGCTCTTCAGAAGAGTATAGGCTCAGATGTGTTTGTAGGTGCACACTCAATGACGGTAACAGAAGGCCTTTGGGATGAAAAAGCTTTTATTGAACATTGTGGCAAGGGAACCAACTTTAAAACAGGAGAAAAAGGTTCAAAAATATGCTTCCTGTCATCGTCTTTTTATGATACAAAACCAGGGGAATTCACATCGGGAAAAACAATAGATGAATGTATAACATATCTTCAGACCTGTGCAAAAAACGCAGGCCTTAATGGACTTGTTTTTGGAATTGATGAGGGCAGGATTCTGTATGGTCTGAATTCTGGTAAAAGCGATTCGCAAGTGCTTTCCAGAACAGTAGGCTACACCTATCAGGCGGCATATGATGCTCGTTTATATTCTCGGACTTTTTCGGTCGGTGGTGACTATGTTTCTTCTTGGCAGTATCTTTCTGGTGGCCTTTTTGAAGGAAATCCGACTGTTTCATATCATGTGGCAAAGCAAATTTCGGGATTTGCGGGCATGAATGAAATAAAAACTGAGAACACGTGGAAAGGCTTTCTTAAAAGCACTGAGGTGAATTGTGTTTCAGCTGTTGATTCAAGTAGTGGAAAAATTCTTTTAATGGCGTATAACTTTAAAAATGACATAAATTACGATAAGAGCATTGATGCCAAATTCAATTTGAATGTTCCTGACCTTGATGGCAAAAAGGTGGAAGTGAAAATTTTCAGAGTTAATGATAATTGCAACTATTTTGATGAGTGGCAAAAAGACCGCGAAACATATAATATAGGCAACGAATGCTTTAGCTGGTCGCCTGATTGTCCGTGCATTGAAAATAACGCTACTCTTTGTGACAATACTGCACGCGAATTTTATTTTAAAAATCTTCGTGAAAAATATAAAGAATGTTCTGAGCTTGTTCCTGAAAGCAAAAGCTATACAGTTACTAACGGTGAAATTGTTCTTTCAGAAACCATTAGCCCTTGTGGTGTTGTTTTCATAGAAATAAATCCTATAGGATAAAAAACAAGAGGCACTTAAGTGCCTCTTTTAGTTTGGTTATTGGATTTTTACTGCTGTGGTGGCTGCATACCCATAAGAGAACTCATCATACCGCCATTCTTCTTTTTAGGTGGTTTGTATGCAGGAGGATTTTTCATAAGTTCCTTTGCCTTTTTACCTGCAGGAGATGCAAGATATTTGTTAACAGCAACAAGTGTGTCATAGAAATCGTCGTCAGTAATCTGTTCACGACATTTTTCGATAAGTGCCTGGTCATTGTCGATTTCACCAAGAATTGTAACAACAACAAGGTCCTGAACGTCGTTTGAGCCGTTTTCGTAAATATCGCTTAAGATTTTGAAGAGTTTCTTCATTGTCTGAGTATCATTTGAACGGATTGTTTCCATAATGTATTTGTTAGCGTGATTTACAAAGAAATCCTCACCAAGGAATTCGTCATAAGTCTGGAAATTCTCTTTATAAGCATCCTTAAGTTCAGGATAAAGAGTTGAAATACGACTTGCAAGTGTGTTTGCATCGTATTCAGTACCATTTTTTGCAGCTGTTTTCGAAATTGTCTGTGGTGCTTTTTTTACAACCTGACGAGCTTTTTTGCCATATGATGAACTAACAGTTTCACAGATTTCGTTTGAAAGAGATTTAATATCTCTGTCTTCATAAGTTTCAAGGTCGAGAAGGTTTGATTCAACCTTAACAAAATCGCCTTCACCTGCTTTTTCAGTAACATCAAGAAGGTTGTCGTGGCTTAAAAGACGAATTGTAATATCGTCCTTTGTGAAGTCAACATATGCTTCTTCACCATTTTCACAAACAGTATCAGCAGTAAAACCAATCTGTTCAAACTTTTCTGAACAGTTTTTTAAGATAAGCGAGAGTGCTTCTTTTCTTTCAAGCATTTTAAATACCTCAAATCAAAAAATTATATATCCTATATAATATAACACATTTATTTCCATTTGTCATTAAAAATTTGTGAATATTATAATTGATTAGTTAAATATATTGTGATAAAATATATTTAAGTGTGGCAGTATGCCAATTTGTAAGGTGATAAATATGAAAAATGCTCTTATAATTTTTGGTGGTGTATCTTCTGAACATGATGTGTCATGTGTATCAGCAACATCTGTTATCAGAAATATTCCAAAGGATAAATACAATGTAATAATGCTTGGAATTACAAAACAAGGAGAAATGTTCGTCTTTGATGGGGATTTTAACAATCTAAAAAAAGACGGATGGCTTCTTGATAAGTCAAAACTTAAAAAAGCTGTTATTTCAAGTGACCGTGCTGACAGAGGAATTATCGTATTCAATGAAAACGGATATGAAAAAATTAGAATTGATGTTTGTTTCCCTGTAATGCATGGTAAAAACGGTGAAGACGGTACAATGCAAGGTCTTCTCACAGTTGCTGGTATTCCATATGTAGGATGTAACACAATGGCATCTGCAGTTTGTATGGATAAGGCAATGACAAACGCTATTTGTGATGTAAACGGAATTGCACAGGCAAAGTGGAAATACATCACAAAATATGATTTTGAACATCGTGGTAGAGAATTCGCAAGAGAATGTGAAGAATATTTAGGTCTTCCTGTATTTATCAAACCGGCAAATGCAGGTTCATCAGTTGGTGTTGTTAAGGCAAAAACACTTGAGGAAATTCAGCGTGGACTTGATTATGCGTTCCAGTTTGACTCAAGAGTTGTTGTTGAAGAAGCTATTATCGGTGCAGAGGTTGAGTGTGCCGTTATGGGTAACGATGAGCCATTTGCAGGTGCAGTTGGTGAAATTGAACCAAGCAATGAGTTTTATGATTTTGAAGCAAAGTATGAGTCTGATAGTGGACTTCATATCCCAGCAAGAATCAGTGAAGATAAAATAAAAGAGATTCAGGAACAGGCAATAAGAGCTTATAAGGCTTGGGGATGTTCAGGTTTGGCTCGAGTGGATTTCTTTGTAAGATATTCTGATGGTGCTGTGCTTTTGAACGAGCCAAACACACTTCCTGGATTTACAAACATCAGTATGTATCCTATGCTTATGGAAAAAGCAGGAATTTCATATGGTGATTTGATAGACAAACTCTGTACTCTTGCTATCGAAAAATGGGAAAAGGAATTTGAACAGTGAAAAAAGATGCAGTTATAAGAATTGTCAGCAAACAAAGAACGGAAAATGGTGACAATACAGGTGAAATGTCCGTTGCAGGTACATTAACTTGTGAAGAAGATAAAAGTATAATTGAATATATTGAAAACAATGAAGAGACAGGTCCTGAAGAAACAGTTATTACTGTTTTTGGAAATGATACAGTAAGTATTGTAAGAAGTGGTCAGTTCAGTTCCGAAATGATGGTGGAAAGGAATGTTCGTCACCATACATTTTACAGAACACCTTATGGTGAATTGACTATGGGTATTTATGGAAATCAGGTTGAGTGGTCAAGGGATGACAAAGGTGGAGTTCTCAAAATGAGGTATTCTCTTGATTTCAATAATGGCGTCGTGTCAGAAAATACAATGATTATATATATAGAAGAAAAATAAGGAGAAATAAGGATGTCAAAATTAGTAAAACAGGCTACTAACGAATTACATACACTCATTGTTGATGCGCTTGGTAAGGCTGTAAGTGAAGGTGAAATTCCTGCTGAGCCAATTCCAGCATTTAACATTGAAGTTCCTGCAAATCGTGATAATGGTGACTATTCATCAAATATTGCATTTGTTTGTGCAAAGGCTTTTCGTCGTGCACCAAAAATGATTGCTGATTTAGTTGCAAAATATATTGAGCTTGACGGAACATATTTTGATTCTTGCACAGTTGCAGGTGCAGGTTTCGTAAACTTCACACTTTCAAAGGATTTCTATGCAGACATTTTGCTTGATGTTAAGGCACTTGGCAAGGATTATGGTAGAAGTAATTACGGTGAAGGAAAGAGAATCAACGTTGAGTTCGTTTCTGCAAACCCAACAGGACCTATGCACATGGGTAATGCTCGTGGTGGTGCTTTAGGTGACTGTCTTGCAGCAGTTCTTGATATGGCTGGTTATGAAGTTGAACGTGAGTTCTATATTAACGACGCAGGTAATCAGATTGAAAAATTCGGTCTTTCACTTGATATCCGTTATCAGCAAATTTTCAAAGGTGAAGATGCAGTAGAACTTCCTGAAGACAGTTATCATGGTGAAGATATTAAAGAAAGAGCACAGCAGTTTGCAGATGTTTATGGCGATGAATTTATAAACAAGAGTGAAGATGAAAGAAGAAAAGCTCTCGTTGAATTTGCTCTTCCTAAAAATATCGATAACATGAAAGCAAATATGGCAAAATATCGTATTGAATATAAGACTTGGTTCAAAGAAAGTCTTCTTCATGATAGTGGCGCTGTTAAAGAAGTTATCGAATACCTTACAAATAAAGGTTTAACATACGAAAAAGATGGTGCTGTTTGGTACAACAATATCAAAGTACAGACAGAAATGCTCACTCGTCAGGGCAAAACTCAGGAAGAAATCGACAAACTTGAACTCAAAGACGATGTTCTTATCCGTCAGAATGGTAACCCAACATATTTTGCTGCTGATATTGCTTACCACAAGAATAAACTTGTAACTCGTGGATTTGATAAGGCTATTAACATCTGGGGTGCTGACCATCACGGTCACGTTGCTCGTATGAAAGGTGTTCTTGAAGCACTTGACCTTGATTCAGACCGTCTTGATGTTATTCTTATGCAGTTGGTTCGTCTTACTCGTGATGGTGAAGTTGTAAGAATGAGTAAGAGAACAGGTAAAGCAATCACTCTTGTTGACTTGCTTGAGGATATTCCTGTTGATGCAGTTCGTTTCCTCTTTAATATGAGAGAACCTGGTTCACAGATGGACTTTGATCTTGATTTGGCTGTTGAGCAGTCAAGCCAGAACCCTGTTTACTATTGTCAGTATGCGAATGCTCGTATTCACAGTATTCTTCGTAAAATTGAAGCAGATGGTGTTGCAGTTCGTGACTGTACAAAGGATGAACTCAAACTTCTTACAGCTCCTGAAGAAATCGAGCTTATTCGTCATCTTGCATCTCTTACTGACGAAATCATAAACTCTGCAAAGAATTATGACCCTGCAAAGATTACTCGTTATTGCATCGACCTTGCAACTCTTTTCCACAAGTTCTATAATGCTTGTCGTGTTGCAGTTGAAGATGAATCACTTATGCAGGCTCGTCTTTACCTTTGTACTTGTGTAATGAATGTAATCACAAATATTCTTGAAACATTTAGCATTTCAACACCTGAAAGTATGTAATAATATCAACTCCCTCAGTCATTTTCAAAGAAAATAGCTGAGGGAGTTTGTCTTTAGTTAAACTTATGTTATAATATGACTGATATTTACTTCAGGAGGAAATGCAATGAAAAAAATATTCTCTTTAATTTTATCGGCGGTCCTTTCAATTTTGGGACTTTCTATGCCTACTGACGACCTTTTACCTATTCCTGAGCATGAAGGCATTCCTACACAAGAAAATATTGAACTTTTTGAAAAGATTTTTGAATCGGAAACAGCGTGGCTTGCATCTTTACAACTTGAAAACGGTGCAATTCCAATGATATATACACCAAATGGTGAGGTTAAGGTTAATCCATATTTTGCCGATTTTGCAGCACTTGCTCTTCTTGATAAAGCTGAAGTTTATTCTGAAACAGTTAAAAAATATATGGATTGGCATTTCAGTCATCTTAATACGGCTACAACTGACCGTAATGGACTTGACGGTACTATTTATGACTACACAATTACTCTTGAAAATGGAAAAATCATTGATGAAAGTGTTACGATTCTTGATGGGAAAGAATCGTATGACACAACGGATTCGTATGCTGCGACTTTCCTTTTGGTATTGAGTAAATATTATAATAAAACAGGTGACAGCGAATATATTATTACTCACAAATCGGAAATTAAACGTATTGTCAATGCTATGTTTGCAACTTATCACAAGGGTATGACAATGGCAAAACCTGATTGGACAGTAAAATATCTTATGGATAACTGTGAAGTTTATGAGGCTGTTGTTGCAACGGAAAAACTTTGTGAGGATGTTCTCTGTGTGGAGGACCCAACACTTAAACCATTACAGAAAAAATGTGCAGATGCTATTTTGGAGATTCCTCAAACAATTGAGGATGAACTCTGGATGCCTTTTGCAGGGCATTACAAGGTTGGTATAACAAAATTGTTAAAAATCACATCAGATGCTTTTTCGTGGGATACTTATTATCCAGCTGCAACCTCCCAGATGTTTCCGATTATCCACGGAGTCATTGCTCCAAATACTGAACGAGCAAGCAAACTTTATAACAGATTCTGTGAAGAATTTGATTGGGAAAATTTTGATTATCCAGATGCATTTTATTGGGGTGCAAATCTTCAAGCTGCAGTTATGATGAACGATATTGACCGAGTAGTTGTCTACATGACAAATTACGCTGAATTGATTGATACCCATGCTTATCCACTTTATAACGCAGATGCAGCAAGAGTCTGTCTTGCAGCAAATATGCTGCTTGAAAAATATGGGTAAATTTTAATTGGTTGCAAAATTGATAATATATGTATCTTTGCCGTAATACTTCTTATACTGCGAATATGTTGAAATCTTATTTTGTTTATGTTATACTAACTGTTATGGTGTGTAACGAAGTTTGCGACAAACCTATATGCAAATTTTTACGTTATGAAAAGGAGAGAATTTTTATGAGTAAGACACAAACAAAGCCTCAAAACCCTTTGTGGCAAACAACAAAATCCGAGAGAAAAAGCTATTATACATATTTCTTCGGACAGAATATGATTTATAATATGATAGCAGGTTATCTTACAACATTCCTTCTTCTTATCGGTGTTGACCCTGTAAAATCTGCAGCGGTTATGCTGGCTGTAAAAGTATGGGATGCTGTTAACGACGCTATCTTTGGTGTTATTTTCGATAAAATCCAATTCAAGAGTAATGAAAAATATATTCCTTGGCTGAAAATTGCTAGTGCTCTTACTCCTGCTGCAACCGTTGCAATTTTCATTATTCCTAGTGCAGCAAGTGAAACAGTTAAACTTGTTTGGTTTGCATTGGCATATATTGTATGGGATACTGCATATACACTTTGCGACGTACCTGCGTTTGGTATCATCACTGCAATGACAAGCAATGTTGAAGAAAGAAATACAATCCTTTCTCTTAAAGGTATTACAGCTGGTATCGGTACAGCACTTACCACTGTTCTTGTAAGTGTTCTCATCAGTGAATTTATTGGTTTGGGTTATGGTCCAGTTTCTATTGTTGTTGCAATTGTAGCTATGGCAACTATGTTCCCTATCTGTAAGCACTGTCAGGAAAGAAACAAAACTACTGATGAAGAACAGTTCACAGTAAGAAGAATGCTCAAGTATGTTATCAGCAACAAGTATCTTCTTATTTACTATATTGGCTATATCTTCTATTCAGGTGCTCAGACATACAATGCACTTCATATGATTACAGCTTACTATATCTATGAGAACTCACTTGCATCTCTTATTACAGGTACAGTTGCTGCATTACCACAGCTTGTTATGGCACTTCTCGTTCCTAAAATCATCAGAAAAATAGATAAGACAAAGCTCTTTAAGATTAGTGTTATCGCAACTATCCTTTTGTCATTCCTTATTCTTCCTACAAAAGGTAACTTCATTCTCTTTGTTATCACATTTATGCTCCGTTCAATTCCTCTTGGTATTATCGGTGTACTTTCATTCACATTCACACCTGACTGTGCAGAGTATGGCCAGTACACAACAGGTACAGAGGCAAAGGGTATCACATTTGCTATCCAGACATTTGCAGTTAAGCTTGCAGCCGCTATTTCAGGTTCAATGGGTCTTGCACTTCTTGGCTGGTTCGGTTTCAAGACAGAGTTCGAAGTAAATGGTGTTATTCAGGAAGTAAGCAGTTTTGCAGACCTTGAAGCTATCAACGCTATCGCACAGCAAACAAGCGAAGCACTTGATGGTCTTTGGTTCACATATAACGTTGTACCAATTATCGGTCTTGTTATCGCTTTGGTTATCTGGAGTTTCTACAAGCTCAACGACAAAGATGTACAGGTTATGGCAGATTGCAATGTTGGTAAAATCACTAAAGCAGAGGCTGATAAGCTTCTTTCAAAAAAATATTAATTCTTCAATACTTTTAGTTAACTAAAAAACGACCCTCCACGTAGCGCATGCTATATGGAGGGTTTTCTATTAATATTTTTTCATTGCTTTTTTTAAACGATTGTTATTTTGGATTTCCCATATAGGAACAATAAGGCCACCTTTGAGTCGCATTGAATTTTCGTGTAAAGCACCATAGAATGCAACTTTAAAATCACAATGCTCCGACATTTTACACTTTGATTTATATGTATCATAAAGGGAAAATACATTTCCCCACATGTTAAGGAACTGGAACAAGTCATATTCATTGTCAGCCCACATTGAGCCACAAGGGTCGATAAAGCCTGTCAGTTTCATATCTTTAGGGTCAGCCATAATGTTCATAATATTAAGGTCACCGTGAATCAGTACAGGATATTCAGGTTCATTGACAACTTCTTTGAAAATATCAAGTCCTCGACAAAGTAAATCATAGTTTTTCTTGCTGTATTTACCCTCGTCCATAAGTTTTTTGAGTCCTACAAGGTCTTTATGGACTTTGTTTTCAATGTAAAACTCTTTCCAACCGTCATAGGTTGCGTTTTCAAGATAACCGAATTTTTCACCTTTGACACTGTGCCATTGTAACTGTCCGTCAATAACATTGTTTGCAAATTTCTGCTTCTGTGCCTTGCTTTTAAGTAAAAATGATGGATTAAGAGTGTTTTTACCGTCAATAAAGCTCATACACATAACAGCAATTTCTTGGTCGTTGTATGTAAAATAAACCTTTGGCATTTTAACACTCGTGTTTTTACCTAAAATCTGCAACTGATTGGCTTCGGTGGTTTCCATTCCGCTGACATGGTATGCTTTTAAAATAATTGTTTCTCCATTGGAAGTTGTGCATTTATAAACCTTGCCAAAACTACCACCGCCAATAAATTGCATATTAGAAACTTTGGTGTTCAATCTTTCTTCTGTGATTTTTGGTAATTTTTCAAGTAAAAACTTATCATTAAGATTCATAGTTAAAATCCTTTCACAAGTTGTTATTGGAATTATAACACAATTTTTGTTTGATAGTCAAAGTGGAAATATTAGAGCTATCAAGGATATCGATTCGGAGATGTTTTTGCAAGTTAATCAAATATGTGATATTATTATTAAAAAGTTTCGGAAAATTGCTTGACTGTAAAGTGACTTTATAGTTTATACTAGCTAACGAAAGGGTGATATAAATGAAAATCAATGAACTTGAAAAGCTACTTAATATAAGTCGTGCCAACATTCGGTTTTACGAAAAAGAAGACTTATTAAACCCTGAAAGAAAAGATAATGGTTATCGAGAGTATGATGAAAATGAAATTGCAATTCTAAAGAAAATAATTATTTACAGAAAGCTAGGAATTTCCATACCGAATATTAAAGATATTTTTAACGGTACACTAGCTTTAAGTGAAGCCATAGATGATAGTATGAGTTCGATAAGTAGTGAGCTGACTGAATTGGTTGTTTCGGCAAAGCTTTGCAAGGAATTGCAAAGGCAACGTGTTGATAATTCGAGCTTTAACGAAAATTATTATTGGAACGAAATCAAAAGAATGGAAAGTTCAGGCGAAGAATTTTATGACTTTACAGGTACGGATGTCAGTGCTTTTGAACATAGACCAAATGATACAAAATACAAATTAGTTTTAGGTCTTACAGGTGTAGTTTTATTGATTTTCACCGCAGTTGTAGGCTTATCACGGTTTGGATTGGTTTTAGCTGAATATGGTAGCATGGTTGGGTTTTCGGAACTGCACCATTTGCCAGTAATCCAAGCATTAACACCTGTTTGTCTGATTTTAGCGATTGCTTTTGCAATATCTTTAATAATTGTTCATAAAAAAGGTATTGACAATAGTAAAACCTTTTGGACGCTGTATATTGTTGGACTTTTAATAGTTGCTATTGCTATTTGTTCTACAATTTTAATTTCTTATGAAAATGCAATTTTTGATGAAAAACATGCCAATATAGCGCTTTCTGACGAGGATGCAATAAAAATAGATGATGAATATAAAGTGTATTTTCCGTATTATGACAATTTATATGAATATGTAGGTACAGAGTTTAACTATATTTATTCCAGATGTGAAATATCTAATGCAATACATATTCATATCCAAAATTTTTCTTGGTACGAAAACGATGTCCTTTATGATGTGGAATATTTTGAAACAAATGATAATTCATTGATAAATCAGTACTCTTTGCAAAAGAGTGCACCTATTGTTTACGAAGATAACTCTTTGGCATACCCCGGTGGAGTTACAAAATCAATTAACGATATGGAATATCTTATTCATCAATATGAAAATTACTATGAAATAAGAATTGTTAATGAATCCTCATATTTTTCAATTGTTTTAAAAGATTTTGACAAAATGATAGAAGTTAGTGAAGCTGAATTTACTGAAGTAGCTATGCAACAGTATGAGTTAGTAAAACATTCTGCAAAAAACACCAAGGGTGAACCTCGAAAACTGTTAGACGAATTTTAAATTGATATTAGTTGTTGTTTTGCTGACAATTCAAGTAGAGTTGTCGATAAATAACCTTTACGTTAAATTACATTTTTATGAAAATTTTGCCTATAATACAATTATGACTATAATTTTCTCTTTCATTGTCAATCTTTTGTCAAAATAACTATTGAAAAATTTTCCATAGGAATGTATAATTACAAAGATAGGAATTTTTCCGTAAAATATGAAAGGAGTTTCATTTTATTATGATTAACTATTCACATGAAGTTGAAAAAATGTGCTGTGTTAAAAAAGGACCTCACCATGGTCCAGCTCCAATTCCTGAAGAAGGAAATTGGGTAAAGGCTTATGAAATCAAAGATATTTCAGGCTTCTCACACGGCATCGGTTGGTGTGCTCCTCAGCAGGGTACATGTAAGCTTACACTTAACATTAAAGAAGGTATCGTTGAAGAGGCTCTTGTTGAGACTCTCGGTTGTTCAGGTATGACTCACTCAGCTGCTATGGCTGCTGAAATTCTTCCTGGCAAGACTCTTCTTGAATGTCTTAACACAGACCTTGTTTGTGACGCTATCAATACAGCTATGAGAGAAATCTTCCTCCAGCTCGTTTATGGTCGTTCACAGTCTGCTTTCTCAGAAGACGGTCTTGTTGTTGGTGCTGGTCTTGAAGACCTTGGTAAGGGACTTCGTTCACAGGTTGGTACAATGTTCTCAACAAAGGTTAAGGGCGTTCGTTACATGGAAATGGCTGAAGGCTATATCACAAGAATGGCTCTTGACTCTGATGACCAGGTTATCGGTTATGAGTTCGTTAAGCTCGGCAAGATGATGGAAGATATCCGTCACGGCATGGATGCTGCAACAGCTCTTAAGAACAATACAGGCTCATATGGTCGTTTTGCAGATGCTGCAAAGTATATTGACCCTAGAGAAGAATAAGAGAAGGAGGATATTGTAATGGCTAATGATGTAAGATTTGAAGGCAAAGAAAGACGTATGGCTAAAATCGAGAAATGTCTTGCTGAATACGGTATTGCTTCTCTCGAAGATGCAAAGGCTCTTTGCGAATCAAAAG
>JAZLAH010000032.1:0-15199 GCA_045613065.1 Candidatus Fimenecus sp.
TCACAGTTATCATAATGGAACTTTGCGTTAGTTAGTCGTGTATTATAATTACCTATTGAAATCGTATTCCATTGTTCTTCTGAACCTGCATAATATACAACCTTAAGTCCTGAACATTGATTAAATGAGGCATATCCAATAGTTGATATGTTTTCGTCAAATTTAACAAATGCTAATTGAACACAATGCTCAAACGCAGAATCCTCAATTGTTGTCAAACTATCCGGTAATACAGCATTAGTAAGGTTTGAACACAAATAAAACGATTCATAACCAATTGTTTTTATGCTATTGCCAAAAGTAACATCTTTAAGTGATGAACAGCCGTTAAAAGCATAGTCATCAATTGTTTCCACACTATCAGCAATTACTACACTTTCAAGTTTTATACAACCTGAGAATGTTCCGATTTTAATTGATGTTACTCCATAAGGAATTGAAATTGATTTAAGACTTTCACAGTTATAAAATGCCTGTTCTCCTATTTCTGTTACATTTTCAGGAATCACTATGCTATCAAGGTTACTACACCAAGCAAATGAATATATACCAATTGTTGTTAAACTATTTGGAAGTGTAACACTTGTAAGGCTATTACAACTTGTAAAAGCACTATTACCAATCGATGTTATTCCTTCAGGAATAGAAACGCATGTAAGATTTTCACATCCTTGGAACACATAATTACCGATTGTTGTTGCACCGTCAGATATTACAACATTTTTAATCACATTTCTATAATTATTCCAAGGACCATTGTCGTACTCATAATCATACATAGCACCTGTGCCTGAAATTGTTAATGCACCTGTGTTAAGATTAAGCTCCCAAGTAAGATTGTCACCACAAGTACCTGTAATAAATTCGTCAGGTTCATCTTCATGCTTAAACTCGAAATGTTTTGTTGCATCATTGATAGCAAGATTATCTGTACCAATTGAAATTTCATTCCACTGAGCTTCTGTACCTGTGTAATAAACATCTGTCATTTTTTTACATTGATAGAATGCTTTATTACCGATACTTTCTAAATTAATACCAAAAGTAACAGTTTCAAGTGCTGAACATGAATAAAATGCTCTTAAACCGATTGTTGTTACGCTATCAGGAATTATTACATTTTTAAGGCTATCGCAATCTGAAAATGCATATTTACCAATTGTTTTCAATGTGTTTGGAAGCTGTAAATCTGTTAATGTATCTATATCCTTAAATACATATTCATCAATCACTATAACTGTATAGCCATCTATGGTTGATGGAATTACGATTTCTTTAACAGGACCTGATACATTGTATCCTGTAATCATGATTGTTTTATCTGTTTCAGAAATTACAGAATATGCAAAATCACCGGCATTACTATCATAATGAATTATTGCATTAAGAAGATAAGTATTAGAAGCATCTATTGAAATTTCATTCCACTGAGTTGATGTTCCTGTATAATAAACAGTTTTGAGGTTGCTACATTCATCAAATGCACATTCACCAATTGTTGCTACGTTTTCACCAATTACTATATCTGTAAGATTGCGACAGTAATAAAATGCATTATCTCCAATTGTTATTACACTATCTGGGACTGTAATTTTATTAAGTGTGCTACAATTACGGAATGCCCACGCTTTAACTGTTACTACAGTATCAGGGATAATGTATTCTGTTTTTGTCTTATCTCCCTCAGGATACTTGATAAGAACGGTTTTATCTTTGTTATACAAAACACCATCAATACTTGTATAGTTTTGATTGTTACTATCAACTGATATACTTGCAATTTTTTCACAAGCATTGAATGCCTTATCACCAATTAATGTAACACTATCAGGAATCGTAAGGTTCTTGAGATTATAGCAACCATTAAATGCACTTGTTCCAATTGTTACTACAGAATTTGGAATAGATACACCTGTAAGACTTGTGCAACCAGAAAAAGCAGATTCAGCAATTGTTTTTGTACCGCTTTTTATCACATAGTCTCCTGATACTGTGCTTTTAGCTGCAAATAAATGGTTGCCGATATAGAGAACATCATCTTTCCAATTTGCCTCATTATCATAAAATGCAGTATATTCAAATGCATAAATGCCAACTAAAGTTACACTATCCGGAATAGTAATATTCGTAAGATTTGTACAACTATAAAAAGCAGAATTCCCAATTGTCTTTACACTGCTTGGAATCGATACACTTGTAAGACTTGAACAACAATAAAAGGCTCCATCACTAATTGATGTTACGCTGTCAGGAATAACTATGCTTGTAAGGTTTGAGCAACCATTAAATGCACTTGTTCCAATTGTTGTAACACTATTTGGAATGGTTACATTTTCAAGGTTTGTATAACTAAAAAATGCACAGTTACCAATCTTTGTTACACCAAAAGCTACACTTACTTCCTTGACTTTATCTTTAAAGTTCTCCCAAGGAGTATAATAACCTTTGTAATCGTACATGTCTCCTGTACCGGAAATAGTCAGTATTCCAGTGGAATCATTAAAATCCCATGTGATATTTTCACCACATTTACCCGTAATGGTTTCGGCACTTGCTGTGATTGGGACAATAGACATTATCATTAATATTGACATGACAATACATAAAAGCTTATTTGTTCTTTTCATAATATATTCCTCCAGATTACTCTATAAATTTATATTATCATTATTTGTTAATTATTGCAAGAATTTAATCTTGAAGAAATTCTATATCTTCAACATAACAAACTCCTCCTACAAACTAAAAAAGTGCGTCAGCCGAAGCCAACGCACCGAAAAACACATAGCTCCAACTGTCGCCAAACATAATTTTACAATCCAAGCATTGTGCGTGTATGCAAAACAGAGCATCTGTATTTTTACCTAAATAAAAATACACACACTTATCTTGGAAAAATATTATAAAATTATGTCTGGCAGTTTTAGTTTACCACTATTTTCGAGAAAAATCAATATAAAAAATATAGGCGGAAACCCCTCAGTCAACTTCGTTGACAGCTCCCCTTTCAAGGGAGCCGAGAGACCCCGCCCAAGATGTATAAATTACGCTAAAATTGCCTTGTAGAAGACTTTTTTACCTTTCTTGATGATTACATATCCTTTTTCAAAATCAGCCTTTGTAAGTGCTTTAAATGGCTCTGTAACCTTTTCATCATCAACAGATACGCCACCCTGTTCAATAAGACGACGGCTCTCACCTTTTGATTTTGCAATTCCTGCTTTAATCATAATATCAGCAACAAGCACGCTATCATCGTTAAAATTGTCTGCAGTAAGTTCTACTGTTGGCATATTCTCTGTATTACCCTTACCTGAGAAAAGTGCTCTAGCGCCTTCCTGAGCCTTATTAGCTTCTTTTTCACCATGAACAAGCTTTGTAAGTTCATATGCAAGGATTTCTTTAGCAGTATTTAACTGACTACCTTCCCAAGAATCCATCTTTTCGATTTCTTCTATTGGTAAGAATGTAAGCATTCTGATACACTTAAGAACGTCAGCATCGTCAACGTTTCTCCAATATTGATAGAAATCGAATGGTGATGTTTTATTTGGGTCAAGCCAAACTGCACCTGACTGTGTCTTACCCATCTTTTTACCTTCTGAATTAAGAAGAAGTGTAATTGTCATAGCGTGGGCATCTTTGCCAAGTTTTCTTCTGATAAGTTCAGTACCACCAAGCATATTACTCCACTGGTCGTCACCACCAAACTGCATATTACAGCCATATTTCTGGAATAATTCATAGAAGTCATAGCTCTGCATAATCATATAGTTAAATTCAAGGAATGAAAGACCTTTTTCCATTCTCTGCTTATAACATTCTGCAGAAAGCATTCTGTTAACACTGAAACAAGCGCCAACTTCACGAAGAACATCAATATAGTTAAGGTCAAGAAGCCAGTCAGCATTATTAACCATAAGTGCCTTACCTTCAGAGAAGTCAATAAAACGACTCATCTGCTTTTTAAAGCAGTCACAGTTATGCTGAATTGTTTCTTTTGTCATCATCTGACGCATATCACTTCTGCCAGAGGGGTCACCAATCATAGCAGTACCGCCACCGATAAGAGCAATTGGTTTGTTACCTGCCATCTGTAATCTCTTCATAAGACAAAGAGCCATAAAGTGACCAACATGTAAGCTATCAGCTGTTGGGTCAAAACCAATATAGAAAACTGCCTTACCTTCATTAACAAGATTTTTGATTTCTTCTTCATTTGTTACCTGTGCAATAAGACCACGAGCAACGAGTTCTTCATAAACTTTCATAACTACCTCCTAAAAATAATAAAAGTCCCCTGCAATATGCAGAGGACGAAAAAATTCGTGTTACCACCTCAGTTTATCATTACCTCACGATAATGACCTTAACGAGTAACTAATATTACTCTGTACTATAACGGGTACACCCGACACTTCCTAATACAAATTTCAAAAGTGCAACTCCACGATGTATTTCACAAGATTTACGTATGTTCTTACACCAACCGAACACTCTCTGTAACTATAAAATTCTTATTACTTCTTCGCTTCAAAGTTATTGAGATTATTATACACAATTAAAAATAATTGTCAATATTTTTTAGCATTTTCAATCATTTCTGCAGCTGCATCAAGCGATAACTGACTTTGCTCAATTCCGCCGATTATTCTTGCTAACTCACAAATTCTGCCATTATTATCAAGTGATTCAACTTTTGTATAAGTTTTATTATCACTTTCAGATTTTGAAATTAAGAAATGATTATCTGCAAACGCTGCAATCTGTGCTAAATGAGTTACGCAAAGAACTTGTCTGTTTTTAGATACTTCTTTAAGCTTTATACCAATTTTTTGTGCTGCACGGCCACTAACACCAGTATCGACTTCATCGAATATCAATGTTTGGATATTATCTTTAGTTGCTAAAACATTTTTAATTGCAAGCATAATACGTGATAATTCACCACCAGATGCAATCTTTGAAAGTGGTTTTGGTTCTTCTCCTGCATTAGCAGAAATAAGAAAATATATTTCATCAGCACCTGTTTCGTCAAATTCTTTTTTATTTTGCATAACTTTAAATGTGATTGACGACATATCAAGAAATGATAATTCATCAGTAATTTCTTTAACAAAAAGTGAACTGAATTTTTTACGATTTTCAGATAATTCTTCAGTAATTTGTTTTAAATAAACTAATTTATCATTAAGTTCTTTTTCGAGGTCATCCTTTTGCTTATCAAGGAAAGTAATGGCTTCTATTTCTTTTTGTGCATTTTCAAGATAATTTAAAATCTCTTCCTCAGATGAACCATATTTTTTTGATAATTTGAATAATATGTTAAGTCTTTCTTCAATAATATCAAGTTCAGCCGGGTCAACATCAAAATTATAGATAAAATCTTTTAATTCACTTGTATAATCAATGATATTGTATGACACATCAGCAACAGAATCTGAAATTTTCGTTAAAGATTCATCATATATCGATGCTTTTATCAAAGATGATGATGCAGTATTAAGCATATCATTTAAGCCGTTAAAATTATCATTTCCTTCAAAAATTTCAACTGCATTATTAACTAAACTTAATAGTTGTTCTGCATTTTGAAGCACTTTTTTTCGTCTTTCAAGTTCTTCCCACTCACCTATTTTTATGTCAGCATCAGTTATTTCATTTATTTGATATATAAGTAAGTCGATTTTACGTGCTTTTTCGCTTTCATCAACAATTAAGTTATTAAATTGTTTTTTTGTTTCAATATAATCATTATAAGCAGCTATATATTTTTCTTTTATATTATTGTTATCAGCATAAGTATCTATATATGTATAATGAAGTTCCTCATTTAATAGATTATGATTATCAAGTTGACCATGAACATTCACAAGTGCTTGTCCGATTTTTTTTAAAATTGAAACAGAAACTGAAATTCCATTTACTTTACAAATATTTTTCCCATCAAGTGATATTTTTCTTGAAATTAATAAGGAATTATCTTCATCGCAGGAAAGCCCCATATCATCAAGAACGTCAATTACATTATTATTTATATTCTCAAAATAAGCAGTAACTTCTGCATTATTGCTACCTGTTCGAATAAGTTCACGTGATGTCCTTTCACCAAGAATAGCATTTATTGCATCAATAATAATTGATTTACCTGCACCTGTTTCACCTGTTAAAACATTTAAGCCGTTGTTAAAATCAACAAAAGCTTCTTTAATAATTGCAATATTTGATATTTTAAGATTAGAAATCATAAATATTATCCTTTAAGTAACATGTTAATAGTGTTAATGATATTTGATGTAGCATCAACATCTTTACAAGCAACAAAAATTGTATCATCACCTGCTATTGTTCCAACAAGACCAGTGAGATTCATACTATCAAGAGCAATGCAAGCAGCGTTTGCTGTACCTGAATAGCATTTGACAACTATTATATTCATTGCTGCATCTGCAGAAATTGCAGAACGTTTAAAAATCATTTTATAATTATCATCATTATCGATTTTTTCACTTACAGCATATCTTATGTCATTTTTGCCAAAATGCTCTTTAATTATTTTTAATTCCTTAATATCACGGGATATAGTTGCCTGTGTTACATTATATCCGTTTTCAACTAGCATTTTAATGATATCTTCCTGACGAGATACATTATTATTTTTAATGTAATTAAGAATAAGTTCATGTCTTTTCTTTTTCATCATTATATTCCTTTATGTCAATTTCTGATTAAGAATGTCAAAAAATTCATCAGATTTAATTCTTATAAGTTCAGCATAATACTTTGATTGTCTTATTACGATTTCAAAATTATCATCTAATTCAAGTGATTTGTCGCCATCTGTTGAAAGACATATTTTTTGTGAATTTTTTGAAGATTTCACAGTTATAACAGATTTTTCATTAAATACAAAAGTTCTGTTCAACGGTGAATGTGTGCAAATAGGAGTCAGTGTGATGCATTTTAAATCTGGGTCAATTACAGGACCACCAGCAGACCAAGCATAAGCTGTTGAGCCTGTAGGTGTAGAAATAACAACACCATCACCACGATAACTGTTAATCTTTCTGTCACTACAATACACATCAAGGTCAATAAGCTTTATTTCACCATAACGAGCAATTACAACATCATTAAGACAATAGCCTAAAAGTTTTTCTCCAGAATTATCTTTTAAAATAACTTCCAACATCATTCGTCTATCTGTTATATAATCGCCTGAAATAAGATTTTCAAGTAAGTTAAGTTCATTTCCTTCTAACCCTGCTAAAAACGCCAAATTACCTGCATTTACACAAAGAACGGACTTTTTATGAACAGCAGCATCTTTTGCAGCGTGAATAAATGAACCATCACCACCTATTACAAGAATAAGGTCTGTATTTTTATAAATATTTTCAATGATTTTTTTCTCATCAATTTTTGTTGGAAATGATTCATAATCTGCACTATCAAAATAGTATTCAATATTATATTTTTCAAGATATGAAATTGTATTATTAAATACATCAAGAGTTTTTTCTCTTGTGAAATTAGGAACAATACCTATTTTCATTCTTATTCACCACTCAATTCTGAATGAGATTTATTAACAATATTATTAATATCTTCAGTGTTTACGTTTAATGTTTTATTTTCTGATTTTGATAAAAATACAAGATATTCTATGTTTCCTTCAGGACCTCTTATAGGAGAAAAATCAAGATTAAGAACAGAGAAACCAGTTTCATAAGCAAATTCAACTATTCCACAGATAACTTCTTTGTGGGTATTTTCATCTCTTACTACACCTTTTTTGCCGACTTTGTCACGACCAGCTTCAAATTGTGGTTTAATAAGTGCAACAGTTTGACCGTCTGACTTCAAAAAATCAAATAAAACAGGTAATATCTTCTTTAATGAAATAAATGAAACGTCAATACTTGCAAAATCTATTTCATCAGTTACAGTTTCTTTTGTAAGATATCTAAAGTTTGTTCGTTCAAGGTTGACTACTCTTTCATCAGTACGTAATTTCCAAGCAAGTTGACCATACCCAACATCAATAGAGTAAACTTTATTAGCCCCACACTGAAGCATACAGTCAGTAAAGCCTCCCGTTGAAGCACCAATGTCCATACAGATACATTTATCAAGAGATATATCAAAAGCTTTCATTGCCTTTTCAAGTTTATAGCCTCCACGACTTACAAAAGGCATTTTCTTACCAATAAATTCAACAATATCTTTTTCTTTAACTGCGTATCCTGATTTTGTTTCCTTTTGTCCGTTTATGTATATTTCACCTGCCATAATGATAGCAGATGCTTTAGAACGAGTTTCAGCGAAACCTAATTCAACTACAACAGTATCAAGTCTCTTTTTTTCAGCCATTACATTTCTCCAAAATATTTTTTACAATATTTTCAGTATCAAATTTATATTTTTTGATTAAAGAATCCACAGATGCGTGTGGAATAAATTCATCAGGAACAGCAATATGAAAATATTTATTATTAAAAGATTTTTCTAATAATAAATCTGCAAATGATTCACCAATGCTTCCTGATTTAATAGTTTCTTCATAAAAGAAAACATTAGAATAATTTAAGGCAATTTTTACTATTTCTTTATTTATTGGTTTAATTTTATTAAGAATTAATAAAGAAATAGTTACATCTTGACCTTTTAATTCATTTATTGCATTCATTACATTAACAGATATTCTACCATATGATATTACAAGAATATTATTATCATTTTCAAAGTAGTCAAAATCATTATCTGTTATAACAAAGTTTTCTGGTAAGATACCTTCACTTCCACGAGGATATCTTATTGCAGTAAGATTTTCAGAATTATATATAACATTTTTAAGGTCGTCTTTTAATACATCATAAGTAAATGGAGAATACACAGTAATATCAGGTATACTGTTAAGATAAGAAACATCAAGCATACCTTGATGTGTAACACCATCATCACCAACAAAACCTGCTCTATCTACACCAATGATTAATTTTTGATTTTGTAATGTTCCATCGTGAATGAGTTGGTCATATGCTCTCTGTAAAAAAGTGGAATATACAGGAAAAACAGGAATCATACCACCTTTTGAAAGACCTGATGCAAATGTGACAGCATGTTGTTCAGCTATACCAACATCATAAAATCTGTCACTATATTTCTCTGAAAAATCTTTAAGACCTGTACCTAATGACATTGCTGCTGTAACTGTACAAATTCTTTTATCTTCCTCTGCAAGTTCGCATAATGTTTTACCAAATTCTTCAGAAAAATTTGTAGAACTGTTGTTGCATTCACCATTTTCAATATCGAATTTAGAAACGCCATGATAAGCACTTGGTGATTTTTCAGCAAAATTATATCCTTTACCTTTAATTGTATTAATATGCAACAAAACAGGTTCATCTGAAAGCTTTGCTGAATTTAATGCTTCACACAAGTGTTCAATATTATGACCATCAATTGGTCCCATATAATTAAAACCTAAATCTTCAAAAAACGTACTCTTGTACATTAAGTTTTTGATTCTTGTTTTCACATATGAAACACAATGAGCAATTGGAGAACCAATCAAAGGAATTTTATTAAGTGTTTCTTCAGTTTTTGCTTTTAAAATATTGTATCCTGGTTTTGAACGAACAATCGCAAGATAACGTGCCATGGAACCAACATTTTCAGAAATTGACATTTCATTATCATTAAGAATGACAATAAGTCTTGTACCTGAACGACCAGCATTATTTAAAGCTTCATATGCGAGACCGCCCGTTAAAGCACCATCCCCTATTATTGCAACTGTATAATCTTTTTTACCAAGCTTTTTATTTGCTTCAGCAATACCTAATGCTGCAGAAATAGATGTACTTGAATGTCCACTATAAAATGTATCATGTTCACTTTCATTTGGAGCACAGAATCCTGATATACCATTCTCTTTTCTTAATGTTGGAAAGGTTTTATATCTACCAGTAACCAGTTTGTGAGCATAAATCTGATGTCCTACATCCCAGACAATTTTATCTCTTGGAGAATCAAATACTTTATGAAGGGCAACAGATAACTCTACAACACCGAGGTTAGAAGATAAATGACCACCATTTTTAGAAACGGTTTTAATCATATAATCTCTAATTTCAGCAGAGAGTTCATTTAAATCATTATTATTAAGTTTCTTTAAATCACTTGGAGCATTAATATTTTCTAAAAATTTATAGCTCATTAAAGAAAGACTCCTATCAATTTTTTCTGTCAACTAGCATATATGCAAGTTGTTTTAAAGTTTCTGTATTATTATCAAAAGTTTTTAACGCTGATATAGCTTTATTTGTATAATCTTTTACAAGTTCTTTTGATTTTTCAAGTCCAAAGAACTTAACAATTGTTGACTTATCATTTTTTTCATCACTGCCAACAGGTTTGCCAAGAGAAACAATATCACCTTCAATGTCAAGAATATCATCCTGAATTTGAAAAGCAATTCCAAGATTTTCAGCATATTCTAAAGCTGCTGAAATTTTAGTTTCATCATAGTTATTGGATGATAAACAACCTAAAACACAAGCAGTTTTAATAAGACCACATGTTTTTAAAGAATACATTTTAAGTATTTCTTCAACTGTTGGATTTGTTTCTTCAAACTGTAAATCAAGAACTTGTCCACCAACCATACCATTTATTCCTGCAAAAGTCGAAAGATAAGAAACAGCCATTACAACATTGCTTCCAGGAATACTTTTAGGATTAGTCAATGTTTTGAAAGCTTCTGTTAATAAAGCATCTCCTGCTAATAATGCATTATCTTCTCCAAATGCAATATGACATGACGGCTTACCTCTTCTCATATCATCATTATCCATACATGGTAAATCATCATGAATAAGAGAATAGGTATGAATCATTTCAACTGCACAACCAAAATCTAACGCAGCAGAAATATCACCATTACATACTTTTGCAAATTCTATTGCAAGAATCGGTCTAATTCTTTTACCACCGTTTGAAACACTGTACTTCATCGCCTCAAGAACGGTTGATGACATATTATCACTCAGTAAATTATCTAATCTTTCGGAGATAATTTTCGCTTGTTGATTTATATATTCTTTAATATCAGTCATCTTTTTTGACCTCATTTATATCGATAATTTTTTGTTTTGCATTCTGGAGTTTCTTCATGCAAAATTCGGATAGTTTAATACCCTCTTCATAAAGTGCCAAAGAATCTTCAAGAGATATAGCACCGTCTTCTAACTTCGAAACAATTTCCTCAAGCCTTTTTGTAGCTTGTTCATATGTTAAATTCATATTTGCACCTCAATTATTTCTGCAGTAGCAGTTCCATTTTCAAATTGAACAGTAATAATATCATTATTATTTAATTGATGTATATCAGTTATAACATCAGAGTTTTTTTTCACAATTGAATATCCACGAGATAAAACTTTTAACGGACTCAAAGAATCTAGTTTTGAACAAAGTACAGCAAAAGAAGAAGAATAATTTGAAAATATATTTTTAAAATTGCGGTTTATTTGTTCGTTTAATGAATCTAGATATAACTCACAATTTTCTATGATTTTTTCTGGTTTTAAAAGAACTTGTGAATTTATCAGTTTATTCAAATCATATGATAAATCATCAATATATGTTTTGAAACTATTTTCAATAGAATATTTTAATGAAGAAATATAATATTTTTGTTCGTTGATATCAGGTGTTGCTAGCTCTGCTGCAGCAGAAGGCGTAGGAGCACGTAAATCAGCTACGAAATCACAAATAGTAAAATCAGTTTCGTGTCCAACACCGGAAATAACAGGAATTACAGAATTATATATTTCATAAGCAAGTTTTTCATCATTAAAAGGCCATAAATCTTCTGTTGAGCCTCCACCACGTGCAATAATAATAACATCAACATCTGTTTGATTCATTTGTTTGATAGCATTACATACAGATGAAGCTGCACTTTCACCCTGAACTTGTACACCAGCAAATACAATCTCAGCAATAGGAAATCGTCGTTCAAGAACATTTAATATATCCTGAACAGCAGCTCCTGTCGGAGAGGATATAACACCAATTTTTGATGGAAATCGTGGAATAGTTTTTTTATGTTCATTATCAAACAAACCTGCTTTTGAAAGTTTTTCTTTCATTTGTTCAAAAGCTAATGCAAGAGCACCAACGCCATCAGGTTGCATATCGTCAATATAAAGCTGATATTTTCCATCACGTTCATATAACGAAACTCTACCACGAATAATTACTGACATGCCATTTTCAGGTTTAAATTTTAATTTTGAAGCATTTGTAGAAAACATAACAGCACTAATAACTGATTGATTGTCTTTAATGCTCATATATAAGTGTCCACTTCTATAGTGGTCAACAAAATTTGAAATTTCACCAACAACAAAGACATTATTAAGATTAATATCTTGCTCAATAATTGATTTTACATAGGAATTCAATTGTGTAACACTTAAAATAACGGGTGAATTCATTTTTATGATTTCCTTTTATTACAAATTGATGCTAAAACAGCTATACCACAAGCATTATCAGATGAAAATACTGGTTCTGCAAAATAAGAGTAATATTTACTTTCTAATTTTTCTCGAATAATTTTATTTGACATAACTCCACCTGAAAAGACAACAGGTAAATCTCCATACTTTTCAATAAGTTCAGACACAGTATCATCAATTGCAGAATAAATATAACTTAAACAATATAATGCAACATCTTCAGGACTATATTCTTTTTCAAGCATTTGTTTACATTTATTCTCAACACCCGATAGGCTGAACATACCATCTCTCCTGAAGACTTTAATATATTCAAGGCTATTATTGCTTTTTTTTGCTAGTTTTTCTAGTTCAGGACCACAAGGAAATTTAAGTCCAAGACTTAATCCTACCCTATCAATTGCTTGTCCAGCTTTTAAATCAAGCGAATCTGATATTTTTATAGTTTCAAAATATTTTTTATCAGGCTTAACTAAAAGAGCTTGTGATGTACCACCTGAAATATGAAATGCTAAAAAGTCACGATTAATAAAATTTAAAACATCTGCAGAGTACAACGCAGCAGCAATATGACCATCCTGATGGGAAAATCGATATAAAGGAACGTTTAAAACCGTAGACAATGAAACAGCAACTGACAATCCTGATAAAAAACAAGGCATATATGAACCATCTTCATTACATGGCTTAACAGAGACACCTATTCCACTAATTTGACTTTTATCATCTGAAAATAAATCTTTTATTAATTCTGGTAACTGAACTGTATGATGAAAAACAGCATCACTCTGACGAATTCCCTTTTCGCCATCTTTAACTGGTAATAATTGCTTTTTACTAATTATTGAATTATTAAAATCATCATACAAAGCAACAGAAGTAGTATAATTGCTTGTGTCTATACCGAGAAAATAACTCATTCTGTCACATTCTCTCTTACATATTTACCGAGAATACCATTAATAAATGAAGCATCTTCATGTGATGCAAATTTCTTTGCAAGTTCTACAGCTTCATTAATAGAAACACCACTTGGAATTGATGGAACATAAAGAATTTCACATATTGCAAGACGCATAATTGCAAGGGAAACTTTAGGCAATCGTTCAACCTTCCAACCAACGGAGTTAAGGTTAATGATATTATCAATTTCATCAATATGCTCATATGTCAACTGAGCTAAAGAGAAAGCAAATGTATTTTCTTCAATCAATCGTGCATCAATTGCGTTATTAACTATATCATCAATAGTTAATTCGTCGTTGAATATTTTTTCAAAAATAAGAGTAAAAGCAAGTTCTCTTTCTTCTTTACGTGTCATAATATCCTCCAAAAAAAATTACACTCCCCGCCAGAAAAAAGACAGGGAGTGTTTTTTATTTTTCTGCGGTACGAATGTATATACATTTTATTTGTATACATTCTATCACTTTGAAGTTTAAATTTCAATAGATAAATGTATATTTTCATTGTATATACATTATTTTAATTCGATAATTACAATTTTTTCTGGTGATATATTTGTTTTTGATAAAACAATATCTTTTATTTTTAATATTGATTCATTATTCACAGTTCCTTTTGGCATAATTATGTCAATGCTATCCTCATTATATGTAACAAGATTATCTTCACTTAATTGTGCTTTAATAATATTTTCAATATCAGTTTCAAGTTTTATTTGTTCTGAAAGATTGACCATTTTATTTCTCGCAAGACTAATTGTTTCTTCGTCAAAATCATTTTTAATTATTTCTTCTAAATTATGAATTGCCTCATCATGAGCTTTTGTTCTATTTACTTTTGCTTCAATAAAGTAGTCAGAAATATTTTTAGACATATTAGTAGAATTCACAAGTTGTGCCTCACCGAGATTATAATTTTCTGATGTTTCAGGTTCATTAATATCATTGTAATTATTAGTGTAATACCAATTTACATAAACAGATAAACCTAAAGCTAATACCAATGAAAAACTTAAGAGTTGTTTTTTACCAATTATCTTACTTCTCATTTTTATCCTCCATCAATGATAATTTTGAAATTGAAATATTTGATGATTTTATATTTAATATGGCTTCGATAGTTGAGTATATTTGTTCTTGAACTTTAATATCATCACCACCCTCACATGATATGGCAACTCCTCTAATTTTAGGTTCAATTGTCTTAATTAATAATCCAACATCATTATTATCATTTTCAATGATAACATAATCCTTTTCAACTGTTGAGTCATCACTATTAGTATTATTTTTTCTTATATCCTTGTCATCTGTTGCATATATATATTCGGTTGTTTCTGCAAGAGTTATAATAACTTCCGTTTTTCCTGCACCGTCAATCCTTTCAATGAAATGTTTGATTTTATTTTCAAGATAATCACAGTATTCTTCATCAGTTACTTCTTTGTTAGTTTCCTCATTAAAATTTTCAAAATCTAACTCAGATACAAACAAGATAGAAATCATAATAAATCCTGCAATCAACAAAATAATTGTTTTTTTATCTAAATTAAATTTTTTTAATAATGATGAAAAATTATTGATAATATTCAAATAAATATCACCTCATAGTTGAACTGTTCTTTTAACTCATTTTTGACAATTTCATTTTTTTGAATATCATTCAATTGAAGTTCAATTTTATTAATAATTAAATATCCT
>JAZLAH010000033.1:0-44451 GCA_045613065.1 Candidatus Fimenecus sp.
TGTTATCAACACTAAATGAAAGTTCGTATCCGTCTTTTTCAACGGTTAAGTTTTCATTACTATCAATACTTTCTGGAAATTCTACATTAAACAAATTGTCTAAATTTGTATAAAGATTTCCGTTAAGAGACATTGAGTTGTTAATTTCTTCCCATACACCGTCATTAAGATAATGCAATGGCTCTTCTGTCATAATTGCAGTGTATGTACCATCACTCTTTTTATATACTTTGGTGTATTCGTCTCTTTTTTCTTCAACTTCATAAAGTATTTCTGCATCAGAAGTGTTTTCTTCAGATGTTGGATTATTCAAAACATCTTCAATAAATTCTTTATGTGCAATAGCATCAGTAACACTTTCTGCTAAAACTTGCAATGGCAATATTTGTGCTACAATTAAGAACGCAAGAAATACTGATAAAGCTTTACACATAGTTTTAATTTTCTTTCTCATACCTTTTCTCCTTTGTCAAATTTAAACTTTGTGAATATGCTATTTGGCTATAGTTTTATTTGTATCGTACACCTCCAATATGCAGACACTATATTTCGATATTCATTTTACAAACTTATGCATAAAAAGTAAGACCATTTACAAAAAAATGAAAAAAATTGACAAAAAAATAAACGGTCAATTAAAGACCGTTTATTTTACGCGGGTATCAGGATAATAATTTTAAATTCGTTGTTATTGTATGCCCATTCAAGTTCACCGTTATATTTGTTTAATGCTTTTATAACGCTTTTCATACCGTATCCGTGAATGTTTTTATTAGATTTAGTTGTAACAAGGTTGTTTTTATCTTCGATAGGTTTGGTTGAGCAACTGTTTTTCAAAATAATTTTATGAAATTTATTATCACTTTCTAATGATAAACTTATATATGGATTATTTTCTTTTTCTGCACTTTCTATAGCATTTCTCAATAAATTATCGAGAATAGCGGAAATATCATAATCACTGATAAATGAAAGATTCTCATTTATCGAAAGTATGTTGAATTCTATATTTTTATCTTTACATAAAAGATAGTACTTGTTAATAATCACATCTAACAATCGATTTTTTGTTTTAGCTTTCACAGATATCTCGTTTGACTTATTATATATTTCTTGAATATAATTTTTTACTTTTTCTTCATCGGTAAGATTACTAATATTAATCAAATTATTACGGATATCATGAATAAAAATCCTTGTTTCTTCATCTTTTTTTTCAAGTATATCAAGATATTCCAAATTGATAGATTGCTTCTGTTCAACCATTTCCATATCATGTAACTTCTTTTGGTTTGCAATTGTTCTTTCATGAATGAAAAAAACAACAATAATAGCAAAAAACATAAATATCTCACTTAATACAAAAAGTACATTAGTATTAGTATTTGATTCATAATAAATATTTTGGTAACGGAAAACCATTGTTATAAAAAAGGTTGTTGAAGGTAATATAGTAAGGAGAATTGACGACATTAATCCGTCTTTACTTCTTGTTCTTTTTGAAAATGAAGAAATAATTGCTAGTAATGCAAAATAAATAAACTTTGATGCAAATGCTTCTTCAACAAATAATATGGAATCATTTTCATATCCATTAACAGCAATATTGAAAAAAGCAGAGATAAGAAAAAATACTATGTATTCAGAAATATTCATTACTGCAACAAGTAGAAGTGCATGAAATATAGACAATTTCCAATCACATTTGAAGGCAATAAAAAATGTTAAAAAGAACAAAATTATGGTCGAAGCTATATTAACAACAAATGATGAAAATATTAGAAGTAATATCCATAGTATAATATTGAAAAAAACACAAGTTATAAAAGATGTATTTGCGTCTCTCTTATATTCGAATAATCGGTGACCATACCAAAAAATGATATAAGAACTTAAAATATATGAAAAAAACATTGTGATGGCAAAAACTGATTGACTCATTTGTTATACCCCTCTTTCTGCAAATAAAAACATTTTCGTTCTAAACTCTTGTTGTTTTTTTGCTGCAATCGATATTTCGATATTGCTATTACAATATGATAAAATAAGCGATTTTCGAGTAAAGCTCTTGATGTAGTTAAAATTTATAATAAAGCTTGAATGTGGTGAATAAAAAATTAATTCGTTTAGTATATTTTTCCAATACTCAATTTTTTTTTTAGAAACATATTCACCATTTGTCGTTACAATTTTAGTTTTTCTTTTATAAGACTCACAATATACAATTGAACCTGTAGGTATTACTATGGATTCGTTATTTGCACAAATTACTTTAACATCTTTGCTTGATATTGAAAGTAATGCTGAATCTAATGAACGGTATAATCGAGGAACATCCAACGGCTTTTGTAAAAATCTGTAAGCTCCAATGTCAAAAGCATCATCAAGATAATCTGAATAAGCAGTTATCATAAAAACAACGTTATTTGGATATTTTTGCTTTAAAACTTTTCCGGTTTCAATTCCATCCAACATAGGCATTTCAACATCAAGAAAAGCCATATCGAAGTTTATTTCACTATTTAGCAAATCTTCACCATTATCAAAATCATATATTTCTACATCAATTAATTTTTCTGAAAAATAGTTAGAAAGTGCATATTTAATTTCATTTCTTGCTAGAATTTCGTCATCACATATTGCTATTTTCATCGTTTAACCTCCAAATAAAATGCCGTAAACTATATTTTTAGTTTACGGCATTAGTTTTAAATTGTCAAATATTAATTTTTATGATGATTTTCAGCAATAGCTTTTACAATAATTTTTATTGTTTGAATTTCATCTTCGTTACATTCACGAAGATATTCTTCTATTTCGTTGAACTTGTTTTTCTTTACAACACCAAGCGTAAAATAATCGATTGTTACACCCAAGCAAGTAGCTATATCATATAACAATTCAATGTTTGCCTTGGTTCGTCCTGTTTCAATAGCAGAGATGTGTTTTACAGAAACTTCAACTTTTTCTGCTAACTCTTCTTGTGTTATTTTCATTTTTCTTCTCTGGGTACTTATTCTAAACCCCATCATTTTTAAATTTAATTTCATATAACCACCAATGTAATTGTATCATTATATAAAACCAAACAACACATACTTTTATTAGATAATTCTAATAAAAGGTTATATAATTTACTTTGTATTAGGGGAAAAAACCTATAAATAGAATTGTAGTTATTTTTACAAATAAATATTACTTTTGTGAAATTGGTATTGAAATACAAATAGAAAGTGAGTATATTTCATTTGTAGGGAGGTTAAAAAATGAAGTTTAAAAATGAGAAAAAAGAAAAAGCGGCCAAACTTTTAAAAACAATTGTTAATCAGTCATTAATCATAGATTCTGATTATATAACGTGTCTTTTTGTTTATCAGCCTAAAGCACCAAAAGAATTAAAAAAGTTTAGTAAAATAAAAAAGAATGATTACTAATTTATCAACAAGAATTATCGGTGCATTAATAAAAAAATCAATAATTAATGACATGGAACAGGAATTATATATATATGGATTCTTTATGTTATTATCACAGACATTATATTTCATTTTAACTTTAATATTTGGAGTTCTGTTGAATATAGTTCTTGAAAGTGTTGTTTTTTATGTTGCATTTCTATTTATAAGAACAAGTGCAGGTGGGATACATGCTTCAAGTGAATTGAAATGCGAGGTAGCAACTACCTTATCATTATTTTTATGTCTTGGAATTGTAAAACTATGTGACCTTTATAATCTTAAGACTGTAATAATTATTTTAACGATAGTTGCTACTGTTTTGATTTTTGTATTGTGTCCATTGGACTCTCCTGAAAAACCACTGACTACAAAAGAAAAGAAATATTTCCGTAAAAAATCTTGGATAATTTTACTTATAATTTTAACTATTATAGGATTATCCATGTGCTTTAAAATCAATACCTTAATTTACCCATGTTGCATGAGCTTGATTTTGGAAAGTATATTACTCTTTTTAGGAAGAATTAAGGAAATAAGAAAAAAGAATGGATAATACTTTTGGAATATTCCTAAAAGAAAAACGTCAACAAAACGGATTATCACTTAGAGCATTAAGTAAACAAGTCGAATTATCTCATATTTATTTATATAATATTGAGAGTGGAAAAAAAGCTCCGCCAAATGATGAGATGATTATACGACTTGCAAACGCTCTTAATTTTGATGAGAAATCTCGATTGTTATTTTTTGATATTGCCGCCAAATGTAAATTTGATATAGACAGTAGTAATTATTACATACCTGTTGATATATCTCAGTATCTTAATGAAAATGAAGATGTGAGAAATGTTATACGTGAGGCAAATCAAAAAGAACAACACAACTCGTTTTGGAACGATTTATTAAAGGAATTAAAAAAATAAATATGTCCCGCAAGGGATATATTTTTTGTTTGTAGTGTTATCCAATGGAGAACAAAAATGATAGTTTTATCAAAATCTTTTCAGCCAAATGTTAAAAAAGTACATTGTCCTGTTTGTGGGGGCAGATTATGCGATGTCAATTCATCTGAAAGAATATTTTTGAATAATCAAAATGTGAAGAGTGAGATAGTTTTGAAGTGTCACAAATGTAGAAACCAAATAGGAATATCAATGCAGAATAATTAAATTATATGTACAGTACTTCATTAAAAATAGAAGTCTGACGATTTCGTCGGGCTTCTATTTTTTTGTCCTTCGAAAAGAAAGGACATAATGAATCAATATTGGTTAGCTTATATAGCTAAATATCCATAGTCTCCTGAATTTTTGAATTAAAAAAATTTCAAAAAATTAAAGGAGACTATAAAAATGAGTTTTAATAGAAGAAATGAATATAAAAAATATATTGCAAAACAGGAGGCTCAAAAAAGAGAGTACATAGCACTTGGTCTTTCTAAAGAACAAATAGAGAAGATACAAGAATTAGATAGACAACAGTTTTTGAGTGATATGCGTTTCTATATGCACAATCAATCTTTTGATTATGTTAACGATGATTTTGAAACTGACGAGCAAAGTCCACTATTTAAAAGATTTTTTCATTCTTTAACAACATATCAGGAATCAATTGATAAACACCTTGGTATGGATATTAAAAATGATGAGTTGATAAGTGCAATAAATAAACTATCACCAATTCAAAAAGAGATTTTAAAACTGTTGATTGATGGTTATTCAGTAGGGGAAATTAATAAAATCACAAGAATTCCTTGTCGAACCATTTACTACAAAAAGAAACAAATCAAAAAGAAGTTACGTCCATCTATGAAAAAACTTTTTCCTGAATGCTTCGATGTGAATGAAGGTGCGAACGAATAGCAGGTTATACATAGTTATAATTGTATAAGATTATTTTTATTGAAAAGAGTCTTATTTTTTGTATAAAAAAACATATAACAAAGAGGTGATATTTATATTTAAAAAATTATATGATAAGTTTTTGTACTTAATTTATAGTGTTTCTGGTGAGTTAGAGATTCCGATATGGGAAAAATATACTCTTTCAATTGAAGAAGCAGCAGAATATTTTCGTATAGGTGAAAACAAACTCAGACACATTATCAGTAAAGATAAATTTGCAGATTTCATTTTATGGAATGGCAATAGAGCACAAATTAAACGAAAACTTTTTGAAAAGTACATTGATAAATTGAATTTTATATAATTGCACATTTGAATTACTGACCGTGATGTGGTAATTTATTGATGCTATATCACGGTCAAATGTGTCAGAACGGAGGTTAATATGTCAGAAAAAAGACGTGATAGAAAAGGCAGACTTCTTTGGAATGGTGAAAGCCAAAGGAAAGATGGAAAGTACGAATATAAATATATTGATGCAAAAGGTGTGAGACATTCAGCCTACAGTTGGAAACTTGTTGATACAGATAAAGTTCCCACAGGAAAAAGATGTGAAATGAGTCTTCGTGAAATGGAAAAACGTATTCAACGAGACATTGCGGATGGAATTACAGGAGATTCAAGTTGTAAAACTTTGAATGATTTTTGGCAGAAATATATTGATATGAAATATGAACTTAAACAATCTACACGTACAAATTACAAGTATATGTACAAAAAATATGTTTCTGAAGAATTAGGCGTAAAGAATCTTACATCAATTAAATATAGTGATATAAAAAAGTTTTATGTCTCCCTTATTAATGAGAGAGGGTTTAAACCTGCAAGTATGGAAATTATAAATACAATTTTGCATCCGGTTTTCTCTATGGCAGTCAGGGACGGATACATTCGTGTAAATCCTTCTGCTGGAGTAATGAGTGAAATAAAGAAAAGTCATAATTGGGAGAAAGGTAAAAGACATGCTCTCACGGTTGCCCAACAAGAGGCTTTTGTTGATTTTATATCTAATTCTTATATGTATAAAAGGTGGTTGCCTTTGTTTACGGTGTTTTTAGGAACAGGATGTCGTGTTGGGGAAATAGTAGGGTTAAGATGGGTGGATTGTGATTTTGATGAAGGAATTATCAGTATTAATCACAATTTGATATATCGACAGCAAGATAATGGAACTTGTGAGTATCACATTACTACACCAAAGACTAAATCAGGAGAACGAATTGTACCTATGCTTGAAGATGTCAGAAAAGCTTTACATGAAGAACGAAGATATCAAGAAGATGAAGGATTTAATGAAACTATCATTGATGGTTATTCAGGTTTTGTTTTCAAAAATAGATTTGGTGATGTTCACTCTCGTATGGCTATCAATAGAGTGATTGACCGTATTGTAAAAGCATATAACACACAGGAAGTTGAATCTGCTAAAAAGGAAAACCGAGAACCATTACTTCTTCCTCATTTTACGGTTCATAATTTGAGGCATACCTTTTGTACAAGGTTCTGTGAAAATGAAACTAATTTAAAGGTTATTCAAGAAATAATGGGGCATGCAGATATTACAACCACGATGGATGTTTATAACGAAGCTACAAAAGATAAGAAAAAAGAATCATTTGCCAGTCTTGAAGGAAAAATTAAAATACGATGATTTTACGACAACTTTTACGACATTTCAGCACTAACTTATGAAAAGTTATAAAAAGAAATGTTGTAATAAAGTACGTAGAATAGGGGATTTAAGAAGATATGAGAATATATATCGAGTCTATAAATGAAATCCCAACAATGAAACCACTTGACTAATAAAACTTATATAACAAGTTAATAAAAGATACAACGACAGAGGATGGTTTATACCGTCCTCTTTTTTCATATATTCTCATAGCATGTGTAACAATAAAATAATACAGGAAATTGTTTAAATTTTATCGAAAAAATTATTGACAAGTGAAGAATATTCGTGTTAATATAATCTTGAAATTAAACCGTAGTTCAATTTGAAGTGCAGGTTCAAAGGAGGGGTATTTTGGCGAATATAAGAGACGAAGCTGAAACCAAGCAACTTTATAAAAGTGTTCTTACGGCTGCAACGGCACTTTTCTTAGAAAAAGGATTCGAACGAACCACTATTATGGATATTGCAAAAGCTTCCGGAATCCCTAAAAGTAAAATTCTTTACGAAATGAAAAGTAAGGAAGATATATTGGGGATGCTTGTTACAAAATTCCTTGATGGTGTAACCGAGGCTTCTGATAGTGTATCAACAAAGCTTACTGATGACAGACTGCTGATTTTTATGACAAATGAGGTTCTGCAAATTTATATGGCAGAAATGAACGAGGATATGCGAAACCTCTATCTTGCAGCATACTCAATGCCGAAAACAAGTGAAGCAGTACTTCGTAGAAGAACGGATATGCTTTATGAAAAATTTGGTGATATGTTCCCTGACTTTGCACTCAAGGATTTTTACGAGCTTGAAATTGCTTCAATCGGTATAATGCGAGCATATATGACAGTACCATGCGATATGTATTTTACTATTGAAGCAAAAGTCGAAAGACTTATAACGACTATGTTGCGAATCTATGAAATCGACCAGAAAATAATTGACGAAACTCAGGAGTTTATGAAAAAGGTTGATTTTGAAATCGTAGCAGAAAAAGCAGTTGCAAGTGTTTTTAAAGAACTTGCAATCAAATCAAAAAAATAAATCAATGGAGGTATTTTTTATGACAACCAAAAAACTTTTATCAATCATTCTTTCTCTTGTAATGCTTCTTTCAGTATTATCAGTTACTGCAAGTGCAGCTGACAATGTGCTTAAACCTTATGAACGTGTAAGCGTGACAGCATCTGAAAGTACAAATCCTGTTTTCACATTTGTTTCTGAAGAAACAGTAACATACAGATTAACATCATATGCACCTGATGAAATTGACCCTTACTGTTATGTACAGACAGAAGATGGTGAAGTTGATGAAACATTTGACGACTCTGCTTTAGGGTATAATTTCTCAGATAAATTCGAATTCGAAGCAGGTGTTGTGTACTACATAACTGTATTCACATATAGTGAAGAAGAGGCAACATTTGACATCGCTCTTAATTGTGTTCATGAATGGGATGAAAATACTTGTAATTTATGCAAAAAAGTTTGTGACCACGATGTTAATAGCACAGGATTTATGACATGCGAATGTGGTAAGGTTTCAGAAACACCTGTAATCAAACTTGGTGATACAGTTGTTGTACCTGATATGACTGAAGATTATGTTGTTAAATTCACACCTGATGAAGATGTAACAGCTATCCTTTCAAGTAATGTATATATAGAAGAAGTGCAATACGACGTCAGTGCAAAAATTTATGATTCAGAATATGAAGAGATAGCAAGCAACGATGATTTTGCTGACTCCTATGATTTCGTAATCCTCTATGAATTCACAGCTGGTGAGACTTATTTCTTTAAAATCCATACATATTACGAAGGGCTTGACGTAGTATTCTCATTAGAACGTGCAGTTCATACAACAGATGCTGGTGAAGAACACGCTCTTGTATATGTTGATGCAACACAGGGCTCTTGTGTTGAACACGAATATTCAGAAGGCCTTTACTGTGAAGAATGTGACGAGTATATTTTAGGTCATATTGAAGGTGATTACGGTTTTTGCCAGGATGATGACTGGGATGGCTTCTGTGACTTCTGTGGCGAAGAATTTGAATATGAAGAAGAAATCGAAATGAGTTTCATTGAACAGATTATAAGTTATATCAGATTTTTTATTACATTAATTTTTAATCTTTTTATAAATGGATGATAACATCAACATTATAAATAATTTGTTTAACTTGATATTGATTTGTTGTTACAGCAAAAGATGAAGGTAATAAAATGAATCAGATAAAAAAACGAGGACCACTTATATTTGCGATTGTCTTTGTAGTTATATTCTGTATAATGGTCTTTTCCGGAGACAAACTTGAACATATTGAAGATAAGAATGGTCTTGATAACTATAACCTGCAGCAAATCACCGACTATAACATAATCAATATGGATATGGGTGCAAAGAACCTTTCAGAAAAAACAAGTGCACTTTCATCTTTGCCGGAATATTCATCTAAAAAGTTTACAGGTGTTGCAGAAATCTATTCGACAAATGTTTGGGGTAATCGTTTCGATATTACTCTTTACAATTTATGGGTAGAATCAGGAAACCTCAGAGTTGTGCTTATACATAATGATGAGATAGTTCATGAATTCAAGCTTAACGAGCTTTCACAGACATATACTCTTGAAAAACCTAATGGTACAGTTTCACTTCGTATTGCAGGTGAAAGTGCTGACTTTGAATTCAGCTATGATTTAATATGAAAAATGCAAATTGAATCGGTCAATTAACAAATTAAGGCTCTTACTGTAAAAAAAGTGAGAGTCTTTTTTCTTGCAAATATTTATTGGTGTGATATAATAAAATCATAAAACGAAAAGGGGATTTTTGTAATGGCAGAAAATAATAAAGCAAAGCTTACTCCAAAGGAAACAGCAATTCAGGTGGCGAAATTTGTTGCATTCTCAATGGGTGCAGGGATAATTCAGACAGTAACATTTACGTTGTTAAATGAAGTAGCACATCTTGAGTATTGGGGAAGTTACCTTACAGCGCTTGTTCTCTCAGTACTTTATAATTTTACTGTAAATCGTCGATACACATTCAAATCAGCAACAAATGTACCTGTTGCAATGCTTAAGGTTGCTATTTATTATCTGATTTTTACACCAGTATCAACATACCTTGGCAATATGGCAGAAAATGCAGGAATAAATGAATATATTGTTCTTGCAGTAACAATGCTTTGCAATATGGTAACAGAATTCCTTGTGTGCAGATTCTGGGTATATGGAAAATCAATTAATACAAATGATATTGCTGAAAAAGATAAGGCAAAAAAATAATAAATAGTTTTATAAAACGGGGTCTTCTGACCTCGTTTTTTCTTTGTTAAATTATAATTTATCTAATGAAATTGACGTTAATTTTCAATTCCCACTAAATTTATATGAATTATCTCTTGAATTCCTACTAATTTTGTAGTATATTATTCGGGTACTCGTAAACTCTAGAAATAAAAGGTTATGATAATATGAAAATTTCAACAAAAGGCAGGTATGCACTTCGTCTTATGACCGATTTGGCAATCCATAAGGACGATGGATATATTTCAATAAAAACTGTTTCGCAAAGACAAGGGATAAGTGAAAAATATCTTGAACAGATTATTAAACTTTTGGCAAAGGAAAACCTTGTTGAAAGCATCCGTGGTGCTCAGGGTGGATATAAGCTTACTCGTGAGCCTATTGAATATACTGTTGGTGAAATTCTTCGTGTGACAGAGGGTAGTCTTGCTCCAGTAGCATGTCTTGCAACTGATGAAAACACTTGTGAGAATTGTATGGACTGTGTGACTCTTGAAATATGGCAATGTGTCCTTGATGCAGTTAATAAGGTTGTTGATTCAATTACACTTCAGTACCTTGTAGATAAACAGAAAGAAAAGGGTAACTGCGGATGTTGTTAAATTACGATTTGCACGAAACTGCACGATATATGGGATATAAACACGGTGCAGAACCAAGTGAAGAAATTTGTGATTTGGTTGAAAAAGCGTATGGAGAATTATGCAAAGTAATTCAGCCAAAGTACATTTATAAAGAATATGATTTTACAAGGACAGAGGATGGAATAATTGTTGATGGGATTGAGTTTAAAAGTAAAAAACTACTTTCGCATCTTCGAAATTCAACTTCAATAATTCTTTTTGGTGCAACAATCGGTGTGGGTGCTGATACACTTGTCCGTAAATATAGCGTAACTGATGTGGCAATGACAAGTATTGCTCATTGTGTTGGTGCATCACTTGTGGAAAATCTTTGTGATAAAGCTTGTGACGAACTTGAAAATACAATAGTAGGGGAACATCGACCTCGTTTCAGTCCTGGATATGGAGAACTTCATATTTCCTCTCAACAAGATTTTTTTAAGCTTTTACCAATGACAACACAGCTTGGTGTAACGCTTTCAGATAATTTTATGATGACTCCAACTAAAACCGTTACAGCATTTATAGGGGTAGTAAAATGACATTTAAAGAAAAATTTGGAAAAGAAATACTGTTTTTTGATGGTGCAATGGGCACAATGCTTCAAAAAAATGGTTTAAAAACAGGTGAATTACCTGAAAATATGAATATTACGCATCCAGAAGTGCTTATTAAAATTCACAAAGAGTATCTTCAGGCAGGATGTAATGTTATTACAACGAATACATTTGGTGCAAATTCATTGAAATTCAGTAATGTTGAAGAAATAGTGGAATCTGCAGTGTCAATTGCAAAAAAATCTGCTGAAGATTATGACAGAGATACATTTGTAGCACTTGATATTGGTCCAATCGGCAGACTTTTAGAGCCTTGTGGTGATTTGCCATTTAACGATGCTTACGAGCTCTTTAAAGAACAAGTTATAGCAGGTGAAAAATCAGGTGCAGACCTTGTTCTGATTGAAACAATGGGCGATTTGTATGAGATCAAAGCAGCAGTTTTAGCAGCAAAAGAAAACACAAATCTTCCTGTTCTTGTATCAATGATTTTTGATGAAAAAGGAATACTCTTAACGGGTGCAGATATTAAAACTGCAGTTGTAACTCTTGAAGGTTTAGGTGTTGACGGTATCGGTATGAACTGTGGTCTCGGACCTGACCAAATGCTTCAGTTGCTTAAAGAAATGAGAGAATATTCAAGCACACCGATTTTCATTCAGCCTAATGCAGGTCTTCCTGTCAGCATAAATGGTAAGACAACATACAACGTGACTCCAAAAGAATTTGCAGAAAAACAAATGCTTATTCTCCAAAATGGTGCTTGTGCATTAGGTGGTTGTTGTGGTACTACTCCTGAACATATAAAGGCAATGATTGACCTTTGTAAGAATGAAAACATAACTGAAATCACAAAGAAAAATTATACAGCCGTTTCTTCATATTCAAAGACAGTTTTTCTCACAGAAAAGCCTGTAATAATAGGTGAAAGAATAAATCCGACTGGTAAGAAAATGCTCAAAGAAGCACTTCGTAATAATGATATGGATTATATCTATCGTGAGGGTGTAAGTCAGACAGATGCTGGAGCAGACATTCTTGATGTGAATGTTGGACTTCCTGAAATTGATGAACCAGTTATGATGGTAAATGCTGTTAAAGGACTTCAGAGTATCCTCGATACACCATTACAGATTGATACATCTGATACGGTTGCTATGGAAAAGGCACTTCGAATTTATAACGGAAAAGCCATGATAAATTCTGTCAACGGAAAAGACGAATCAATGAATTCTGTATTTCCACTTGTGAAAAAATATGGTGGCGTAGTTGTTTGTCTTACTCTTGACGAAAACGGAATTCCTGAAACAGTAGATGGTAGAATTGCAATTGCTGAAAAAATTATAAATAGAGCAAAAGACTTTGGAATTTCAAAGAATGACCTTGTTTTTGACCCACTTTGTATGACAGTCAGTACAAATAAGGATAATGCAAAAATTACCCTTGAATGTGTGAGAAAACTTAAATACGAATTGGGGGTCCATACTGTTCTCGGTGTTTCCAATGTGTCTTTTGGTCTTCCTAATCGTGAACTTCTCAATTCATCATTCTTTACTCTTGCATTAAGCTCAGGACTAAGTGCAGGGATTATAAACCCAAAAAGTGAAATGATGATGAATTCATATTATTCATATAATGCATTAATGGGAATGGACGATAACTTTGAAAATTATATTTCAAATGTAACAGATACAAAAACAGAAGTGAAAAATACTGATGTTGACCTTAAAACTGCAGTTATAAAAGGACTTAAAGAGCAGGCAAAAGCCGAAACAGAAAAAGAACTCCTTACTAAAACGCCACTCCAGATAATTGACGGAATTTTAATTCCTGCTCTTGATAAAGTTGGTAATGATTTTGAAAATAACAGAGTATTTTTACCTGGTCTTTTAATGAGTGCTGAAACAGCAGGTGTAAGTTTTGAAATCATTAAAAATCATATGGCGAAAGATGGTTCAAATAACGCTAAAAAGGGTAAAATTATAATTGCAACTGTTAAAGGTGATATTCACGATATCGGTAAGAATATTGTAAAAGTTCTTCTTGAAAATTATGGTTACGATGTTATTGACTTAGGTAAAGATGTTGTACCACAGATGATTGTAGATGCTGTTAAAACTCATAATGTAAAGCTAGTGGGACTTTCAGCACTGATGACAACAACGGTTCCTGCAATGGAGGAAACTATTCGACTTTTGAATGAGCAGACAGATGGTGTTTGTGTAATGGTCGGTGGTGCAGTATTGACAGAGGAATATGCAAAGATGATTGGTGCAGACTTTTACGGAAAAGATGCTATGTCGTCTGTAAGAATTGCTGAAAAATTCTTTGCAGATTAGTGCTATTTGTACATTGTTATAATTGACAAAATTTTACAGTAGTAGTATCATATAAAGTAATTCATAGTAATTTACTGTGAAATAAGAAATTTGATTGAATTTAACGAAAAGAGATGTATATATGAAGGTTTATGCAGATAATGCCGCAACAACAAAAATATCAAAAGTTGCTCTTGATGCAATGATGCCTTGTTTCAATGAGATTTACGGAAATCCGTCAAGCTTACATTCTGTTGGACAAGATGCTTTTCATGCAGTAAGAGATGCAAGAAATATGGTTGCAGAGTGTATCAACGCTGACCCAAATGATGTTTATTTTTCATCAGGCGGTAGTGAAAGTGACAACTGGGCAATTAAGGGTGCAGCCTATTTAATGGCTAAAAAAGGTAAGAAACATATTATCAGTTCAAAATTCGAACATCACGCAGTTCTTCACACATTGAATGTCCTTGAAAAGGAAGGCTTTGAAATTACACTTCTTGATGTTTACGAAAACGGACTTGTAAAGGTTGAAGATGTTAAAAATGCAATCCGTGAGGATACTGCTCTTGTTACAATTATGTACGCTAATAACGAAATCGGTACAGTTCAGCCAATCCGTGAAATCGGTGCAGTTTGTCGTGAAAAGGGCGTTCTTTTCCACACAGATGCTGTTCAGGCTGTCGGACATGTTCCTGTTGATGTAAAAGCAGACAATGTTGATATGCTTTCACTTTCAGGACATAAGTTCCATGGACCAAAAGGCGTTGGTGCTCTTTACTGCAAAAAGGGTATAAGACTTCCAAATCTTATTGAAGGCGGTGCTCAGGAGAGAAATCGTCGTGCAGGTACAGAAAATGTTCCTGCAATCGTAGGTATGGCTGCAGCACTTAAAGATGCTTGTGACCATATGGAAGAAAACACAAAGAAACTCATTGCAATGAGAGAACAACTCATTGAGGGTATTCTTAAGATTGAACGTAGCCGTATTAACGGTGACCGCGAACACAGACTTCCTGGTAATGTAAGTGCTTGTTTTGAGGGTGTTGAAGGTGAATCACTTCTTCTTTACCTTGATTTAATGGGAATCAGTGCTTCTTCAGGTTCAGCTTGTACATCAGGTTCACTTGACCCAAGCCACGTTTTACTTTCAATCGGACTTCCACACGAAGTTGCTCATGGTTCACTTCGTTTGAGTCTTTGTGAAGATAACACACCTGAAGAAATGGATTATATTTTAGAAAAATTACCACCAATTATTGACAGACTTCGTGATATGTCACCATTGTGGGAAAAGATAGTAAAGGAAGGTAAATAAAAATGGAATATTCAGAAAAAGTAATGGAACATTTTGTGAATCCTCATAATGTAGGTAAATTGGAAGATGCTGACGGAATAGGAGAAGTTGGCAATGCAAAATGTGGAGATATTATGAAAATGTATCTCAAAATTGAGAATGATATTATTACAGATGTTAAGTTCAACACTTACGGTTGTGCATCTGCAATTGCAACAAGCTCAATTGCAACAGATATGATTAAAGGTCAGCCTTTGTCAGAAGCACTTAAGCTTACAAATAAAGCAGTTGTTGAAGCTCTCGATGGTCTTCCAGCAGTTAAAATTCACTGGTCAGTTCTTGCTGAACAGGCAATCAAAGCAGCTGTTAAGGACTATTACGACAAAAACGGTATAGAATACAACAAAGCAGATTTTGAATTTGAAGACCACCATCATTAATCTCTAAAAAGGAAGATTAAAATGACAGTAAAAGAAATGCAGGAAAAAATCCTGCAACTTAAGAAAGAAAAAGATATTTGTATATTGGCTCACAGCTATGTTGCTCGAGAAATTATCGAGGTTGCTGACTATACTGGTGATAGTTTTCAGTTAAGCGTATTAGCAGAAAAGACTGATGCAAAAACTGTAATTATGTGTGGCGTTCGATTTATGGCAGAAACTGTAAAGATTTTGTCACCTGAAAAAACAGTTTATATCACAAGTCCTGTTGCAGGTTGTCCAATGGCAGAACAGATGAGTAAGGAATATATCGAAGAAGTGAAAAAAGAATTTCCTGACTATACTGTTGTTGCATATATCAACACTACTGCCGAACTTAAAACAGTTTGTGATGTGTGTGTAACATCTGCATCTGCAGTGAGTGTTGTAAGTAAGTTGGAAAACGATAAGATTCTTTTTATTCCTGACTGCAATTTAGGTGACTATGTGGCAAAACAGCTTCCTGAAAAGACATTTAAGTTTGTAAATGGTGGTTGCCCGATTCATGGTCAGATTACAGCTGAGGATGTTAAAAAGGCGAGAGCACTTTATCCTGATTCACTTCTTCTTGTTCACCCTGAATGTAAGCCTGAAGTTGTAGCACACGCTGATTATGTTGGCTCAACAACAGGTATTATGAAGTTTGCAAAGGAAAGTGACCATAAAAACTTTATTATCGGCACAGAAATCAGCATTGCAGAATCTTTGCAGTATGAATGTCCTGATAAGAATTTCTTTACACTTTCACCAAAACTTATTTGCCCTGATATGAAAGCGACAACTCTTGTTGACCTTTATAACACAATGCAGGGTAATGGTGGCGAAGAAATCACGTTAGATGCAGATACAATTGAGAAAGCCAAAAAATGCATTGATAAAATGCTTGAACTTGGGTGAGTAAAAATGAAAAAAGCAGTTATTGCTATGAGTGGCGGAGTTGATAGCTCCGTCGCTGCTTTACTTATGAAAAATGAAGGCTATGATTGTGTTGGTGCTACAATGCAACTGTATATCGAAGGAGATTGCAGTGATGCAAAAGCAGTTGCCGATAAACTTAATATGCCTTTTTATATTTATCCACTTAAAGAAGAATTTAAAAAACTCGTTATTGATAAGTTTATTGAATTTTATGAGAATGGCCAAACACCAAATCCTTGTGTAGAATGTAATCGTACTCTTAAATTCGGTGCAATGATGGAAAAAATGCACGAGTTAGATGCGGACTTTGTTGTTACAGGTCATTATGCAAGAGTTGTATGTGAAAATGGTGAGTACAAACTGAAAAAAGCAGTTGATGAAAGCAAAGACCAAAGCTATTTTCTCTATATGCTTACACAGGAGCAACTCAAACATATTAAATTCCCATTAGGTGAATATTCAAAGCCTGAAATTCGTCAGATTGCTGAAGAAAATGACCTTATAACAGCCCGAAAAAAAGATAGTCAGGATATTTGTTTTGTCCCTGATGGTGATTATGTAAGCTTTATTAAGAGCTATAACAATAAGGAATATCCAAAAGGACAATTTATCCATAAAACAGGATTTTCTTTCGGTGAGCATAAAGGTATCGTGAATTACACAATCGGTCAACGTAAAGGTCTTGGAATTGCATATAAAACTCCACTTTATGTAATGAATATTGACCCTGAAACAAATAATGTTATTTTGGGTGATAATGAGGATTTGTTTACAGATACAGTAGTAGCTAAAAATGTAAATATAATCAGCGGAAAAGAGATAAAAGAGCCGATTCGTGTCCTTGCACGTGTGCGATATAGACATAAAGAACAACCCGCAACTGCATGGCAAGACGAAAACGGAAACCTTCACATTAAATTTGACGAACCACAACGAGCAATAACCAAAGGTCAATCACTTGTAATATTCGATGGTGATACAGTTCTCGGTGGCGGAGAAATAGTATAATTTATAATTAAATGAATTTTATGGGACGATGCTTCATCGTCCTTTATTTTTTACCGAATACATTCGTAAAAATGCCTAACACCTTTAATACATTGCAAACCGAAAAGTAAGATGATATTATACACTTGCAAGGAGGAATTTCATGAAACTCAGAATTGTAATTGACAAAAATCGTGACGAACAAATTCTCATATACGCTCACGAAAAAACAGCGTTGATCTGTGAAATTGAACAACTGGTCAATAATGACTCCTTTGATTTGACGGGATATGGTGAAACAGAAACAATAAAACTTAATTTAAATGAAATTTGCTGTTTTATCACAGAAGAAAACAAGGTGTATGCACTTACTGAAAAGGGCAAATACAGGTTGAAATCAAGGCTTTATCAGATAGAGGAAAATTTAAATGATAACTTTGTTAAAATCAATCAGTCCTGTATTGCCAATATCAAAAAGATTGATAAATTCAAAGCGAGTGTTGGCGGAGCATTGATGGTTATTTTCAAAAATGGATATGAGGATTACGTGTCACGAAGAAATCTTAAAAATGTAAAAGAAAGGTTAGGTTTGTAATATGAATAAATATGTAAAGGAGTTTATTCATCGTGGACTCATTTTCGGTGGCTTTGGACCCATTATCTTAGGAATTATATATTTTATACTTTCAAAAACTGTTGATGGGTTTATGCTGAGTGGCTTGGAAGTGATGACAGGTATTATTTCAACTTATTTGTTGGCATTTGTTCATGCAGGTGCAAGCATATTTAATCAAATTGAACATTGGGGAATATCAAAATCATTGCTTTGTCATCTCTCAATACTTTATGTTGCATATTCTCTGTGCTATGTGATAAATACATGGATTCCTTTTGAGCCAAAAGTACTTTTGATATTCACAATAGTATTTTTGACAATCTATTTTGTAGTGTGGGGGATAGTATATTTGTCAGTAAAAACCATAAGTAAAAACTGCAATGCAAAACTAAAATAATATGTAAGGGGCGATGTTTCATCGTCCCTTTTGTCTATCATTTTTATATTGCAATACATTCCACATTCTGTTACAATAATATAAAATATAATTTCAAAGGAAAAATTTGTTATGAAGACTTATAATCTCAACGGACAATGGGATATGACCCGTGTTGCAACCGGGGAACAATACGATGTAAATGTTCCATCTGATAACTACACTCAATTATTAGAGTTAGGTGCTATTCCTGACCCATATTACAAAGATAATGAAAAGTTAGTTGAATGGGTTGGTCGTGAAGACTGGACTTATGAGAGAACATTCACACTCACAGAAGATGACCTTGCAAACAGAAAGGTTTTGCTTGTATGTAAAGCACTTGATACACTTTGTGAGGTTTTCGTAAATGATACTCTTATTGGTAAGGGTGAAAACGCACATCTTAAATATGAATTCGACATTAAAGATGTGGCAAAAGCAGGAGAGAATACTCTTAAAATCACTTTCTTTGCACCAACAACATATGCTGAAAAGATGCAGAAAGAAAAGCCAATTCCAAAGAATTTCAATGGTACTGATGGTGCTGCATATATCCGTAAACCACATTGTCATTTCGGTTGGGACTGGGGTCCACATCTTCCTCTTTCAGGTATTACAGATGATATTTGTGTTGAATGTTTTGACAACAGACTCGAGGATGTTGAAATCAAGCAGATTCATAAAGACGGAAAAGTAACAGTTAAAATTAATCCTCTTGTTGATGGTAAGGGTGAAGTATCTGCTAAAATCATCTATCCTGATGGTACAGAGTACGCAATAGAAAACAATGAAATCGTAATCGAAAACCCTGAACTCTGGTGGACAAAGGAATTGTCAGGCAAAGAAAAGCAACCACTTTATACAGTAGTTGCAACACTTGATGATTCTGTTGTTACAAAGAAAATAGGTCTTCGTACAATTCGTCTTGACAGAAGCAAAGATAAATATGGTCACAATTTCTGTTTCTATCTTAATGGTGTGCCTATTTTCGGTAAGGGTGCCGACTGGATTCTTCCTGACTCACTTATGGGCAGAGTTAAAAACGAAACTTATGACTATTACATAGATTCAGCTCTTAGTGCAAACTTCAATATGCTTCGTATCTGGGGTGGTGCTTACTATACACCTGACTATTTCTTAGAGCAGTGTGACGAAAAAGGTCTTCTTATTTGGCAGGACTTTATGTTTGCTTGTCTTATGTACCCATTCTATGAAGAAGATTTCCGTGAGAATGTATTAAAGGAAATAAAATACCAGATTATGCGTATTAAATCTCATCCTTCTCTTTGCCTTTGGTGTGGCAATAATGAGGTTGAAACAATGTTCGCATATATGCCAGAAACAATGAAGATTGTTCAGTGGTATAAGAAATTCTTCTACGAAATACTTAAGGACATTGTTACAGAGCTTGACCCTGACACACCATATATCGAAACATCACCAATTGGTGAAAGTTTCCGTAAGGGTGTTACTGGTGATGACCACGGTGATACTCATATGTGGACTGTATGGCATGGTCAGAAACCACTTAATTATTACAGAACAAGACCTACAAGATTCTGTAGTGAGTTTGGTCTTGAGTCATTACCATCAATGGATGCTGTTCGTCAGTTTGCTGAGGAGAGTGACTACTATATCACAAGTGATATTTTCAATTCTCATCAGAAATGTAAAAATGGTAATAGAAAAATGCTCTATTATCTCCTTGAAAAGTTCTATGAGCCTGAAAAGTTTGAAGATTTGATTTATATGACAAACCTCATTCAGAAAGAATGTATTCAGGATGCAACTGAACATTGGCGTCGCCATCGTGAACGTTGTAATGGTTCACTTTTCTGGCAGTATAACGACTGCTGGCAGGCACCATCATGGTCAAGTGTGGACTATACAGGAAAATGGAAGGCACTTCAGTATGCTGCTCGTCATTTCTTTGAACCTCTTTGTGTTTCAATTGAAGAAACAGCTAAGGATTATAAGGTTTATGTGATTAACGACACAATGAACGAGCATAATGTAAAGGTAAGTATTTCCATTTCAACTCTTGATGGTAAAGTGTTGTTTGAAAACACAAATACATCTGATATGGTTGTAAAGGTCCATGCAAATTCAAAGGTTATGTTTGAAAGAGGCAATATAACAGGTGATAAGAAGAATATGTTCTTATCTGTTAAGCTCTTTGAAGACGGAAAGCTCGTTTCAGAAAGAACAAAAATCTTTGTTCCTGACAGAGATTTGAAACTTCAGGCTGGAACAATTCAGAAGTCAGTGTCTTATGAAAATGGTGAACTTACAATAAAACTTGTTTCACCTGTTTTCTGTCGTAGTGTAATGGTGGATATTCCTGATTTTAAAACACCATTCTCTGATAACTATTTTGACTTATTGCCAAATGAAGAAAAGATTGTAACTGTAAAGGCAGACAAAAATTATGATGTAACAGTAAAATCTCTTGCTGATATTCCAGTTAAGGGTTCAAAATTCAAAACAGCACTTTACAGAGCAAAGTTCTTTGTTGAACCTGAAAATCTTGCTAACTGGTTCTACTATACAACTAATTAACAGCCTTGACACGACTTGATAATTCGGGTAAAATATATGAGTTATCAGAAAGGATGATATTATGAAAAAGTTTATTGCAATTTTACTTGTTTTGGTTATAGGCTTGTTTGCTTTTACAGCATGCAACAAGGATGATAATTCTACAGTGGATTATGGCGAATACGAACCTGTTGAAGAATTTGATGGCGAAAAATTAAAGGAAACCTGGTCAGCAGGTGAAATTACTTTCGCAAATAAAAATAAAATTGTACTTCCTTGTACAATTGAAGAGTTTTTAAATGCATCAGGTTTAAGATTTGTTAATGAACAGGCTTATGTAAATAAGCAGTATAAACCAGGTGAATCATTCACTATGCCACTTGTAGGAACAGATACTCAGATAAAAATTGATTGTCAGAATCTCGGTTCTTCTGATTGTGGTTATCTTGACACAACTGTTGTAGGCTTTAATTTCTTCAATTCTGCAAAGGGAAACAGAGCTATTACTGTTGCCGCAGGATTAACAGTTGGTGTTACTCGTGCAGATGTTGAAGAAGCACTTGGTATTCCTGAAGGAAAAACAAGTGAAGACAGATTATATATATATAGGGTTGAACTTAAGGGAAAAGAAGCAATCAGATTGAGTGTATCATTCAATTCAAGTGGTATTGTAAACTCAATTTCATACGACTTAGATAAATAAAAAAGTAAAGCAGGAATGAATTTTAAATTATCATTCCTGCTTTTTGTTATTCTCCAATACAGTAGTCGTCCTGTATTGATTTGATTTTTACTTCTTTTATTTCACCAACAACGCCGTCAGCAATTTTAACAGGTGTGTAGTTGGCTGTATATCCAAAGAATACATTATCCTTTTGTTTCTCTTCAACAAGAACAAAAAGGGTCTTGCCTATTTGTTTTTTCAAAAAGTTGTTTCTGATATTATCAGCAACTGCAGATAATTCTGCAACACGCTGTGCTTTTACGCTCTTTTCAACCTGACAATCCATTTTATCAGCAACAGTACCACTTCTTCGAGAATATGGGAAAATATGTATTTTCTCAAAACCAACTTTTTCAGCAAATTTCTTTGTTATATTAAAGTCTTCTTCATTTTCATAAGGAAATCCAACCATAATGTCAGTTGTAAGAGTACAGTCTTTAAACTCTTTTCTCAATTTCTGACAGAGTGAATAGTATTCAGCGCTTGTGTAATGTCGATTCATTTTCTTTAAGATTTTATCACAACCACTCTGAAGAGAAATATGGAATTGTGGACAAAGTTTTTCACATTTTGAAAGTTGTTCAATTAACTCGTCTGTAATATGGTCAGGTTCAAGGGAGCCTAATCGGATTCTCTCTACTTTTTCATTTTCACTTACTGCAAAAACTGCATCAGCAAGATTTAAGTCACTTCCTCTGCCATAAGCAGAAAGATTGATTCCTACAAGAACAATTTCGCGAAACCCATTTTCAGTTAATGCATTAACTTCATTTTTGATATCCTCTATTGGTTTCCAGCGGACTCTTCCTCTTGCTTTTGGGATAATACAGTATGAACAGAATCTGTCGCATCCATCTTCAATTTTGAGTATTGCTCGTGTTCTTTCTTCAAAATTGCTTATTCCTGATGATACAAGTGGTTCACCACTTTGATGTTGCTCGAGATACAAGCATCTGCAATCATTGGCAAAATATTCGTTGAGAGAAGACACAAGCAACTTGTTGTTTTTATTTCCAAGTACAATATCTGCTTCAGTAAGTTTTTCTGCCATTTCAGGAAATGACTGTGGCATACATCCTGTAAGTACAACAGTGCTTTCAGGATATTTCTTTTTATAATGACGAACACATTGTCTTGACTTTCTGTCACTTTCACTAGTTACGGTACAAGAATTTACGACGAAAATATCAGCAACACTTTCATCTTCAGTAATTTCATAACCATTTTTATTCAATTGCTCACGCATTTCTTGAGTCTCATATTGGTTAACTTTGCACCCAAGAGTGTGGAAAAATACCTTCATAATCTCACCTAAACTTATTATATCACATAAATTATATTTTTCATATACTAATTTGTCCTATTCATATACTTTTTTCGGAGGGATAACAATGAAAAAAATAATTTGTGTTTTAATAGCTGTAATAATGATAATGTCAACATCTGTAATCTCTTTTGCACAGGAGGAAACCGTCGTTGGTAATCTTTCGGCAAAGTCGGCAATACTTATGGAGATTTCATCAGGAAAAGTTCTTATGGAGTTGAATCCGGACGAAAAACTTTCACCAGCATCAATAACAAAGGTTATGACAATTTTGCTCGTTTTTGAAGCACTTGAAGAAGGAAAAATCGCACTTGAGGATAAAGTTACAACAAGTCAGAATGCTTCGTCAAAAGGTGGTTCTCAAATCTGGCTTAAGGAAGGTGAAATAATGACGGTTCACGAATTATTGAAAGCAACTATAATTGCAAGTGCAAATGACGCCTGCACATCTTTGGGTGAGTATGTGGCAGGAGATGAAACTTCATTTGTTTCAATGATGAATGAAAAAGCAAAAGCTCTTGGTATGAACAACACTTGTTTTGAGAATTGCTCAGGACTTGATGATACTGTCACAAATCACTATTCCACGGCAAGGGATGTAGCAATTATGAGTTGTGAACTTATGAAATATGAAAAAGTAAAGGAATATACAACTGTATGGATGGATACGCTTCGTGATGGTGAAACTCAGCTTGTTAATACAAATAAACTCATTCGATACTATGATGGTGCAACAGGACTTAAAACAGGCACAACATCAAAAGCTGGGTATTGTGTTAGTGCAACTGCAGAGCGTGATGGAATGGAGCTTGTGGCAGTAGTACTTGGTAGTGACAATAGTGGAGAGCGTTTTGAGGATGCAAAGAAAATGCTAAGTTGGGGATTTGCGAATTATACAATATATAAACCTGAAATTGATTATTCACTTATAACTGATGTGTCTGTACTTTACGGAAAGGAAAGTATAGCAAAATCAATCGTTGAGAAACCAAAACCAATTTTAATAGAAAAAGGTAACAAAGATAAAATTATTCAACGTGTTGATATGTGTGTGGATGTGGAAGCACCTGTAGAAAAGAATCAGACTTTTGGAAAGATATATTTTGAAATTGATGGGAAAATTCTTGGAGAATGTTCGGTTTTATCAGAAAAAAGAATCGAACGAAGAGATACTTGGTTTATCTTTTCACTTTTGTGGTCCACTTTTGCAAAAAAATCATAAATATCTATTGAAAATTCCGTGATTTTGGGGTAAAATAGTTAAAACACTATAACATAAAGTGAGGACTAAATCAAAATGGCGTTGAAACTTAACGACAAATATGTTAAGAATTTTATTACTGATGATGAGATAAAGGCTATGGCAGGTGTTGTGGAAGATGCTCATCAGAAAATCCAGGACAAAAGTGGAGAAGGTGCTGACTTTTTAGGTTGGGTTGACCTTCCTGTTGATTATGATAAGGAAGAATTTGAAAGAATTAAAAAAGCAGCTCAGAAGATTAAGGAAGATTCAAAGGCACTTGTTGTAATCGGTATCGGTGGTTCATACCTCGGTGCTCGTGCTGCTATCGAATTCTGTACATCACAGAATTATAATCTTGTATCAAAGGATACTCCAAATATTTATTTCAGCGGTAACTCAATCAGTGGTAATTCACTTTCAGAACTCGTTGATATGGTTAAGGATATTGATTTTTCAATCAATGTTATTTCAAAATCAGGTACAACAACTGAACCTGCAATTGCTTTCCGTATTTTCCGTGACCTTCTTATCAAAAAGTATGGTGAAGAAGAGGCTGCAAAGAGAATTTACGTTACAACTGATAAGGCTAAGGGTACTCTTAAGGAGTTCTCTGATAAGGCTGGATATGAAACATTTGTAGTTCCTGATGATGTTGGTGGTAGATATTCAGTTCTTACAGCTGTTGGTCTTTTACCAATTGCTGTTGCAGGAATTGATATTGATAAAATGATGCAGGGTGCAGCTGATGCTCGTGAAGCATACAGCGTGTGTGACATTGAAAAGAATGATTGCTATAAGTACGCTGCACTTCGTAACATCCTTCTTGGTAAGGGTAAAGCAGTTGAACTTATGGTTGCTTATGAACCTGATTTCACAATGATGAACGAATGGTTCAAACAGCTTTACGGTGAAAGCGAAGGTAAAGATGGTAAGGGTATTTTCCCAGCAAGCGTTATTTGTTCAACAGACCTTCATTCAATGGGTCAGTATATTCAGGACGGTGTGAGAATGTTATTCGAAACATCTGTTATGTTTACAAAGCCTAAGAGAGAAGTTGTTATTGAAGAGGATGAAGTTAATGCTGATGGTCTTAACTTCCTTGCAGGACAGACAATGGACTTTGTTAATCGTAAGGCATATGAAGGAACACTTCTTGCTCATGTTGATGGTGGAGTTCCAAATATCTGTATTGAAATTCCTGAGATGAATGAATATGAGTTCGGTTATCTCGTATATTTCTTTGAAAAAGCTTGTGCAGTTTCAGGTTATGTTTTAGGAGTTAATCCATTTAATCAGCCTGGTGTTGAAAGCTATAAAAAGAATATGTTTGCTCTTCTTGGAAAACCAGGATATGAGTCACAACAAGCAGAATTATTAGCAAGACTTAAGTAAAAAAGGGAAATGACCGCTTTTAGCGGATAATAAATATATAGGAGGAGATAATATGATTTCTCTTATTATCGGTAAAAAAGGAACAGGAAAAACAAAGGTACTTGTAGAGCACGTTAATGACGCTGTTCATGTATCAAGCGGTAATGTTGTATGTGTTGAAAAGGAAACAAAACTTACATACGACGTAAACTATCGCGCAAGACTTGTTGCAACTGATGTTTTTGCAATTTCAGGTTATGATGCATTCTATGGCTTCTTAAGTGGTATTTGTGCAGGTGACCATGATATTACTGACATTTTCGTTGACGCAACATATAGAATTGCTGACGATAAAGAAAGAACAGGCGAAGCTCTTGCAGCTTTCCTTAAGAAAGTTGATGCTCTTTCAAAGATTTCTGGTACAAAGTTTACTTTCACAATCTCATCAGACTTCGAGGACCTTCCTGAAGCAATGTTTGAGTACTGTGAAAAGCTCAACTAATTGAAAAAATAAGAAATATCGGCTGTCGGGGTTGCTCGATGGCCGTTTTTCTGCAAAATCTACAAAAAATCTTTCCATTTTTTGTTGACAAAAACGAAATATAAATATATAATATTTAACGCATGTGATGAGGAATGTTTTATGAATATTCAACTTGAACAGATTTTTAATCTTGAAGGCTCAAAAAAGGAATTCGATTTCTGCTTTGAACCAGAATACTCTATTTCTGACGATATTTCACTTGACGCACCGGGTATTGCGGTTAGTGGTAAAATCGAGAATAACACGGGAATTGTGTCGTTGTCAGGAATTGCAAAGTTTTCAGCAACCGTGGTTTGCAGTCGATGTGCCGAGGGCTTTAAAAAGGACTTTCAGGTAGAATTTGAACATTTACTTGCAAATAATCTTGTCAATGACGATAATGATGATTATATTGTTGTTGAGGATTCCGTGCTTGATTTGTCTTCATTAGTTTGTGAGGACATAGTCTTTTCATTACCATTAAGATTTTTGTGTGATGAAGAGTGTAAGGGACTTTGTTCCAAATGCGGTAAAAACCTGAATTTCGGTCCTTGTGATTGTAAAAAGGAAATTGACCCGCGAATGGCAGCTTTATTACAGTTGCTTGAAGATTAGTTAATTATTTATTAAAATATAAGGAGGTGCCCCACATGGCAGTACCTAAGAGAAGAGTTTCAAAAACAAGAAGAGATAAGAGACGTTCAAACGTTTGGAAGATGACAGCTCCTGAGCTTGTTAAGTGCCCAAATTGCGGTGGTTACAAGAGACCTCACAGAGTTTGCGGTGAATGCGGACAGTATAAGGGTAGACAGGTTGTTGCTCTTAAAGAAGAAGCTTAATTTATCTTGTTATTAAGTAAGGCGGAAAGAATAATTTCTCTCCGCCTTTTAGTCTTGCTTAAAAATATTAATGTTCTTAAAAATGTGAGGTGATTGCTTTGTCTGTTAAAATAAGTGCAGTTAAACCATTGTCTGTATGTGCATTGAAAGGTGTTTCAGCAGGTGATGAATTGCTTAAAATAAATGGCAATGACATTATGGATGTGCTCGACTACGACTTTTATATGGCAGAGCAGAATATCACCATGACATTTAAGTGTAGTGATGGAAAATATAAAGTCATTAAAACTGAGAATACTGATTGTGGACTTGAGTTCCAGACTTATCTTATGGATAAGCAACAGCATTGTAAAAATAAATGTATTTTCTGTTTCATTGACCAGTTGCCAAAGGGATTAAGACAAAGTCTGTATTTTAAGGACGATGATAGCCGTCTTTCATTCCTTTTTGGTAATTATATTACACTTACTAATATTTCCGAACACGAAGTAGAACGTATTATCAAGATGCATATCAGTCCTGTGAATATTTCTGTTCACACAACAAATCCTGAACTCAGAGTTCAGATGATGAAAAATAAAAATGCAGGTAAATGCCTTGAAATCATAAAAAGATTTGCCGATGCAGGAATACAGATGAACACTCAGCTTGTTCTTTGCCCTGGTTATAACGATGGTGAGGAACTTCGACGAAGCATTGAGGATTTGTCTGCGCTTTATCCTGCAGTTCAAAGTATTGCAGCAGTTCCTGTGGGACTTACAAAATTCCGTGACGGACTGGAAAAAATTGAACCTTATAACAAGGCAACAGCTGGTGAAACTATCGATATTATTGAGGGATATTCACAAAAATTCCGTAAGGAATATGGTGTTGGACTTTGTTATCCTGCTGATGAATTTTTCATAAAAGCAGAGCGTGAATTACCTGATGAAGACTATTATGACGGTTATCCTCAGCTTGATAACGGTGTTGGTCTTGTTCGTTCGTTTTATAACGATTTTATGGATGAACTTGAATATTGCAACGAAAAACCTGCATATAAAAAAGTAACTTTAGCAACAGGCGTTGATTTTTATCCATATCTTTGTGAACTTTGCAAAAAAGCAGAAGAAAAATTCGATGTTCAAATTCAGGTAAAGGAAATTATTAATAATTTCTTCGGTGAGAGTATCACAGTTTCAGGACTTATAACGGGAATTGACCTTTATGAACAGCTGAAAGACTTGGATTTAGGTGAATATTTACTGTTGCCAAGTTCAATGATTAGTGATTACACAAATCATACTGAAAATAAAAACAAATTCCTTGATGATATGACAATCGAGGAATTGGAAGAAAGATTAAATACGAAAATTATTCTGACAAACGGTGACGGAGGTCAGATTTTGAAAGATATTTTGGGGGTGAAATAATGGCAAAACCCGTAGTGGCGATTGTTGGTCGTCCAAATGTTGGTAAAAGTACACTTTTCAACAAACTTATCGGTAAAAGATTGTCTATCGTTGATGATACACCTGGTGTTACACGTGACAGAATTTACGGTGATTGTGAGTGGCTTGGTCACGAAATGCTTTTAATTGATACAGGTGGTATTGAGCCATATTCTGACGATATTATTCTTTCACAGATGCGTCGTCAGGCACAACTTGCTATTGACAGTGCTGATGTTATTATCTTTGTAACTGATGTGCGAACAGGTGTGGTTGCTACTGATGAAGAAGTTGCAACAATGCTTATCAAGAGCAATAAACCAATTATTCTTTGCGTAAATAAAGCTGACTCATTGGGCGAGCCTCCTGCAGAATTCTATGAATTCTATAACTTAGGTCTTGGTGACCCTGTACAGGTTTCAGCAGCTCATGGTCACGGTACAGGTGACTTGCTTGACAGAGTGCTTGAATATCTTCCTGAACAAACAGAAACTGAGGAAGAAAATGAAATCGTAAAAGTTGCCATTATTGGTAAACCAAATGCAGGTAAATCATCTCTTATCAATAAAATTGCAGGTGAAGAGCGAGTTATCGTTTCTAATATTGCAGGTACAACAAGAGATGCAACTGACACATATGTAAATAATGAACACGGTTCATTTATGTTCATTGATACTGCTGGACTTCGTCGTAAGAGTAAGGTTGAAGACCAGATTGAAAAATACTCTGTAATCAGAGCGAGAATGGCAGTTGAAAGAGCAGATGTTTGCGTTATTATGATTGATGCAACTGAAGGCTTTACAGAACAGGATTCAAAGGTTGCAGGTATTGCACACGAGCTTGGTAAAGCTTGTATTATCGCAGTTAATAAGTGGGACTTGGTTGAAAAAGACGGAACAACAATGGATAAATTCCGTAAAAAGCTTATGGTCGATTTCTCATTTATGAGCTATGCACCATTTATTTTCATCAGTGCGAAAACAGGTCAGAGAATTGACCGACTTTACGAGCTTATTAAATTTGTTGACAGTCAGAACGCAATGAGAATTTCAACAGGTAAGCTTAATGATGTTCTGGCTAACGCAACAGCTCGTGTTCAGCCACCATCAGATAAGGGTAAACGCCTTAAGATTTACTATATGACTCAGGCTTCCACTCGACCACCAACATTCGTTTGCTTCGTGAATAATAAGGACTTGTTCCATTATAGCTATCAGCGTTATATCGATAACCAGATTCGTGAGGTGTTCGGCCTTGAAGGTACACCAACACAGTTTGTAATCCGTGAACGCGACAAAAACAATAAAAAGTAAAATATTAACAAACTGAAAATTATATGTAAAAGGGGCTTTTTTAAGTCCCTTTTTTCTTGCCATTTATAATGTAATATGTTATAATTATTCGAATATAGAGTGAGGTAGTATGTCATGGTGATTTTAGGTATCGACCCGGGCTATGCAATCGTTGGTTGGGGCGTTATTGACTATACAGCAAATCGTTTTCAGGTTATAGCTTATGGTGCTGTTACAACTGAAGCAAAAACACCTTTTAATGAGCGACTTGAAACGGTGTATGATGGAATTCAGGACATAATAAATAAATATAAGCCTGATGCTATGGCAATCGAAAAACTGTTCTATAACACAAATGCTAAAACGGTAATCGACGTTGCTCAAGCAAGAGGTGTTATTAACCTTGCAGCACAGAAAAATGGACTGGAAATTTTTGAATATACTCCATTACAGGTAAAACAGAGTGTTGTAGGTTATGGTAGAGCCGAAAAGAAACAGGTTCAGGAAATGACAAGAGTTATCTTAAATCTTGAAAAAGTTCCAAAGCCTGATGACACTGCCGATGCACTTGCTATGGCTATATGTCATGCTCACGCAAGTGGTTCACTTATGGGAAGATTAAGAAATATAAAATAAAAGGGAAAAATTATGATTTATTCAGTAACAGGAAATGTAGTTGATTTTGATGCCAATACTGTATGTGTTGATGTGAATGGTGTTGCATTTCGTTGTATGACTACTTTTACAACTTCACAAAAATGTGCTTCAACAGGTATGAAAGTCACTCTTTACACATATCTCAATGTTAGAGAAGATGCAATGGAGCTTTTCGGATTTTATGATAAAACTGAAATGGATTGCTTCAAAATGCTTATAACAGTTAATGGTGTTGGACCTAAAATGGGACTTGCAATTCTTTCTGAAATGACACCTGATAAAGTAGCTCTCAGTATTGCAGCAGGTGACCATAAAGCACTTACAAAGGCAAATGGTGTTGGTCCTAAACTTGCACAGAGAATCTGTATGGAGCTTAAAGATAAAGTTGGTAAGACAATGGGTAATGTTACTTCTTCAGTTGATTTATCTGCTGTCAGTTCAACACTTACAAACTCAAATACTGCTGAAGCTGTTGCTGCACTTGAAATGCTTGGCTTCCCACAGAGTGATGCAAGTGTTGCAGTAAGTAAAATCGACCCATCACTTTCAGTTGAGGATATTATTAAACAGGCACTTAAAATGCTTTCGCTTGGTTAAGGAGGAATTTAAATGGATTTCGAAAATGAAAACAGAATAATGACTCCTGGTTTTACTGAAACTGACCACGATATTGAAATTTCTTTAAGACCAAAAATGCTGACTGAATATATCGGTCAGGAAAAAGTAAAAGAAAACTTAAAAATATATATTGAAGCAGCAAAAAACAGAGGAGATACTCTCGATCACGTTTTATTGTATGGACCTCCGGGACTTGGTAAAACTACTCTTGCGGGAATTATCGCAAATGAAATGGGTGTTCAAATCAGAGTAACATCAGGACCGGCAATCGAAAAGCCAGGTGATTTAGCTGCACTTCTTACAAATCTTAACGATGGTGATGTGCTGTTCATTGATGAAATTCATCGTTTGTCTCGTGCAGTTGAAGAAGTTCTTTATCCTGCTATGGAGGATAATGCACTTGATATTATCATCGGTAAAGGTCCATCTGCAAGAAGTATTCGTCTTGACTTACCAAGATTCACATTAGTAGGGGCTACAACTCGTGCAGGTCAGCTTACAGCACCTCTTCGTGACAGATTCGGTGTTATTTTAAGACTTGAACTCTACACTCCTGAGGAGCTTTCACAGATTGTTAAGCGTAGTGCAGGAATTCTTGATATTTATGCTGAAGATGGCGGTGCATTGGAGATTGCATCTCGTTCTCGTGGAACACCTCGTATTGCAAACAGACTCCTGAAAAGAGCAAGAGACTTTGCACAGGTTATGAGTAACGGTGTTATCAGTGAGGATAATGCAAAAATTGCACTTGGCAGAATGGAAATCGATGCAATCGGTCTTGATAATATTGACAGACTTATGCTTACAACAATGATTCGCAATTTCAATGGTGGTCCTGTGGGACTTGAAACAATCGCTGCAACAATCGGTGAAGAAGCTGTTACAATCGAAGATGTTTATGAACCATATCTTATGCAGATTGGCTTTTTGGCAAAAACACCTCGTGGCAGAGTTGTAACACCATTGGCATATGAACATTTAGGATTTAAAATGCCTGAAACAATTAAAAAGAATAATTCCCAGACATCACTTTTTTAAGGAGAGTATTTTAATGGGCAGACTTTTTGGTACAGATGGTGCAAGAGGAGTTGCGAATACAGAACTTACTTGTGAACTCAGTATGCAGATTGGCAGAGCAGCTGCAATGGTGCTCAGTAAAAATTTGAACGGTAAAAGACCCAAGGTTCTTATTGGTATGGATACAAGAGCATCGTCGGAAATGCTTGAAAGTGCTATTACAGCAGGTCTTTGTTCAGTTGGTGCTGATGTGTTGCAGTTAGGTGTTGTGCCTACTCCTGCAGTTGCATATCTTGTCCGTGAATATGGTTGTGATGCAGGTGTTATGATTTCTGCTTCACATAATCCTTGTGAATATAACGGAATTAAAATTTTTCAGTCAAATGGATATAAATTGCCTGATGCACTTGAAAATGAAATTGAAGAAATTATTCTTGATAATGTTACAGAAATTCCAACACCAATTGGTGGAGAAGTTGGTCGTGTAACAAAGTGTGAGAACGCAGTAGCAGATTATATTGAACATCTATTGTGTGCTACTGATATGAATTTTAATGGATACAAAATTGCACTTGATTGTGCTAATGGTTCGTCAAGTGTTTCAGCAAAAGATGTTTTCAGTCGTCTTGGTGCAGATGTTATTGTGATAAACGCAGAACCTGATGGAGTCAACATCAATAAGGATTGTGGTTCAACACATCTTGAACAATTACAAAAATGTGTAGTTGAAAATGGTTGTCATCTTGGCTTTGCTTTTGATGGTGATGCCGACAGAATGTTGGCTGTTGACCATACAGGTGAAGTTGTGGATGGTGATAAATGTATTGCAGTCTGTGCAAAGCATATGAAACAACTTGGAAAACTTAAAAAAGATACAGCTGTTGTTACTGTTATGAGTAATATGGGATTTTTCAAATTCTGCGAAGAAAACGGAATTAAATGTGAAAAGACCAAAGTTGGTGACCGATATGTTCTTGAAAATATGAGTGCTAACGGATACAGTATCGGTGGTGAACAGTCGGGTCACATTATTTTCTTACAGTATGCAACAACAGGTGATGGTCAGCTTTCTGCGATTCAGTTACTTTCAGTTTTGAAAGATACAGGAAAATCACTTAAAGACCTTGCCGATGAAATGGAAGTTTATCCACAAGTGCTTATTAATGTCCGTGTATCAAACTTTGGTAAAGCACAATTTCCAAAGGATAAAGAAGTACAGAATGCAATTAAGCAGGTTGAAGAAGAACTTAAGAATGACGGTAGAATTCTTGTTCGTCTTTCGGGTACAGAACCTCTTGTACGTGTAATGCTTGAGGGTAAGGATTTAGATAAAATAAATGAGTTGGGCGAAAGTGTAGCTCAAGTTATAAGAGAAAGGTTAGTATAAAATGCGAGTTGCCGATAATTGGAAAGATTATGAACTTATTGATTGCTCCTGCGGTGAACGACTTGAGCGTTGGGGGAATGTGACTTTAATTCGTCCTGACCCACAGGTTATTTGGAAAACAGAAAAGAAAAATCCACTTTGGAAAAAAGCTGATGCTGTTTATCACCGTTCACAAACAGGTGGTGGTCAGTGGGAAATCAGAAACAAAATTCCTGATTTTTGGACAATTGATTATCGTGATTTGACCTTTAATATAAAAACAATGGGATTTAAGCATACTGGTCTTTTCCCTGAACAGGCTGTTAACTGGGATTTGACTGCAGAAATTATTAAAAATGCAGGTCGTGAAGTAAAAGTCCTTAACTTGTTTGCATATACAGGTGGTGCTACAATATCTGCACTTAAAGCAGGTGCCTCTGTGTGCCATGTTGATGCCTCAAAGGGTATGACACTTTGGGCAAAGGAAAACGCAGTATCATCAGGAGTTGCCGATAAGTCAGTAAGATGGATTGTTGACGATTGTATAAAATTCGTTCAGCGTGAAATCCGTCGTGGTAACAAGTACGACATTATCATTATGGACCCACCATCATATGGTAGAGGTCCTGGTGGTGAAGTATGGAAACTTGAAAATGAAGTTTACGGATTTGTTGAACTTTGTAGTCAGGTGTTAAGTGATGACCCACTTATGGTGCTTATAAACTCATATACAACAGGACTTTCACCATCAGTTATGGAATACATACTTGGTGCAGTTGTCAAAAAGCGTTTTGGTGGTAAAGTAACAGGTAGCGAAATCGGACTCCGTACCACAGAAAACGGACTTATATTGCCTTGCGGTGCAAGTGCTATCTGGAGCAAAGAATGAGTATTATAGAATTTAAAAATGTAACATTCCGATATGAAAGTGATGACGAGGGAATTGTTTTAGCTCCTGCTGTCAAGGATTTTTCACTTACAATCAATGAGGGTGACTTTATGGCTGTGCTTGGTCATAATGGTTCGGGTAAAAGTACATTGGCAAAACTTGCAAATGGTCTTTTAATTCCTGAACAGGGAACTATCCTCGTTGACGGAATGAATACAAAAAACGAAGATGATGATATAAAAATTAAACAGACAGTCGGTGTGGTTTTTCAAAATCCTGATAATCAGATTGTGGCTACAATTGTTGAAGAAGATGTGGCATTTGGTCCTGAAAATCTTGGAATTGAGCCTTTGGAAATTCGTCGTAGAGTTGATGAATCACTTAAGATTGTCGGTATGTATAAATATAAAAATCACGAACCTCATAAACTCTCAGGTGGTCAGAAACAGCGTGTTGCAATTGCAGGAATTATTGCAATGGAACCTCGTTGTATTATACTTGATGAACCAACAGCAATGCTTGACCCTGAGGGCAGACGTGATGTAATGAAAGCCATTAAACGATTAAATCGTGAACTTGGAATTACAGTTGTTTTCATTACTCATTATATGGAAGAAGCTTGTGAAGCCGATAGAATTGTCGTGATGGACGACAGCAGACTTATTATGGACGGTACACCAAAAGAGGTCTTTTCAGATATTGAAAAAATCCGTAGTATCGGACTTGATGTGCCACAGACTTGTCAGCTTGCAAAAATGCTTAAGGAAGATGGAATTAATCTCAAAAATGATTTGTTGAGCATTGACGAATTAGTGGAAAATATAGATGATTTATTGAAAGGTCAGTAAAAGATGTCTCACCTTAAAACCGAAAATTTAACATATGTCTACGGTGAGGGCACACCTTTTAAAATCACCGCACTTGACAATGTGAATATAGATTTAGAAAAAGGCGAATTTGTAGCAATTATTGGTCATACAGGTTCAGGAAAGAGTACACTCGTTCAGCACTTGAACGGACTTTTGAAACCTACAAACGGAAATATTTTTCTTGATGATAAAAACATTCATGATTCAAAAGCAACTCTTTATGATGCACGTTTCCGTGTTGGTCTTTGCTTTCAGTATCCTGAATATCAGCTTTTTGAAGAAACCGTATATAAAGATATTGCCTTTGGTCCAACTAATATGGGGCTTTCAAAAACTGAAATTGACGAAAGAGTAAGAAATGCAGCAAAATACGTTGGTATTCCTGACGAAATGCTCTTGAAATCACCATTTGATCTATCAGGTGGCGAAAAAAGACGAGTTGCTATTGCAGGTGTAATATCAATGGAGCCTGAAATTCTCATTCTTGATGAGCCTACAAGTGGACTTGACCCAATGGGCAGAGAGCATATTCTTGGTTTGGTAAAAAATTATCGTGAACAGACAGGTAAAACAGTAATAATCGTATCTCACAGTATGGATGATGTTGCAAAATATGCCACAAAGGTAATTGTGATGAATAGTTCAAAGGTGGAAATGTCAGGTACTGTTGACGAGGTTTTTGAAAAAGCATCAAGACTTCGAGAAATTGGACTTTCTGTACCTCAAATTACTGAAATTTTTATAAAACTTCGTGAAAAAGGTTATCCTGTAAGCGAAAAAATATACACAGTTGAACAGGGTTATAAGGAACTCAAAAAACTTTTTGAGGGGAGTGTGACGGGATGATTAAAGATATTACAATCGGTCAGTATTTCCCATTTAATTCGGTCATCCATCGTCTTGACCCACGAACAAAACTTTTATTTACTGTTGTTTTTATAATAATGGTATTTGCATCAAATAATTTTATTTCACTTTTCTTTAATCTTTTATTGTCAGCTGTTGTAATTGGACTTTCAAAAATTCCTGTTAAAACAGTTATAAAGGGATTAAGACCAATTTTGCTTGTGGTGATTATTACATCAGTTTTACAGATTGCTTATGTTAAAACAGGAATCGTTTTGATTGATGTCTGGAAGATACAAATAACAAGTGGTGGCATATTAACTGCTGTATTTATGGCTATTCGTATTTCACTTTTGATTGTTATGAGCACAATGCTCACTTACACAACATCTCCAACATCACTTACAAATGGACTTGATAAAACTTTTGCACCGTTAAAGAAAATTGGTATTGATTTTCATACGGTTACTATGATAATGACTATTGCACTTCGATTCATTCCAACGCTTATTGAAGAGGTGGATAAAATTATGAGTGCACAGAAAAGCCGTGGTGCTGCTTTTGACCAGGGTAATATTATGAAAAGAGCAAAAGCGCTTATTCCTTTGTTTATTCCATTGTTGTTTAATTCTATAAGACGAGCTTATGAGTTGGCAAATGCGATGACTTGTCGTTGTTACAATGGTGGTGTCGGTAAAACTACAATGAATGCACTTAAATTTTCAATGCGTGATTATGTGTCACTTGTTGTAATGGCATTTTTAATCGTTGGTGTGATAGTGCTTAATATCTTCTGTGGTGAATATAATGCGGAATTTACTTTTAACCTTGCGATATAATGGTACTGCATTTCATGGATGGCAGATTCAACCAAATGCAGTTACAGTTCAGCAAGAATTGTGTGACGCTTTTAAGTCTTTAAGCGGAAATGATGAAAATATAATAGGATGTAGCCGTACAGATGCAGGTGTTCACGCCAATATGTTTTGTTGCAATGTGAGAACAGAATGCAAAGTATCGGCTGAAAAAATTCCTGATGCACTAAATTTTTATCTTCCACCTGAAATATCAGTTTATGGGTGTCGTGAAGTCGATTATGACTTTCATGCAAGATATGATTGTAAAGGTAAGGAATATGTCTATTTAATATATAACGGCAGATATAGAAATCCATTTTATGAAAATAAAGCATTGTTTTATTCTTATGAATTGGATGAAAAAATGCTTAATGAACAAGCAAAAGCATTTATTGGGACTCACGATTTTTCAGCATTTTGTAGTGCAGGTACAGAAGTCCAGGATAAAGTCCGTGAGATATATGATTGCACTGTTACGAGAAATGGTGAATTAGTTGAAATTCGTGTCAGAGGTAATGGATTTCTTTACAATATGGTACGAATTATCGTAGGAACTCTTCTTGATATTCAACGAGGTAAAATAGAACAGGGAAGTATTCCTGAAATTATAGAGAGTCTCAACCGAGAAAAGGCAGGAGTTACTGCCCAAGGTTGTGGATTGTATCTTAATGAGGTATTTTACGAATAAGAATGTGTGGTGAACAGGGTGGAAACAAAAAATAAAAGACCGGTAAGAAAACCTGTAAAACGAAAGAAAAAATCATTAACAATAAGTGTGAAGAATGCAAAAACACTGAAACTTCTTGCAATTATTCTTGTAGTACTTTTGCTTATTGTGCTCGCAGCGGGTCAATTTGGAGGAGTAACATTTTCTACAATCAGTGACCATATACGAACTGCAGTTGCAGGTATAGGTTCAGGTGACGGATATCCTTACAGAATGAATGGTATAGAAATAAGCGATGCAGGAGTTACAAATTCAGACTTGATTCTTGTGTATGATGATACCGTAAAAGTTCTTGATTCAACTGCAAAGGAAATTTCAAATACTCCTCATACATACGACCATCCGATAATGAGTTGTAATAGTGGTAGAGCATTAATATATGATGTGGGAGCAAAGAATTTTAGAGTTCAGTCAAAAACAGGAACTCTATATGAAAAAGAACTCCCATATATGATTTTGACAGGTGCTATGGGTAAGGACGGTACTGTGGCGATTGCATCAAGAACTAAAGATGCCCAGAGCATGTTAACTGTATATAACACAAAGGAAGAAGAGGTCTTTGTGTGGAAATGTGCAAAGGAAAACATTATTTCCTGTGATGTTTCTGATAATGGAAGACTCTATGCTGTATCAGTACTTGGTGTTGACAATGGTTCGGTATATTCCAAAGTTTATATATTCAATAAAAATGGTACAGAGCCTAAAGCATCTTTTGAATATATGGATAGTGCAGTTTCTTCTGTTCAGTTCCTTTCAAATGAAACACTTTTTGTCTTTGGTAACAATATCTGTCAGGTAATAAAAGGTGAGAAAGTAAAAGAAGATATTGATGTTTCTGTGAATACACCATATAAGCTTTATATTTCCGATAATAATACAGCAGTAGTTGTCCTTTCAAAGTATTCAAGTACAACACAGAAAATTATAAAGGTATATAATAAATCAGGTTCAGAGCTTTTCACACAGGAGATTGACGGACTTATTAAGTCAGTTTCAACTGATGGTAAATATACTGGTGTTCTTACTGATGAAAATGTACAGATTTACAATAAAAAAGGTAAGATGTGTGGTTCGGCAAATGTGAATACCGATGCTGAAAAAGTTATGATTTCCGGAAGAAATACATACGTTTATTCAGCGGATAAAATTGAACAGTTTTCATCCGTCAGTGATAATGAAAAATAATCAGAGGTGACATAATGAGTATTATTTTAGATGTAATTTTATTGACAGTTTTTGCTGCTTTCATTTTTACAGCAGCAAAAAAAGGCTTTATGCTTTCTTTACTTGAACTTATTTCAGTTATTGTTGCTTTGACATTATCCTATCAGTTTAGTCCTGTTGTTGCTCAAGCAGCTTACGATAATATTGTTGAGGAAAGCATTATTGAAACAGTAGAAACACAGATTGATGAAAATCTTAATATTTCATCATCAACAGCACAGGCTGAAATGGTCCTCGAATCAATGCCAGGATTTATGGTGTCATTTGCATCATCTTTGGGAATTGAATTTGAAGAAGTAAAGGCAAAAATCACTTCTGAAACATTTTCAGCAGAAAATCTTGCGACAGAATTAGTTGATAAGATAGCACAACCTATTGTCGTAACTGCACTAACAGCAATTTCATTCCTTTTGCTTTCGGCAGTATTGTTATTTGCACTTAAATGGGTTGCAGGACTCTTGTCAAAAATCTTTAAACTACCTCTTATAGGTACTGTAAATAAAGTGCTTGGTGGCGTGCTTGGTGCTTGTAAAGGTGTTATGGTGATAATTTTCATATCTACCATTCTTAAAGTTCTTTTTGCAGGTGGAGAAAGTGAAATTTCCACAATGGTAAACGGTTCATATGTTGTGGGACTTTTAGATAATATAAATCCATTTGTCAAATCATTAACAGAAATTTTCTGAGATAAGGAGTAATTTATTATGAGCGAAGCAAAAACATTAAAAGACAATATAAAAGAAATTTTTGATGGTTGTTTAACAATTCCAAATCTTATTTCAGTAATAAGAATTTGTCTGATTCCCGTAATAGCAGTTCTTTATTACAAGGGATATATATGGTGGACAGTTTTCGTAATCTTTATTTCAGGCTTATCTGATGCTGTTGACGGAAAAATCGCACGTAAATTTAATCAGGTGTCTGCTTTGGGTAAAATGCTTGACCCTATTGCAGATAAACTCACAATTTTTGCACTTGCAATTGTTCTTTTCCTTAAGTTTAAAGAAGCACAAAGTGAAGCAATGCAGTCATTTGCTTGGGTGTTCTTACTTTTCATCATAAAAGACTTGATTATGATTTTAGTAAGTATTTTCCTTATTGCAATCGGTACTCGTCCTGTTGCTGCTGAAATCTGGGGAAAACTTGCAACATTTGCTTTCTATGCAGTTATGGTTGTAATAATGGGATTTGGTCCTGAAGTTGGAGCAATCAGTTTATATTACCCACAATATGTAATTCCTGAAACTTTGATGTTTGTGCTTGTAGTAATAGCTGTTGTGCTTACCTTTGTAGCATTTTTCAGTTATTTCCCAAGTGTAATCAAACAATTAAAGAATCGTTCAAATAATAAATAAAAAAGAGGACACAAAATGAACAAAAATATGATTTGCAGTAAATGCAAACAAAGACCGGCCGTAATCTTTATTACAAAGATGGAAGGTGATAAAACAACAAATGAGGGCTTGTGCATCAAATGTGCAATGGAAATGAATATCGGTCCAATCAAGCAAATGATGGACAATATGGGTATAACAGAAGACCAGCTTGACGATATGAATGAACAGATGGAACAGATGATGGAGAGTATGGGAGATGATTTCCAACTTGGTGGAGCATCAACATTTCCATTTATGCAGAATATGGGTATGATGCCAATGGATGTTCCTGAAGAAAACATCAAAGACCTTAATGGTGACAAGAAAAATGCACCAAAAGGTAAGAAAAAGCAGGGGACTAAGAATGATAAGAGAAAGATGCTCTCTCTTTATTGTACCGATTTAACTGCACGTGCAAGGGATGGTAAGCTTGACAGAATCATCGGCAGAGATATGGAAATTGCAAGAACAGTCCAGATTCTTTGCAGAAGAACAAAGAATAATCCTTGCCTTATCGGCGAACCTGGTGTTGGTAAAACAGCAATTGCAGAGGGCCTTGCACAGCGAATTGCAGATGGCAATGTTCCAGCAAAACTTATTGATAAAGAAATTCATTTACTTGACCTTACTGCACTTGTAGCAGGAACACAGTTCCGTGGTCAGTTTGAAAGCAGAATCAAGGGCCTTGTTGAAGAAGTGAAGAGTGAGGGTAACATCATTCTCTTTATTGATGAAGTGCATAACCTTGTTGGTACAGGTGATGCAGAAGGTTCAATGAATGCTGCAAATATTTTGAAACCTGCACTTTCTCGTGGTGAAATTCAGGTTATTGGTGCTACAACATTCAACGAATATCGTAAACATATTGAAAAAGATGCTGCTCTTGAGCGTCGTTTCCAGCCTGTTAAGGTTGAAGAACCATCAATTGAAGACACATATAAAATGCTTATTGGTATTAAAGGCTATTATGAGCTTTTCCATAGAGTACAGATTAGTGACAATCTCGTTTATAAAGCAGTAACACTTTCTGAAAGATATATTACTGACAGATTTTTACCTGATAAGGCAATCGACTTGCTTGATGAAGCTTGTACTTGTGCAAATCTTCGTAATAAAGCAATCAGTGAAAACGAAATAAATGAAAAGAAGATTGCAACTCTCAAAAAGGATCTTGAAGAGCTTGAGGAAAGAATTGCAAATCCTGAAAATGATGAAGATCTTAATCCTGTATATGAGGATTTGTACAAAACTAAAGGTGAACTTGCAGTATGTGAGGGCAAGGCAGCTGAACTTCAGGAAAAAGCAAAGGATAACAATGTAACTGAAGAGGATTTGGCAAAGGTTATCAATCTCTGGACAGGAATCCCCGCAACAAAAGTTGTAGAAGGTGATGTTAACCGACTTCGTGGTCTTGAAAACAGACTTATGGAAAAGGTAATCGGTCAAGATGAAGCTGTAACACTTGTGGCAAATGCAATTAAACGTAGCCGTATTCAGTTGACAATTCAGAAACGTCCTGCATCATTCATTTTCGTGGGACCAACTGGTGTTGGTAAAACAGAACTTGTAAAACAGCTTTCAATGGAGCTTTTTGATACTCCTGAAACACTTATACGTCTTGATATGAGTGAGTTTATGGAGAAACATTCAGTTTCTCGTCTTATCGGTTCACCTCCAGGATATGTGGGCTACGATGAAGCAGGACAGCTTACTGAAAAAGTTCGTAGAAAACCATATTCAATTATCCTCTTTGATGAAATTGAAAAAGCACATCCTGATGTAATGAACATACTTCTTCAGATTCTTGATGAAGGTAAGACAAATGATGCTCACGGTAGAACTGTAAGTTTTGCAAATACTGTAATTATAATGACATCAAACGCAGGTAGCCAGAAAGCAGAAACATCATTAGGCTTCGGTAAGAGTGCAAAAGAAATTTCAAAAGAAAAAGTGTTGAAAGCACTTAATGAATTCTTAAGACCTGAATTTATCGGTCGAGTTGATGAAATTGTTGTTTTCAATCCTCTTGTTGAAGAAGATTATAAGAAGATTGCAGTCCTTATGATGAACGAAATGAAAACTGTTCTTAAGGATAAGGGAATTGAGTTTGTTTATGATGAAAATACACCATCTGCAGTTGTTTCAAAGATGGATGGTAATGTAAGAGGTGCTCGTGATCTTCGTAATGTAATTCGTCGTAATATTGAAGATAAAGTTTCAACACTTATGATTGATAATATTGGAACAGTAATGAACAAAATTCTCGTAACATCAACAGATAACAATATCCAGGTAACATTTGAATAGATATGGTAGGGCGAGGTCATCTGACTTCGCCTTGTTATTTTGACAGACAAATTAAAATTTTTTGGGGAGAAAAGTGGCGAAGCCACAATGAAGTAAATCCGTTGGATTTATGAAGTATCCTGACGGATATGAAGTAGCTTTGCTATGAAGTATGCCTTGCGGCATATGAAAGGATTTACTTTACTTCATATTTATCAACGATAAATACTTCATAATCGAAGATTACTATTGCGTAGCAATATTTCATTATTCATCCCGATAAACTCCGATTTATATAACAATTCAAAAAAGACAGTAACTAAATCGGCTACTGTCTTTAATTTTTGCACCTCAATGTGCTCAATGAATATAATGAATACAGGAGGTGCTATATGGATACATTTGTCATAATGGCGCTGATAGCAACGCTGGGAACATGGTTTGTGACTGCATTGGGTGCAGCAAGTGTTGTGTTTTTCACATCGCCTAATCAAAAAGTATTAAATTTTATGCTTGGGTTTGCTTCAGGAGTTATGATTGCAGCAAGTTTCTGGTCATTACTTCAACCGGCAATAGAACGAGCTGAAGCATTATCACATATACCTGCATACTTAGTAGCAACAATTGGTTTCTTATCAGGTGCATTATTTATTTGGATATCAGATAAAATCGTCTCATTTGCAATAAAAAAAGTAGATGACACAAATGAAAATAAAGGCTTGAACCGTATCATAATGCTGATTCTTTCTATAACACTTCACAATATACCAGAGGGTTTAGCTGTGGGTGTTGCATTTGGTGCTTTGCAGGATGGGGGATATACACCCGAAAAATTAATGGGAGCAATTTCTGTTGCTGTTGGAATAGGTTTACAGAATTTTCCTGAAGGTGCAGCAGTTTCAGTTCCTTTAAGAAGAGAAGGGTATTCAAGGAAAAAGAGCTTTTTGATGGGTCAGGCTTCTGCTATCGTAGAACCGATTGCAGGCATAATAGGTGCTTTACTCGTTGTTCATATTGAAGCAATTCTGCCTTATGCTCTTTCTTTTGCTGCGGGTGCAATGATATTAGTTGTTGTACATGAATTAATACCCGAATGTCAGCAAAATAAACAGGCACAACCGTATTTTGCAACAATGGGCATAATATTCGGTTTTGCAGTAATGATGTTGCTGGATGTTATGTTGGGATGATTTGTAATTCATAATGTATAATGCGTAATTCGTAATTATCAAACTTCGTTAAAAACGATTCACTGAATCGTTTTTTTAACGCTCAGACCTTCACAGGTTCGAATCCTTTATTACAAAATAAAAAACAGTCCCAACTTAAAGGTCAGAACTGTTATTTTGGCTGGGGTGGCAGGATTCGAACCTACGAATGCAGCAGTCAAAGTGCTGTGTCTTACCGCTTGACGACACCCCAATATTAAATTGTTATTGATACTCAAAACACCGTCAAAAGTTTGACGGTGTTCTAAGTTAGTGGGGTGGATAATCGGATTCGAACCGATGGTCTCCAGTGCCACAAACTGGCGCTTTAACCAACTAAGCTATACCCACCATATATATCAGCGCACAAAGGCCAATAAACAAAATATTAACTTTATGCGCTGTGGCACGCTGAAAGGGATTCGAACCCCCGACCCTCTGCTTAGAAGGCAGATGCTCTATCCAACTGAGCTATCAGCGCATATGCTATGGTTTTCCACAGCAATAGACATTGTACCACAACAAAGTAAAATAATCAAGTGTTTTTTGAAAAAACTCAAATTTAATTTTGTTGTTTATAAAACAACTCTAAAACCTTTTCGTATAGCGCCGTTTTATCGGGTGTGAAAATCTCTTGTTCCTCTTTAACCGAGACGGCACCCTTT
>JAZLAH010000034.1:0-40214 GCA_045613065.1 Candidatus Fimenecus sp.
AGGTTGACGATCCCAAGTGGGAAGACAGAGATCGTTTCATCCTTTCAAAGGGTCACGCAGCTATCGCGTATGCACCCGTACTTTGCGACAAGGGATTCAACGACGTTGAAATGCTCAAGTCATTTAACCTTTCAGGTTCAAAGATGGGTATGCACCTCGACTCAAACAAGGTTGTAGGTGTTGACGCATCTACAGGTTCATTAGGTCACGGTCCATCAATCGCAGCAGGTACAGCACTTGCAGCAAGACTTCAGAATAAGGATTTCCTTACATACGTAGTTACAGGTGACGGTGAGCTTGGTGAAGGCTCATGCTGGGAAGGATTTATGACAATCAATCACTATAACCTTTCTAACTGTATCGTATTCATCGACAGAAACCACAACATGATTGACGGTAACACAGAAGATGTTATGAAGCTTGAACCACTTGCTGACAAGATGACATCATTCGGCTTCAACACAATCGTTGTTGACGGTAACAACATCGGTGAGCTTTGTGACGCTATTGACGTTGCTATTGAAAGAGCAAAGACACCTTGTGCTCCTACATGTATTCTTATGGATACAAAGAAGGGCGCTGGTATCAAGTCAATCGAAGGTGACTACACATGGCACTACGGTGCAATCGACGATGCACTCTTTGAAAAGTTCAACAATGAGCTTGATGCTGACTATGCAGCAAGAGTTGCAAGAGCAGAAAAGGAGGGCAAATAATTATGGCAGGCGGATTTGTTTATACAGCAGTTGACCAGACTGCACTTTCTACAGCTGAAATTTACGGTAAGGCACTTGCCGACATTATTTTAAGAGACCCTAAGGTTGTTGCTATCACAGCTGACCTTGCAAAATCAACAAAACTTGGTGACGTTTTAAAGGTTTGTCCTGAAAGAGTTATCAACGTTGGTATCGCTGAACAGGATATGTTCGGTGTTGCAGCAGGTATGGCAAGAGCAGGTATGATTCCATTCCTTTCAGGTTTCTCTGCTTTCACATCAATGCGTGCTTGTGACCAGCTTCACACAGACATCTGCTATCAGAATGTAAACGCAAAGATTATTGCTACTCACTCAGGTACATCATTCGGTCAGGCTGGTTCAACTCACCACGCTATTACTGACCTTGCTATCACAAGAGCAATGCCAAATCTTACAGTTATCGTACCTGCTGACGGTTTTGAAACAGCAAACGCAGTTAACGCTGCTTACGACAACTTCGGACCATATTACATCCGTATCAACCGTGGTTTTGACCGTGTTCTTTATGACAATATGGACTATGGTTTCGAAGTTGGTAAGGCTGTTGAAGTTCACGAGGGTACAGATATCACAGTTATCGCTTGTGGTTCTTGTGTATTCCAGGCTCGTGAAGCTGCTAAGTTCCTTAAGAACGCTGACGGACTTTCAGTTCGTGTTCTTAATATGCATACAATCAGTCCAATCGACGTTGAGGCTATCCAGAAAGCAATTTCTGACACAAGAAGAATTATCACAGTTGAAGACCATCTTGTAACCGGCGGTCTTGGTTCAGCAGTTGCTGAAGTTATGGCTCAGTACGGTAAGGGCTGTGCATTCAAGATGCTCGGTCATAAGAACTTTGCTATGATCGGTCTTCACGAAGACATTATGTCAGACGCTGGTATTGACGCTAACGGAATTATCGCTGCTGTTCGTGAAACAATGAACGCAGACTTTGAAGAAGACGATAACTGGGACGACGAAGTATAATTTTTATAAATTACTTCATTGTTCAGAAAGAGAGTTGATAATATGCACGCACAAAATGAACTTTATGCATCAAAAATATTTTTCAATGCTGCATTACCGCTTTTGAAGGTTATCGCAAACGACGTTCCTTCACTTAAAGCACAGTTTGATAAAATCACTGCTGTTCTTCAGGTCAGTGCACTTGACCCGGATGCTCCTGCTGGAAAGTTTGCTACTCATTTCATCATCACAGAAGGTGAATGGGAAACAAAGCTTAATGCTGTACATGAGTCACCTGATGTTGAACTTCAGTTTAAGAGTATCGAAGCAATGAACGCATTCTTCAAGGGCAAAATCGGTCCTGCAACTCTTCCTAAGATGAAGGGTGTTGTTAAGAGTTTCGGAGCATTCAAAGCAATGCTTATGACACTTCTTAAGCTTTCAGACCTTACAGGTGCTACACAGCCACCAAAGGATGAAGAAACAAAAACTCTTATGGTTAAATGTTTCTTCTACCTCCTTTCAAGTGGTATCAGCCAGCTTAACAAAATGGGTCATACAGAAATCAAAGACTGGACTTCAAAGAGTCCTGACCGTGTTTATGCTTTTGCAGTTGACGGTCATCCTGAGGTTTCTGCATTCATCCGTATTAAAGCAGGTAAATCAAGAGCAGGTCGTGGCGAATACAAGAGAGCAATGCCTTTCTTCACACTTCGTTTCAACAGCCTTGATTCAGCACTTGGAATCCTCCTTAGTATCGACGATATGCTTGAGGCTACAAAAGCAGGTCGTCTTATTATGGACGGTGGTCCTGAATTCGGTGCACAGCTTGGTGGATTTATGCTTGAAGTTGGCGGTTTGGCAAAATAAGATACTACACATGATAAAAGCTCGGGTAAAACCGAGCTTTTTGTGTTATATTCAATTGTTTAAGATGTCATTCTGAGGAGTGTAACGACAAAGAATCTCTGTTCACAATTATGATTGAGATTCTTCACTTCGTTCAGAATGACATTCATCTTTTTTTCTCAATTTTTTTGCACTTAAAAATATTCCTATATATGACAACCCAACACCTGCAGTAAGGAACATATTGATAAGTCCATATACTAAACCAGTTGTCACCATTTCGGTTGAAACTGTTTGTCCGTTATCAAGAATAACTGTAGTAGTTGAGCCAGGTGTTCCAAAAACACCCATTCTCCACAAATGAACAAATATGTATAACAAGTCAATAACAATAGATAAAACAAGAATTAAAATTGCTTTTTTCTTTGACATTACTATTTCCGTATCTTTAAATGCATTATATGTCGCAAATGCCATTACAACAAGAAAAGCGATTTCAATTATATTGTTAATAAAGTTTATTGCCAACGACAAACCAATTACAAAAAGTAACGGAATAAATATAACCCAGATACACCAATACCAAGGATTTTTCTTAACAGTCAAGCAAATTGTACCACAGATTAAGATTAACGGAGATAATATTGGAAAAATCAAAGCACAAACAAGTCCAACGCATAACAATATACAACCAATCTGTTGTGTTTGAGTAAGACTGTTTTTTATTTCTTTAATCTCCTCAAGTTTATTTCTTGTTTTTTCTTTTTGTACTTTACGACCTGTTATTTCATCAAGTGAAATCTCAAAAATATCACATATTTTAATAAGCTTATCCAAATCAGGTACTGCTGTATTATTTTCCCATTTTGAAACCGATTGACGGGAAACATTAAGTCTGTCTGCCAAATCCCCTTGGGACATATTCTTTTCAGTTCGTAACTGATATATCTTTTCACCGAGATTCATTGTACAACCTCCTTTTCTGATTAAATATTATCACAAATCCACGGTAAAATCCACCAACTTGCCTTTAAAATTTAGCAACCACCAGTTGCAGATATGAAAAAGCTCGGTTTTCACACCGAGCTTTTTGTGTTTCACTATATATAACGAAGAATCCTACTAAACGAATATAAAATTGCAGGTGCCCATATGCTTATGAGTGGCAAAACAGTATATATAATTTTTTCTCGTTTCGGATTATTTTCTTTGTATAGATATACCAACCAAACAATTGCAATATCACAACAAAGTGACAGAAAATCCTTCATCGGAGTAACTCCGTTATACACACCAAAACTCTCGTAGTCAATAAAGCCTTCCAGAACATACCCTGCCAAAGAAGAAATTGTCACAATGATTGCTAATTTTTTAAACAAATTTCTGCTTCTTTCAGGATTTTGCTCCACAGAATTTCTCATAAGAATGCTCATAATTAATATTGTTAAAATCATTAATATGAAAGAAAGCAACAAATTCAACCATCTGCTTGTCCAATACGAAATATCGCCTACATATTCTGACCCTAAATATTTAACTATTGTTGCAAGTGTAGATATTAATGCTACTGCACCATTCGGCACAACATAATACAAAAATCTATGCTTATAAAAATCACCTGATAAGCTTGATTTTTGTTTTAAATATTTTCCAAGCAAATTGTAACCAACGGTTGTTATAATTGATGCCCATATCAATGTCCATGTTACAGTTTCATTATAAGAACCAAGAGACATTCCTGTTAAACTGATGACAAATGCAGTTACAACTGGTACTGAAGTAGCAATCAATGAAATAATAATATCAAAAACAGCAGACACCTTTAAGAAATATCTTTTTATTTCCTTTGATGATTTTTCATTTTTGTTTATAGATATTTCATTTTTTATTGTATAGTCAATATTTTTATCAGTATTAATAGTACCTTCTTTACAAGCAGTATTTATCAATTCGTCTGTTGAAATTTCAAAAACCTCTGCAAGTTTTATAAGCGTTTCTGTTTTAGGAATAGCTGTGCCTGTTTCCCACTTTGAAACAGCTTTATTTGACACGCCAAGAATTGCACCCAGTTCTTTTTGTGATAATCCTTTTTGTGTTCTTAATTCATATATTCTATTGGACAATTCATAATTCGCCATAGGAACCTTCCTTTCATAAAAATTGTAACACACAGGCAAACTCAAGGCAAGAAATAAAAATCTAATATTGGTAGAATTTGAAGTAATATCAGTTTTATTGCTTACATCAATACAGAAAGACGTAAATATCCCCTGTTTACAAATTAAAATTTATCTGGTATGAATTCCGTAGGGGTCGGCGTCCTCGACGACCCGTTGTTGATTTACATGCTTACTTGGTTCGGGCTGTCGAGGGTGCGGGTGTCCAGTGGACACCTCTGCGAAGCAGAAGCACCGACCGAACCGGCAGGTGAGATTCGCCAGCCCCTACGAAATCTATTCGATAAACTCCAACTTACCAAACTATTTTTTTATTGTCTATGTAATCTTTTTATGATATAATACAACAGAAATTTGACGAAAGGTGAAATCTTAATATGAACACAAAAAGACGAATAGATTTCACAATTGAAGAAAAGTATGATGGTAAAAGAGTTCTTGAGTTTCTTAAAAACCACGCAAAAGCATCATCAAGGTTAATTACAAAGCTCAAGCACGACTCTGACGGAATTATGCTCAATGGCGTACACACACGAACAATCGACCTTTTAAAGACAGGTGATATTTTGTCAATTACCTTACCTGTTGACAAGGAAGAGCAAACCTCTGCCGTTGAGCCTTTGCCCTATCCGTTAAAAGTTTTTTATGAAGACGAGGACTTGTTGATTGTAGATAAACCCGCAGAACTTCCTTTGCATCCGTCACACAATCATCAGGGTGATACCCTTGCAAATGCCGTCGCATATCACCTCCAGAAACAAGGAAAATCATCAATTTTCCGTTCAATCGGTCGTCTTGACAGAGGAACATCGGGAATTGTTGTATGTGGACTTAACAGATTTGTTACAGGCATACTTAATGGCAAAATATACAAAGAATATATGGCAGTTTGTGAGGGAATTTATGAAGGTGAAGGCATTATTGACCGACCCATTTATCGTCCTGACCCTATAAAAACTTATCGTACAGTTGATGAACGTGGTGAATTTGCACTTACAGAATGGAAAGCACTTTCACATTATGATGGTAAAACATTATTAAGAATTCACCTACAAACTGGCAGAACACATCAAATCAGAGTGCATTTTTCCTCTCTTGGAACACCTCTTGTGGGTGACACAATGTACGGAACACCACGTGAAGACATATCCCGTCAGGCTTTACATTGTTGTTATTGTAAATTTATTCATCCTGTTACAAAAGAGTTAATCGAAATTGAATCCACCTTACCGGAAGATATTTCACAGTTTGTTAAATAACTGGTGCTTGATAAACAGTCTCAAATGTGGTAAAATAAATACAAATCAGTTATAAATCTATATAACTGACTTTGAGGGTGATTAAATGAGTGAAATTAAGGATTATGTAGTTTATCCTGATGACATTAAAATATATGTTCCACCTACAGTACCTGAAAAGCAAAGTGGTTTTTACAAAAGCCTTGCTTCGGGTCTTTGTTCAGCTATTTCAAAGGTTGCTATCCGTGGAGGCAGTACTATTGAAAAGATAAATATGGATGGCTTAAAGCCACCATATATTGTCCTTTCAAATCATACCCAGTTTGCTGATTTCCTTGTAAGTTTCAGGGCTGTTCGTCCATTTAAGTTCAACAATGTTGCAACTCTTGACGGTTATGTTGGTATGTCAAATATAATGGAAAAACTTGGTTGTGCTTGCCATAGAAAGTTCACAACTGATATTAGCCTCATCCGTGCTGTTCACAAGGTACTTCACGAATACGGTGATATCCTTTATATGTATCCTGAGGCAAGATATTCAAATTGTGGTACAACTTCATATATCCCTGATGTTGTGGCAAAACTTGTAAAGAAGAATAAAGTACCATTGGTTACAATGATACATCACGGTAACTATCTCAATGCTCCTTTCTGGGATTTTCGTCAGTACAGAAAAGTTTCTTTCCACGCTGTTATGAAACAGGTTCTTACTGCACAACAAGTTTCAGAAATGTCTGTTGACGAAATCAACGAGGTAATTCATCGTGAAATGTACTATGATGATTACAAATGGCAGAAAGAGAACAATATAAAAATTACTGAAAGTTTCCGTGCAGACGGTCTTAATAAAATTCTTTATAAGTGTCCTCACTGTATGACAGAAGGCAAAATGGTTGGTAAAGGAATCCACCTGACTTGTGAAGAATGTGGAAAGCAGTGGGAAATGACAGAGCTTGGTGAAATGCAAGCACTTGAGGGTGAAACTAAGTTTTCACATATTCCTGACTGGTATGAATGGGAACGAGAGAATGTCCGTAAAGAACTTCTTGATGGTACATACAGGTTTGAGGATGATGTTCACATTCATTCATTACCTGGAATTGAGTTCATTGATTTAGGTGAAGGTAAGGTTACACACGACCTTGAAAATGGCTTTGTAATTACTGGTCATTACAATGGTCACGACTTCAGAATTCAACGAGCAACAAAAACTCTTGATACTTTGCATATGGAGTTTTTATATAAGAAACTTAACAAAACCGACAACTTTGATGTTTCTGTTAAGGATGACTCATTCTACTGTATTCCTTCTAAAAAGGATGTGGTTTTAAAACTTATGTTTGCCACAGAAGAAGCTTACAAAATCCTTAAGGAAAAATCAAATACTTAGGAGATTATGAACGATAATAAACCATTTTTGACAGATGAAATAAATTATCCGGAAAATACAAAAAAATACGATTTATCAAAACCACCTGTTAGACAGACAAAAAATGTTGTTAGGCTTACACATCTGTTTTCAGGTGTGTTGCTTTCTCTGCTACGAAAAGGTCATAAAATTGAGAAAATCAATATGGATGGCTTAAAACCACCATATATACTCCTTTCAAATCATATGCAATGGATGGATTTTCCTATCCTTTTCGATGCAACATATCCCGATAAGGTAAATTTAGTTGCAGCAAACCACGTGTATTATAAAGACTATGCTTTATTAGAAAAAGTTGGTTGTATGTGCACAAGAAAGTTTACAGCTGACTTATCACTTGTAAAAAACTGTCACAAGGTATTGCAGGATTATGGTGATATTTTTGCTATGTTCCCTGAAGCGAGATATTCTCCTGACGGAACACAATCTGTTCTGCCTCCTGCTATCGGAAAACTTGCAAAAAAGAATAAAGTTCCCGTAGTCATTCTTCTTAACCACGGAAACTTTTTGAATCAGCCATTCTGGTCACATTATAAATTCAGAAAAGTGCCTTTTTATGCAACTATGAAACAGGTAATTACTGCTGAAGATATTGAAAAACTTAGTGTTGATGAAATAAACAAAATTATCGAAAAAGAATTTCAGTATGATGATTATAAATGGCAAAAGGATAATAATATTCACATTACTGAAAAATATCGTGCCGACGGACTTCACAGGATTCTTTATCAATGTCCTCACTGTATGACAGAAGGTAAAATGACAAGCAAAGGAATCCACCTTACTTGTGAACATTGTAAAAAACAATGGGAAATGACTGAACTTGGTGAACTCAAAGCACTCAAAGGTGAAACAGAGTTTTCACATATTCCTGATTGGTATAAATGGCAAAGAGAAAATATTCGCAAAGAACTTCTTGATGGAACATACAATTATTCCGACAAAGTTCAGGTCTATGGATTCCCTGGTATTAATGAATATATCAATCTTGGTAAAGCAAAGGTCACTCACGACCTTGAAAATGGATTTATTTTGACAGGAAACTACAATGGTCAGGATTACAAAATTCAAAAACCTGCACCGTCACTTTACAGTCTGCATATCGAGTATCAATTCAGCCACCTTAAAGGCGCAGATTGTTTTGAACTCCCTACAAAGCACGACTCCATTTACTGTATTCCAACAGAAAAATACATGATTACAAAACTTGCTCTCGCAACAGAAGAAGCATGTAAAATCGCAAAAGAAAATGGTAGAGATTAATTTCTCTACCATTATTTTTTTCTGTATATTAAAAAGTCAAAATGGATTTGTGTTGTAAATCCCTTATTTTTTATAATCTTATCCTCTGCTCCTAATTGAGTTTTAAAGTAATATGGTGTCATTTTGAAAAGGTTTACACCCATCTCACCATCTATCGTAATTTCATTTTGTACAGACACCCTGTCAACGAAGTCAAAACCATCATATTCTATGTGCTTTTCTTCATTTTCATAAGTATTTTCATAAAGCAACTCTTTTAAACCCATCAGATGTCTTTTTCCTGGTACAGCATAAATCATATAGCCCTCTTTTTTGAGAATTCTTGATATCTCACTTTCCACCATAGGAGCAAAGATATTCAAAGCAAGGTCAAAGCTATTATTTGATAAAGGCATATCAAAACAACTGCCTACTGCATACTTATAATTCTTATATTTCCCTGCAGCATATCTTACTGCTTCTTTAGAAATATCAAAGCCAAAAAGGTCTACATCACAGTCAAGAGTATCCAATTTACCGTCATAATATCCTTCTCCACAGCCACAATCAGCAATTGTGATTTCTTTCTTATCCTCAAAAAGAGAAGTGATTATTTCACATAACTTGTCTGTAAAACAATCGTAATATCCACCCTCGAGAAATTCTCTACGGGACAACACCATATCTTTTGAATCCCCTGGGTTGTCAGAATGCTTTTTATTTACAGGAAGCAAGTTCACATATCCCTGCTTTGCAATATCAAAAGAGTGATTGTTTTCGCAGATATATGCTTTACCCTCAATATTCAATTTTGATTTACAAATAGGACAAATGAACATAATTTTCACCTATAAAAAGCGGTAGAGGAGTTCCTCCACCGCCTTGATTTTATTATTTTGCAACAATATTTACAAGTTTACCCTTAACATAGATTTCCTTGATAATATTCTTGCCGTCAAGTTCTGCTGCAACTTTTTCGTCTGCTTTTGCTGCTGCAATAGCGTCTGCCTGTTCAATGTCAGCAGGAACATTGAGCTTTGCACGGATTTTTCCGTTAATCTGAACAACGATTTCGATTGTTTCGTCAATGCACTTTGCTTCGTCAAATGTTGGCCATTCACCATCAGCAGCCATCATTTCACCATATCCGCAAACTTCCCACATCTCTTCTGTAACGTGAGGAGCAAATGGATTAACGAGGAGAAGAAGTGCTTTGAGTTCAGCCTAATTGATTGAACCCTTTGTATAAATTGCATTAAGAAGAGTCATAAGTGCTGCAATTGCAGTATTATACTTAAGTGCTTCAATATCTTCTGTAACTTTCTTGATTGTCTTGTGGAATGAAGAAGAAAGTTCCTTTGAGAATTCGTCACCATCTGTGAGAATTTCCTGTAAGTTCCAGATTCTGTCAACAAATCTCTTACAACCCTTAACTGAATTTTCTGACCAAGGAGCAGCCTGTTCATAGTCACCCATAAAGAGTACGTATGTACGAAGAACGTCAGCACCGAATACATCAACAACTTCATTAGGGTCAATAACATTACCACGAGATTTACTCATCTTTACACCGTCAGGTCCAAGGATAAGACCCTGAGCTGTTCTCTTTGCATATGGTTCTGCATGAGGTACTGCACCGATGTCATAAAGGAACTTGTGCCAGAAACGAGAATAGATAAGGTGACGTGTAACGTGTTCCATACCACCATTGTACCAGTCAACTGGCATCCAGTAGTTAAGTTTATCCATATCAGCAAGACATTCGTCATTGTGTGGGTCAATATATCTTAAGAAATACCATGATGAACCTGCCCACTGTGGCATTGTATCAGTTTCACGCTTAGCATCGCCACCACATTTTGGACACTTGCAGTTTACATAAGAATCAATCTTTGCAAGAGGGCTTTCGCCATCTGTACCTGGTTCAAAGTTTTCAACTTCAGGAAGTCTTAATGGAAGTTCTTCATAAGGAACAGCAACCATACCACACTTGTCACAATGTACAATTGGAATTGGTTCACCCCAATAACGCTGACGGTTAAATGCCCAGTCCTTCATCTTGTACTGAACGCCACCTTCACCGATGCCTTTATCCTGTAAGAAGTCAATCATCTTTGCGATTGAATCTTTTTTATTATCAATACCGTTAAGGAAGTCAGAGTTAACCATTTCACCGTCGCCAGCATAAGCAGCCTCGTTGATGTCTCCACCCTTGATAACCTCAATAATGTCGATACCAAATTTCTTTGCAAAGTCATAGTCACGGTCATCGTGTGCAGGAACAGCCATAATAGCACCTGTACCGTAGCCCATCATAACATAGTCAGATATGTAAATTGGAATATCCTTACCATTTACAGGGTTCTTTGCAGTAATTCCTGCAATCTTAACACCTGTCTTATCCTTAACAAGCTGTGTACGTTCAAACTCTGTCTTCTTTGCACATTCTGTTCTGTATGCGAGAATTTCGTCCATATTAGAAATCTTATCAGCATATTTGTCGATAATTGGATGCTCAGGAGCCATAACCATAAATGTTACACCAAAAAGAGTATCAGGACGAGTTGTGTAAATCTTGAGTTCTTCAGGAATTTCGTTAAGATTGAAGTTAACGAAAGCACCACGTGATTTACCAATCCAGTTTACCTGCTGAAGCTTGATGTTTGGAAGATAATCAACGTCGTTAAGACCTTCAAGAAGCTTGTCAGCATACTCTGTAATTCTTAAGTACCAAACGTCCTTTGACTTTTGAACAACATCGCTGTGACAGATATCGCACTTACCACCCTGTGAGTCTTCGTTTGAAAGAACAACTTTACAAGAAGGACAATAGTTAACAAGAGTCTTATCACGGAAAGCAAGTCCGTTTTCAAACATCTTAAGGAAAATCCACTGTGTCCACTTATAATATTTATCGTCAGTTGTATCAACAACTCTTGAATAGTCAAATGAGAAACCAACTCTCTTTAACTGACTTGTGAACTTTTCAATGTTCATATCAGTTACTTTTCTTGGGTGGATACCTGTTTTAATAGCATAGTTTTCTGTTGGAAGACCATAAGCGTCAAAACCGATTGGGAACAATACATTGTAACCCTGGAGTCTTCTTTTTCTTGATACAACTTCAAGACCTGAGTAAGCCTTGATGTGACCAACGTGCATACCCGCACCTGATGGATATGGGAATTCAACAAGACCGTAGAATTTAGGCTTATCAGAATTATCCTGAGCCTCAAAAACCTTTGCTTCTTCCCATTTTGATTGCCACTTTTGTTCGGTAGCTTTAAAATCGTAATTCATATATATAACCTTCTTTAAAGATATTTTTTCTGTTTTAGTACTTCGGTCAATTTACAAACCAAAGTATATCACGCAGATCAGCGAAGACTACTCGTCAAGATGATTAATCTTCTGTGATTATTCCGCTGATGTCATATTCCTTTGCATCACCCCAGAGGTGTTCAAGACTGTAAAGTTCTCTCTGGTCAGGTGTGAAAAGGTGAACAACTACTGTGCCATAGTCAAGCAAAATCCAGCCTGTTGATTTACCCTCAACATTTCTTGGTTCAACGCCCTGTTTTGTAAGTGCATCCTGAACTTCGTCTGAAAGTGCACGGATATGAGTACCTGAAGTACCTGTTGCAATTACAAAATAGTCTGCAACTGAAGTAAGTTCAGTAATTTCAAGTGATTTTATGTTAGTTGCTTTCTTGCTATCAAGAGTAGCAACTATATTTTTCATAAGTTCTGTTCTTTCCATTTATTTTATCCTTTCTGCAAGGTAATTATAGGCTTTTACTGTGTCAGTATGAATAAGCTTATATTTCCTTGCGTTATCCTCTATTGTAAAGGATAACCCTCTTAATAAGGTTTTATCTAAGTTTTCTTCTGCCAATTCACGGACTTCCTGAACATCGGGATATTCCCTGTCATCTGACACCAAATCAGCAACATAAATGATTTTTTCAAACAACGACATATTTTCTTTACCTGTCGTATGCCAACGAACTGCCGAAAGTAATTCCTCATCAGTCATACCAAGTTTTTTTCTCAAGTAAACTTCGCCTGCTATTGCATGTAAAGTAACTGTTATTGCTTTTTCACTGCTTGACAGCACCTGACCATCGTTTTCAATCAATTCGAGCATTTTTTCTACAGACTCATTCTTCATAATATCGTGAACAAGTCCTGCTGTATATGCCTTTTCAGGGTCCGAACCAAATTTTTCAGCTAAATGCTTTGCTTTTTCAGCAACACAAATTGAATGATAAAGCCTTTTGGGAGTAAGTCGTGTTTTGATTATATCAAAAAATTCAGCGTTTCTTTCCGTAACCATATAACTTGTTTTGCTCCATATATTCAATAATTTCAGGGTCAACAAGTCCATAAAGGCTCTTATCCATATTTATTCTTTCCCTGATTTCACTTGAACTTACCTCATAAGCATCAAGAAGTGAAATATGTACACTCTTTGAATCAAGTTCAGGCATATAAATACCCAACTGCTCAAAAGCATAAGCACGAAGCTTCTGGATATTTTCATCATTATCACGAGAAGCAACACAAATCTTACATTTTTCAAGTAATTCCTTGTGCTTATACCACTTATGGAAAATAAGGAACATATCTGAACCGATAATCAAATGAAGTTGGTCATTAGGATACTTTTTCATAAGTTCATTAACTGTGAAAATAGTATAACTGTCAGTTTCTCTGTCCATTTCCATTGTGCTGATTTCATACATAGGTTCACTGAATGCGAGTTTACACATTGCTACTCTATGATGATTGTCAGCTAAATCGTCGCAACGCTTATGTGTAGGAATTTTGTTTGGAATGACAATGACTTTATCAAGTCCCAATTCAGATGCCATTCTGTCAACCATTCTCTTATGTCCTTTATGAGGTGGATTGAATGTTCCGCCAAAGATACCTATTTTCATAATTATTTTCTTCCCTTTTTCTTTTCGTCTTTATGAAGTTCAGGATTATAACGATAGAATATCATACTACCACCGATTACACCAACACAGTCACTGTTTGTTGCTTCTGCTAACTGCTGTGCAATAACCTTTGGTTTTTCAGGGCTTGTTTCCAAAAGCACCTTGATTTTAATAAGTTCACGAGCTTTAAGTGCGTCATCAGTCTGCTTTATAAGTGCATCTGAAATTCCGCCTTTGCCAACCTGAAATAATGCCTGAAGTCCATTTGCTTGACTTCTCCAATATGCTCTTTCTTTACTTGTCATATTATTCTCCTAAATACTTTGGTAATTCTTCTACAAATTTTCTTAATGCATTTCCTCGATGACTAACCTTGTCCTTTTCTTCTGCTGAAAGTTCACCAAATGTCTTTTCACCAACAAGGAACACAGGGTCATAACCAAAACCACCGTTTCCGTGTACTTCGTGAGCAATAACGCCCTCACAAGTGCCACGAACTGTAAAACTCCTTCCATCAGGGAAACAACAGCATACACAACTTACAAATCGTGCTGTTCTTTCACAATCCGGAACATCTTTCATAAGACCTAAAAGTTTTTTGTTATTCTTTGCATCATTTCCGTGTTCACCACCAAAACGAGCTGAATAAACTCCCGGTGCACCATCAAGGAAATCAACCATAAGTCCTGAATCGTCTGCAACACAGACCATTCCACTTTCCTTACAACCACTGTCAGCCTTTAAGAATGCATTTTCTTCAAAAGTTTCTCCTGTTTCATCAACTTCGGAGAGTTCGATTCCTGCCATATCAGCAGTTAAAACATTTATACCAAGTGGAGAGAGTATTCTCTGTAACTCCGCCTGTTTTTTCATATTATGAGTTGCGATTAAAAAGTCCAAAGAATCCCCTTCTCTTCTTTTCTTTCTTTTCTGGTTCAGGTTCAGATTCAGTTTCTGTCTCTGTTACCTTTTCTTCCTGTTCGAGTCCTGAATCATCTGTTTCGGCATCTTCTTCAGTTCCTCCAACATCTTCAGAGGAGAGTTCTTCTTGTAAAATATCTTCATTAACTTCTTCGAGTTCTTCTTTGCTCTCTTCAATAATTTCAATCTGAATATCCTCCTCTTCCTTGTACTCTATCTTATCAAACAATCCGTCTGCAAAAGCAGCAGGTTTGAATGGTTGCAAATCGTCAATCTGTTCACCGACACCGATAAACTTAACAGGAATTCCAAGTTCATTCTTGATTGCAAGAACAACACCACCACGAGCTGTACCATCAAGTTTTGTAAGAACAATACCTGTGATTTCTGCAACTGACTGGAATTCACGAGCCTGATTAACTGCATTCTGTCCCGTTGTTGCATCAAGCACCAACAAAACCTCACGGTCAGAGTATGGTAATTCACGGTCAATAACTCTGTAAATCTTATTAAGCTCGTCCATAAGATTTTTCTTGTTATGAAGTCGTCCTGCAGTATCAATAATGATGATTTCACTATCTCTTGCCTTTGCTGCACCGATTGTGTCGAATACAACTGCAGCAGGATCAGCACCTTCCTTGTGCTTGATAATATCAACACCTGCACGGTCAGCCCAAATCTGGAGCTGGTCAATAGCTGCAGCACGGAAAGTATCAGCAGCACCGAGGATAACACTCTTGCCTTGTGCTTTATACATAGCAGCCATTTTACCGATTGTTGTTGTCTTACCAACACCATTTACACCGATAACAAGGATGATTGATGGCACTGTGATAAGTCCCATATCTTCGCCACCATAAAGCATTTCAGAAATGATATCCTTAATCTTCTGACGAACTTCATTGGCATCTTTGATTTTACCTTTTTCTGCTTCTTCACGAAGTTTCTGTGTAATTTCAACGGCAGTTGTAACACCAACGTCACCCATTACAAGAATCTCTTCAAGTTCAGTATAAAGGTCGTCTGTAATTTCGTCGAAGCTATCGAGCATATCATCAATAGCTCCTGCCATTTTATTTCTTGTCTTTGTAAGACCAAAGTTAATTTTCTTAAAAATTCCCATAATGATATTCCTTTGTTTAACTCATTATTTTAAATATATGTATCGTAGCCTTAGTTTGCCTGTATTGTGCTTTTTTGCGATGGCGAAGTGTATGAAGATACACGAGTTACCGTCGCGAAAAAGTGCAGGACGGGTAAAATTAGGCGAGACCGAGTTTTCGTGCTAACTCTGCAGTTTTCAATTCAAGTATCTTTGATACGCCCTCTTCCTGCATTGTAACACCATAAAGCATATCTGCCTCTTCCATTGTACCACGACGATGAGTAATAAGAATAAACTGTGTGTTCTTTGTCATTCTTCTTACATATTGAGCATAACGAACAACATTGACATCGTCAAGTGCTGCTTCAACCTCGTCGAAGATTACGAATGGTGCAGGAGTAACTTTAAGAATTGCAAAGAGAAGTGCAATAGCAGAAAGTCCCTTTTCACCACCTGAAAGCAAGTTGATATTCTGAACATTTTTGCCAGGTGGCTGTACTTTGATTTCAATGTCACATTCAAGGACATTCATTTCATCTTCAAGGCTAAGTTCTGCCTTACCGCCACCAAAGAGTTCAGCAAATGTTTCACCAAAAGCAACATTGATTTTCTGGAACTGTTCACGGAACTGAACACTCATTTTTGTTGTCAATTCATCAATAAGTCGGATAAGTTCTGCCTTTGATTTTTCAACATCACCAATCTGTTCTGACATAAACTCATATCTTTCAGAAACTTCCTTGTACTCATCAATAGCTGAAACATTAACAGAACCAAGTCCTCTGATTTCATTCTTGAGTGCTGAAAGACGAGTTCTTGCTTCCCCTATATTTTCGATAACGATTTCAAGGGCAATTGCCTCACGTCTTGTCAACTGATATTCGTCATAAAGTTTTGAATTGTATTCCTCAAACTCGTTAAGCATTGATGCTTTTCTTTCTTCAAGACGAGCAAGTTCACCGCTGATTCGTTCTCTTTCGGATGATTTTTCCTTTTCAAGATTACGAAGGTCAATGTTCTCTTTTTCAAGCTGCGCTCTTGCTTCAAGTAAATCGTCAACATCTGTTTTTGCATCTCCACATTGTTTGCGGAGTTCATCAGCAGACTCTCTTAAGCTTTCAATATCCTTTGTAAGCCAGATATTTTTATTGTTAAACGCTTCGATTTCTTTCTGGAGTTCATCGAGTCTGTCAGAATGTGAACCTTTGAGAATATTAAGTCTGCGAATATTATCATCAGCAGATTCAATGTCCTTTTCATAACCCAAAATCTCAAGTCTTATTTTTTCTATTTTTTGTGCAAGTTCTTCACGAACTACTGCAAGACTTTCTCTGTCACCACTGACTGCTTCAAGACTCTTTTCTTTTTCAGCAATTTCATTTGTAAGTTCTTCTACTTTTGTTTTTGCTGTGATACTATCAGTATTTATTTTTTCAATTCTGTCATTGAGTATTCTTTCTTCTTCAATCAGTTCACCAACACCACTTGATGTTGTTTCATACTGTTGAACAGCAAGATTGTATTCACCTTCAAGTCGGATTTTTTCTTCGTTTGCAGAAAGAATATCTCCTTCAATACCGTTAAGGTCAGCAACTGCAGAAGCCAAATCCTCTGAAAGCATTTTTTCCTGAATAAGAAGAGTATCTTTCTTTTCCTGGAGGTCTTTTACACTTGCACTCAGTTTTTCAATCTCGTTACTACGGCTGAGCATTCCGACACCCTGTGCCTTACTACCACCGGTCATTGAACCACCGGCATTAATAACCTGTCCGTCAAGAGTAACGATTTTAAATCTATTTTTATATTTCTTTGCCATAGAAATGGCACTATCCATATCTTCACAAACAACAGTTTTGCCAAGAAGATTTTCGATTATATCACGATACTTGCTTTCTGTCACAACAAGTTCTGATGCTATATTCACATATCCGTAGCAATCATCAAGGTCACTTTCTTCAAGATTTCTTGACTTGATTGCTGTCAATGGTAAGAATGTTGCTCGACCACCGCGAGATTCTTTAAGAAAAGCAATAGCCTTTTTAGCATCATTTTCATTATCTACAACAACATTTTGAATAGAAGCACCAAGAGCAGTTTCAACTGCAACTGAGTATTTATCCTTAACAGTAATAAGCTGTGAAAGTGGTCCGTGGATACCATTTAACGCTCCACGCTTACTTTCTTTCATAACGCTACGAACAGAACCCTGATATCCCTCCATATTCTTTTCAAGGTCATCAAGAATTCGGATTCGTTCATTCTTACGGTCAATTTCACTCTGGAGAGTGCTGATTTCTGCTTTTAATTTTTCACTCTTTTCAGTTCTTGTCTGTACCTTTATTCTGTAACCATCAACTGCATTTTTATACTCGTTGATTTTTTCGTTACATTCATTAAGAACTTTTTCAGCCTCGTTTTTCTTTTCCTCAAGTGCTAAAACAGTTTCTTTTCGGTTGCCCAAAAGGTCATCAATAGCTGAAATTCGCGCCTTAATTTCTTCAATCTGTGAGTTTGCAGTTTCACTGATAACACGATTATCTGCAAGACTTACTGTAAGCAATGAAATTTCTTTTGCAAGGTCAGCTGCAACTGTTGCAAATTCATTATTTTCAACCTGAAGTTTTTCAATTTCTGCAATCTGTTGCTGCAGCTTTTTGTTTGCTTCATCAAGACTTTCCTGTGATTTCTTTTTCTGCTCTTCTGTTTCCATAACCTGAGCATCAATACTCGCATCATCCTGATTTGCTAATAATTTATCTTTTTCAAGTCTTTCAATAGACTCTTTATTATGTAAAATTGAGTTTTCGTAAACCTTTGCCTGTGCTTCAAGCTCAGCGGCCTGTTCTTCAAAATGAGATGTTGATGAACGAACTTCTTCAATTTTTACATTGATTTCACGATTCTTTTCTACAATCGCATCCATCTTCTGCTCAATTTCTTCAAGCTGACGCTGTGCATCTTTATACTGAACAGATGCAATATCAATTTTTCTGTCCTGGTCCTTTAATTTTTCCTGAGTCTTTTCAATATTGTGAAGCCAAATACCAATTTCAAGATTTTTTCTTTCTTCAGCAAGGACTAAGAATTTCTGTGCCTTTTCACTCTGAGTTTTTAAAGGTCCTACACGACTTTCAAGTTCAGTTAAAATATCTCTTAATCTTACAAGATTTTCTTCCGCCTGTGAAAGTCTTTTAAGTGCATCGTGACGCTTATAACGAAAATGGGAAATTCCTGCTGCCTCTTCAAACATTTCACGGCGTTCACCTGATTTTGAAGAAATAAGCTCAGCAATCTTACCCTGACTGACCATTGAATAGCCATCACGACCAAGACCTGTGTCCATAAAAAGCTCGTTTATATCACGAAGTCTTACACTTTCACCATTGATTTTATATTCACTGTCACCACTACGATAAAAACGACGAGTAATGCTTACTTCATCACTATCCTTACCAAGTTTTCTGTCAGTATTATCAAGACAAAGTGTAACCTCTGCAAAGCCTGTTGCTTTACGGAATTTTGTACCACTGAAAATAACATCTTCCATTTTTGAGCCACGAAGACTCTTTGTTGACTGTTCACCAAGAACCCAACGAACAGCGTCAGAAATATTACTCTTACCACTACCGTTAGGACCAACAACACCTGTTATTCCCTTATTAAATTGAAGTACTGTTTTTTCAGGACAGGATTTAAAACCCTGCATTGTAATTGATTTTAAAATCATTTATTTTCTACAACCTTAACTTCAAATTCTTCTAAATTTTTATTACCCTTTATTGTACACCAAAATCCTTGGTTTTTCAATGCTTTTTCGTTTCTTTTCTGTTGTCCTTTTGCCTTGCTTAAGGCTTTTTCATTAACAAAAACATCATATCTGTTATTTTTGTCTTTTCCACTTAACTTTTCAAGGATTTTCTCAAGATAAATATGTCCTTCACAAAGCTCACGAAATGCAGGATGATAAGCACCACCCACCATGTCACCTTCAACTGTTTCGCTACTGTGAAGTCCTAATTTTATGACTTTTATATTATTCTGCTGGAACAACTGCAAAAGTTCAGCACAAAAAGGTGCCGACTCTTCTGCATTTGGTGCATTGTATTCTCCAATCTCTTGCAAATATCCTAAATGGGTATTTTTTAAAACTACTGTTGGATAAATCCGTACTGTATCAGGCTTTAATCTAACAATTTCTTCTGCAGTAAATTTGTCTTTCACAAAATCACTTTTATAAAGTCCTGTCATCATCTGAAGACCCAATTCAAACCCATAGTCTTTTATAAGTGCTGACGCTTTTCGTACGTCCTCTGCTGTGTGTCCTCTACGATTCCACAAAAGAACATCGTCATCCATACTCTGTGCACCTAATTCAATGGCAGTCACACCATAACTTTTAAGCACTTGGAGTACTTCTCTATCGATGCAATCAGGCCTTGTTGACACTCTTATTCCTGCAAATTTATGACTATCAAAAAAACACTTTGCGGCGGTTAAAAGAGAACACATATATTCCCTCTCAATCGCCGTAAAACTACCACCAAAAAATGCTATTTCAGTATTTTTCGGGTCAACATTATATTCAATTGCTGTTCTTACTGCATTTTCCACATCCATAGGTGTTGCAGGAACAGTTTGTCCGCTGATTGTCCGTTGATTACAGAAACTGCAATCATTTGGACAACCCTTGTGTGGGACAAAAATACTTATGTTCGTGTGACTCATAATCCCATTAACTCCAAAGCAGATTTTGCAGCTTCCTGTTCTGCTTTTTTCTTGCTTCCGCCTTTTCCTCTGCCAATCACATTACTGTTCATATGAATTTCAACAATAAATTCCTTGTTGTGGTCAGGTCCGCTTTCACCAACAACGATATATTCAAATTTTTCTGTGGGATTCTGCTGTAAAATCTCCTGCAAAGTACTCTTATAATCCTTAAAAACAGGTGTTTCTTCCGTTGAAATCTCAATAAATGGTAAAACAAATTTCTTTGCATTCTCTACTCCACCATCAAGGTAAATAGCAGCAATTAATGCTTCAAAAGCATCTGACACAACAGACGGACGGTGTCTGCCACCTGTATGCTCTTCACCACGACCAAGAAGAATCATATCACCTAACTGAATCTTTTCAGCATATTCGAAAAGTGTCTTTTCACAAACTGCATAGGCACGCTTTTTGGTAAGTTCACCTTCCTGTTTGTTTTTATGATGCTCAAAAAGGTATTCAGCAGTAATGAAACCAAGAACAGAGTCACCTAAAAACTCAAGTCTTTCATTATCAAGGCCTGTACCTTTTTCATTAGCGTAAGAAGAATGAGTCAATGCTCGTTTGAGCAAACTTTTATCTTTAAATTCATATCCGATTTTCTTTTCAAAATCAGTCATCTTTTTCACCTAAATTATTGTTTTTTGCAAATTCTTTGAGAGAATTCATACCACGATTTGCAAGCTGCATATATCTTTCTTGTTTGTCTCGAATTTTATCAGGAAGTGGTGGTAAAACGCCAAAATTCGCACCCATTGGCTGGAAATTCTTAACAAACTCATCACTTATGTATCGGCTCAATGCACCTATCATAGTATCCTGAGGTAAAACAACTGTTTCTTCACCTTTAAGACGACGAGCAAGGTTAATTCCTGCCATAAGTCCGCTTGCTGCTGACTCCATATAACCCTCAACACCTGTTATCTGTCCACCAAAGAAAATCAAAGAATTACTTCTTAAACTGAAGTCACCGTTTAAAAGCCTTGGAGAATCAATAAATGTGTTTCTGTGCATAACACCATATCTTAAAAATTCAGCATTTTTAAGTGCAGGGAACATACTGAAAACTCGTTTCTGTTCACCAAATTTAAGATTAGTCTGGAAACCAACAAGATTATACATTGTGCCTTCTTTATTTTCTTTTCGAAGCTGAAGATTTGCCCAAGGTCTGTGACCTGTTTGGGGATCTGTAAGACCGACAGGCTTAAGAGGTCCATATCTCATAGTATCCTTACCACGGGACGCCAAAACCTCAATAGGCATACATCCTTCATAAACATCTTTTCGTTTATCAAAGGAATGAACTTCAGCACTTTCTGCGTTTATAATTTCCTCGTAAAAAGCCTCATATTCAGCCTTATTCATAGGACAATTGATATAGTCAGCTTCACCACCACGGTCATATCGTGATTGAGTAAAAGCACATGCCATATCAATACTTTCAGCACTTACAATAGGTGCTGCTGCATCGAAAAATGAGAGTCCGTTTCCACACATCTGACGGATTGTTTCTGAAAGTCCGTCACTTGCCAAAGGTCCTGCACAAATCACAACACCATCATAACCCTCAGGGATTGTTACGACCTCTTTTTCGATAATATTTATATTTTCATCCCTTTTAATTTTTTCAGTGATTATTCTTGAAAATTCGAGACGGTCAACTGCAAGTGCTCCACCTGCTTCAACTTTACACTCATAAGCAGTTTCAACACAAATGGAATTTAGATACGCCATTTCATGCTTTAAAAGTCCTGCTGCAGAATTAAGTCGTTCTGCTTTAAGAGAATTAGAACAAACAAGTTCAGCAAAAGTGTCGAGTTTATGTGCAGGAGATTTTTTTAAAGGCTTCATTTCGTACAAATCAACCTTTATTCCATTTCTTGAAAGTGCCTTTGCACACTCAACACCAGCAAGACCGCCACCAATAACAGCTGCCTTCATTTATGCTTCCTCTTTAGTCTTTCTTTTTCTTTCTGCCTTTTTCTCAAAACCACAGTTTTCATTAAGACAAGCTATAATTCCACCTTTTCTCTTGAAAAGTGATTTGCCACACTGTGGACAAAGGTCATCAGTTGGCTTATCCCAAGTCATAAAGTTACATTCAGGATAATTTCCACAACCAAAGAAAGCAAAACCTCTCTTTGATTTTTTCTCAATAACCTTACCACCACAAACAGGACAAGTAGCTTTAGTTTCAACAACTAAAGGCTTTGTATTTTTACATTCAGGATATCCAGGACAAGCAAGGAATTTACCAAATCTACCTGACTTGATAACCATATTTCTGCCACATTTGTCGCATTTTTCGTCAGTTTCATCTTCCTTAAGTTTAATTTTCTGTCCCTGCATTTCTACCTTTGCCTTATCAACAGTTGCGATAAATTCATCATAGAATTCGTGAAGCATTTTAATATAGTCAGTTTCACCACTTTCAACCATATCAAGCTGTGATTCCATACCCGCAGTAAACTTTACATTTACAATCTTTGAGAATTTATCCTTAAGAAGAGTTGTGATAGCCTCACCTAATTCAGTTGGTTTTAACTGTTTCTGCTCACGAATAACATATTCACGCTGTGTAATTGTTGAAATAATTGATGCATAAGTTGATGGACGACCAACGCCTGTTTCTTCAAGTGCTTTGATGAGTGATGCTTCTGTATATCTTGCAGGTGGTTGTGTAAAGTGCTGATTTCCTGCAAGTTCTTTCATCTTAATCGCATCGCCTTCGTTGATTTTTGGAAGTTTTCCTTCTTCCTCCTCATCCTCGTCTGTGCCTGTTTCGTAAAGACAAGTATATCCATCAAATCGAACTGAATAACCACTTGCATTAAAAGTAATAAACTTACCATTTGCCTTATCCTGTTCATTTGCACCTGTAATCTCTGCTTTAACGGTATCCTGAACACAATTTGCCATAAGAGATGCAACAAAACGCTTCCAGATAAGTGTATATAATTTGTACTGGTCAGTTGTAAGACTTGACTTCGCAACTTCAGGAGTAATTGCCATCATTGTAGGACGGATTGCTTCGTGACCATCCTGAGCATTTGCCTTTGTCTTAAAATATCTTGGCTTTTCAGGAAGATAATCTTCACCATAAGTGCTTAAAATATATTCATTTGCAGCTGCTCTTGATTCTTCTGAAATACGAAGAGAATCAGTTCTCATATAAGTAATAAGACCCACTGAACCAAAACCCTGAATCTCAACACCTTCGTAAAGTTCCTGTGCCACTTTCATTGTCTTTCTTGCCTGGAAGTTAAGTTTTCTTGATGCTTCCTGTTGCATTGTAGATGTTGTGAATGGTGGAGCAGGCTGACGACGACGAACACCTTTTTTAACTGATGTTGCTGTGTATTCAGCACCATCAAGACGAGCTAAATACATATCACTCTGCTCTTTATTTGTAATCTTAACTTTGCCTGTTTCATCACCTGTAAACTGTGCTTTAAAAGCCTTTTTTGATGATGGAGCAAGCATTTTTGCATCAAGAGTCCAGTATTCTTCAGGATTAAATGCTCTGATTTCATTTTCACGGTCAACAACAAGTCTAACAGCAACAGACTGAACACGTCCTGCTGAAAGACCACGACGAATTTTCTGTGAAATGAATGGACTTAATGTATAACCCACAAGTCTGTCAAGAATACGGCGAGCCTGCTGAGCATTTACTAAATCCAAATCTATCTTTTCTGGGTGTTCAATTCCCTTAACAACACTTGTTTTATTGATTTCATTAAATTTAACACGATTATTATCGTTCATATCAAGTTCAAGAAGTGTTGCAAGATGCCAAGAAATCGCCTCTCCCTCACGGTCAGGGTCGGCTGCGAGGATAACTGCTTCCGAATTATCCGCAAGTTCTTTAAGTTCTTTTACAAGCTTTTCTTTTCCCTTGATTACAGCATATTTAGGTGCAAAATCATTCTTAACATCAACACTTAATTTTGCAGAAGGCAAATCACGGATATGTCCCTTTGAAGACACAACTGTGTAGTCCTTTCCCAAATATTTCTGAATACTTTTTGCCTTTGAAGGCGACTCAACAATTACGAGTTTTGACATATATCATCTTCCTAAAATTAATCTATATTTTGTAACGTCTGCCACTTAATTGTGTGACAAGACCGTAAATTTCAAGTTCTGTTATTGCAGAAAGTGTCTTTTCAGTAGTCAATGAACAACAGCCGATTATATCATCTATATGCATTGGTTCATTACCTAAAGAATCATAAACCTTTTTAGCATTTTCAGTTAAGTAAGCAGGGGCTTCTTTTTTTATTTTTTCTACCTTAGGTTCAGGTTTTTCCTGTTCCTTTATGGTAACAGGTTCATTATCCTTTTCTATAAGATACTTCTGCGTTCTTCTGATTATTTCGTCATCAGGAAAACGTTCTTTAGTCCCAAGTTTATCAAAATATTTCCCATGATATGACTCAAGAATATCATTGGGTGAAAATACAGGAATTGCACCGTTTCTGATAAGGTTGTTTGTCCCTAAAAAGGAAGAACTAACTAAATCACCAGGAACTGCAAAAACATCCTTCCCTTGTTCAAGAGCAAGTCGTGCAGTTATAAGCGAACCACTTCTCTCACCTGCTTCAACAACCACCGTTCCAAGGCTGATTCCTGAAATAATACGGTTTCGCAAAGGAAATGTTACTCTGCTTGCAGGATAATATGGAGGAAATTCTGTGATGATTGCACCATTGTTTATTATCTTATCTCTTAATGGCTTATTCTCCATAAGGTATTTTGCACCAAGACCACAACCTAATACACAAATCGTCTCACCTTTTTCATCAAAAGCTCCTCTATGTGCCGAACTGTCAATCCCTAATGCTCCACCTGACACAATCGTAAAACCGATATGCGACATAGCTGAAGATAACGCCCTTGCAACACAGTTTCCGTAATCCGACGCTTTTCTTGCACCTACAACCGAAATCATAAGTTCATTGGTTAGAGTAGTTTCATCACCCTCAACATATAAAACTAAAGGCAAATTCTGGAGTTGTAATAATTGTTGCGGATAATATTCACTTGATGGCGTAACGATTTTCCAACCATTTTCTAAAACTGTATCGTATATTTTTTGTGCTTCTTCAAGTGGAAAACTCTTAAGTTTTTCTACCTGACGCCTTGTGAGTACATCAAGAGAAAATACCTCGTTAAAACTGGAGGCATATATCTCATAAGGATTCCACTCATAATATGAAATTAAATCAAGACACGATGCACCTGCACCTAAACCGCAGGACATCCATATCCAATACACATCATAGTTCATCTTGTCATTTCCCACATAATTATAGACGCAGCTGCATTGGCATTCAAAGACTCTGCTCTGCCATCCATTTTGATTGTGATTCTATCACTTGATTTTTCAATGATTTCCTTTGAAACACCATTGCCTTCGTTACCGATTATACACACAGCACCTTTTGAAAAATCAACAGTTACAACATTTTTTGCATCCCTGTCAGGCACAGTTGAGAATACATCGATTCCCAAACTTTTACACTTTTCGATTTCATTCTCTAAATCCTGACAAATACACACGGGAAGCCTAAAAAGAGCACCCATTGAAGCTCTCAAAGCCTTTGGATTATAAATATCGCAACCACCAAAAATTACCATTCCATCAAGGCCCAATGCCTCTGCAGTACGGGAAATCGCACCTAAGTTATCAGGATTCTGAATGGTATCGAGAGCAACATATTTTTTACCTTTTTCATACTCGAAACTATTCTGTTTCATTTTTACTGTACACACAACACCTTGTGGTGTAACAGTATCACTTATAGCTTTAAGAACATCGTTGCTGACAGTATAAAAAGCCTTACAACTGTCTCTCAAAGATGCTATTTCATCACCATATTTTTCAGCACAGTTTTCAGTACAAAAAACGCTTTCAATCTCACACCCACTTAAAAGGGCATCGCAACAAAGACGGACGCCTTCTACTACGAAAAGTCCGCTGTTTTTTCTGTCTTTTGAAGAAGTCAAAAGTGACTTTACTTCTTTAATTTTGGGGTTATTTTTAGCATTTATTACAATATCAAACATAATTTAAAAAACGGAAAAACCACGCGTGAGAAAAACTCAAGCGTGGTTAAATAATTATTTAAGAGCTTCTTTTGCTTTTTCTGTGAGTGCTGTAAATGCTGCTGCATCAGCAATAGCAATCTCTGAAAGCATCTTTCTGTTAAGGTCAATACCAGCTTTTTTAAGACCGTTGATGAATGTTGAATAGTTCATACCGTTCATCTTACAAGCAGCTGAAATTCTTGTAATCCAGAGTTTTCTGAAATCACGTTTCTTCTGCTTTCTACCGATATATGCATAGTTACCACTCTTCATAACAGCCTGTTTAGCTGTTCTAAAAAGTTTGCTCTTTGAGCCATAGTAGCCCTTAGCGAGCTTTAATACTTTATTTCTTCTTTTGCGAGTCATCATCGCACCTTTAACACGTGCCATTTCTCTTTACCTCCGATATAGTAGATACGTTTAATTTGCGCTTATGCGCACTTCTTATTGCGAAGCAACAAGGTTCTGGGGTACCCATCCACATTTTTAATGTGTTGATGGGTCAGGTTCTTATTTATAAGGAATAAGACGCTTAATCTGTGCTGTATTTGTCTTATCAGCAACAGCTGTCTGACGAAGTCCTCTTTTTCTCTTTGTGCTCTTCTTTGTTAAGATATGAGACTTGTTAGCGTGTGCTCTGATTGGCTTGCCATTCTTTGAAAGCTTAAATCTTTTCTTAGCTCCGCTATGTGTTTTAATCTTTGGCATAATAATATCCTCCTAAATATAATTTACTGAGTTATTTCGCACCCTTTGGGGATAAGAACATAAGCATCTGACGACCTTCAAGTTTTGCAGGTTTGTCAACTGTGCCTAATTCCTCAACCGCAACTGCGAATCGTTCCATAATTCCATTACCAAGATGGGTGTGAGCCATTTCACGACCTCTAAAACGAATTGAAACCTTTACCTTGTTACCTGATTTGAGGAATTTGAGTGCATGATTTACCTTTGTATCAAAGTCATGCGTATCAATGTTGACAGAAAGTCTAATTTCTTTTGTTTCGATAACTTTCTGATTTTTCTTTGCTTCTTTTTCTTTCTTTGCCTTATCAAAACGATATTTGCCGTAGTCCATAATTTTACAAACAGGTGGCTGTGCGTTAGGGGCAATCTTTACAAGGTCAAGGCTGCGTTTTTCTGCTTCTTTAACAGCATCTTTTGCAGACATAATACCGAGCTGTTCACCGTCATCTGTGATAACTCTGACCTCTTTGTCGCGGATTTCTTCATTGATTTGCAATTCTTTAGTACTGATAAATAAACACCTCTTTAGCGAAATTTAAAAAGTGGACAGAAAAATTCTGTCCACTACAATACAATCCAATCTTTTTATATAAAGAAAATGTATTGACCAGCCAACTGAAAGTCGGTCAGGTGAGAACAAAATCTAACTGTTCTGCTTTATTTTGCTCTGCTATTATAACACAAATTATCCATTTGTCAACAGTAATTCAAAAATTTTTCCACTATCTAACCACTATTTGACAACACAACATTTATTATAGTAAAATATATACATTATATTGCATTGGAGTGTTCTTATGAGTTACACAATCAAAAATCCTTATGAAAGCGTTATTAGTCTTTTAGGTGATATGGAAAACCACTACAAAACAAATCTGCACACACATTCCACGTATAGTGACGCCAACGATACTATGACAGATATGATTAAAGGTTTTTATGACAATGATTTTGACATTGTAGCCTTTGCAGAACACGGTATTTTAGGTAAACCTTGGAATGAAGAACCTACACACATTCCTTTCTTTAATTTCCAGTACCTCTGGCATGGTCAACGAAGTTTCCTTACACAAGAACAGTACAAAGCTATTAAAAACGGTACATACAAAACAGAAAACAACTTAAGAACAAAAAAGCGTGGTCTTGAGGACGTTCCAAATGCTATTGAATGCAATATGTTTACTGTGATGAAAAACCACGTAAACGGATATTTTACTGATAACGCTTATGAAGGGGTTCAGGGACTTGAATTCGACTATGAAATTCCACTTGGTTTAATCGAAAAAAGTGGTGGCATTTCACATATCAACCATCCAACAGACCTTTTGCAGGCAAAGAAAAATCCAGGATGTGCAAAAGAAGAAAAGAATATTCATTTCTTTGCAAATCTCTTGAATAAATATCCATCATGTATGGGCATTGAAGTTCTTAATATGTACGATATCCCAAATCGTAGCGACCGTATTCTCTGGGACGAACTTTTAAAATTACTTACTCCTCATGGTCGTAAGGTTTTCGGCTTCTCAAACAGTGATGCACATCAGGTTGACCAGATTGACACAGCATTTATGGATTTCATTCTTCCTGAATATTCTCTTGACACACTTCGTAACGCTATGGAAACAGGTACATTTTTCTCAATTGCCCGTTATGCTAAAAACGAGTTAGGTGAAGACTTTGTGGGTACAGGTCCTTGTCCTCGTGTTGTTAGTATTGAAGTAGATGACGATGCTGATACAATCACAATCAAAGGAATTAATTGTAACGAAATCGACTGGATTGCTGATGGTGAAACAGTCAAGACAACAACAATCGAAAATGACGGCGAACTCACTTCAATCATCACATTAGGCGAACATGCTGACAAAATCTCCTGCTATGTTCGTGCACAGCTCAAAGGTAAAGGCGGTATATGCTTGACTCAGGCATTTATCCTTGACGATGGCAATATGGAAAGTCTAAAAAAACCAATCACTGAAGAAAAACTTACTGAAAACGAAAAGAAAAAAAGAAAATTCTACAGTAAAAAGCTTGGTGTAGTTTACGGAAAAATTACAAAGAAGATTTAAAAACAACCAATACAGTAAAACATTACTAAAATACCTAAAACTATATTTTTGACCAGCTTTACCTCGCAAGGTAATCTTGCGAGGTAAAGCTGTATGCAGATACTGCGAACCGAGAGCAAGGAAACATTGTAAAAAATATGCCAAAAAAACTGTTGACAGTTGACAAATCGTGTTGTATAATACAAAATGTATCCCAATGTATAAGGGAGGGATTTTTAATGAGTCAGGTAAAAGTTAAAGAAAACGAGTCCTTGGAAAGTGCTCTCAGAAGATTTAAGAGACAGACTTCTCGTGACGGTGTCATTCAGGAAGTTAGAAAAAGAGAGCATTACGAAAAGCCTTCTGTAAAGAGAAAGAAGAAGTCTGAGGCTGCACGTAAGCGTAAGTTTAAATAATTTTCGCTTTGCGGAGCTATGTTTTAAAACGCAAGTGGGCATCCATTGACGGATTGCCCACTATTTTTTTACCAACAAGAATAATTCCTAAAATCCAAAGGAGAATCACTATGGTTTCACCTATGCCGAAATATCGATATAAAAGCGTTCTTGATATTTCAGTTGAAGATTTACATAAGATGGGAGCAAAAGCAGTTGCCCTTGATATAGACAACACAATATGCAACGACGGAAAAACGAATTGTATTGATGGCCTTGAAAAATGGTTAAAAAACATTCAGAACAGTAACATTAAGGTTATGATTATTTCCAACGCTATGCCTCGTCGTCCTAAAATTGTTTCAAAAATATTGAATCTTCCATATATTGCTAATGCAAAAAAGCCTAAATCTCACACACTTATAAAAGGTGCAGAGATGATGGGTGTTAAAATCGAAGAATTTGCTATGGTCGGTGACCAGGTATTCGCCGATGTTATGGCTGCCAACGAATGTGGTGCAATTGCAATTCTCGTCGATGCATTGAAGGGCAAGACACGTTTTCCGATTTTCTATGCAACTCGACGCAGAAGAGCTGCTCCTATTATAGCCGAATTTGAAAAATTACATGGATATGGTTACTATGATTAAAAATTTACAGAAATTATTAAAAGAAAAGGGAATGGGATATTCAGCATTGATTATCTCTCCTGAAAACAGAAAATATTTTACAGGATTCGATTCCTCTGATGGTTTCTTGCTTGTATCTTTTGACCGTGCAGTTTTCATTACAGACGGTCGATATATTGAAGCCGCTGAAAATCAGATTTCGAATTGCGAAATTAAGCTTTTGGGCAAAACTTATCCTCAAATTGCAGAGCTTCTTGGTGAAATGAACTGCAAACATCTTCTTGTGGAATCAACAAGAATGACTGTTTCTACATATAATTCACTTAAAGGTGTTCTTAAAAACACAACTGTTGCAACTGACTCGACTCTAGATTTACTTATAAATACACTTCGTTCAGTAAAAACCGAAAACGAAGTTGAAAGCATTATAAAAGCACAACGAATCGCTGAAGATGCGTTTTCACACATTCTCAAGTTTATCAAACCAGGTGTTACCGAAAAAGAAATCTCCCTTGAACTGGACTTTTATATGCTTCGCAATGGTGGAGAAGGACTTTCCTTTGAAACTATTGCTGTAAGTGGTAAAAACTCCTCAATGCCTCACGGTGTTCCAAGTGATAAAAAGATTGAAAATGGTGATTTTATCACCATGGACTTTGGCACTATTATAAATGGTTATCACAGTGATATGACGAGAACCATTGCAGTCGGTTTTGCAACTGATGAAATGAAAAATGTTTACAATGCAGTTCTCAATGCACAGAAAAATTGTCTCCACAACATTAAATCTGGTATTTCCTGTAAAGACGGCGACATGTTTGCACGCAGCGTTATCAACGATTCAGGCTATGGAAAGTATTTCACTCACTCAACAGGTCATGGTGTAGGTGTGGAAATCCACGAATTCCCTAATCTCTCACCTGCTTCCGATAGCATTCTTCAGATTGGCAACATTGTGACTGTTGAACCAGGAATATATATCCCTGGAAAATTTGGTGTAAGAATCGAGGATATGGCACTTATAACTGAAAAGGGATGCCAGAATCTGACAAATGCTGATAAAGAATTGATAATATTATAATTCCTTCAGTTTACTAACAACGCCGTAATCAAAGCACCAACTCCTGCCGAGGCTGTCATTTCTGCAAAAATCAGTACTCGGCTTTTTATTTTTTGTTTACGGGTTTTTGGCACAGAATTAAACTTCATCACACTTGATATTGCTTGTGTTTTTAATTTTCCTTCATTTTCACGACTATATTCAGGTTTAACAAAAAAGAGAGCTTTCTCAAAATATTCACAACCCGTTTCATGAATTTCAAGTACTTGACGATTAACACCTTTAACCATATTTTTTCCTCACAAATATTTACAAGTATAGTGAACATATTTTTGGTTTTTTAGTTGCTTTTATTCCACCATTTGTACATAATTTTTACGGTAAAATTTGTCAATATGGGATTTTCACCAAAAATAAAATTGACCAAAAATATACAAATAGTATAAAGAACTTTTCAACTAAATTGTTGAAAACTCTGTTGAAAATGTTAATAACTTGCCTTAAAATCATTGATTTATCACGATTTTTTCCACTTTTCGACAGTTGTGGAAAACTATCGTTAAAATTTTATTAAATACAATTTGTTTTAAACTATTGACAAATTATACATTCTGGAACATACCTCACTTAATTTCTATCTAAAATTTTTGTGCAATATGACATTAGTATTTTTACATAGAATTTTCATAAATTTTTAGTTATTTTGTAAAGGATTTTTATTATGAAAAATTGTTATAAAATCACCTGTCCTCCTAATTTCAATTTAGGTTTGTGTCTTGACTGTGGTCAGGCTTTTCGCTGGTCACTTAACGATAATATATGGCAAGGTGTTGCCTATGGGAGATTTTTACAGATTCAGCAAACTGAAAACGAACTTATCTTCTATGGTTGTACCGAAGAAGATTACAACCATATCTGGAAGAACTATTTTGATTTCGACCTTGATTATGAAAAAATTCTGTCTTCTTATGATGACGAACACCTGATAACTGCAGTTAAAGAATACAATGGTATACGTATTCTTCGCCAAGAACCTTGGGAAGCTCTTTGTTCATTTATCATATCCCAGAACAACAATATCCCACGAATCAAAGGTATAATCGAAAGACTTTGTGATACATTTGGTGACGGTGAAACAGGAAAAAAAATATTTCCGTCTGCTGAAAAATTATCAAAACTCACTGTTGAAGATTTAGCACCATTACGTGCAGGATTCAGAGCAAAATATATTATTGATGCAGCAAAAAAAGTTGCAAATGGTGAAGTTGATTTCAAAAAAATACAAGAAAATCCTATTGAATTCGGCAGAGAGGAATTACAGAAAATAATAGGTGTAGGTGCAAAGGTTGCTGAATGCACTCTCCTTTACGGATTTCACAAAATCGAAGCATTTCCTGTTGATGTATGGGTAAAACGCATTATGGCTGAAATGTACCCTAACGGACTCCCCCAATGCACGAAAGGTACAGAAGGAATTGCTCAACAATACCTTTTCCATTGGAGAAGAATGCATGATAGATAAATTTTGTCTATTTGTTTGACAAGGTGTTTATTTTATGCTATTATACATACACTTCACACAGGTTATATCTCGTCTTTTGACGAGTGAAAAAGGAACCCCATCGGTATATCCGATGGGGTTTTGGGTTTTTATTAAGCTTTTTCTGACTCAATAGACGATTTTATCACTGTCTATCAAAATATTCGTCATCAGCAATAAAATATGTACGGATATAACCATCAGTCGCAACAAAAACAATCTCACCTGTTTCTGACAGATAATAAATCATATCATTATCATCCTCGTCCTTTTCATATTTCTTCAATGCCTTTGGATTATTTATCACTTCATTTGCCTTGATTAAATATTCTTCCGCTGAATCAGAATTAGTTTCTTCTCCGTGCTCAAAAAAGTGCTCCCGCATCTTTTCTCCATCACGGAAATAATTTTTTATTATCATTAATGTTCAACCCAATCTCTTGAGCGTTCAACAGCACGAAGCCATCCATTATATCTCTTATCACGTTTTTCCATATCCATTTGTGGCTCAAACACTCTGTCAACCTGACGGATTTTTTCAATTTCTTCCATATCTTTCCAGAAACCTACTGCAAGACCAGAAAGATACGCTGCGCCAATAGCTGTTGTTTCAACCATCTTTGGTCTGTTTACATTTGTTCTTATCATATCAGCCTGAATCTGCATCATAATATTGCTTACAGATGCACCACCGTCAACACGAAGTTCTGAAAGTTCGATATCTGAATCCTGTTTCATAGCCTCAAGCAAATCTGTCATCTGGTATGCGATTGCTTCAAGAACACTTCGACAAATATGAGCAGCATTAGCACCACGAGTAAGCCCTACAATAGTACCACGAGCATACATATCCCAATATGGTGCACCAAGTCCTGTAAATGCAGGAACAAAATAAACACCATTTGAATTTTCTACACTCTCTGCAAGTTCATCACAACGACGAGCAGAAGGAATAAGTTGTAAATCATCACGAAGCCACTTGATTACTGAGCCTGCGTTAAAAGCAGAACCCTCAATAGCATAAGTAACCTTATCGCCTAATCCCCAAGCAACACCTGTAACAAGATTATTTTTTGATTCAACACGCTTTTCACCTGTATTCATAAGCAAGAAACAACCTGTACCATATGTGTTCTTTGCCTGACCCTGACTGAAACAGCCCTGACCAAAAAGTGCAGCAGGCTGGTCACCGATTGCACCTGAAATAGGCACACCAGCAAGTTCCTCAATACCCATAACACTCTTTGCAACTGTTCCGTAAACCTTGCTTGATGGTTCACACTTAGGAAGCATTGACATAGGTACACCGAGTTTTTCACAAAGATATTCATCCCAACAAAGCTTATCAACATCAAAAAGCATTGTTCGTGATGCATTTGAATAGTCAGTAATGTGAACTGCACCACCTGTAAGGTTCCAGATAAGCCATGTTTCAACAGTACCGAAAAGAAGCTGACCTTTTTCAGCAAGCTCCTTTGCACCATCAACATTATCAAGAATCCATTTGATTTTTGTTCCTGAGAAATATGCATCGACAACAAGTCCTGTATGGTCTTTTATGTATTTTGTCAATTCAGCATCTGCCTTGATTTTTTCACACATATCAGCAGTTCTTCTACACTGCCAGACAATAGCGTTATAAACAGGCTTACCTGTTGATTTATCCCAAACGATTGTTGTTTCACGCTGATTTGTGATACCAATTGAAGCAATATCCTCTGCTGTTGCCTTACTCTGAGACATAACCTCCATAACAGACTGTAACTGTGAGAAGAGAATCTCCATAGGATTGTGTTCAACCCAGCCTGTGTGTGGATAAATCTGATTAAACTCGTGCTGTGCTTTATAGCAGATATTACCATTCTTATCAAAAAGAATTGCACGGGAGCTTGTTGTTCCCTGGTCTAACGCTAAAACATATTTTTTCATTGTATAACACCTCAATATTTTTCCTATTTATTTCCCTGTAATTTTGCTTTTAATGATTCTGCTTCTTTCTTTGCTTTCGCATCATCAATAAGATTGTGTAATCCCTGCCAATGGAACACTCTGCGTTTGAACCAGAGTGAAGATGCGTGTTTATACATAAACGACGGACACGCTTTCTTAAGTGGAGCATATCCCACCTTATATACATCCAGCATTTTGTAATAATCAGCAATTTTATGCACAAATGTAGTGAATGACGGATAGCCCTTTTCAGCCCACGCATTTTCTGCCATTGCACCTAGTCGTGGAAATGTCAAAAACTCAAGACGCTTCATATCAGGAACATATTCTGTCCACATCTGAGCCTCAATTCCCATAGTTTCATTGTCATCATCCGTCAATGCTCCGTTATCATCGCAGACTCGCTTCAACGAATTCCATCCATAAGGAAAATCGAAATAATATGGATAACAATGTGTATTTATTAATTTTCTTCCTCGTTTTATTTCCTTTTCAACTAAATCCTTGTCATCACCCATACCGCAAACGGTCCAAGCGATATCAGAATTTAAACTTTCAGCATTTTCTATTTTGTCATAACTCCATATAATTGAAGAATAACCTTTTGATTTAAGATATTCATTCACCTTGTTCATAAAGAACATCTGTAAATCATCTTCATTTTTTAATCCGTTATCCTTAATCGCTTTCTGACAATACGGACAGTTTTCCCAACGCATTTTAACTGCCTCATCACCACCGATATGAATCACCTTATCAGGGAAAAGCTCAATCAATTCGTCAATTACATCATAAACGAACTTATATGTGGTTTCTTTTCCTGCACAAAGAATATCGTGCTTTACTCCCCAATGAGTTGCAACCTCAAGCTTTCGGTCAAGACAAGATAAATACGGATAGCAGGATATATCTGCTACTCTATGTCCTGGTATATCAAATTCAGGAATAACTTTGTTTTTTCTGTCGTGACAATATTTTACAATTTCTTTAACATCATTCTGTGTATAATATCCACCATGAGGCTTGTGGTTAAAATTAGTATGACTTCTTTTTGAGCCTTTTTCTGTCAAAAGAGGATATTTCTTTATTTCTATTCTCCATCCCTGATCTTCCGTAAGGTGCCAATGAAGAAAATTCAGCTTGTGAAGAGCCATAAGGTCAATAATTTTCTTAACCTCATCAACTGTATAGAAATATCGTCCACAGTCAAGCATAAAACCACGATAAGCAAAACGAGGATAGTCAGTAATTTCAGTATAAGGCAACTTACCCTGAGTCTGCAACAACATTTGTTTTAAAGTCTGCAACCCGTAAAATAAGCCCGTTTCCGTTTTTGCATTAATATACACTCGTCTATTTTCACATTTTATAGTATAACCTTCGTCATGCTCAACAGAATCATCAAGTTTAAGAATAATGGACCTTTCTTCACCTGTATCTTCGTGAACATACACTTTCTTATTCAGTGTTTTTCTTACAAAGGAAATAAATTCATCCACAAAAGGATATGGTGAAATTATAGTTCCCGTATGAAGAGTAAAACCCTTTTTATCTTGACTTATAAGTATGTTTACAGGTTGAGGAACAATATTAAACATCCCTGACCCCTCCAATTTTATGCAAAATAAATTATTTAAGTTAATTCTAACATAAAACCAATTTAACTACAATAAAAATAGTATATATTTTTCTCTTGAAATTATCGAATATATATAGTATAATAGCTTGAAATGAATGAGATGCCTTAATTCAGTCGTGTGCCGTGTGGGTCCTGTGCGGCGAGGCGCCGCGAACCATGTCAGGCGGGGAACCGAGCAGCATTAAGCGGTTTGCATCGGGCGCCACAGTCTGCCTGCACGACACATGACTGAGTTAAGGCGTTTTTTCATATTGTAAGGAGGAATGACTTTGTATCGTGCTTTTTATAGAAAATACCGTCCATCAACATTTACTGATGTTGTAGGTCAGGAGCATATTACAACAACACTTGAAAATGCAGTTAAAACAGGTAAAACAAGTCATGCCTATCTCTTTACAGGTTCTCGTGGAACTGGTAAGACTTCTTGTGCAAAAATTCTTGCTAAAGCAGTTAACTGTATTAACTCCAACGATGGGAATCCATGTAACGAGTGTGAAATTTGCAAGGGGATTGATTCCGGTGCAATCCTTGACATAATCGAAATTGACGCTGCATCAAACAATGGCGTTGACAACATCCGTGATTTACGTGAAGAAGCCAATTTCACTCCTGCAAATGCTAAATTCAGAGTTTATATTATTGACGAAGTTCATATGCTCTCAATCGGTGCATTCAATGCTCTTCTTAAAACTCTTGAAGAACCTCCTGCACACGTAATTTTCATTCTTGCAACAACTGAGGTTCACAAATTACCATCAACAATTCTTTCAAGGTGTCAGCGTTTTGATTTTAAGCGAATCCCACCTGAAGCTATTGCAGAAAGACTTAAAGAAGTTGCTATTAAGGAAAATCTTCAGATTTCTGACGATGGTGCTATGCTCATTGCACGAATTGCCGATGGTGCTATGCGTGACGCTTTGTCACTTCTTGACCGTTGTTCTTCTCACGAAGGAATTATCGATTCTGCTGCCGTTGCAAATAGTGCCGGTCTTGCGGGACGAGAATACATCTTTGAACTTTGCGATTGCATTATTGAAAAGGATGCTGCAAAGGCATTGGAAGTTGTAAATAAACTTTATAACGATTCTTGTGATATGGAACGACTTATCACTGAGCTTACAAGCCATTTCAGAAATCTTATGGTTTCAAAAGCTGTAAAGAATTTTCAGGATATGATAATCTGTTCTCAGGGTGAAATCGAAATTATTCGTCAACAAAGTGCAAAAACAACACTTGCAACTATTATGTCCTGCATAGATATTCTTACTGCATCTGCATCCACAATGAAGCAAGGTGCAAACAGAAGAACAAGTGCTGAGCTTTGTATTATAAGACTTTGTACACCAAGTCTTGACGGAGATTTAAATGCAATTCTCCGAAGACTCAGTGAACTTGAATCAGCCGTTGCATCAGGTCAAATTACAGTCAAAGCAGAAGCACCTGCTCCTGTTAAAGAGCCTGAAGTAAAGGTAGAAAAACAACCTGAACCAACTAAAGTTACAGAACCTGCAAAGGAGCCTGAAAAAGAGGAAATTCCACTTCCGGAACCTCCTCCTGCACCACAGGAAGAGCAAATCGTTCCACAAAATATGGGTACTGTTTCATTTGATAACTGGCCTGAGGTTCTCGATATGCTTTATGCCAAGGACAAGAGCCTTATAGCAATGCTTACAGGTTCATCAGCATTTATCCATCAGGGTAAATACTTACTTATCAAAGGTTCACCTGTATTGGAACTTTACCTCAAAACAGGTGATTATTCAAAAACCATAAAAGAAGCCGTTACTAAGATAACAGGCAAAACATATACACTTGCTGTTTATAATAACAAGCAGGAACAAGCACCGAAAAATCCCCTTTCTGACCTTGTGTCAAAAGCGAAAAATCTCGGTATAAAAATTGAGGAGGAATAAAAATGAAAGCAAGAATACCAAATCAGGGTGGACAGGCAAATATGATGAAGCGCATTCAGCAGATGCAGGAGGAAATGACTCGTGTACAGCAGGAATGTGAAGAAGCAGAATACAACGCTTCTGCAGGTGGTGGAGCAATTGATGTTACAGTAAATGGTAAACATCAACTTGTTTCAGTTAAAATTCAGCCTGATGTTGTTGACCCTGAAGATGTTGAAATGCTTGAAGACTTACTTGTAGCAGCTGTAAACGAAGCTATGAGAAAAGCTGACGAAACAGCAGAAAGAGAAATGGGCAAAATTACAGGTGGATTAAACATTCCTGGACTTGGCTTCTAAAATACTCAACAAAACCATTGGAGCACAAATTATGGCAATCGTATCTCTCGAAAAATTGATTGAAGAATTTCGTAAAATGCCCTCTGTCGGTGTAAAATCGGCGGAGCGTATGGCATATTATATTCTCGGTCTTGATGACGAAGGAACAAAAAATCTTGTTGATGCCATAAATAATGCACATACTAATATACATACCTGTTCTGTGTGTTGTAACCATACAGAAGGTGAAAAGTGCAATATCTGTGACAACCCAAATCGTGACAATTCTGTTATCTGCGTTGTTGAAGACCCAAGAGATGTAACAGCATTTGAACGCACTCACGAATATAAGGGCACATATCACGTTTTACATGGTGTGATTTCACCTATGAATGGTGTTGGACCTGACAATATCCGCATAAAAGAGTTGATTCAGCGATTAACTGACGATTCTGTAAATGAAGTTATTATGGCAACAAATCCAACTACCGAGGGTGAAGCAACAGCAATGTATATTGCTCGACTTCTTAAACCTATGGGTATTAAAGTCAGCCGACTTGCATATGGTATCCCAGTAGGTAGCGACCTTGAATATGCAGACGAGGTAACACTTTCCAGAGCCCTTCAAGGCAGAAGTTTGTTATAATATTTATGTCATTCTGAACGAAGTGAAGAATCTCTTTTAAATAATACACTAATCAACCGAGATTCTTCGTCGCTTTGCTCCTCAGAATGACATTGTCAGATACTCAAAAAGGAGGAATAACCATGGCAGAGAAAAAAGAAAATACCACAATTGCACAAAATAAAAAAGCTCTCCATGATTATTTCGTCATGGAGAGTTATGAAGCAGGTATTGAGCTTGTTGGTACAGAAGTAAAATCACTTCGTCAGGGTAAGTGCAATCTTAAAGATGCTTGGTGTAGCATTGTTGAAGGTGAAATATTCGTAAACGGTATGCACATAAGCCCTTATGACCATGGTAACATCTTTAATCGTGACCCTATGAGAGTACGCAAGCTCTTAATGCACAAAAAGGAGATTATGCGACTATTGGGCACAACAAAACAAGATGGTCTTACATTAATTCCGTTATCAGTTTACTTTAAAAAGGGACGAGCAAAAGTGCAAGTGGGACTTTGTAAAGGTAAAAAGCTTTACGACAAGCGTGACGTTGCAGCTAAAAAGGAAGCCCAACGCACAATTGAACGAACAATGAAAGAAAGATTAAGATAAATCATTCCACCTCTTCACTATTACTTTTTACCTATTACTTATAATATGGGGATGAAAGGATTTCGACGGGGATTTTGAACTGCGATAAGCGAGCGGTGGAGTCTGACCACCATAAAACGGACGGTTTATAAAAAATAAACGACAAAAACGAAAAAGTACTTCTTGCTGCTTAATTAGCGGCGAGCATTCCCCCGAGAGGACTGCGACTCGGTACGGAGTGTCATTTAGCAGTAAATGTGAACGGATAATCGTCTTGTAGTCCGTCACACAT
>JAZLAH010000035.1:0-6078 GCA_045613065.1 Candidatus Fimenecus sp.
GGATAAAAACAAAATATGATAATAAGAAATATATTAAGTGTATTTTTATCGAAGTATAGTATTCACAAGCTTTTCGATATATTAAAACTGCATATTTCCCGTATTTTGTATAATTTTTTATTCCCTATTTGATACAAAATATTTATTTTGTATAATTATAACATGAGTTTTCAACAATGTCAACAATTACTTAAAGTTTTCAACAGCACTATTCCCTCAAAAAAAATTTGAATAAAAAAATCCATAAAAACCTGTTAATTTAAGTTCTTATGGAATAGCTGAATTATAAATTATTTTCTTTTGTATATAACTGAATAAATTTTTCTTTATCGTTTATTAATTCATTTATTTGGTTTTTAAATTTAATATAATCTTCATCAATGACATAACTTTTTGCATATCCCGATTTACCATATTTGTCCTTTGTGTGATTGTAAGCTCGTTCAATGATTTCATCATATTCCAGATTTGGTTGATGTTTCATTGTGTATGAATGAGTTCTTTTTAAAAATTCATTAACATCGGTAGAACGGTCTGCAGAAGAAATTATTTTACCATAATCACTGCGAGGAGTGGAATCTGATGAAGCCCTGTGGTCTTCAATCCCCTCTTTTATAATAAGTCTTTCTTCTTGGGTAAAAAACTCTGTCATATCAATATTATTGTAAAATATTTCTGCCGATAATTTTTCATGATTTTTTTTATCAATATGATGACCGATATCATGAAATGCTGCAATAGTATATAGAATATCTAAGTTAATATTCTCAAATTGTTTAGCAAATTTCATACAACGGTCAATTACATATTGAATATGTAGGATTCCATGACCTTTTTCATTATTAGAATATTCTAGAAAGATATTCTTTTCAATATATTCTATTAAATCTTTATTGATTTGACTATTAATAAATTCATCTGCATCCTTTCTTGACTTAAAGATTATAACTTGTTTTTCTTCTTTATATTTACCGATTAATTCATAAATATATGGCAAGGTATCTTTTGGGAATTCCTCAATAAACTGTTTGAATTCAGGGTCTAATTCGGTTTCTATCCATGGTAAGTCATATCGACCTTTTCCGATTCTTTCTGTTGCACCTTGTAAGCAAATTTCTGTTGGTAAATCAAAAAGAAATACTGTATCGCATTCTTTGAGTCTTATTTCAATTGTTCTTTTATAATTACCGTCAATTATCCACTTGTCTTCTTTAAATATCTCTGATATTCTTTTATCAAAATCTTCTCTTGAAATATGTGTTTTGTCAGGTTTATGCCATATAGCATCAAGATAATATAATGGTAAACCTGTACATTTATTAAGTTTTTCAGCAAAAGTTGTTTTACCAGAACCAGGACAACCTATTATGATTACTTTTTCCATATTTTACACCTAAATAATTATAGCATCCCCAAATAAGGAGATGCCTGAAAAATACACTATTTTACTATTTTTTTAGCTACAAAATCTATACCTTTTTCTGCTGTTTTAGCAAGTTTTTCAGGTGATGGTTTCTTTTTAGGTTTTAATGATTGACCATATTTTTTTGTCATTTTATTTGCTTTTGATAACACAATTCCCATTGTTGCTGCTGCACCTAAATATGCTACAAAATAACCTTTTTTCATTTTTTATCACCATCTTTTTCCATAATTGGAATAATACTTCCTATATCTGTTAAAGGCTTTCCTTTGATATCAATATAATTCACCTTATTATCATACAAAAATTTTTTGATTTTGTCAAAGTCTGTATGAGTTGATAAATCTCCGTTAAAAAGTAAGACATCTTTATCAATAAGACCACAGCAACCGCCAATAAAGCCATAATCGTATTTTTTTATAGCTATATTCCCCTTTTCTACAAGCAATGATTTTATACTATCACATGTTGAAATTGCTTTATAAATCGAAATATCGTCAGTTATAACAGTGTTACGTTTACATATGCATATAGAACATTTTGAATAACCTTGTTTCACGTCAATAATCGCTTTTTCAGGTAAATGATTTGCAATTTTCTCTGTTAAAATCGACTTATTACATATAATGTAGTCACCAATATCTGCAAAATTCAACAAACAATCATTTGGATATGGGGATTTAATTTCATCTATAATAATTAATTTTCCATTGTTATCTTCAACAAATCTAGAAAGTTTAACCTGATGCTTATCAACTAAAAAAGTTGATTTCCCGACATAATTCCCAAGGATATCAGCGTGTTTACTCACAGGAACCTCTAAAAACATATTTTTATCAACACTAACGATTTTTATAAATAAATCTTCAAAAAGGTTTTTAAGAGCAATATCGTCAATATCTGCAATCACTGTTGTAACTTTATTTAAAGGAAGATTGGGATTTTCTAAAAATCTTTCACTCAATTCATAATCGCCTCAAATGCTTGTCTTATATTTTTTGCAGGAACAATTTCAATTTCATTAAACAAATACTTAGGTAATTTTGTGTAGTTGTGATATGGAATTACACATTTCTCGAATCCAAGATTAGATGCCTCTTTAATTCTTTGTTCACAAGAATTTACAGAACGTATCTCCCCTGCCAAACCAATTTCACCAAATGCAAGTGTCTTTTCGGGCACAACAACATCCTTTAAACTTGATACTATTGCTAAAGCTATCGATAAATCAGCTGCTGTTTCATCAATATGGAGTCCACCGATAACATTTGCATAACAATCCATATTTCCAAGGAAATATCCGCAACGCTTTTCAAGAACAGCAATTAACATTGCCATTCTTCCATAATCAATACCAGTAGCCATTCTACGTGGATTACCAAAGCCACTTGGTGTAACAAGACTTTGTACTTCTGCAAGAATAGGTCTTGACCCTTCCATGAGACAAGCAACACAAGTACCTGATACATTCTGTGGTTTACCTGAAATAAGCATTAACGAAGGGTTTTCAACCTCCACTAGCCCATTATCAAGCATTTCAAAGACTCCAATTTCATTTGTAGAGCCATAACGGTTTTTTACTGCTCTTAAAATTCTATATGACGTGTTTCTATCACCTTCAAAATATAAAACACAATCAACTATATGCTCAAGTACTTTGGGACCCGCAATATTCCCATCTTTGTTAACATGGCCCACAAGGAAAACAGGAATATTTGAAATTTTTGCAGTTCTTGTGAAAAGATTTGTCGATTCACGAACTTGTGTAACACTTCCTGGTGATGAATTAAGTTCATTGATTTCCATTGTTTGAATCGAGTCAACAATTACAAGGTCAGGTTTTTCCGAATGAATATATTCACATATATACTGTGCATCTGTTTCACAAAGAATTGATAAATTTTTTGTTACAACACCAAGTCTTGTTGCGCGTAATTTTATCTGATGTGCTGATTCTTCACCTGAAACGTATAAAATCTTAAGACCATTACCTAAACACTCACAAATTTGTAAAAGAATTGTTGATTTACCGATACCAGGGTCACCACTCAATAGTACAACAGAACCCTTTACAAGTCCTCCTCCAAGTACTCGGTTAAGTTCTTTTAACCCTGTATTATATCGATGTTCTGTATCAGTTATAATTCCATTCAAAGGATATGCTTTGCCTCGATTTGAGCCAACAAGACTTTTTGAAAGTGATTTTTCTTTTACGATAGTTTTAATTTCTTCATTTAATGTATTCCACTCGCTACAACCTGGACATTGACCAAGCCATCGTGGTGTTTCATAGCCACATTCACTGCAAATATATACTGATTTAGATTTCTGAGCCATTATTATCCTCCGAAATATTATAGTTCAAAATTCCCATAGCAATTGATAATGCTATTTCATTTTGATAATTTGAATCCTTAAGATTATTTAGATCAGATGCATTTGATATAAAACCACACTCAACCATAACAGTTGGTTTTGTTGCATTATATAATAAAAAAATGTCCGTTCCTGACTTTTTAATAACTCTATTATTATCCTTTTGTAATTGACTAGAAATTGATTTTTGAATAAACTCTGCCAATTCTTTACTTTCATTATTATTGGGCGAATAAAATATTTGTGCACCATGGACATACTCATCTTTAAACTTATTTTGATGTATGCTTATGTATAAACAATTTCCACTTCGATTCATAATTGCAAATCGATTGCGAATATCAGATACTTTTCTTTCACGAATAGAGTCACCCGCTACATGTAAATCTGTGTCGGAATTACGAATTAATATTGTTTTATAACCCAACACAGATAAAATATCATTTGCTTTTAAAGATATATCAAGATTTAAATCTTTTTCCAATGTGCCATCATTAGCAATTGCACCACCATCTTCTCCGCCATGACCTGCATCAATAACAATAACAGGAAAGTTATTATTATAAACATTACTTGACGAAGAATACTGAATTTCACAAAAAACTAGACTTAAAAGAATTATAATAAAACATAATGAAATACAAATATAATTTTTCATAATAATCACCCGATAAAATATATGACATGATTATTAATAATATAATTTTACATTATAATAGTCCTTTTTACAAGTAAAAAAACAAAGCGTACAGCATAAACTGTACGCTTTTTCGGTCTTATTAAAGAAATTACATCATGCTTGCGATTTCAGCAGCAAAGTTGTCTTCCTTCTTTTCAATGCCTTCGCCCTTTTCGAAACGAACGAAGCTTGTAAGCTTAATGTCAGCGCCAAGTTCTTTAGCAACTGAATTGATGTATCCGTCAACAGAACCGTCGAAGAGGTCTGAACGAACGAATGCCTGTTCAAGAAGGCAAACTTCCTTAATCTGCTTTGCAAGACGACCCTGTACAAGACCTGCGAAAATCTTGTTTTCAGCGATTTCAGCCTTATGTGAAACTGCGATTTCAGCCATTGTTGCATAAGCTTCCTTTGAAATGAAGTTTACGAAGTTCTTTCTCTGCTTCTGGTCAAGACCATTGTAGATTTCAGCATCTTCGTCGCTCCACTTCTTATCGTTAATAGCTTCAGTAATGATGCTGTTAAGAATTGGAACAGGAAGTGAATCAGGCTTGTTAAGAGCGCTGTCAACTGTAATTGACTTCATCTTTGCAAGCTCATCATCAGAAATGTCTGACTTACCAAGGTATTCAGGGTTCATAGCAGCAATCTGCATAGCTACGTTCTTACCCATTGCGTCGAATTCAGCCTTAGCTGCTGTTGCATCATCAACATCAAATGCACAAAGAACACCAACTGTACCACCTGCATGGATATATGTTGCTGTGTGACCTTCAACAAGAGCAAATCTACGAACCTTCATATTTTCACGAAGAGCAAGGAATACTTCCTGAACTTCTTCGTCAACTGTCTTATCAGAATCAACTACCTTTGTAGCAAGAAGAGCTTCAACATCAGCTGGCTTTGCAGCAACAACTGTCTTAACAACCTTAGCAGCAAGGTTAACGAATGGTTCGCCCTTAGCAACGAAGTCTGTTTCACAGTTAATTTCAACAAGAGCACCTGCATTAGCATCGCTATAAGCAGCAACTACACCTTCAGCAGCAACACGGCTTGCTTTCTTAGCAGCTGAAGCAAGGCCTTTTTCTCTAAGAATGTCAATTGCCTTTTCAATATCGCCATCTGTTTCAACAAGAGCTTTTTTACAATCCATCATACCAACGCCTGTCTTCTCACGAAGAGCCTGTACGTCTTTTGCAGTAAATGCCATTTTCTTTTCCTCCAATATCATTGATTTTAAAACAGCCCGTAACACTTAAGCCACGGGCTAAAAATTAAAAATTATTCAGCAACTTCTTCTGTAGTTTCTTCAGCAGCTGCATCCATCTGTTCACCCTGTCTGCCTTCGATAACAGCATCAGCCATAGCACCTGCAATAAGCTTTACTGCACGGATAGCATCATCGTTACCAGGGATAACATAATCAACATCATCAGGGTCACAGTTTGTATCAACGATAGCGATAACAGGAATACCAAGCTTCTTAGCTTCAGCAACTGCAATCTTTTCTTTTCTTGGGTCAACAATGAACATAGCAGCTGGCTGCTTCTTCATTTCTGTGATACCACCAATGTACTTTTCAAGCTTTTCAATTTCAAGC
>JAZLAH010000036.1:0-6650 GCA_045613065.1 Candidatus Fimenecus sp.
GTATAATAACCTTTGTAATCGTACATGTCTCCTGTACCGGAAATAGTTAATACACCCGTTTCATCGTCAAATTCCCATATGATATTTTCACCAAGTCGGAGGCCAAGCGGTCTTAGGAAGACAATAGAGAGGGACAACTCCTTGGCTCACAGAACGACATGGCTACGATCCGACTTGTATAATAACCTTTGTAATCGTACATGTCTCCTGTACCGGAAATAGTTAATACACCCGTTTCATCGTCAAATTCCCATATGATATTTTCACCACAAGTACCTGATGTTGGTTCAGCTGCTCTTGCTGGAAGTGGGACAATAGACATTATCATTAATATTGACAAGATAACAGATAAAAATTTATTTGTTCTTTTCATAATTGTTTCCTCTCCTTATTTTGCATAAATGTTATCAAGTATATTTTATATATTTTCTTGGTAAAAAATCAACGAAAGTGCAAAAAAATAGAAAAATACGACAAAAAAGTGAATCCAACGAAATTTTTCGTTGGATTCAAGAGCGTTGACATGTTGTATGGCATATATGCGTATCTGATGGATATCTAATGAACATTGATTTATTTTTTTATGTTTGATATATGTCAGATATTATTTCTGTTACACTGCTTTAATGCGTTAATTACAGAGTAAATTATGATTTATTATTTTTCTTTGAGATTGAAATCAAAACTCTTCCTTTATAATATTTTCCAGACAAATAGTCTTTTATAGATGTTCCGATATTATCAGTTCTTGAATTTTTAGAAGTTACATTGTAATCAACATATTTAAGTTGTGAACTATCCCATTTTAAAGCTACATAATGACCGGTTATAGATTGAGTGTAATATAAAATATTTGCAGTTGCATTTTTCACTGTATTACTGTCGAAATCATCTACATTGTATGTAACCGTTACCACATAACCTCTTGATTTGAAGAATCTTGCTATAAAAGCTGGATATAAAACAGAAGTACCATAAATAGAGACTCCGTTTATTTCATATTCTCTAATAATATCACAAAGTTCTATTCTATTGTCTAACATTAACAATGCGTTGTATGTTGCAACTACAGCACAACCATTTGGTCCCATTGTGGTTTTCCCAACACGAAGTGATGATATAATTTCATTATCCTGGTTGTATATATAACCTGTTATTTTATTTGAAATATTTTTATTGTATGAATAATTAGATGCAATGGTTGAATATTCTGATGTGTTTTTATTATGAAGTGAATGCGTAACAGGATTGTTTTCACAATAAGTAAAAACATTGAAACCTAAAATCTTGTTAGTTGAGACTATATTATTGACGCTGTCAGCATTAATAAATCTTCCTATTTCAGGGTTATAGTATCTATTTTCAATGTAATACAAACCTGAATCATAATCATAATAGTAACCACGATATGTCAATGGTAGTGCCTCAGTGAGTTGTACAATGGTTTCATCAGACTCGTCAACCGAGCATGTTAAAACACCCCATGTGTTGTAATTGTATGATAATACAGTATCACCATATTCATCTACAATTCCTATTATATCTTCCTGAATATTTTTTAAATAAAGATATGTTTTTGAATCATTAACAATAAATCCATGAGGAGAATTCAAAACATCATATATGAATTTTATAGTGTAAGATGTTGAAGTTCCATTATCATATTTAGTGTAAACTTGATTTGAAAGTTGGCCATTTGCCCAAATATAATCATATTGTTCTGATAGTTGATATGATTCATCCAGTGAACCAAACGGTTTTACCCATACCGTTTTACAATGTATTAAGCCTTGTTCATTATAACTATATCTTATTTGTTTAGTTATATTATTGTCCGTATCATCAATTGTGTATAATTCAAGTTGGATTCCAGACCAATTTAATTTTGCACAATTAAATTCTGTTATATTACCAATATTATCATATTTAATAGTTTGACCATTATATGAATCTAATTTATCTTTCCAACCTTCACTTTCATCATACGAGTATTCAATGGTGTTTTGTAATTCTTCCTCTTTTACTTTATCGTCTTCCACCACAATTTTATATATTTCTTTAGAAGTAATGTTACCGGCATGATAATCGGCAATACCATCATTATTATAATCATCATATTTATAAACGTATTTTATTTTGTTTACATAATCAATTTCAGTTACGAGTTGATTAAGATTATCATATTCATATTTATATTGAATAATTGTGATACCATCAGCATCAGTGGCTTTTATCGTGATGATATTACCATTTGCATCATACTCATATGAATATGTATAATCTGATTTAACATTTGTAGTATAGTAGTTACCATAGGCCGCTGCACTTCTATATTCTACAATTTGTTCCGATGTTGTTTTGTCATCAAATACAGGATATTTATATTCATGCACTACGGCAGCGATGAAATTATGATAGTTTTTATCCTTTACACTTTCAGTCATGGCAGCTGTACTTACGTATCTACCGAAGCAATCTTGAACAGCTTGGGTCCCTATTGTCTTGCCGTTTGTAGCTGTAGTATCTTTCGTTTCTGTAACATAACCTGATGAAGATTCAAGAGAGACACCATACGACTTTGTAATATATTCTTGACCATATATTGTTTCAACGGTATCACCATCCTTGTTTATTTCTGTGGTGTATATTTTTTCCCCATTTACATCATATACTTCAGTTCCGTAATCTGTATAACGAACTGTTCGGCAATCGACTTTTATGATTTCTGCTATTGAACCTAGAGAGGTGTAAGTAATATAAAATTGAGTTTCTTCATTTACAATAATTTCAATAATATTGCCTATATCGTCATATATATATTCTGTTATTGTTGGATTTGTATCACTATTATAGTAGATTGTACGGTTGATTCGTTCTCGGAATTGTTCAACACCATATTCATAAGAAATAAGCGGGTGTTCGTCAACGGTTACCTCTGTTAACTGCCCCCAACAGTCATATTTGAGATTATATGAGAAATCATTATGAGTTATAGATGTTAGTTTATCATTTGTGTATTTGTATTCAGCTAAACTACCCTCGGTTGAAATACCTGTCAATGCACCAAAAGCATCATATGTGTATGAAGTTCGTATGTCATTTCCATCAATTATTGCATCAAGAAGACCATTTAGCAAATTGTGTTCATAAGTCAAAACAGTACCATCTGCAAAGGTGTTAGAAAAAATATAATTGCCATCTCCTGTGAATCTTGTCAATGTTTGAAGTGTTTTTATACCATCAAAACTATTAATAGCAGTAATGTTGCCAAAACTATCTGTAATTGTGTTGCTTTTTTGTAGACATGAAACACAGAAACAGTAAGCTTCATGCGTACACTTACAAGGACAATTAGGGGTTTCACAAGTTGAACATGGACAACTTTTAGTTGTTTCTAAATTTGAATCATCGTTATTAATGGTAAATTCATTATTATTTTTTGTTAATTCTATATTAGAAAATGAAATTGAATTAGCATTGTTTGATGATGTAAGTACAACAAGGAGCTCATCACATGCTTCATCAAGTGTAAAACTATTAGCAGCAAATTGCCAATCATCAATATTGTCGCCAAAAGGAATGGTAATTAATTTTTTATAATTTTCTTCATCTGTATCTTCTTCAGGTTCAAAATATTCATATACATCAATTTGTGCAATACGCTCATTTGTAAAATTGAATATTTTATTACCATTATTTGTATCACTGATTAAATTCTTAATGATTGGATTGTTGGTTGTTGATTTAACAAAACAGCCTTTTAACCAGCCACCAATAGTGAAAACCTCACCTTCGTCACCATTTATTTTTACAAATTGGTAAATTCTATTAGTACCATCAATATTTCTATCAAATGATACTGCTTTTTCGTTTGAATCATTTATTTCTGTACCTACTATTGAATATGTCGTGTTACATGTCCAACCGTACATGTCTTTACGAAATCCACCATTTTCAATATAATTATATTCATTAACAGAACATGATTGTTCAAGCTGAACATTATCAATATAGAAAGTACCTTTTGTGTTTTTAAAACCAAATTCAACAACTATTTTCTTTGTGTTACTTGGAGTATCAAGAGCTACCCAGTATCTTTCCCATTCGCCACTGGTAGATTCAACAGAAATTGATTCGCTTTTAGTTTTTGTATTTGAACCATTATATGATGTTATATTTAAAAACAGTTTACCTGGATTTGTTTCATCAGATTTTACAAAAGCTGAGAATGTATATTCTCCACCTGATAAAACTTCAACTGTTTGCTTTTGATAAACAGTTGAAGTATTTGTTTTTGAAGCTGCATATACATAGTCACCACAATATGCTTGATTAGATGATGTTCTTACAAAAGCAGAACTTGTACTTTCCCAATGTTTTGCATGTGATGTTAAAGTAGCACTATCTTCAAAACTTGCATTGAGCAATAAATTTTGCGCATTTGCATGGTAATCGTTAGCAGAAATAAAGAAGGAATTATCGTTAGAACCCTCAATATTATTTATTGTATAATTTCCATTACTGTCAGTTGTATAAAGAAGAGTTCCGTTACTATTAAACTGATAGGTTTCATAGTTGCCATTTCCATCTGTAAGTTTAACTTGTGTAGGACTCAAACAGTCATATGTAATGGAGTTACCATCAACATAAGTATTGCTCTCTAATGCTTGTTCATTAACATTTGTAATTTTTCCATTAGTATCATAGCTATATACAATTTGGTAACCATCAATGTTTCTCATAATGTTTAGATTACCATTAGCGTTGTATGTATATGTTGCAGATTTACCATCAGGGAAAGTTACTGAAGTAAGATTTTTATTTCCATCATAAGCATAATTGACTTCAAGAGGGGAGGTAGTAGAACCTGCCTTTATTTCCTCGCCATTAGCACCATAACATTTAATCTTAGATAACAAATTTGTTGTATTGTTATAAACATAGTCATACTTTCTGCCAACACCATCAGTAATATAGTTGATTCTAAACATAGAATCATATACGATGTTTATCTTCTGTGATGGATAATCAGAATTAGTAACAGATGTTAATAATCCAAGCTCATTAAATCTTTCTTCAAAACCATCAGGACGAGTTATAACAATATATTCTGGTTCTGTACTTGTAGCAGCGAAATATTCTATTTCATATCCATATTCACCATATAATTCAGAATATGTTTCTTCAAATATAACTTCACCATTTTCTACAGAATAGGTATAATCAATTGCAGAACCACTTTCTGTATAATAAGTGAGTTGGTTGTCTGCCATTTGTACAAAAGCACGCAAATAATTTGGTGTCCATTTATTGCCATATGCCATCATGGTATTATAATTTAATGATTTAATTTTGTCATAAGTTGCAGAATTGTAAATCATTCCCACAGTTACAGGCATAATATTACCATCAATTGAAAGGTCTTCACGAATAACTGAAAGATGTTGTGTAAAATCATTTACATATCCTGTACCTGCTCGACCTACCGATTGGCTATGATAATTAAGATTTTCGTTATAACCACCCATATCAACATAATCCATAACAACATATGTTGTATAAGTTGTTGTAGAATCTGTAGATGTTGTAGGTGTACCGTTCAAAAAGAACAAACCCATATATTCTTCATTGCCGGAAACAATTGCAAAACCGTTATTGTATGCGCCGTTATACCACTCGTTTAATGGTTTAGTTATATTGAAATGAAGAAAAGATGGTTCTACTTCACCACTTGATGAATAAGGTGAAGTGTAATAATCAATTACTTCATTATCAAGTAATGGTTTTGTTGCATATGTTACGGTTGTCAAATCTGTTGGAGTAGTAATTTTTTTAGCAAGTGCCTTACCATCTGCGGAAATACCAATGAAAAGATATTGAACTTCAGTAAAGACAATATTATCACCCAATGATTTGAGAGCATCAATATTAAATTTTGTGTATACTTCTGCATGAGTTTGTTTTCCGTCATTATCAGTTGTATTAACAACAGCACCAACATAGTCGTTATAGCCATTGGTGTTTTGCGCATCGCTATTTGAACTATCGTACATTACATAAGTATCTTCAACCCACGATGCACCTTCATTTTCAACCATAATCGCAGGGTCAATAGTAATAGGATATACACGGTCAGAACTATTTGTCCAATCGCTTGATGGTGAGTATTCAAGTGTAATTGTATCATCAGCATTTTCAATTAAAGTAACAATGATGTCATAGGAAAATGCCAAAGCGGCATCGGTCATCACTGGACGAGGAATTCTAAATTTAACTTCATTTGTTTCATCCTTGAAAACAACACTACCATCATCAAGTTTCTCTACATTTAATCCGTTTGTTTCAAAAGTAAATGTATATGTGTCCTTAACACTTTCTTTGTCAAAAACAATGATGTTTTCTTTGATAGAGTTTGGAGTGATAATGTACTGTAAATCAGTATCTTCAGCAACATTGTTGTATGTAACAGATGATTGAGTTTGTGCAATTGCTTCATCTGCCACAGTAATATTAGTATCACTAACGACAATGTCGTTTTCAACAACAGCAGTGCTTTCTTCAATGTTATCAACACTAAATGAAAGTTCGTATCCGTCTTTTTCAACGGTTAAGTTTTCATTACTATCAATACTTTCTGGAAATTCTACATT
>JAZLAH010000037.1:0-4988 GCA_045613065.1 Candidatus Fimenecus sp.
CCAGGCTGAAATGAAGAAGGCTGTTGACTGTGGTTACTGGAATATGTTCCGTTACAACCCAGCTCTCAAGGCACAGGGCAAGAACCCATTCACAATTGATAGCAAAGAAGCTAAGACAAGCTACCGTGACTTCCTTATGAATGAAGCACGTTACTCATCACTTTCTCGTGCATTCCCAGAAAGAGCAGAAGCTCTCTTCGCAAAAGCTGAGGAAACAGCAAAAGAAAGATATGAACATCTTACTCGTCTTCAGGCTCTCTATGCTCCAAAAGAAGACTAATTAAAAGTTTTCATATAAAAAAATCGGGACCTCACTCGAAAGAGTGGGGTCCTTGTTTTTGCTCCTATAACATCAATTTTATCGGGATATTTTATTTTGTTAACATTTTGTCTATTGACATTATTCTAAATAAAATATACAATCTATCCATACTATATATGTTGGGTGATTTGTATGAAGAGATGTCCTCACTGTTCATCAGTATTTGAAGATAATTTAATGATAAAGTGCACAAATTGTGGTGCTGACCTTGTTGAAGTACAACAGGAACAGCCTGGTTATAGCAATACTCCACCACAGAATAACTATACTAATTACAATCAATACAATGCATATAATTCACAGTTTAAAATTTGTCCTAATTGTGGCAACCATTGTGACCCAAGAGCTGTAATTTGCGTTAAGTGTGGAATTCAGTTTGCAGATATGTTCAACAAACCAAAAGCTGACGATACTCCATCACCAATCATCAAGGTGTTGTGTTTCTTCATTCCTATTCTTGGTTTAATTTTATATCTTGTCAACATGAACGAAAAACCCGTAAGTGCAAAGGCTTATGGCAAGCTTTCTCTCATTGGATTTATTCTTGGTATCGTGGCATATGTTCTTGCAATTGTATTCGGACTTTTTATGTTTAGCTTTAATTTCTCTGCACCAATCATTTCCACATATCCTGATTCCGACTTCTTTTATTCAATAATACATAGTATATTTTAAATAACGGCAAAAATTAGTCCTTACCGAGCTGGTAAGGACTTTTTGTTTTATTGATTTCCTGTTAGTCTATCTTTATTTGCTTGCCAAAAAGCACTGTGTTCAGCAAAAGTTTCAGAATACTTTGCCTCATAAGGTTCTACTGTTCCGACTATAAAATAAAGGTAATCTGTATTTTCTGGTGCTAATGCAGCATCAATTGACATCATACCTGGACTACAGATTGGCCCTGCCATAAGTCCTGAACACTGATATGTGTCATAAAAAGATGAATAATAATCATACTTTTCAGGATATATGACTTTAATTACTCCGTTACAATATTTGATAGTTGGGTCACATTGAATTTTCATTCCAACTTTTAATCTGTTTTGAATTACTGATGAAATCATATATCTTTGTTCATCAAGCTTTGCTTCCTTTTCAATTATAGAAGCAAGAGTGAGGATTTCGTGGAGTGAATAACCACTTTCCTCTACCATCATCATAAAAGTATCATTAAATTTCTGTTTTGTACCATTAAGGAACATCTTTATAATATCATAGACACTTGCTGTTTCAGGAATTTCGTATGTCAACGGAAAGAAATATCCCTCAAGTTCAATACACACATTATCTGCTTTCTGTAAATCATCAAGAAACGGATATTGAGTCAAATCAAGCCAATTATGAAATGTCTGACACGCATCAATAAACTCTTTTGAAGTACAAAGACCTTTTTCCTCCAAAAGCCACGAAATACGAACAAGAGTAAATCCCTCAGGAATTGTTACTGTTACAGTTGGCACTTGTGTTGTACTTTCCGTAACAGGCTCTGTTGTAGGTTCTTCAAAAACTCCACCACAGGATGCTAAAGTAAACAAAACAGCAATTATAAGAAAAATTGAAATTATCCTTTTAGACATTTTTCTTCCTTTCTCTTCACAACCTTAAAATAATAAATCAACAATAAAGGTATATCGGCAAACATCCACGCAAACGGTGATGCAAGGCAAACACCGAAAAAGCCGAACACCCTTGAAAGAATCAATGCTGCAACAACTCGTCCAACCAGTTCGGACACACCAGCAATCATTGAAACATAACTTTTACCTATACCCTGCAAGATGTTTCTGAAAACAAATAATACGGCAAGTGCAAAATAAAAAACTGCAATCACCTTTAAATAAGTATGTGCCGCATGTATAGTTTCTATGTTTGCTTCGTCAACGAAAATTTGTGCTATTCTTCCACCAAAGAAGTAGAGAATAACCGACATCACAACAGACATACTACCTGCAAAAAGAATTGCACTTTTTGCTCCTTCACGAACTCTGTCTAATCTACCTGCACCATAATTTTGTCCTGCAAAGGTTGCACAGGCAACACCTGTTGCAGAAAGTGGAATATTAGCTAACAATTCTGGCTTATTTGCAATAGTAAACCCTGCCATAACACTTGGTCCATAAGTGTTTATTGTGCTTTGAAGCACCATTGAGCCAATACCCGTTATTGAAAACTGTAATGACATAGGAACACCCATTTTAAGCATCAATACAGCTGTTGTTTTCTTAATTTTAAAATCTTCCCATGTGATATTAAGCATTTCTTTTCTTCCATTTATATATATCACACAAAGAATACAGGACACAAGTTGTGAAAGCACTGTTGAGATAGCAGCACCATCAACACCCATCCCTAAAATCGCAATAGTAAAGTAATTTAAAAATACATTTAAAACTGCTGTTACAGCTAAAAATTTCAACGGAGCTTTACTATCACCCAAAGCACGAAGAATACTTGCCAACACATTATAAAGTGTAGTAAAAATTGCTCCTGCGTATATAATGCTCACATATAAACGAGCATCATAAAAAATCTCTTGTGGTGTACCCAAAAGAGTTAAAATCGGTTTAACTAAAAATAATGACAATGACATTATTGTTAGACTTATGATAATTGTTAAAGCAATTGCATTACCTGCATAGTGGTTTGTTCTCTTTTTATCCCCTGCTCCAAATGACTGAGCAATAGGAATAGCAAAACCACCTGTAACACCCATTGCAAGACCCATCAAAAGGCTACTCATTGGTCCGACAGCACCAACTGCAGCAAGTGCATTTGCAGAAATGTATCTACCTACAATATAAGTATCCGCAACATTATAACACTGTTGAATAAGCCCTGAAAGCATTATTGGAATTGCAAAAATAAGTATATTTTTCAACGGTTTTCCCGTTGTCATATTAAACGAACTATCTTTCATAGAATTTTGCCTTTTATCGCACAAATCGGAGAGCACTTAAAGTACCCTCCGACTTTTTATTAGTTATATACTAATTATTAATACTTCTTTCTTGCCACATAAGATGTGTGAAGAATATCGTGAGCCTTATGGCTACCTGGTTTACCAAGGAATTCTGTATAAAGAGTCTTGATAGCTTCATTTTCGTGTGACTTTCTTACTTCACTGTTTCTGTCTGCTGTATAAAGAGCTTCTGCACGACGAGCCTTAAGGTCAACGAAGTTACGAACAACAGCGTGCTGAATTGGCTGACCACCACCGTTGATACAACCACCAGGACAACCCATAATCTCGATGAAGAGATATTCGCTTGTACCTGCTTTAACCTGGTCCATAAGAATTTTTGCATTCTTTGTACCAGAAGCTACTGCAACCTTAATCTTCTTACCAGCTACATCGTATTCAGCTTCCTTAACACCGTCCATACCACGAACTGCTGTAAAGTCAACATCCTGGAGTGTTTCACCAGTAAGCTTTTCAACTGCTGTACGAAGAGCAGCTTCCATAACGCCACCTGTTGCACCAAAGATTGTTGAAGCACCTGTGCTTTCACCAAATGGTGTATCAAATTCTTCATCAGGAAGATGTTTGAAGAAGATACCAGCACTTTCAATCATACGGGCCAGTTCTCTTGTTGTAAGAGCAATATCAACATCAGGGTAACCAGATGCATTCTGGTCATCACGCTTTGTTTCAAATTTCTTTGCTGTACAAGGCATAATACCAACAACAACCATATCTTTAGGGTCCATACCAAGCTTTTCAGCATAGTATGTCTTCATGATTGCACCAAACATCTGCTGTGGTGATTTACAGCTTGAAAGATGAGGAATCTGTTCAGGATAGTAGTGTTCACAGTATTTAATCCAACCTGGTGAACAAGATGTAATCATTGGAAGTGTTCCACCATTCTGAACTCTTTCAATAAGTTCATTAGCTTCTTCCATAATTGTAAGGTCAGCAGCAAAATCTGTATCAAATACCTTGTCGAAACCAAGACGACGAAGTGCTGCAACCATTTTGCCTTCAACATTTGTACCGATATGCATACCGAATGCTTCACCAAGTGTTGCACGGATTGAAGGAGCAGTCTGAACAATAACGAACTTTTCAGGGTCATTGATAGCTGCAAGAACTTTATCTGTATCATCCTTTTCAACGATTGCACCTGTTGGGCAGTTAACGATACACTGACCACAAGAAATACATGAGACGTCTGCAAGGTCCATATCAAATGCTGAGCTTACGTGAGTATCAAAACCACGAGCATTAGCACCGATAACTGAAATACCCTGCTGGTCACAAGCTGCGATACAACGACGGCAAAGGATACACTTATTGTTATCTCTTACCATATGAGCTGCTGAATCGTCAAAGTTGTAACGAACCATTTCACCGTCAAAACGGTCTTCAACATCTACACCGAATTCCTTGCAAAGCTTCTGAAGTTCGCAAGTTCCGCTACGAACACATGAAAGACATTTTCTATCGTGATTTGAAAGGATAAGTTCAAGAGTCATCTTTCTTGAATGTCTTACCTTTTCTGTATTTGTGAAGATTTCCATTCCTTCATTTACTGGGAATACGCAAGATGCAACAAGGCTTCTTGCACCCTTAACTTCTACCATACAGATACGACAAGCACCAATCTGGTTAATATCCTTAAGGTAGCAAAGTGTTGGGATTTCAATACCTGCATAACGAGCAGCT
>JAZLAH010000038.1:0-58272 GCA_045613065.1 Candidatus Fimenecus sp.
CGACAGAAGAACAGAAATTTCAAATGTTCTTGGTGAAGTTGATATTGAAGACCTTATTGCCGAAGAAGATTGCGTATTTACTCTTACTAAGATGGGTTACATCAAGCGTCAGCCTGTTGAAACTTATCAGGTACAGCGCCGTGGTGGTAAAGGTATCAAGGGTATGAGTCGTCGTGAAGAAGACTATGCAGAAAGTATGTTTATCTGTTCATCTCACGATTATATTCTTTTCTTCACATCTGAAGGTAAGATGTACAGACTTAAAGGTTATGAAATTCCAGAAGGAACAAGAACAAGTAAGGGTATGAATATTGTTAATATTCTTCCTATTACTGCTGATGAAAAAGTTACAGCAATGCTTCGTGTTCCTGACTTTGGTGAGGATAAATACTTCCTTTGTATGGCAACAAAGAATGGTGTTATCAAGAGAACTGAGCTTGATGCATACAAGAATATCCGTAAGAGTGGTATTATTGCTATCAATCTTGACGAAGGTGACGAACTCCGTTGGGTTAAACTTACTGATGGTGAACAAAAACTCATGGTTGCTACAAGAAAGGGTATGAGTATTTGCTTTGATGAAAACGATGCTCGCGCTATCGGTAGAACTGCCCGTGGTGTTCGTGCGATTACTCTCAGCGATGGTGACGAAGTTGTAGGTATGGTTATCTTTAATAATGAAGGCAAGGTTCTTACAATCAGCGAAAAGGGATATGGTAGAAGAAGCGATGTTTCTAACTATCGTGTTCAAAATCGTGGCGGTAAGGGTCTTACTAACTATCATACTGAACAATATGGCGAAGTTTGTGCTGTAGAAATGGTAGAAGATAATCAGGATATCATTATGATTTCATCCGATGGTATCATTATCCGTCTTCCTGCAGAACAAGTCAGAGAATGTAACCGTCCGTCAAAGGGTGTTATCCTTATGAAGACAAAGCACGGAGAAAGAGATGTTACAATTTCACTTGCAGAGCATGAGGAAGAAAGTGACGACACAACTGAGGAAACCAACGAAGAATAATTTTTCTCTTTGTGAAAGGAAGAATCTTTATGGATGAAAATATGAATAAAGAACAGGAATTTAATGAAGTTTCTGAAAAAACTCCAGAAGAGATAAAAAAAGAAAAGAAAAAGAAAAGAAGAAAAGGATTTTTTATCTTCTTTATTGTATTCATGTCAATAATTCTTATTTGTGGAGGAGTAGTTGCAGGATTTGTTTTCAGCAAATTGGGAAAAATCAATTATGATACACCTGAACAGACAACTATTTCTCCAACACAGGAATTTGTTGAGAAAGAGGAAGAAGTAATTGTTTTTGACGATATAGACGATGCCACAGGTAACAACTTCAAAGAAATTCTTAAAAACTGGGCAACAAACGGTGGACAGAAAATGTCTGATAAGTCTGTTATAAACATTCTTCTGATAGGTAGTGATGCATCAGCAAAATCCGATTATCGAGTAAGTGTAACAGATAAGGGTAATACAGATGTAATGATGCTGGTATCAATCAATACAAGTAATGAAACTATTAAGCTTGTTTCATTTATGCGTGACAGCTATACTTATATGGACCAATTTGACAGATATGCAAAACTTAACGCTGCTTGTGCAAATGGTGGACCTGGGTATTTAGTAGAAACCATCGAAAACGATTACAAGATTGAGATTGACGGATATGTGTTAGTTGACTTTGATTCCTTTGTTCAGGTTATTGATATTGTTGGTGGAGTCAGAGTAAATGTTCCTGCATATGTTGGTGAAAGTCTTAACAAAGGGGACTGTAAAAAGAATCCGATTCCTATAGGAAATAATGTTCTTATTGATGGTGAACAAGCTCTTCATTTCAGTCGAGTGAGAAAAACAGATGCTGATGGTGATATTAGTAGAACCAGACGTCAGCGTGAGGTAATTAATGCCTTGATTCAAAAATGTAAAGGTGCAAGTTTAGGTGAAATCAATGCTGTAGCAGATGCAGTTCTGGCAAATGTCAGAACAAATATCAGCCGAAAGACCATTTTAACTTATGCAGCAAAAGCGGTTACTGATAATTGGGCAAGTTATACTCTTTCACAGACAGAAATGCCCGACAAGTACACAAGAGCATCCTATATGTCAGCATCTACTGCTTGGATTTGGATTGTAGACTATCCGTTGGCAGCTCAGACTGTTCAGGAATTCCTTTATGGCAAAACAAATATTACTCTTCCTGAAAACCGACAGACAGCAATCAGCATTATGGGCAAATATGTGCCTAAAAAGCCTACAAATTAAAGGTGTGAATCAATGGACAACAATTTTTACGGAAATAACCAACAAAATGGTTGGCAAGCTCCTCCACCAAATAATTCATATGGATATTATAACTATGGTGCTTACGTAAATAGTGATTTTTATAAGAATTTACAAAAAGCAAAAAGAGAGAAAAAGCTGATTAAAAAAATAGGTACAACTTGTGGCATAGGCGCGTTGTTGTATCTGATATTTGCATATAGTTTTTCTTTCGCAGTAGCGATTTTATCAAAGATTATTAAACCGCTTCAGGTAATTTTTTCTGATTTAACGGCAACCCATGCATTTGATGCAATAACATCAGTGTTGTCTTTGGGATTACCTTTCCTTTTGGTATATCTTATATTAAGAAGAAAAAAATTAGTAAAAGCATTACCATATGAAAAACCTAAGAATATAGAATCGGCAAAGTATCTCACCATGCTTTCAATTCCTGTTATGGTTTTTTCATCAATAATTGTTAACTATATTTCCGCGATAGTTCAGGCTATCCTTGGTGTGGAATTCAATAGTAATTTATCTGCCACAAAGCTTTCAGGAATAGGAAGCATAATTATAATAATTGTAAGCATGTCAGTTGTTCCTGCTTTAATGGAAGAATTTGTTGTACGAGGTGTTGTACTACAACCATTACGTAAATTTGGCGACAAATTTGCAATTATCGTATCTGCGCTTTTCTTTTCTATGTTGCATGGAAATATGTTGCAAATACCATATACTTTCGTGGGTGGACTTATTCTTGGCTATCTTGCAGTAAAGACAAAAAGCTTGTGGCCACCGATAATTTTACATTTTGTGAATAATTTTTATTCCGTCATTGTTATGATTGTATCCGACAATTTCAGTGATAAAGCAGCAAACTATACAGCTTATGGAATCTGGGTGCTTTTTGCAGTATTAGGTGTTGTGGGATTCATTGGATATATGAAAAATCGAGAAGAGATATCACTGTATAAGTCAGAAAGTATTCTTAGCACAAAAGAAAAAGTAGTTGCTTTTATTAAAAATGGACCAATGATAACAGCAATCATTGCTTACTCAGTTATGGCAATAAAAAGTATTGCATTTTAAATATGGATAAATTGGATTTTATGAAATATGCTCTTTCTCTTGCAGAGAAATCTGCAGAGGAGGGTGAGGTGCCTGTTGGAGCAATTGTTGTTTGTGATGGCAAAATTGTTGGTGAAGGCAGGAATCGCAGGGAAGTTGTGAAAAATGCTTTACATCATGCAGAAATTGAAGCAATCAACAACGCTTGTCAGACTCTTGGTGGATGGAGACTCTGGAAATGTGATTTGTATGTCACTTTAGAGCCATGCCCTATGTGTGCAGGTGCAATTATCAATTCAAGAATAAAAAATGTGTATTTCGGTGCAACTGACGAAAAAAATGGTGCTGTCGTTTCGGCAGCACAGCTTTTTGATATGAACTTTACTCATAAGCCCTTGTATGAGGGTGGAATTATGGGCGAAGAGTGTGCAGAAATACTTTCAACATTTTTTAAGAACTTAAGAAAGCAGAAAGCAGGTGAAGAAAAATGAGTACTGTTGCAGCAATATCTACGGGGAGAGCACCAGGTGGTATCGGAGTTGTGAGAATCTCAGGAGAAAATGCAATAAGTATTGCAGATAAAGTTTTTTCTTCATTCAACGGAAAGAAATTGTGTGAAATTCCTGGCTATTCTGCACTCTATGGAAAAGCAAGTGATGAAAAAGGCAGCATCGATAATGTTGTTGCACTTGTTTTTAAAGCACCAAAGAGCTATACAGGCGAAGATGTTGTTGAAATCTCTTGCCACGGTGGTCTTTTTGTTACGGATAAAGTTTTAAAATCAGTATATGACGCAGGTGCAATCCCTGCTGAGCCGGGAGAATTTACAAAAAGAGCATTCTTAAATGGAAAAATGGACCTGACAAGTGCCGAATCCGTTATGAATATCATTTCTGCTCAGGGTGAACAAGCAGAAAAAATTGCTCTGGGTGTCCTTGAGGGAAGACTTTTTAAAGAAATTAAGAAAATAAACGATAAATTAGTATATGATATGGCTTTGCTTTCTGCGTGGGTTGATTATCCTTATGAAGAGATTGAGGATTTATCTGATAACAACCTTAAAGAGCATATCGAAGATAGTTTAAACAGTCTTGAAAAACTCATAAATGATTTCTCAAAGGGACAAATTATAATGGAGGGTGTTGATACTGCTATTGTGGGATGTCCCAATGTCGGAAAATCTACGCTCATGAACTTGCTTTCTGGTACTGAAAAGTCAATTGTTACCGAAATCGCAGGTACAACACGTGATATAGTTGAAGATACGGTTAATGTGGGTGGAATTACACTCCGACTTGCCGATACTGCAGGTGTTCGTGAGACTGAAGATGTTGTTGAAAGTATTGGCGTTGACAGAGCAGTTAAAAGACTCGAAAATGCAGAGCTTGTTCTTGCAGTTTTTGATGCAACAAGAGATTTGAATGAGGCAGATTATCGTCTTATTGAACTCTGCAAAGGGAAAAAAGCAATAGGAATTATAAATAAAACCGATATAGATAAAAATCATCTAAAAGGAAAAGTTGAAGAAAATTTCTCTCAGACAGTTTTTATCTCAGCAAAAACAGGTAAGGGAAAAGAGGAGCTTGCAAAAGCCATTGAGGAGACACTTGGTACAGCAGATTTTGATACATCTGCTACTGCAATTGTCAATGACCGTCAATGTGAATGTTGTAAAAAAGCTCTTGATGCATTGAAAGATGCCGACAATGCTCTTATGCTTGGTATGACAATGGATGCAGTTACAGTCTGCCTTGATTCGGCCATTGAAAACCTTATGGTTTTAACGGGTGAAAAGGCTACTGAACTTGTAGTTAATGAGATTTTTGCACAGTTCTGTGTTGGTAAATAATAAATTAGTTAGTAATTATCTATCTTGAAAAGAGGTTATATAAAATGAGCGAATGTAGCGGAAATTGCAGCAGTTGTTCATCAAACTGCGATAGCAAAAAACAGGATTTACGCATTCCGGGAAATCCAATGAGTGATGTAAAAAAAGTTATTGGTGTTGTAAGTGGTAAAGGTGGCGTTGGTAAGAGCTTCGTCACATCTTCACTTGCTGTTACAGCACAGACAATGGGGTATCAGACAGCTATTCTCGACGCTGATATCACTGGACCATCAATTCCAAAGGCATTTGGTGTACATGGTAATCCTGAAGGTACAGCAGACGGTATGTATCCATTGGAATCAAAGTTAGGCACAAGAATTATGAGTGTAAATCTTCTCCTTCAGCGAGAAGACCAGCCTGTTATCTGGCGTGGACCAGTTATTTCAGGTGTTATTCATCAGTTCTGGCAGGAAACAGTATGGGGTGATGTTGACTTCATGTTTGTTGATCTGCCTCCGGGAACAGGTGACGTTCCACTTACAGTTTTCCAGTCACTTCCACTTGATGGTATTGTAATCGTTACAACTCCTCAGGATTTGGTTACACTTATTGTTAAGAAAGCAGTTAACATGGCAAAGATGATGAATGTTCCAATTATTGGTATTGTTGAGAATATGAGTTATTTTGAATGTCCTGACTGTAATAAAAAGCACTATATTTATGGTGAAAGCAAGATTGACGAAATCGCAAAAGAACTCGACATTCCTGTTCTTGCAAAACTTCCTATCAACCCTGCAAATGCTGCACTTGTTGATAAAGGATGCATTGAACTCAGCGAGGAAAAACAGTTTATCGACGTAATTAAAAAGATGACTGAATAAGCAAACAGTCAAAAATAAACTAAAAGGCAGCTTGGGTAATCCAAACTGCCTTAATTTATTTTATATATGTATTAATATAATGTCTTTGAAAGTACAAAGCAAGTCCAGAGTGCAATTACAAATAACCCTTCAGCAGGAATTGCAAGCTTTGTGTAAGGGCATTTCCAACCTTTATCAACGCAGAGGAAGATTGTTCTTGTAACAAAAACTGTTGTTGCGAAGAAAAGTCCACCAATCATTGAATAGTAAGGAGTTTTGAGTGCCAACATAAGGAAAAGTAAGAAGCCACCTAAAGCACCGGAAATACCACCATAGTAAACACGGATTTCTGTAATACCAGCATTATCAACGGGTTTTACTGAAAAGCTTTCAGCATTCTTGAGTGGGCTGATAATAAAAACAATTGCCATACCAAAGAAGTATAAAACCAAACCAATGGTAGCTACTGCTGCAGGGATATTTGACATTAAAATTTCTTTCATAAAGTTTCTCCTTTACACCTTAACAGGTATTTTGTTTTCTTTCTTATCAAAGAAGGTTGTAAAATTAATTATAAATAACAAAGCATAGGCAACCCACATAGGAAGATTTTCGATAAATGCACTCTTGCCCACAGTTACCAAAAGGACAAGCATAAGAGCAAGTACTGCAATAAAGAAAACAGTTGCAATTATGTATTTCTTATCTTTCTGTTTGCATTTATGGAACAAGAAGATTATCACACCTGCTGCACCTAAAAATGCAAATATAAGAGCAGTTGCCCAATGGCCTAAACAACGAGCAGTCATAACAAGGTCAAGACCGGCAGATGGAACATTTACTGTTACAAAGATTGCTGCACAACCAAGGGATGTTACAATAACACCAGCCTTGCCCTGATAATTATTTTTTCTATACATATAAAGTGTGTTTGTGAATATTGAAAGGGAAGCAAGAACACCCCACATCTTGAATTCCCAAGGATAGCGAAGACCCAACATACTTGCAGTAACATCAGTTAAAATATTACCGAATTGGTGAGGAAAATCTAAAAAACCATACCAAGTAATAAAAGCAAAACCTGCAATAAGGTTTACAATACAGAAAATGGTTGTACCTTTACCAAGCTTTTCTGCAAAAAGGATTTTCTTAATAAAGAAAGCATATAAGAAAAGAAGAGTTGTTGAACAAATTACCCAAAGCCAATAAACAGTAGCATTTGCATACAATGGCTCGTATAGCATACCGTCAAATTTAGCAATAAACTGGTCAGCAGGTAGAAGCATATCTGCATCAGTTGGAATTATGTATGGATATTGGTTCCAACTCATAAGGAAAGACATCCATAATCCATAAACTGTCGCAATAACACACCACATAACAGTATAAATTTTCATCATTTTTTTATTATCTGTCATAGCAATCCCTCCATAAAAATATTGTAGCACTAAACACACATAAAAGCAATAAAAAAGACACCTTATACGGGTGTCTTTCTTGTTTTATTTATTAAAAATTGCTTTTTCTGTAATTTTTACTGCCTCTTCTTCAAGGTTACATTCAAGCAGCCAGATAGGTGTTTTTTCAAGTAAAAGATTAAAGGAATTAAGAAGGTCGTGCATACACGCCTCATCCCACCGTGGCAAAAATACATGAGAAAAAAATAATTGCATTGCCTCAATACTGTTTATTTTTCGGATACTATTTTTATCACTTTGTAAAAGTACAACAATACCTTTTAATTCGGATTTTTTGTTTATTCCGTATTCAGATGAGCCTTTCCAAGGGGAGCCATAGGCATGAAACTTATCATCAACAAGACGAACAAAAACTTTATCACCATTAACTATTGTTGCATTACGATATTTCTCCCAGAGTTCAGCCTGAGTAGTTTTGCCAACACCTGACGGACCAGTGAAAATAATTCCGTTTCCCTCATAGTCAACATAGGATGCATGAAGAAGTAATGTGTTTAATGAGCAAAGTCTGGAATAAACAGCAGTCACGACTAACTCGTCACTATACTCACCATTAACGCCTCTGCAAATATTAACATCTTTCCAGTCGTTATTTGCAAACATCATAGATGTAGGATTCTCACGATTACGGAAGAAGTGATTGGTTTTATGAGAAAAGTGTTCTATACCATAGGAGAAACTGCTCATATCATCAAAGTCACTGATATTGATTTTTTGAATTGGTGATAGACTTTCTGCCGAATAAAAGTCCTGGTACTTTTCTTCTTTCCCTCCAAAAGTAATTTCAAAAGGGCAATCGACAAACGAATATTTTCCCATTACTGAATAAGTTGCAAGCATCCTGCCGGAGCGCCCAAACTTTGCATTTCCATAAAATATTGGAAGAAGGTTGAGCCATTTGGGACAGAAACAGGTTTATCCGACCTTGTATAAAAATCTCTGCACGGAGAAACACTCTGAGAAAACAAGATAGTCATAGCTCCTGAAATTTGGTCTCCGCCCATGTCCTCGCCACCTGAAGATGCTATATTTTCATCAAATGCAATAGAATAGAGAAAAGATTCCGGCTTAACATATTCTTTTTTCATTCTCTTGCCCCCTTTAATCTCATATAAGCATAATAAAGTTTCTTTGCTGTGTCACATACTGCGTCGGACACCTTTTCTGCACTGCCACTTTCTGCACAAAGCAATCCAGGGCAACGCTGACAAAAATCTATATATTTACAATCTTTACATTCTTCAGGGGTTCTCAATGCCTCAAGTTTTTCGTTGAGTTGTTTCCAGGCATTTTCAAATCCGTCAGAAATCAATGAATATGGACCATTCGTAAAAGCACAAAGCTGAAGATGTCCGTTCCATGTAAGCCAGGCACTGCTTTTGTAACTTGCACACCAAGCAAAAGGTGTATTACATTCAGGCAATTTGTGTTTTTCTAATTGTTCCAAAGTTAATTTATCAACAAATTCATCAAAAAGGAATCTTGATTTTTCAACATTGTTAATGCTTCCTCTTGCAGATTTAACTACAGAGACAGTGTGTTGAAAAGGGATTCCCCATTCTCGTGCCGCCTTATACATTTCAGCAATGTCTTCAGCATTTTCTTTGACCATTGTGCCAGAAAGATTTACAGGCACTTTGTTTTCTTTTAGAAGTTTAACAGCTTTTTCTATTTTTGTAAAGCCATTATTACAACCACATACTTTATTATATGTTTCGTTACTTGCGCCATATAGGGTTAATTTCACATAATATGGCATTCCGTATTCTTTAAATTTTTCAATAGCAGACTCGTCTATCAAATAACCATTTGTAAGTATGGAAATAAGAAAACCCATTTTGTTAAGATCTGCATAGATTTCCCAGAAATCAGGCCTTGATAAAGGTTCTCCACCTGTTAAAGTGAGATACAAGGTTCCCATATTCTTTGCCTGTTGAGCAATATGGAGAATCTGTTCCTTTGTAAGTAATTCGCCCTGCTCTTTTGCTTGTTCAGGGGTAAGACGAACATAGCACATAAGACAAGAGAAATTGCAAAAAGGAGTAATTTCCATTGTCAATGAGATGGGAATGCGGTTTTCTTTGGCATATTGAGTAACTATATATGGAAAGTTGGACTCAAATGGTAAACCACAACTAATCATTCTTCCATTACTCCTTGTTTAAAAAGACCATCTATAAATTCATCAACATCTGCAGTAGCAGTTTCTCTGTCAATTTCATATGTATCCAGTAAAAGATTAACTAAGTTCTCTTTTTCTGTTCCTTTTAAAAGCTCATTCCATAGCAATTCTCCACTTTCACTGAGAGAAATAACACCATGTATATCAGATGTGCGTTGACCTATAGGTACAGCAATTGTCTGATTAGCAATTGTTCGTAAAACAAAGCCTGCTTTAATCTTCAACATCAATGCACATCTCCTTTTTTTTATCTTTATATTCTGAAAAACTACCATCTTCATTTATTCTGAATATACGTGAACAATATTTTAACATGCTTGGACGGTGAGTAGTAATAATGCAAATTTTATGAGGGTCACTTTTCATAATATTCTCAAGCACCTTGTTTTCTGTATCAACATCAAGAGAAGATGTTGCCTCATCCATAAGAAGAACAGGTGAATTTCTTAAAAGTGCTCGTGCAATAGAAATCCTTTGTGCCTGACCTTCGGAAAGATTATAGTTTCGCTCGCCAATCTGAGCATTTAATCCTCCGGGTAATTTAGAAACAAAATGCCATGCACAAGCGTTCTTTAAAACCTCAATTAACTCTTCATCAGTTGCATCAGGCTTAACAAGTCTCAGGTTTTCTGCAACAGTGCCACAAATAATACTGTTAACCTGTAAAACATAAGAACAAAGCTTACGTGTGCTGATTGTTGCTCGGATTTCCTTACATCCCTCGGCAGAGAATTTAATACTGCCTTCTGTTGGATGAACAAGACCTAAAATCAAACGGAGCATTGTTGTTTTTCCTTCACCTGAAGCGCCAACAATTGCTATAGTTTCACCTGAAGCAATGTTAAAACTTGCGTTGTTAATTACATTTTCTTCAGTGTTTTTATATCCAAAGCAGAGATTTTCAGCAGAAATTTTAAGACCTCCGTCAAGAGCCCTTTCCATTAATGTTTCTGCTTCTTCGCAGTCTTTATCCTCTTCTGCAGTAAGGGTTGAAAGTTCCATAATTCTTCCGGCAGAGGTTGCAATTGAAACTACACTTGGTCCAAGACCTACAATTGAATTAAAGGAATTTGTAAGAACTCCGGAAAGCTGAATGAACAATGTCATAGTACCAAAGGAAATTGCTCCGTTCCAAAGTTGCCAAACACCCCAACCATAACAAGCATATGAAACAATTAATCCGATAAGTCCCATACCAAGAGTTGTGAGAATAGAGAATTTCTCGAACTCCAACTTTGCGTTTCGATATTGATGAAGTAACAAATTAAATTTCTTTGTGAAATCTTTTGTAACACCGAAGGCCTTAATCATCTGGAGATTTTGTACTACATCGTTACTTTCAGAAATGATTTCACCCGTTGCATCACGTAATTTTAAGCCATATTTTCTTATGCTTCTCATCATATAGTTTGAGGTAAGCATAACAACAGGTGCACTTGCGATTGCTATTAATGCCATCGTTTTATCATAATAAAATACAACGGTTGCAGCTCCCAAAAATTGTATTGTCCGTGTAATAAATGAAGGAAGAATACTAATTATACCAGAGGAAATTTTTGTAACATCACCCTCAAGTCGGTTGATAATATCGCCTGAACGATAACCGCTTATATCCTCCCAGGAAGTATGAAGAACCTTGTTGAAAAAATCCAAACGAATTTCCTGATTAACTTTTGTACCAACTCTAACGGTTATTGCAGAGCTGATAGAATTGAATAATAATTGGAAAACGGCAAGACCAATTGTCAAAACAGCACTCTTTAAAATCATATCCTTTTTATGACCGATAACTACATCAATCATAATCTTGGCTGCAACACTTGAACCTAAGCCCATAAGTATGGCAACAACACCTATGATGAGGTATATAAGAATACTCCACCAATACTTACGCATATATCCAAAAAGCCATTTCCATTCATGGAAAATATCTTTAAGGATTTTTTTATAGTTCTTTTTACTCATAACTATAACCAGCTTTTAAAATTTGTTTTTACCGTATCCGTATTTATAGCCATAGCCATAACCATATTTTTTATATCCATAACGGCTGTATGCATATCCATATCCACCGTAGTAATAACCATATCCGATAATACCGGAAGCTGCGGAATTAAGTACGCAACCGATGATTTTTGCATTAACAGATTGCAAATTGTCAATAGCATATTTGATTCTTGTTGTTCTTACAGTATCCTGTTTAACAACGAGAACGGTAGCATCAGCAACACCAGCAATGGTAATAGGGTCTGAAACAAGAGCACAAGGTGGAGCATCAATGATAATATAATCGTAATTTTCTTTCAACACATCCATAAGGTTTTGAAGATACTCTGTGTTGATGATTTTCCACATGTTATCCTCACTCACATTAAAAGTAAGGATATCAAGTCCGAATTCTTTTATTCTTTTAAGTTGAGAGAAAGCATCAAAATTACCTTTATCCTGTTTCTCATATTTGTTTAAGTCTGCCTCAACACTTGGATTTCTTACATCAGCATCAATAATAATTGTTTTCTTTTCTATTTTTCCAAGAGCAATGGCAAGGTTTAAGGAAACCGTTGTTTTTCCTTCATCAGGACTTGTGCTAGTAAAGAGAATAGATTTTGTATTATCACCAGCATCATTGATAATGGAATTTCGCAACTGTTTTACAGATTCAACAAAGGAATCATCAACCAATGAGTTAACGAGAAGAATTGAACGGTCGATTTCATTACTATGCTTCTTAAATGTAACCTTTGGCAAAACACCAAGACAATTCTGGTTAATTTTTTCTTTGATTTCATCCTTTGTTCTTACTGTCTCTCTAAGCATTGCATACAAAATGAGAACAGCACAGCTTATTGCAACACCTACAGCAAATCCCATAAAAGCATTCTTTAATATATTTCTGCTGTTTGATGGCTCATCTGGAATCACTGGTTCAGAAATCATAACAAGCTGTGATGAACCAATTACATACTCTGCGATTGAAGGGTAGTTTTCCATTGCAGAAATAAGTGTATCGTATGTTTTTTGTGGGTCTCTTCCAACAGCCCTCATGGTGAACATATTTGTTCCTGTAACGGATGTTGCAGAAATAGTTGCAGGAAGATAGGAAACTCCTAAATCCTCACACACTGCAGTTTCAAGAAGCTTACTCTCTAAAATATATGGGAAAGTGGATGACAACTGTTCAGCAGTTGTACGGTTATAATAATATGAATAAGAAGTGATACCGCTTCCGCTTGCACTTATATCCTGAGTCTGTACCGTAAATGTGGCAGAAACAGTATAGCTTGGAGTATATCGGATAATTCCAAACAGAGTTAATCCAATAGAACAAGCAACAGTTAATGCTACGCAAACCCACCATAATTTGAGAAATCCACGCCAGACATCGGTGAGATGAAATTGAAAGACTTCCTGTTCCTCAGATGAATTTTTCTTATCAAGTTGTGTTGTTAATTCTTTTTCAGCCATAACACACCACTACCAAATCAGTTTTAAATAATTTTAATTTCGAGAGTGAGAATACTTGCCGTATCTTCCTTTATAATCGCCCTCATAATCGCCTGTTTGTCCAAAGAAAGTAATTTCTTTGTGTGCATCATTAAGAATGCAACCAGCCAGACAATTCTTTTTGTTAAGAGTTAAAACAGCGTCATTAACATCACCTGTCTTAACATAGTCAGCTTTAATAATCATTATTGTTTTATCAGCAAGGTTTGCAATTGAGGATACTTCCGCAGTTGCTGAAAGAGGCATTGAGTCAATAATTACATAATCGTAATTTTCAGCAATCTGGTCGATAACATTCTTTACTGATGGACGGTTAATCCAGCTGGTAAAACTACTATGTCTCCTTTTATTCAAACCAAGGGATAAGTTTCCATCCTTGTATGGAAGTAACTTATACTGACTTATTGTCATATCGCTTGATAAAACATGAGCCAAATCGACATATTCCCCGTTGATATCCAAAGTCTTTGCAACAGATGGCTTCATCAAGTCCATATCTAACAATGCAACACGATGACCTTTTCGTGCAAGTGTTAATGCGATGTTTATGGAAACAGTTGTTTTTCCCTCATGTGCAGCAACGCTTGTGATAAGGAAAACCTTATCTCCATTTTTCTGGTTAAGATATTCCAGCTTTGTTGCAATCTTTTGATAGTTTTCAACAAACGAGAAACTTGCAAAAGCATCAGTAACAAGCTTCTTTCTTTTTTCACCTTTTATAAGAGCATTAAGTGACGGATAATCACGTTCTTTTAATATTGTACCTAACAATTTTTCTCCAACTTTTTCATTAAAGGCAGATTCGCTTTTGATTGTATCTCTCAGGAAAGAAATTAACACAATTCCTGCTAAAGTTGCGCCGACAACGCCTAAAACGATAAGTTTCTTATGTGGAACTGATGCGGAGTTTGAAGGACCCTTAGGAATTTCAGGGGCTCTTACTACATCAATAACTGCATTTGAGAAAATGGTATCTGAAATCTGTGGATACACTTTGAGAACAGCCTGAATTTCTTTATATGCTGTTTCAGGGTCATCTGCTGTAACACTCAAATTGATAACATTTGTATTTGAGAGTGGAGTTGCACTGAGATTACCGTTAAATTCATCTATCTGAAGATACTCCGCTGCCTTTTCTTTCATTGATGGCTGAACAAAAACTTCAGAAAAGATTACAGCCATTTCAGTGGAAGCAGAAAGATTTGTATAGGCTTGATATGTACCGGTTTTAACCTGAACTATCAATGTTGCTGAACTTGTGTAAACAGGTTTATACAGTGCTTGTTCCATAACAAAGATGGAAGAAAATCCAATAATAACTGCAAGAATCAGTAACCAAAAATTCAACACAATATCCTTCAGAACACTATACCATTCAATTGTAAACAAATTAAATATAGTCTTGTTTTTCATATATATAACCTTCCGGATTATTCCGATACAATGATTGTCATAATTGCGTATCCGCGTCTGCCGTCTGAATCCTGTGTCTCATAACGAGCTTCATAGGTGCCAGGTTTGTTAATATCAAGGTTTGTATCGATAAGAACATTAACCGGTTGTTCATATTTATCTACTGCTGAGCGGACATAATCAACCAAGTCTACTTCCTGACCTACCTTACTATACACAATATGTTCAGAAAGCTCAATTTTAGGAGCAGAAAAACTCAAGTCCTTTATGTAGACTGGAATATCCATATAGATTGTGTCGCCCATGCTGTTTGTTGCCATGAGGGAAACATTGAAAACACCGACCTCATTTGTGTTGTAATCGGTAGCTGTTACAATAACACGGTCGCTGATGTCACCATCAATACAGTCTCTTGCTCCGACACACTCCTGAATATTTATTTTTTGACCAACTGCAAAAACAAGGGATTCTTTAATGATGAATTCTGGTTCAGTATAGTCAGTAAAACGGATTTTTCGTGTTGCAGAGGTTGCATGCTTATCGTTGTCGCAAACGGCATAAGTAACAATGCAAACGCCGTGTTCAACAAACTTTGAAATGGATTCAATATAAATCTTTGATGTTATGTCACCATCTTTTTTGTCGTATGCAGTAACACCTTTCAAAAGTCCTTCATCGGTAACATTAATGCTTACATCTATAATTTGTTCATCAATAGTGATTACAGGATATGTTTTATCCTGTAACTTTGCTTTGACAAAAAATACAGCAGACAGGCAAATTGACAAAACACATAGCAAAGAAATGCCGATTCTGAAATATTTCATTGTTATTGCCTCCTTTTACTGCTTTTTCGGTGAGAAAAAATAAAGACACTACACCATATTATAATTCATTATATTTTACACCTTTTTAACAAAAAATTCAACATATTTTTATGCTTTATGCGAAAAAGATATTACCAAATATATCCGCTGTAAAGAGGCATATCTCAAAAAATAAAAAACCACCCTGTTTTTAAAAACAGAGTGGTCAAGGAAACTATGAATTTAATTATTCTTCGTCTTCGCAGCAGTCACAGTCACAATCACAGTCAAATTCAAGAACTTCACCGCATGCTGGACATTCAGCCTCACCATCAAGAATGATTTCTTCGTCGAAGTAAATCATTTCACCACAGTTTGGACATTCAACTTCGTACATATCTTCATCACAGTCACAGCAATCATCGCAATCACAATCGCAATCATCACATTCGTCATAGAAGATTTCTTCAAGTTCTGCAAGGTCTTCGTCAACTTCGTCAAGCTGCTGTGTAACAAGACCCATTTCGTCATCGAGGTCGCTCACTGTAAGTGCGATGTCATCGAGAACATCAAGAACTGCATTGATAACTTTTGTTTCTTTATCGTCCTTATCAAAATCAAGACCCTCAACAAGACCTTTAAGATAAGCTACTTTTTCAGTAATTGTCATTTTATTTTCCTCCGATTATGCTCTTGACATATACTCGCCTGTACGAGTATCAACGTTAATCATTTCACCTTCTTCAATGAAGAGAGGAACTTTGATTTCTGCACCTGTTTCAAGAGTAGCAGGTTTTGTAGCATTAGTTGCTGTGTTACCTGCAAAGCCAGGGTCAGTCTGTGTTACCTGGAGTACAACAAAGTTTGGTGGTTCAACACCGAAAACACTACCCTTATATGAAAGGATTTTACAAACCATATTTTCTTTAACAAACTTAAAGTTGTCGCCAAGGTCTGCAGCATTTACAGGAACCATATCGTATGTTTCCTGGTCCATAAAGTAGTAAAGACCACCATCACTGTAAGAATATTCCATATCTTTTCTTTCAATGACAGCTGTTGGATATTTTTCAGTTGGGTTGAATGTTCTTTCAACAACACCACCTGAAATAACGTTCTTAATTTTTGCTCTTACGAAAGCAGCGCCCTTACCAGGTTTAACATGCTGGAATTCAACGATTTGGAATACGTTGCCGTCCATTTCAAATGTTACGCCGTTTCTGAAATCACCTGCTGATACCATAGGTAATATACCTCCAATTTGTTTTTATTCACTATAAAATAATACAATAAATTTTATTGTATTTCAAGTCTTTTTGTAAAATCAAGGAATAATTATATAACTTTCTGCCTTACTTGACGCTATTTTTTCATAAAATTCCTGATTTTCAATAGGATTTTTTATTGTTGGAATAACTTTTACAGTAGAAAAATTATTCTGTGCTTTATCGTTATAAACAAGATAACTGTTTTCAATAAAGGAAACAAAATCACTGTTGGTTGGATTTTCAAGTAAAGGAGAACAAATATGTGCAGAGGTGTCGAAAAGTGTTCCTCCCCATTTTTCTGTATTCCCACCATCAGCACATTCTAACGGGAAACCGAGAATAACAGGTCTTCCACTGGCTGATTTAACAGCCTTTTCAATGAAATTCATAAGAACAAGGTTTCTGTTTAATGTCGTATCGTCTGATGTATAAACAGGAACAGCACCTGGTCGTGATTCAGGAAATTGAACAGAATCAAGATAAATACAATCAACACCTAAAGCTGTAACCTCGTTAATCACAGATGTTATATATTTTGTAGCTTTACCATTCGTTGGGTCAAGCCATACACGACCACCTGTAATTGCTGAATCGTCAAACCATATTCTTGTTTTTTCCACATTTTCATAAACATAAGCATTAAGTCTTTGAGGCGCAATTGTGTCTTCAAAACAATAAATTCTGCCAAGAATTAAAAAACCCTTATTTTTAATTCTTTCAAGTACTGATGAATCAATTTCTACAATCTTTTCTGTACCTGAATATGCCATAAGTTTAGAGTCGTATGTGAGAACACCCTCTTGAGTTTTAAAGTCAAGCATAACAGAATTGAATCCATTTTCTTTGGCTGTTTCGAGAAAACTAGTAAGTTTACTGACATCATCGAGAATATCGTTGGGAAGATATGTTGCACGGACTGTGCCAAGATTATCCGCTGTGACTACAGGGGCTTCTTCGATAACATTATTGTCGAGAGGACGAGTAGAAAGGTTATAACAGAATTTGGCAAAAATGAAAACACCTGCAAAGAGGCAACACAAAAAGACGCAAAACAGGGCAGTTCTGATGCGTTCTCGTTTTTTTGCTTTTCTACTTTCGTGAATTGGACGTTCACCCCGACGAGATGGATATTTTTTCTGAAAACCATAATACCCTTTAAGCTGTCGTTGATTGTTTTCGTTTCTTGCCATAAAAAAATACCTTTTAAATAAATACTGATGTACCTGAAATTCCTGTAAATGCTAGTGACAAAATTGCAGTATAAATAAAAATTGCAGGAGTGCCTTTAAAACATTTTGGAATAGATGTGTTAGTATCGAGTTTTTTAAGTCCGCTGTTGATGAGAAGTACGGCAATGATATATGCAAGTCCTGCACCAAGTCCTGCACCAATAGATTCAATAACCGTAAATGCAGAACGATAGTTGATTAATGGCATTGCAAGAACAAGAGTATTGAATGCTGCAATACCAATTCGTCTTTTTGTTGCAGGTTGAACTTTGCCATAAAGATTTACTGCTATCATAATTACAATGTAAATTACAAGGAGAATACCAACATAGATAAGTGCATGGACAATCTCACTTCGATTTCTTATGATAGGGAAAAAGTCCACAAGAACACAAATTGCAGAAGTAGCAGTAGAGAAAATTGTTATAAAAACAGCCATTGGTAATAACTGTCGAGGTTTAGCACTCATTCTAACAGCTTCACTTAAACCATATCCACCGTTAAAAATGAGGTTTTGAAATAGCATAACATAAAGAGCTGCAGAAAGAAGGTTTAAAAAGATACTCATTTTCCGTCACCTCCGACATTTTTATTCTTGTATTCCTCAAGGTCGGAAAGAATATCGGAGAAATCATCCATATATGTTTTGCTGTTTTCATCTTGAATGTCGATTTCATTTACTGGAGATTCAATTTCCGTTTTTATAGTGTCTTTTTCCTTTTTCTTACGGACAAGTTTTACTTTTTTCTCTTTTGGATTATAGATTTTGACATTATCCTCTTCACCTGAGTCTCCATAAGGGTTAAAGTCGTCTTTCATAAGATTTATGAAATTATCACGGAGAGAACGTCTGATTTCAGATGTGTCAAACGCTTTGTTTGGATTTGCTTCCGGATATTTTACACCTATAAACGCTTTAAGTCCTGCTGCTAAAAATCCCATAAGCAACATTCCACTAAACGGCATTAAAAATGCAGGAAGACTGAATGGGATATTAAGGCTATGGCCCCAGATTGTGCCACTAGCCAATAATTCACGTAAGAAACCAACGATAATTGCCACTACACCATAACTTAAGGATGATGAAACAGCGTCGATAAGGCTTGTTTTAACATCATTTTTAACTGCAACTCGTTCACAGTGAAGAGCAATAAGTGAGTTGACAGCCATGAGGGGAAGATAGACACCAAAGTTCGCAGATACATTTGGGAAAAGTCTGTTTGTCATATACATTATCGGGAAGATAATTGCGACTCCAAAAACGACATAGAGAGCAACTCTCCAATATCTACGGACATTTTTAAGGAATTTTGAAGTTAGAACTTCGCAGACTATAAGCTCAACTGCCGTTACGACAGCAAGAAAAACAGCAAGTTTCAAGGAGTGTGCAATAGCAACAACAGGGCAAAGACCAATTGCCTCAAAAAGCAATGGGTTTTTTACAAGAGCACTATTACGGATTGTCTTAAAGGTTGATGTTTTATTATTCATCGCTGTCACCTCCCATAATGAAAGGTGCTTCACTATTAGTCACTGTATTTTCTTCGGAAAATACAGTTTCAAGATTTTCGCTTTCATAAGAAATCTTTTCTTCAGTATTATTTTCAATTTCTTCTGTTAATTCAGGAATTTCTACAGTAAATAAATCAGGAATTTCGTTAAGAACTTCTTCAGGAACAACGGAAGGAACATTCTCAGTTTCTGTATAAGGTTCAAGGTCCTTGATTTGTTTCTTCTCTTTTCTAGTAAGAGGAAGATTATCGAAATAATCTGAAACAGCACAAGCAATTACAAAGCCAAAACAAGCACTTTCTTCAAATGGTGCTACATATCGGATAATCATACAGATAATACCACTGGCAAATCCCCAGACTGCTTTTGAAATTGTTCTTTTAGGTGCAATGATATCTGAAGACATAAAGAAAATCGCACCGAATAAAATCATACCAGAACACAACTCCATTATTACGGAAATAGTTCTGCCTGTTGAAATTCTTGGGAAAAGTGCTGCCATTACACCAACTGCAAGAATAAAGCAGATAGTTGCCACACCGTCCTTTGGTCTGCGTAATACAAGGAAGATGAGCACACCGATAAGTGCCAATATACAGCCCGTTCCCATTGCAGACGGAACATTACCAACAAGAGTTTCTAAAACACCAACAAGGTTTTTGTTGATAGAATTACCATAAAGAAGCAATTGTCCCAAGGAATCACCCAATTGAGAGTAGTTGAATATTTCTTCAGGCCAACAGAGTACAGCAAAGCAGAGTGCAGTTGCTGAAGGAATGAAAGGTGTTTTTTCAGGACTACCAAAAGGTAAAACGCAGACACCCATTGCAAACGATGCAGTTAAAACAGTCATCCACCAAGGTGCTGAAACAGGTAAAAGTAATGATATGCTCATACCAATTATAAAAGAATGAGGTGATTTTGGTGGAAATTCAGATTGGAGAAATTTTTTACCTATACTTGTAAAAAACAGGCAGGTAATAATTGATATTGCTGAATTGAATATAGCAATAAAACCGTGGGTAAAAATTGCCACAGCAAAAGGAACGCACAGCATAAGAAGCGTATCTAATGATGTTGAACGCTTTGATTCGTCTATTGAGTTTTGAGGCATATTTTTATCTAACATAATATATTCCTCACTTTTTCCAATATTTATTTATTGCACACTTCTCGTCCTTGTAATATTATGAAATGAGAACAATTTTGTCATTCAGGGAGGTAACAAAAATGACTTTTGAAACACTTAATGACAATGTAATGCTTATTGAACTTTCAAGGGAAGAAATGGAAAAACTCCATATTACATATGAATCATTGAATGATAGTAATGAGAAAACACAAATTGCGTTAAAAACACTTTTATCAAAGATAGATACAGAAAAAAGGTTTTCAAAAGGTGAAAACGTCCTTGTGGAAGCAATGCCGACAGAAAATGGCGGTTGCTTTTTTATTCTTACATTTACATACAGAAAGAAAAAACGATATAAAGTAAAAAGAAACGAGTCTTCTTTCATTTTTCGTGCTGAAAATATTAATGATTTTCTCGATTTTATTTCTACTGCAAGAAAAAATGCTGAATATCAACAGATTTGTCAGGCGTATAAGTTAAAAAATAACTACTATCTTTATATTCCTGATGATAGTACTAAATTAAATCATCTTGTAACTGAATATGGAGAAAAAACAGAAAATATCTGTCACGAATGGTTAAAAGAACATGGTGAAAACTTAGGTAAAGTTTATTTACAATAGTTTTCTTCTGCAATCTTCTTAAAATTCTCCATTGTGCCTTTACGGTCAGGACTTGAGAAAAGAGCACTACCTGAAACGAAAACATCAGCACCAGCTTTTGCTGCGATTGAGATTGTGTCTTCGTTAATACCACCGTCAACCTCGATTTCACATTGGAGTCCACGTTTTTCGATTTCTTTTCTTAATGCAGAAACCTTTGGCATCATATCTTCCATAAAGCTCTGTCCACCAAAACCAGGCTCAACAGTCATAACGAGCACCATTGAGAGTTTGTCGAGATATGGGAAAATATCCTCAACAGGAGTTTTTGGTTTAACAGAAAGTGATGCTTTTACGCCATTTGTAAGGATTTTGTCGATTGTTTCGTCAATAGGTGAGTCACATTCTGTATGGAAAGTGATAATATCAGCACCTGCTTTACAGAAATCGTCAATATATTTAAGTGGCTCACTTATCATAAGGTGAACATCAAATGGTACATCAGTTGCTTTTTTGATACATTTTACAAGAGGAGCACCTAACGTGATGTTTGGAACAAAGTGACCGTCCATAACGTCAATGTGCATATAGTCAGCACCGCAACGCTCCATATCCTTTAATTCTTCTGCCATTTTTCCGTAATCGCAAGAAAGGATTGATGGTGAAATTTTCATCATAATAACTCCTCCAAAATAAAGTATAATCAATATATTTTATCATATATTGATTGGAAATACAATATTTAATGTTTTCATTTAATACAGCTTTCAAATTGGGAGGTTATCGAATACCTTTCGTAGGGGCTGGCGGGTCTCACCTGCCGGTTCGGTCGGTGCTTCTGCTTCGCAGAGGTGTCCACTGAACACCCGCACCCTCGACGACCCTAACCAAGTAAACAGTAAAGCCAACATCGGGTCGCTGTGGGCAGCGACCCCTACATTGCGAAGACCCCGACAAATTATAATTTATTGAATATTGAATATATAGTAATTATATGGTAAAATATTTCATCTTGTTTTTGGAGATGGAATAATGAAAAAAACGATTATTAAATCATTATCTGTAATGTTAGCAGTAGTGCTTACAATAACAGCTGCACCATTAAGTGGGTTTGTTGGACTCGAACTCCCTGAATGGCTTGATTTTTCAATTGTGTCAAAAGCAGCAACATCAGGCACTTGTGGTGCAAATGTCACATGGACTTATGATGAGGAGTCTGGTACTTTAACTATTTCAGGTACAGGTGCTATGAAGGAATATTCACATACCAAACGACCATGGGTAAATTTTAAAGATAATATCAAAAATGTCGTTATTGAAAATGGTGTAACAGCAGTTTCTAACAATGCATTTTATAGCTGTAATAATCTAACAAGTGTTATAATTCCTAATAGTGTAATAACAATTGGTGATTATGCGTTTGAAAGTTGTGATGACCTTGCAAGTATAACAATCCCAGATAGTGTAACAACAATTGGTCAATATGCATTTTTTAATTGTGATAAGCTAACAAGTATCACAATACCTGACAGCGTAACAACAATTGGTGATTGTATATTTTATAGTTGTAACAGTCTTACAACTGTAACACTCCCAAATAGTGTAACAACAATTAATTATAAGATGTTTTCTTATTGTAATAACCTTATAAATGTAACAATTGGTGATTGTGTAACAACAATTGGTGAACAGGCATTTTATAATTGTACCAGCCTTACAAGTCTAACAATCCCTGACACTGTTACAACAATCGGAGATTCTGCATTTTTTGGTTGTTCAAGCCTTACCAGTGTTACATTGGGTAATAGTGTAACGGAAATCGGTAATGGCGCGTTCGGTTCTTGCGAAAACCTTGAAGAAATTAATATAAAAGATATATATGCGTGGTGTAATATTTACTTTGGTAATAGTAACTCTAATCCTTTAAAATATGCGGAAACATTTAAACTTAATGGTGATGTTATTACCGATATAGTCATTCCAGATGGAATAACACAGATCAACAAGTATGCTTTTTATTCTTCCAAAAGCCTTAAAAGTATTACAATTCCTGATAGCGTAACAATTATTGGGGATGAAGCGTTTTATTATTGTAAAAATCTTGAAAGTGTTACAATGCGAAATGGATTAACTACAATTAGTGATAGTGCATTTTCAAAATGCACCAGTCTTACAGACATAATAATCCCAGATAGTGTAACGTTAATTGCTAATAGTGCATTTTATAATTGTTCAAGTCTTGTCGATGTAGTGCTTTCCTACAATTTAACAACGATAGGAAAATCTGCATTTATGGGATGTGAAAATCTAAAAAACATTGTTATTCCCGATAGTGTAAAATCAATTGGTAGTCAGGCTTTTTATGGTTGTAAAAAGCTTGCAAATGCTACTCTTCCTAACGGTTTAACAACGATTAGCGACAGTTTATTTTATTTGTGTGAAAGTCTTACAAGTATCACAATTCCCGATAGCGTAACAGAAATTAGCGAATATGCATTTAGATATTGTAGAAATCTTTCGAATGTATCAATCGGTAAAGGCGTAACATCAATTGGTATGAATGCATTTGAGCAATGTATAGCACTTACGAGTATAACAATGGATAATAGTATAATGTCAATTGATACACAAGCGTTTTATAATTGTGATAAGATTAAGGAAGTAAATATTACGGATTTATCAGCATGGTGTAGTACAACTTTCATTTCAACCCCTTTAAAAAGTGGTGCTGATTTATTGTTAAATGGTGAAAAAATTACTTCACTGGAAATTCCAGATAATATTACAAGAATTAATGATTATGCATTTATGTTTTGTAATACCATTACAAGTGTAACAATTCCAGACAGTGTAACATCAATTGGAAATCATGCATTTGATAGCTGTAAAAATCTAACAAGTGTAACAATTCCTAACAGTGTAACAACAATTGGTGATAGTGCGTTTGAGGATTGTTCAAACCTTACAAATGTTACGATCCCTAACAGTGTGACAACAATTGGTGAAGAGGCGTTTTATGGTTGTACCCGCATTACAAGTATGATAATCCCTGACAGTGTAACAACAATTGGTGTGCGTGCATTCATGCACTGTGGTAGCCTTACAAACATCAAAATTTCTAATAGTGTAACAATAATTAGCGGTGCTACATTTTCTTATTGTAATAGCCTTAAAAATGTAGTAATTCCAGACAGTGTGACAACAATTGGTAATTCTGCTTTTTCTAATTCAGGTATTACAAGTATAACAATCCCCGATAGTGTAACAGTAATTGACAATTATGCATTTAACCGTTGTTACAAACTTACAAATGTGATAATTTCAAGCAGTGTAACAACAATTGGTAAATATGCATTTTCTGATTGTGATAAGCTAACAAGTATCACAATACCTGACAGCGTAACAACAATTGGTGATAGTGCGTTTGAGGATTGTTCAAACCTTACAACTGTAACAATCCCCGATAGTGTAACATCAATTGGTTTAAACGCATTTGGTAAAACAGGAAATCTGACAAGCATCACTGTGGATAATAATAATCAGTATTACTCAAATGATGAATATGGAGTATTGTTTAATAAAGATAAGACAACTCTTATCAAATATCCCGTTTCTGGGACAGAAACAAATTATATAATTCCTGATGGTGTAACAACAATTTCAGAAAATGCTTTTGATAATTGCGATAAGCTAACAAGCATCATAATTCCTAATAGTGTAGTTTTGATTAGTAGTTATGCATTTTATGACTGCGATGGGTTGAATAATATTGTAATTCCAGATAGTGTAACGACACTTGGAGATCATATTTTTTCTTATTGTGATAATATTGAAAATGCAACAATGGGTAATGGAATAACGACATGTGGTAGTCATACGTTTTATGATTGTAAAAAGTTTAAAAACGTTACACTAAGTAAGAATTTAAAAGAAATCAGTACTTGTATGTTTGATAATTGTGATGGATTAACGAGCGTGAAAATTCCTGATGGTGTTACCAAAATTGGTAACAGTGCTTTTGCATACTGTGATAATTTAAAGTTTATTATTATTCCTACAAGTGTAACAAATATTGGTGAGCATGTATTTCAAGGTTCTAACAATTTTAAGGATATTTATTATAAAGGAGCAAAAGATACATGGAGTGGAGTACGTATAGGTTTAAATTATGATTGGAATAAAATAACAATCCATTTCAATTACTGTGAGCATGATTATGTGGATGGAACTTGTACAGATTGTGCTAAAAATAAGCCGATTGCTCAAGAAATGTCCTCACAAATCCGTTTTGATAGAAATGAAGATGGTTCTTATGCAGGAACATTTGCTGTCCGTACTCGTGCTATGATTTCTGATGAAGAGTTTAAAGAATTAATTGGTTCAACAAATTCTGTTGCAATGAATAACATTGATAAAATCGGATTTGTATATAGCAAGGATAGTGAAAATTTCTCCGTAACATCAGCACAAGCGGTTGCACAAGGAGAAAAAATAGCAGGATATACAGATGCTCCAGTTAAATATGTTCAGGATGCTGATGGATATTACATGTTCACTTGTCTTGTAACAGATATTCCTGACCACGATAAAGGATATACATTGTCTGCATATGCATATGTCTGTGTAAATGGAAAATGGTATTTCAGTGAAACACCTATGAATGCTGATTTTAATTCTCTTTATTCAACATATTATCCAATTGCTTGTGAAAAGTATGGTTGGGATGCCTAAACAGAAAGGAAAGAAATATGAAAGAATATTTAACACCTGATTTTGATGTTACAATTTATGAAGTTGAAGACGTAATAACAGCATCAAATATTCAAATCGGCAAAAATGACCCTAATGGTAACGATGACGATTGGTTCGGATAATAAAATTATTTAACAATTAAAGGACCTCAATGAGGTCCTTTAATTATACTGTCTGCGACAAAGTAAAAGCGTGGTCAATTCAAGACCACGCTCTATTGTTGTATTATCAAATTTTATACTGCACCTAAAAATTCTTCAAGGCAGAGGTTTTGTTCTTTCATTTCTGTTGCAACCTCAATGCCAACATATCTCCAATGCCATGGCTGATAAATCATACCTGTAATATCAGTTTTATCTTCAGGATAACGGAGAATAAAACCGTAATTATGAGCATTTGCTACAAGCCATTTGTATTCGTTTGTCGAAGCAAATCCTGCACTTGCACTGATTACATCAACTGCAAGTCCTGCACCATTTTCACTACATCCTGCAGGTTCAACTCGTTTTTCAGCACTGAGTTTTGCCTCGTCTTCAGGAAGTCCCTGAAGAATAAAAGCCTGAACTTTGTTATCATAGATTGTTTTCTGTCTTTGATAACTACAATATCCTGAATAAGGAGTAAGAATAACATCTTCTGTCAATGCGGCGTTATACATTAATCTGTATGCTTCTGCAACACGGATATCTGCTGTAACTGAACTGTTCTCAATTACATAAGCTGTTGATGGTGTGTAATTTCTATCAAGTGGATAATTTTTATTGATAAGTGTCAATGCCCAGTTTTCACTTAACAGAACACTTGTTGGTTTGTAGTTATCCCATATAATCGGTTCTTCTGTAATTTCTTCAGTAACTTCTTCAGGTTCGGTAGTTTCCTCTTCAACAGGTTTGGTTGGTGCTTTTGTTGTGGTTTCATCTATTGTAGGAGTTTCAATAGGTGCTGTGTTGTAATCGCCACCACGACAAAATGCAAAATAAAGAATTAAAAGTGAACCTAAAATTATTGTGAGTGAAATCAAAAGTATTCCACGGATTTTTAACTGTCTTTTTTTCATATTTACATCCTTAAATTTAGTTTGTTTTTGTATTATAGTTTAGCCTTTTTTCTGCCTTATGTCAATATTTGCAAATTTTTTAAAATTTATAGTGACTTAAGAAAAAAAGTGTGATACAATACTTTAGAATATACTTATGTCATAGGAGGTTTCCGTAGTGAAAGCTTATGAGAGTAATGCTCATTATCCATCAAAGGTTCGTGAGTGTTCTAATTTTGCTATTAGAGAAATAAAAAAAGTGTGCAAAGAGGTAGGTCCTCGTCCAGCAGGTTATGAGGGAGAGGCAAAAGGTCAGGATTATGTTGAAAAACTTATGACTCCTATTGCCGACGAAGTTAAGAGAGAGAAGTTTACATTAAGCCCTAAAGCATTTATGAGTTGGGTTATGATTGACGGTGCATTGGCACTTGTTGCAGCTATTCTCGGAATCCTTTGCTTTGCATTCAATATGCCACCTGTTGTTGAAACAGTATTGAGAGTTGTTTCTGTTGCTCTTGTTGTGCTTGCTGTTTTCTTCCTTCTCGGTGAATTCCTTTTCTACAAAGAAGTGCTTGACCCATTCTTTAAAAAAGAAGAATCAAGTAATGTTATCTGTACAAGAAAAGCATCAGGTGAAACAAAGAGAAGAATTATCATAGGTGGTCATATGGATACTGCTTATGAATGGAGATACACTTACCTTGGTGGACCAAAATTAGTTACAACAGTTGTTGTCAGTGCAGTTCTTGGTCTTTTAATTACAATGGGTCTTTCAATCGCAGGTTTCTTTGTTGATAATCGTACAGCAGAAATCGTTATGATTGTTGTTCAGGCTCTTATGATTCCTGCACTTATTTCAGTAATGTTCTTTGTGAACTGGAAATTGCCTGTTGATGGTGCAGCTGATGACCTTACAGGTGTGTTTACATCAATGGCAGCACTCCTTTATTTCAAACATAACGATATCCGTCTTGAAAACACTGAAATCGTTGCAATGTCAGTAGGTGCTGAAGAAGAAGGTCTTCGTGGTTCAAAAGCATTTGCAAAAGCTCATGGTGATGAGTATAAAAATGATGGTGTTGAAACAATTTTCATTGCTCTGGATACTCTTCGTGACTATGACTTTATGGGAATTGTCACAAAAGATATGACTGCTACAGTTGGTCTTGATAAACAAGCTTGTGCTCTTATGAAAAAAGCTAGTGAAAATGCAGGTGTGCCTGTTAATTTCACAACAACTCCATTGGGTTCAACTGATGCTGCAGCAATGCAACAGGGTGGAATCAAATCAGTAGCATTTACAAGTATGGACCCTGCTCCTGCAAGATATTATCACACTCGTGATGATAATGTGAGTGTACTTGAAATGAAAACACTTGAAGATTCACTTAAAGTAGTACTTGAAACAATTTTCTTGTTCGATGAACAGGGACTTAAAGACAGTTATTAATTTCACCGAAAAGGGGAAAAGAAATATGAAAAAGAATTTTATAAGAGTTATTGCTGTTGTATTGGCATTCACAATGCTTGCAGTATCATTTGCAGGTTGCAGTACATCAGAGGTTGAACGACCAGTTGCAGTTGAATCAAAAACAGACCTTAAGGATGTTGCATTTAAATTTACATACGGAGAATTAAAAGAAATCCTCCCTGGTGATAAACTCGCAACACTTTATGAAAACTTCAATAAGAAGACAGATGACAGAGTTGTTGAACTTTCATATTATGAACTTGTTTCAAAATTTGGTTCAGAAGAATACTTCAATGATATTTTAGGCCTTATTTCTGATGAAGAATGGGCACAGTTTACAGGAAATCAGCAGGAAGTTCTTGATTATTTTAATGGTATGATTAACGACATCAAGACAAATGGTACTGCAAGAGTTTCATATAGTGAAGGCTTCTGGATTAATCACGGTGACGGAGTTGTATTTAAGTCAGAAGATGGAAAAGAACTTGAAAATCAAGACAAATTCCGTGCAGCATTCCGTCTTTATGCTGATACAGCACTTAAGGATATCGGTTCATTCCTTATGAATCGTGGTCAGGACGAAGCAACAGAATTTGAAGCAGATTTAACTGATGTTATTTATCCTCTTGGTGAAAAGAGTGCAAGTACATTGACTCTTGCTGACCTTTATACAGATGAAGAAACAAATACATTCCCAATTTATACTTCAATTGTTCCTACTTTTGTTCACGACCTTGCTGAAGATGGTAGCAACGCAGAAGACGAAAATGGCGAATATATCTTTGTTCCATCAGAACTTTATAGAACAATCAATATGGTTGTAAAACCTGAAGAATCAAGTGTTAAAAAGGCATTTTCAATCCGTGAAAAAGATGGAATTATGGAACAGTTCAAGGTTGCTGAAACATATATGGTTCTTAACTCATTTGAAATTGCATTTACACCTTGCAGAGTTATAGCAGGTATTAATGCTGTTACTGATGAAATGGCATACACAACGTATGAAAAGAATATGATTATTACAGCAAATATCACATTTACAGGTACTTTGGCTGAATATGGTACAGTTGTTGTTGAATTCCCATGTACTTCTTCTCTTACATATAACTTTGGTTGGCAGGTAGAAGCATAAAAATTTTGAAATTACTCAGCGGTATTCTTAGTTGAATACCGCTTTTCTTTTTATTGACAATGTATATCATATAGAATACAATAGATATGATATTATTCTTTTTTGAAATGAGGACAAGGATATGAAAAAAGTTTTATCTGTAATTCTTGCAATTGTTATGGTGTTATCTTCTCTTTCATTTTTTGTGTTTGCAAAGGAAGAAGAATTAGTACCTGTTGTTGTTTTACAGGGCTATTCAGGACCAACTCTCGTTTATGCGGATGAAAATGGTGACCCTATAATTGACGAGGAAACAGGGGATGTAATAAAAGCTTGGCCTGTTGATTTTGGCAAAATAGGTGAACAAATTCTTGAGGCTTTGCCTGGAATGGTAGCAGGTAAGATTATGGGTGAAGATGCGATTGTTGAAGCAGCAGTGCCTATTGTTAAAGAAACTCTTATGCCTCTTGTAATTCTTGAGGACGGCACTTCTTGGCAGAATCTTACTTATTATCCAAAAGGTGCAGCAGCAACTCAGGTTTCAACACTTATTGAAAAGGAAATGGAAGAATACATTCCTGAAAGCATTTTTGTTGAAGAAGCAATCAGTCGTGTTGGTGCTGAAAATGTTTTCGGTTTTACATTTGACTGGCGAAGAAGTCAGATTGATTATGCAAAGGCTCTTGATGAATATATTCAGGAAGTAAAGGAAATAACAGGTAGTGATAAAGTCGATATTATGGGACTCAGTCATGGTGGTCAGTATGGTACAACATACCTTTATTACTATGGCGATAAAGGTGATGTAAGAAATGCAATTCTTGCAAATCCTGCAACAGGCGGAACATCATTTGTAAGTACAATTTTTATGAATGAATATGTTGACCTTGATTTAAAGAATATTATGCAGTTTATTCAGTATTCATTTGATATGGAAGAAGATTATGATTGGATATTTGACATTCTTTCTTTGGAAAACATCGTTGGTGGTATAAACAGAGTTATACAAGAAGAAAGAATCATTTACAGACTTTCAAACATTCCATCGCTTCTCGACTTTGTACCTATGGACAGATTTCAGGAGGTTGTGGAAAACATTGGTCTTAATGCAGAGCAAAACGGAAAACTCTATTATGATACAGTTAAGTATCATACAGATGTTCATACAGGAACAAATCTTGCAGAAAGACTAGCAGAATTACAGGACAATGGAACAAAAATAGGCTATATTGTTGGTTGTGGATATACTGCATTAAGTAGTATTGGAACAAATTCCGATTTCCTTATTGATACATATCTTGGTTCAGGTGGTGCTACTTGTGCACCTTTCGGTGAAACCTTTGAAGTAGATTATGTTCAGAAAGGAACTATTTGTGATAATCCAAAACATTATCATATTTCACCTGAATTTAATATTGATGCTTCAACAGGTGCATTGCCTGACAACACTTGGTATGCAATAGGTCAGGGACATGGTCAGTATTTCAATGAACCATATACAAGACAGATTGTATGTGATTTCCTTTGGGGAGACCTTGAAACTGTGTTTGATGATGACAGATATCCTCAGTTTAATTATACACAGAAACATGCTGATAATATCTATGTTCATTTCAATAATACAGATGTGGGTTATCATTCATCTGCAGATACGGAATTGATTGTTGAAAATCTTTCAAGAACATCACCAATTCATATTGTTTGTGTCGAAGTCAATGGAGCAGATTTGGATTATGTTTACGAAATGAATACAGTGCTTCATGTTGGTGAAAAATATGTGATTGACATAGAAAATATTTCACCTGAAACTGCAGATAAACCATTTAAAGTTGCAGTGACATATATAATCGATAACACTATGAAAACTTTTGTAACAAAGGAATTCAGCTTTATTGCAATGAGTGATGAAAATATGGAAATCTATTCACATCTTGCAAAGAAAACTGGCGGTGAAGATGTAGAACCTGCTCCTGAAGAAACAATTAAACATGAAGAACCTACTTATGAGGATGAAACTGAAACAAAACCAACTCCAGAAAAGCCTGTTGTTAATGAAACAACAACAGAGGAAAATAAAGACACAATAAATGATGTTGAAATTCCTAATACAGATGGTTTTAAGGCAAATTCAGTTGTAGTTGCACTTGCTGTATGTGGAGTTGCTCTTGCAACAACTGCAGTTGTACTCAAGAAAAAAGAAGGTTAAACAATACTAAAATTTACATAGGACAGTGTGAAATTCCACTGTCCTTTTCTATTGCAATATGGTTTGCATTTTGGTAAAATGAATTAATATTTGTTTTGGCGGTGTCATAATGGGATTTATACCCTATAATTCAAGAGACTTGTTTTTTAAAGATAAATTCGGTAGTGTTTCAGCAGGCGAGGAAATTCATTTTCGCCTTTGTATGCCACGTTCATTTTGTTGTAATAAAGCAATTTTACTTATTCGTCGTGACGATGGTCATTACGAAGAAAAAGATATGCAATGGGCAGGTATGTGTGGTGAAGATGCTGAAATCTGGGATATTTATACCAGTATAGAAAAAGAGGGCTTATATTGGTATCATTTTGATTATTGTTCATCATATGGCAGAAGCTCTGTTCTTCAGACAGGAAATGGAATTGGTGGTTTTGCAGGGTCATTGTCGGCAAGAAAAGACTGGCAATTAACTGTTACTGAAAAAGATTTTGTAACACCGGATTGGATTAAAGGTGGAATTATATATCAGATATTCCCTGACAGATTTTTTAATTCAGGTGCAAAAAAGAAAAATGTTCCAACTGATAGAGATTTGCGTGATGATTGGGGAAATGAACCTGAATGGAGACCAACTTCCGAAGGAAAAGTTCTTAACAACGACTTTTTTGGTGGAGATTTAAAGGGTATTCAGGAAAAATTGCCATACCTTAAGTCTCTGGGTGTGAATTGTATTTATCTTAATCCAATTTTTGAAGCACATTCAAATCATCGTTATGATACAGCAGATTATAGTAAGATTGACCCTGTATTGGGGACAGAAAAAGATTTTAAAAATCTTTGTGAATCTGCAAAAAAACAGGGAATTCATATAATTCTTGACGGAGTATTCTCTCACACAGGTGACGATAGCGTTTACTTTAATAAAAAATGCAGATATGAAACAAAGGGTGCTTATAATTCTCCTGAAAGTCCATACTATAAATGGTATAAGTTTACAAATTATCCTGACAAATACCAGAGTTGGTGGGGCTTTGAAACTTTGCCTGAAGTCATTGAAGAGGGAGAAGAATATCGTCAGTTCATTAATGGTAAAGGTGGAATTATAGAAAAATGGCTTAAAGCTGGTGCTGATGGATTCCGTCTTGATGTTGCCGACGAGTTGCCTGACATTTTTATTGATGAACTTCGTGACAGACTTAAAGTCACAAAGCCGGATGCACTTCTTATGGGTGAAGTGTGGGAAGACGCTACAACAAAGCACAGTTATGGAAGTCGTCGTCGTTATCTTCTTGGTAGTCAGTTTGACTCTGTAATGAATTATCCTTTTGCAAATGCGATTCTTGATTTTTGTCGAAATGGTAAGGCAGAAGCATTTATGGAAACTGTAATGCAGATTGTGGAAAATTATCCGAAACAGTGCCTTGATGTTATGATGAATCATATCGGTACTCACGATACCGAACGAGCAATCACAAAGATTGTTGGTGAGTCCTGTGAATACCGTGACCGTACATGGCAGTCATCACATTTCCTTGATGATGACAAATATACAAAAGGTGTTAAGCTTTTAAAATGTGCAGCAGCATTACAATATACTCTTCCTGGTGTTCCGTCTGTATATTATGGTGACGAAGCAGGTATGCAAGGTTATAAAGACCCGTTTAATCGTGGTTGTTATCCTTGGGGAAATGAAAATCAGGAGCTAGTTAATTTTTACAGAATATTAGGTGAAATTAGAACCAGCAATAAAGTGTTCTCCAAAGGATATTTCTCACCTGTATCTTCAATGCTTGGTTGTGTGGCGTTTCGTCGTCACGATGAAAATGGCGATATTATGATTATTGTAAATAGAAATGAACATCCAATAACATATCGTTTACCTGATTTTTACAGTAATGCAAAAACTCTTTATGGTGAGGCAGTACAAAATGGTGAAGTATATATTAACGGATGCGATTTTGTTATCCTTTCCTTGTAAAAATATCGGGAATATGATATTATTTAGATGAAAAAAATATTTGGTGGTTAAAAAATGACTAAAACATTTGGTTACTTGTCAAAAAATCAAAGAATACTGTGGATTTGTCTCCGTGTAATTATTTTATGCTGGGGTATCTATGGTCTTTTCCATGGTTCAGTTGTTGAGTTCTTAGAAGCCATTTTTGCAATCATTTTTACTCACCTTTGGGATTTTTTTCAGATTTTTGGAAAAAAATCGTTTATAATTGAGATTGACGCCTCAACACAGACTATGCTTACACTTTTCATATTCATTGGGGTTTGTGTTGGCTCAACAATCAACAACAGAACAACTTTTGAGCATTTTGATATTGTAACTCATTTTGCTTCAGGTGTAATATCTGCTTGGTTCGGATACGATTTTGCAAATATTATTTATCGTAAACGTGGAGATTTAGGACCTGCAATGTCATCACTGTTTTCAATAACGTTTGCTCTTGGAATTGCTGTTGGTTGGGAAGTTTATGAGTTCACTATGGACAGCCTTTATGGTATGACTCTGCAAAAGGGAAATACGGATACAATGGTTGACTTTATCAGCTGTTCAATAGGTGCTGTAATCACAATGCTTTTAGTTGCATTCCTTAGAAATGGAATTATCGGTAAAGATAAGGAAAAAGTTCGTGAAGAACGCAGACTTGAAAAAGAAAAACGACTTTTAAAGGACAAACTTTATAAGGAATACCTTGAATTAAAGGAGGAAACAGAATGAGAAAAGTAATTTCATTGTTTCTTGTGATGGTTATCTGTATGGTATCCTTTGCTTCTTGTTCAAGTCCTGCAAAAGTGAAAGTAAACGGAACAAAAATAGATAATGAAGTGTATGCATATTTTGAAGATTTACACGACGGAAACGAACCGGAAGTGGAAAAAGCAATTTCAAGATATGTGACAATCAATTCAGAGTTTTACAACAGAAATTTATCATTGACTTCTGCACAAAAATCAGCTTTATCATTAAAGGTTGATGATTTATGGCATTTATACGGAATCCACTATCAAAAAGCAGGTATCTCAAAGCAGACTTTATACAAAATTGAAACATCAAAGTTTTATGAAGATGTTTTGCTTGACTATTATTATGGTCAAGGTGGCGTTGAACCTGTAAGTGAAGATGCTATTAAAAGGTATTTCAAGTTGCATTATATTGCAATTTCTTATGCCACTGAGTACCTTTTCAATATTGACGAAACAGGTGCAACTGTACCAATGACAGATAATGAAAAGGCAGGAATAATCAATGGATTCACAAAAGCAGAAACTCTTGTGAATACGGGAACTCCTATTGAGGGTGCAACTGATAAGGAAGTGCATAATGCTCTTATAAATTCGTCATATGACGGAAGTTTTCCAAGTGGATTCTATAAGGAAGTTACAAATATAAAGGTTGGTTCAGCATCAACAGTTGTACTTGATAATTATACATTCCTTGTTCAAAGAATAGATGTTTTTGATAAGACATATAATTATTACGATTCATACAGAACTCAATGTTTAAGAGAATTAAAAGGCGATGCCTTTGACAAAATCGTTGACCAGTGGTCACAGAGTTATAAAGTAAAATAAAAACAAGGCAGAAAACTCTGCCTTAATATGCCTCCTTAGTTAAATGGATATAATAAATCCCTCCTAAGGATTAGTTGTGGGTTCGATTCCCGCAGGGGGTGCCAAAAACCGTCTTGAAGATAGACGGTTTTTATATTTTCATAAATTATCCTCTTTTACTTTTGCTTGATTTATGGTAAAATTAATATGTTATTACAGAAAAATATAATTCTGTTGAGAGGATGTGAATTATATGAAGATTGTTTTACTTACAGCACTTGGTGTTGGTGGAGCGTCTGTTGTTGGTGCTCTTTTTGGTTTTGCATTCAAGAAAATCAGCCATAAATTCAGCGACATTGTGTTGTCTTTTGCAGCGGGTGTTATGCTTGCGGCGTCTGTAATCGGACTAATTTTGCCATCTTTGGAGTATGGTGGTAAATTCCCTTTACTTGTAACTATTGCGGGAGTTTTTTGTGGTGCATTGTGTGTCAATCTTATTGACAAAATCGTGCCACATCTTCACAAAATGACGGGTGTTGATATTGAAAATCATCCTGACACACAAAAACAGCTTGATAAAGTGTTGCTTTTTGTAATTGCAATCGCAATACATAATTTACCTGAAGGTATTGCTGCAGGTGTTGGATTTGGTACGGGAAATATTACAGATGCTCTTGTTATTGCAGGTGGTATTGCTTTGCAGAATATTCCTGAAGGAATGGTAATTATTGCACCGATGCTTGCTGCAGGAATGAGCCACAGAAGAACATTTGCAATTGCAATTATCACAGGTGTTGTTGAGGTTGTCGGTACATTATTAGGATATTTTGCAGTTTCAGTTTCAACTGCAATTCTTCCGTTTGCGTTAGCCTTTGCAGGCGGTACAATGCTTTATGTAATAAGTGACGAAATGATACCTGAAACTCACGCTCACGGAAGTGAACGTGGTGCAACATATTCCTTGTTGGCAGGATTCAGTTTAATGCTTGCATTTGATGTATTATTAGGATAGGAGATATAATATGGAAAATTCAAAAATTAAGTATATTGGTGTAAACGACCACAATATTGATTTATTTGAAGGTCAGTATGTTGTACCTAATGGTATGGCATACAACTCATACATAATTTGCGACGAAAAAATTGCGATTATGGATACTGTTGATGCGAATTTTAAGGATGAATGGTTCGAGAATATCAAGAGAGAACTTGGTGACAAAGTGCCTGATTATCTTATTGTTCAGCATATGGAGCCTGACCATTCAGCAAATATCCACGAGTTTGCAAAGACTTATCCAGAAGCAACAATTGTTGCAACAGACAGAGCGTTTGTGATGATGAATAAGTTCTTCGGCACAGATTTTGCTGACAGAAGACTTGTAGTAGGTGAGGGTGACACATTAAATCTTGGTGAACATACTCTTACATTTGTATTAGCACCAATGGTACATTGGCCTGAAGTTATGATGACTTATGAAAGCACAGAAAAAGCACTTTTCTCTGCTGATGGATTCGGTAAATTCGGTGCACTTGATGTGGAAGAAGATTGGGCTTGTGAAGCAAGACGATATTATTTTGGTATCGTTGGTAAATACGGTGCACAGGTTCAGGCTGTTCTTAAAAAAGCAAGCGGACTTGAAATTCAGACTATTTATCCTCTTCATGGGCCAATTCTTACTGAAAATCTCGGTTATTACCTCAATCTTTATGATATCTGGTCATCTTATGGTGTTGAAAGTGAAGGCACTTTGATTTGTTATACATCAGTTTATGGAAACACAAAAAAAGCAGTTGAACTTTTAGCGAAAGAACTTAAGAATGCGGGTTGTCCTAAGGTAGTTGTAAACGACCTTGCTCGTTGTGATATGGCAGAAGCAGTTGAAGATGGTTTTAGATATGGAAAGATTATTCTTGCTACAACAACATACAATGGTGATGTATTCCCATTTATGAGAGAGTTTATAAATGAACTTACAGAACGAGGATACAGAAATCGTAAAATCGGTATTATGGAAAATGGTTCATGGGCACCTGTTGTAAAGAATAAAATTGTAAAAGCATTTGAGCTTTGCAAGAATTTGGATTTTGCAGAGACTGTTGTTACAATTCATTCAGCAGTAAATGACGATACAATCGAACAGATTAAGAAATTAGCAGAAGAAATGAAATAAAGAAAGGACCTCATTGAGGTCCTTTTTACTTTAATAATTCTTCAAAACTTACATCAAAAACTTTACTGAAAGCAATTATTTCTATGTCAGTAACAAATCTTTTTCCACATTCAATTCGTTGAATTGCGTTTTTATCAATATCAATACCTACTAATTGCATTTTGTCGGCTAACTTTCTTTGAGATATTTTCATATTTCCACGAAGTCTTGCAATATTCTTGCCACAAATATTGTTGAGACCATCGTTTGTCTTGTTTATAAACATAAAACTTCCTCACCTTTTGACATTTACTGCTTGTCAACAAGAAAATTATATGTTATAATTCGATTGAAAATGACATTTACTAAATGTCAAAAAATAGGGGGAAAATAAAATGAAAAGAAAAATTATAGCAATTATTTTGGTTGTTTGTAGTCTTTGTTCCTTTGCAAGTTGTGGTGCTGATAAGGGAGAAGTATATGAAAATGTTGCTTTTGAAGACCTTAAAACTTTTACAGAAATTACAGATATAGTGTTAAATTCAACAACTGAAGAGAATACTCATGAAACTACATTCAGTTATGTATCTTTTGAAGATGTTGAACAAAAAATTAATGATTATAAAACATATCTTCTTGAATCAGGATTCACAATGGTTTCCGATTTAGATGATAAAGACATTATTTTCGAATTAGATGAAAAAAGAATCGAGATAACTTTTGAAAGTGCAGATGCCGGGACAAGCATTAATATTAAAATGCCTTGCGATGAAGCCACAAACGAGGTTAGAAGAGAAGCAAAATATGAAGAATTACTTCTGGCTGTTGAAGAGGAAGATTGGGATGATGTTTATGATATTACCGACCAATTTTCAAGTGACGAAATACAGAACTATAAAGAAGTCAAGGCATATAGAATGTTTTCAAACGCAATGGATCCATATAAGCAAAAAGTTTTCGGTGAAGCAAAAACTTTATTTGAAGATTATCTTGAATTCCAACCGGAAGATAAATTAGGTGCAAAGGCTTATATTAAAGAATGTAATGATAAGTTAAGCAAATACAACGGAACATATTCAGGAAAAAGTTATTCGGGATTATTATATTATTATATGTTTATAAAGGACGGAAGAGTTGCTTTCGAATATGACAACGAACGATTAGGCTTATCTAGTGGATATAAGGCAGGTGAACCTGTATATTATATGGATGATTTGCAAGTAGGTGGAATTGATGAAGAAACAGTAATGCTTAAGGTTGTTGATTACACTTCTTATAATGATAAAATTAATTATGAAAAAACCCTGATTCAGTTGGATGATGGTGGCATACTTGTGTATGATTTTAAATGGGATATTTTACAAGGTAGAATGGATACTTCACCTTTTGCCGGCGAGTACAAAAAAATCTCTAATGATACCCCAGAAGCACTTAATAAAAGTTTTTAGTGATAATTTTACGTAAAAAAAGGACCTCGATGAGGTCCTTTTTTGTTTACCATTCAAATTTTTCGTTGAATACCTTTTCACCATTATTGTTATATGATTCAAGGGTGAAGCCATCAGGAGAAAGTGTCATTTTTGATGCCACATATCCTCCATTCATTTTGCCACCATCCATATAACCTATAATATCAGGATGAGCAGACAACATGGAATTTTCTGTTTCGTCACCTACTGAACCAAGGAGTCTGCATTGGTGAGTATGACCTGAAAGAATAAGTTTTGTACCGATTCGGTCGATTTCGTCCCAGCCTGCTATTGAAAGTTCTTTTTCAACATCACAGATTTGCCATGAATGAGAAATAGTGATGACTTTATCATTTTCAAAGTTGACTGTTTTCATCCAATCAATCATATCCGCACGATATTGTCCGTAGTTGTTCATTCCACCATATTCAGGATGTGAATCCTCTTTGTCTTCACCGCTATCAAGAACAAGGAAAGAATATGGACCTATATCTGTTGTGTAATAAAATTCGTTAAGACCCAATGAATTGAGGAGTTTTCCAGCATATTGTCCTCGTGTTTCGTGATTGCCTCGTGCATAAATAACAGGTTTTGTACCTTTTGTTACTTCACCTGCAAACTCCACGATATTTGTCACAACTTCTTCTTCAAAATCAACGCCTGGAGTTGCATCACCAAGGAGAATAACAGAGTCATAATCACCAACATGGCTGATTGCTTTGTATGCATCTTTTAATTCTGTGTGCCAGTCAGAAATTACAAGGAATGTCTGGTTTTCACTATCGTTGTATTTAAATGTATATTTTTCAGAATTTACAGTTTTTCCACGATGGCTACCGTAACTGTACTGTTCAAAAACCTCAGTTGAACCAACGGAATATGTATTGTTTCTTAAATGCTCGTAAGGTACAGAAATGCTATGAATTTTTGAGTCAGAATTAAGTCGTCCACCCATTTCGTCATAAAGTTTATAGTCCTTACCATTATAATTGTACTCAACATAACCAGTACCATAATTATTTGTTGAGAAAATTACGCTGTATTCTGTTCCATTGTCTATAACTGTTGGAGTAGATGTGATTTCGTATGGTATAACAGGTAAAATGTTAAATATTCCAATTAAAAGAGTAACTGTAAGAATAATTGCTGTTATAACTTTTTTTGATTTGCTGTTGAGTTTTGGTAAAAATAAAATGGAAAAAGGAACAAAGACAAGAAGTGTTGCAAGTAAAAGTGAGTCTTTAAGATAGAGTAGTGTTGCGTACTGTGATTCACCAACGAGAAGTGCAGTAGAATAAATAGCTGAAAAAACCACAGTCAGAAACGATAAGAGTGAAGAAATGGTTAAAAGCAAAGAGTACCATTTTTCTTCACCAGTCAGTTTTTTCTGTCGCACCAATGAAAGTACACAAAGTAACACGGCGTTTAAAACAAGAACAGGAAAAATAGTGTGTAAAATTCCTTCAGAACCCAATGTTAGCTCAATGAAAATCCACTGTGCTCGTCCTGCATATAAATATATTAATCCTATTACGGTCAACCCAAGTGAAAGAGCAGGATAGGTTGTTGATGTTAGAAATTTCTTTATTTTACTCATAAAAATTCCCCTTTTTACTTTATGTTTCAAGTATATCATTGAAAAAATTTACTGTCAACAAAGCAGTTTTTTATAGAAGTTTTAACGAAAGATTAAAAAAGCATTAATTATCTTAAAAATCATTGACAATAAAAATTTTAAAAGTTATCCTAATAGTATAAAATTGGCAATAATATGATTATCGAAAAGGAGGGACAAGAATGGATGTACTTGAATATGTTTTAAGATATGTACTTTGTTTTCTTGCTATTGCAGTAATTCTTAACTGTGTATGGTCACTTATCCGTTTGCGTCCTGACAAAAAGGTTTATGCTATACTTGTGGATATGGCAAATGACAAGCAATATCCAATAACTTGTTATGAAACATCAGTTGGAAGAAGTAAACTTTGTGATGTTATTTTTTCTAACTCAACTGTTTCCCGTTTTCATGCGGTTGTGGCGCTTCGTAAAGATGGTTTTTATGTTTTTGATACAGAGTCAAAATCAGGTGTTTATGTAAATGAAGAAAAAATTGAGGAAAAAACGAAGCTTTCCAATGGAGATATAATTGCCTTTGGTACAGCAATTATGAAATTCTATATTGGTAATGATGCAAACAATGACTTTTCACACAAAAATGAGAGGAAACAGATTCAGCCAAAAATCATAAACATTGTAGATGGCAGTGAATTTGTGCTTGATGGTGATTTTATTACCATAGGAAGACAAAAAGGTAGCAATGTGGAACTTCCTGCTCCTTATGTGTCACGAAATCAAGCAGAGATTTTCAGAAGTAACGGCAAATGGTATATTGAAAACTATGGCTCAGTTACAAAAACCACTCTTAATGGTGATGTTATAAATAGAGTTACTCCACTTTTTGATGGCGATGTCATTAAAATAGGTGATTTTGCATTTTTGTTTGAACAAAAATAAAGTAAAAGTTTTTAAAAGGTAGGTGATAAAATATGCAGGGAATAAAAGCAAGAAACGTTAACCCATATATTATGCTTTTCATAATAACTCTTTTTCAACTTATTTGTCTTGTAACTCTTATTACATCTGTTGAAGAACAGTATAAAAGCGGTATTCTTATAACTTTTGGTGGATATCTTTTAATAGAATATGCATATTTTATCGGTGCAAGAATGATTCTTAAAAGAAGAGGTTTTGAAGTAGAGTTAATTGCATTTTTGCTTACCTCTATAGGACTTTCCATAACTGCAAGTGTTTATCCTGACGGAATTGTTAAGCAGTTTGTTGCGGTCGTTATCGGTATCGCTGGATTTGTTTTACTTCAATGGTTTATGAGAGAGATAAAACTTTGTATCGGTGTTCGTGTGCCTGTTGCAGTTATTGCATTCGGACTTTTAGCAGCGACACTTGTTCTTGCAAAGGTGACAAATGGTGCAAAAAACTGGGTTTATATCGGTGGAATATCAGTTCAGCCGTCTGAACTTGTCAAGGTCGCATTTATCTTTGTGGGTGCAGCATCTCTTGAAAAATTACAATCAAACCGAAGCCTTACAAAGTTTGTTGTTTTCGCTTTTGCTTGTGTTGGTGCACTTTTCCTTATGTACGACTTTGGTACAGCACTCATATTCTTCTTTACATTTATTGTAATTTCATTTATGCGTTCAGGCGACATAAGAACAATAGTTTTAGTTTGTACAGTTGCACTTATGGGTGGACTCCTTGTGTTAATTTTCAGACCTTATGTTGCAAATCGTTTTGCAGCTTATGGTCATGTGTGGGAATATTTTGATACATCAGGTTATCAGCAGACACGAACAATGATTTATTCTGCAAGTGGTGGATTTTTTGGAGTTGGACTTGGTAATGGTAAGCTTCGTCATATCTTTGCAGCGACAGAGGACTTGGTTTTTGGTGTTGTCTGTGAAGAATTTGGTATGATTATGGCAGGTGCAATTTTGCTTTCATATGTTGCATTGCTTGTTTATTCAATCCGTCACTCAAAGTATGCACGTTCATCATTTTATGCAATCTGTGCTTGTGCTGCATCGGCACTTATGCTTTTTCAGGCAGCACTTAATGTTTTTGGTGTTAATGACATTCTGCCACTTACAGGCGTGACACTTCCGTTTATAAGTCGTGGTGGTTCAAGTATTATCAGTTGTTGGATGCTTCTTGCGTTTATTAAAGCTGTTGACCGTAGCACCTATCGATATGGAGGTGTTCGTCAATGAAATCTATTTCAAGAAGAGCATTATCCCTTTATTTGATTATTGTCTTATTCCTTGGAGGTTGCGGATTACTTTTTTATAATCTTGTGACTAATTCGTCGGATTGGGCAATGAACAGGGTAAATAAGCATCTGTATTCCTCAGGAAATCTTGCAACTGCAGGTGATGTTACCGATGCAAATGGTGTTATCCTTGCAACCACAAAAGATGGAAAACGAGTGTATAACGAAAGCAAAAATATCCGACTTGCAACACTTCATACTGTTGGTGATAGTGCAGGGTTCATTGCAAGTGGTGTACAGACATCATTCAAGGATGAGTTGACAGGATACACACTTGTTGATGGTGTTTATAATCTGAAAAGATATGGAAAGGGTAACGATATAAAACTTACACTCAATTCAAAGGTGTGTGCAACAGCTTATAAGGCACTTGGGAATAGAAAAGGTACAGTTGCTGTTATGAATTACAAAACAGGTGAGCTTGTTTGTGTTGTTTCGACACCAACCTACGACATAAAGAATAAGCCTGATGATATTGCTACAAACACTACTGATAAATATGAAGGCATATATATGAATAGATTTTTCTCAGGACTTTATACACCGGGTTCAACATTTAAGGTAATTACTGCTGCTTGTGCAATCGAGAATATTCCTGATATATACAGTCGAACTTTCCAATGTGACGGAAAAATTCTGATTGGTGAGGGATATGTTATTTGTAATGGCATTCATGGCGAAATTGACTTCGAAACAGCAATGAACAAGTCTTGTAACTGTGCTTTTGCAAAGATTGCAGATGAATTAGGCAGTGAAAAACTCACATTAACAGCAGAAAGACTGGGCTTTAATTCGAAGAAAATTACAGTAAGTGACAAAATTAGTTGTGCAAAAAGTAAATTTAATCTAAGTGAATCTTCAGCACTTGATATTGGTTGGGCTGGAATAGGCCAATACACAACGCTTATTAATCCGTGTCAGATGCTCACAATCGTTTCAGCGATTGCTAATGGTGGTATAGCAAACGAGCCATATCTTGTAAGCGAAATTACCAATCCTGAAGGAAAGGTAATGTTTACGGAAAAGACAAAATCTTTGGGAGAATATTTTGATTATTCGGTTGCACAAAGTCTTGATAACATTCTTCGTTCAAATGTTAAGAAACAATATGGTGATTGGTATTTTCCAAATCTTAATATGTGTGGAAAAACAGGTACAGCAGAAATCAGTGATGATGAGGATGCAAAACCTAATGCTCTTTTTGTTGGGTATTCTCAAAATGAAGAAACACCATTTGCAATTATTGTTGTTGTAGAAAATACAACCTCAGCGATAAAAAGCGCAGTACCTATAGCATCGACAGTTATGAAAGAAATTAATGTACAATACTAAATAAAGAAAGCACTTATCACAACGATAAGTGCTTATTTTTTTACTCTTTTTTCTTTTTTATTACAAGGAAGATTGTTGCACCGATTATCAACACAACTCCTACAATGATAAATAATATAGGCAGGAATGGTTTTGAATTATCTTGTTCAGAATTTTCCGGATTTGTTGTTGATTCAGTGGTGCTTGTGGTTGATGATATGTCAGTTTCTGTAATTGGTTTTGTTTCTGTTTGTTCAGTAGTTGTTTCTTCTGTTGTTGTTTCAGTTGTAGTTTTTTTTGTAGTTGTTTCAATTACAATTACCTTATCTGAAATAGCAGGAATTTCGTATTTTTGTAATATATCATTCAATGAACCTACATTCCATTTTGAATATAAGTCAGGAGCACCTGATGGAACTTTTCTTGCTTCAAATCTTTGGGTATATGAATAGGCAACATTCAAAAGCATTTGTTCAGTATTTTTGTCCGAAAGAATTTCCATTCCGATTCCTGCTCCTGATGAATGGTAACCGATAAGCAATGACATTTCAGGCATACTTGTTGACGGTGAAATAACACGACAATTATTTAAGAACACCTGATTCCACACATTCCAATATTTCCCCGATGAATCAGTACCACTTTTTAATGGTGTTGACAGATATGTAGGGAAAACAAGCGCATCAAGGTCGTTTTCTTTCATAAACGCTTTTATCTCATTATAAAACTCTTTCTTTATTGAAAAATCATGTTTTACAAATGTTTTATATGCTGATTCAAAAAGTTGAGGCATTGAAACCGATACAACCTCAGCACCACAGCTTTTAAGGTTATTTACTGCAGTATTAAAGGTATTTATGACCTCTGTATCTATATTTTTTTCTGTACGGTATTGCAGGTCAAACTGCTTGATTTTCTTTTCTTTTAATGCTTCGTCAGTTTCAGTTATGAGAGACGTTTCGATAGGTCCAGAAAGCTCTGATAAAACACCAAGCTTAAGTCCACTTATAGCAGAAGAATTAAGATTTCTTTCGTATGAATATTTGTTTTCAGTCAAAACATCAAGCATAATTGCCTGGTCATAAATTGAACGGGTGACTGCACCGACAACATCACGACTATTGTTAAGGTGAGTACAACCTTTAAAGGATATTTTGTTAAGTGTTGGACGAAGTGAATAACAGCCATTGAGTATTGCGGGGATTCGCAAAGAAGAATTTGTGTCTGTACCAAGTCCTGCTACTGAAAAATTAAGGCTGACTGCAGCTGCAGTTCCTCCTGAAGAACCACCTGCAGAAAGTATGGTGCTATATGCGTTTTTTGTTTCACCTTTAATTTTACTGTAAGATGTTCTCGCATCCTGTGCATCTGTACTCATATTGGTTTTTCCTACGATTACAGCTCCTTCTTTTAAAAGAAGAGAAACAACATAAGCATTATCTGTTGCGATTTCACAATCTTCAATTTTGTGGCCATTAGTTGTGTAGAAACCTTCAAGGTTCATATTATCTTTAATAACAACCGGTACACCGAAAAGAGAGCCTTTGTTTTTACTGTCAGCCAGTGCTTTATCTCTTTCTTTTGCCACGTCAAGTGATTCATAACAAATGGTGATAAAGCAGTTGTAAGATTTATTATATTTCTCAATTCTTTCAATGTAATATGAAACAAGTTCTTCACAAGAAATTATTCTGCTATCAATTGCTGTTCGTATTGTTAATATATCTGCTTCAAATAGAGCAGAGAGGATTGATTCCTTTTCCACTATGGATTTTTTGTCTTCGGCAAAAGCAATAGTAAAGGAACTAAAGAACAATATACAAGCAAGTATTATCGAAAAAAATCTTTTCATAACATCCCTCTTTGCATAATCTCATAAGAGGATTATAATACCAAATGACGTAAAAAGCAAATAAAAAACAGGACAGATAAAAATCCGCCCTGTTTATAGGAAAAAGAAAAAACTATTATTCTGCGTAAATTTTTGTTGTCTTGAAAAGACTACGGAAGAAACCACCGATTTTCTGGAAGAAACCTGCCTTTGATGTCATTTCAACAGAAACAGAATCAATTTCAACATTACGTGAATTATAAAGTGTTGCAGTAAATACTGTATCACCATTCGAGTCTGAAATAATAGTCAAGCTCTTACCGTCAGTAGAAGTAGTTGTTTTAAAATTACTATTACTTGCTGACCATACGATTTTTGAACCTGATGGAAGAGTTTTGAGTGTATCTGCATGAAGAACGATGCCATCTTTATAACGGATAGTTGTTGTTGATGGTGCTCTCATTTTTAAATAACCTGAAGCAAAAGTGAATGTTTTTGCTGATACAGCGTTTACTGCATTAGTAACGTTTGTTTCACTAGTACCATTCGCAGTATAGGCTTCAACAACAGCAACAGAAATTGTACCATTTGATTTTAAAGCCTTAAGCTTAATTGTGAAGAATGTTTTTGAAGAACCGCTGAGACCATATGTAGATGCACCTAAATATTTGATTTTGCCTAATGTGGCATTGTAAGATTCTCTTTCAAAAACACCTTTACATGAGCCTGAATTAGAAACTATCTCGAAAGCAGATGTGTCATAATAAATCTCATATTCAAATGAACAAAGATTAGAATTCGCAGAAACACTTGCAGTTAATGTAACAACATCACCTGCTGATACACTTGTTTTATTTACTGTTGTTGTGACAGTAGGCGTTGCAGCATAAACGACAGGAACCATTGCCAAAAGCATAAGTGCTGCTAAAATAATAGATAATACCTTTTTCATATTTTTTGCTCCCTATTGTTAAAATTTGTTTTTATATAATGATTATAAAGAAATAACAAATCAAAGTCAAGTTTTAAAATGAGATTGAACATAATCAGTGATTTCATTGGTTTCATTTTTGATTTTCTCATTTATAACCAGGTCAAGAACAGAATCGAGAATTTGTCCAATTTCTTTACCTTTAAATCCCATAGAAATCAAATCGTTACCATTGATTTTCAAGTCTTTTACAGAAAAACACTCTTGCTCACTGAGAATTTTGTTTATCATATCATAGGTTTTATCGTAAAAGTCATTGCCACGGAAATATTCAGGATTCTGGGCACAATTATCGCAAAACTTAATGTGGATAAGGTCAAATATCAGTTCTTTTCCTATTTGTGACATTATTTTTTTAAGCCGTTTTTTGTCAGGAAGAATATTATCGTTGATTATTATAGGTGAATCATGAAAATTTACAAGAGTCACAACTTTGTTTTTAGTATCATTATCAAAACGAAGTCTGGTCAGTATTTTTTCTGTAATTTCAGCACTTTTCTTTGGATGTCCATAATAATGCTGTTCACCTTTTTCATCAAAATGAGCAACAATAGGTTTCCCGATATCGTGGAAAAAAAGTGCAAGACGAATTATAGGGTCAGGTTTGCTTTTTTCTACTGACTTTAAAATATGAGTATATACATCATAACAATGGTGTCTGTTCTTTTGCTCAAAACCTACACATATTTCAATTTCAGGAATAAATACGGAAATTACATCTGGAAATTCCTGAAGCACATTATAAGCATTTTTACCACAGATAAGTTTTGTGAATTCAACCTGAATCCGTTCTGCAGAGATGTTTTTAAGCAAATCTTTACATTTATGAATTGCATTTTTTGTATTTTCTTCAATAGTGAACCCTAAAACAGAAGAAAATCGCAATGCACGAAGAATTCGCAAAGCATCCTCACGAAATCTTGTTTGGGCATCACCGATACAACGGATAGTTTTACTTTCAATATCCTTAATTCCATCCACAAGGTCGCAAAAACCCGATGAAAAGTCGTATGCGATAGCATTCATTGTGAAATCACGACGGACAACATCATCTGAAAGTGATTTTGAAAAAGAAACACTATCGGGATGACGATTATCGGAATATGCGCCCTCACTTCTGTATGTGGTTATTTCAATAGGCTCATTGTCAATCAGTACAGTTACTGTGCCGTGTTTTATACCTGTTTCAATAACACGAAAATCCTTAAAAACCTCTTTAACCTGTGTGGGTGTTGCACTTGTTGTAATATCAATATCACCAATTGGTAAATTCATTATAAAGTCACGGACACTACCACCGATTAAAAATGCCTCAAAGCCGTTTGACTTTAAAGTTTCAACAGCAACTTTTGAGGCAGGTTTAAATTGATTAGTTTTGTTCATTCAACGCCTCTTCAAGAGCAAGGGCTAATTGGTCAGGACAAGAAGTAGATTTAAAACCACACTTAAGTCCTTTAATAAGTGGAATTATTTCTTCTGCCTTTTTACCTTCAACAAGAGCTGCGATACCTTTAAGGTTTCCGTTACAGCCACCGTAAAAAGATACGTTTTTTACTATTCCATTTTCTAATTCAAAAGAAATTTCTCGTGCACAAGTACCACGAGTGTTGTATTTATAATTCATTTATTTAACCTCACAAATATTGTTTGAAAGTGTTACCAAATCTTCCATTGTAAGTGCTTCTGCACGAGCAGTAGCAGAAAGTCCTGATTTCTGGATAGCAAGAGAAATTTTTTCTTTCTCGATTCCCATACCACTTGAAACGGAATTAAGGATAGTTTTTCTTCGTTGTGCAAATGCAGATTTTATCATTTTAAAGAAAACTGTTTCGTCAGTTACTTTATAGTCACCTTTTTTTGTCAAATCAAGTTGAATTACGCAACTATCAACCTTTGGACTTGGAAAAAATGAACCACGGGAAACATCAAAAAGTTTCTTCGCCTCTGCATAATAGTTTACGGCAACAGTAACAGCACCACTTTCTCGCGAACCGACTTTTGCACAAAGACGGTCACCAGCTTCTTTTTGTACCATAACAATTATTTTACTGAAAGGTAGTTTTTCCTCTAGAAGTCGCATTATAACAGGTGAAGTGATATAGTATGGCAAATTAGCACATACAAAGATTTCCATTCCGTCAAAGTGTTCTTTTACAATGCTATCAAGGTCTGCTTTGAGAATATCTTCGTTGATAAGTGTCAGGTTGTCATATCCTGAAAGAGTGTCATTAAGCACAGGGAAAAGTCGTGTGTCAAGTTCAACACATACAACCTTGTCACATCTTTCAAGCAATTCTTTTGTAAGAACACCAACACCGGCACCAATTTCAAGTACACCGATTTTACCGTCTGTACTTTCTCTTACAGCTTCTGCCATACGAGGACAAACAGTTGGATTTACAAGGAAATTCTGTCCTAAACCTTTTGAAAATGTAACATCATGGTCACCCATAACCTTTTTGATAACAGAAAGGTCGGTGAGTTTATAATTTTTCTTATCCAATATATCTTTCCTTAACCTTACCTAAAATTTTCATACCTTCAATGATTTTTTCTTTTGAAGGAGTTGAGAAATTCATTCTGAAACAGTTTGTTTTTTCGTCATTAATCATAAATGCTGTTCCAGGAACAACAGCTACTTTATTTGCAATACATTCTTTTACAAAATCGAGCATATCAACATTTTCAGGTAACTCACACCATACGAAAAGTCCACCTTCAGGACGAACGTATTTCACAAAATCACCTAATTCACTGTCGATAAGGTCGCACATAAGGTTCAATTTTTCACCATAAATACCACGGATTTTTTCAATATGTGCATCGACGTCATTCTGTTCCATCCATTTGTCAACGAGCATCTGTGAGAAAACAGGAGTGTGAACGTCAGCAGCTTGCTTACCAACAGTCATTTTAGCAATAATCTTTGATGGTGCAACAATATAACCAACACGGATGCCAGGTGCTAAAAGCTTTGAGAAAGAACCTGCATAGATTACGATTCCATCTTCATCAAAACTCTTGATTGATGGAACGTCTTCACCTGAAACTCTTAAATCACCATATGGGTTGTCCTCAAGAATAAGTAAACCATATTTTTTAGCAAGTTCATAAACTGCTTTTCTTTTTTCTAAACTCATTGTAGCGCCTGATGGATTCTGGAAATTAGGGATTGTATAAATAACTCTTGGCTTTTCAGCATTCTTAATTGCTTCTTCCAATGCTTCGATGTTCATTCCATCTGCTTCAACAGGCACACCTGCAAGTTTACAACCATATGAACGGAAACAGTTAAGAGAACCGATAAATGATGGACATTCACAAATAACTGTGTCACCAAAATCGCAAAGTGCCTTTGTTGCAAGGTCCATAACCTGCTGTGCACCTGATGTGACAATAAGTGAGTCGAAATCTTTACCTATATTATATCTGTCCTTAACAAAGGCAGTAAGTCTGTCGATAAGTGGTCTGTATCCTTCTGTTACGCCATACTGTAAAGCTGTGATAGGAGAAGTTTCAAAAATTTCTGCTGAAATCTTTTTAACCTCATCAACAGGGAAAGCTGTAGCGTCAGGATTACCTGCTGCAAAAGGAATAATAGATGGGTCCTGAGTTGCCTTCAAAATCTCACGGATAGCAGATGGCTGAAGCTCAGAAATTCTTTTTGAAAAATAATAATTCATAATGTTTCACCTGAAAAAATAATTTGAGAATATTTTATCACAATATAAATTGTATTTCAATAATTACTAAAATTAAAAAAGTTTTTATTTATTCTTTCCTTTTCGACAATATAGTGATAATATATATGGTAAAATATGTCAAAATTGGTAGAGGAGAGATGGATTATGACACAATTTGTACGAAAATTAGATAATATGGGTAGAATAGTACTTCCTGCAGAATACAGAAAAAAGACAGGAATTGATGATTTGGCAGAAGTAAGAATTACTGAAAAAGACGGAAAAATCATTATTGAGAAACTTGCTCCTTGCTGTAAAATGTGTGGTGGAGAAGAAAATCTCAATAAAGAAATGGAAATTTGTGAAGAGTGTATTGCAAAAATCAAGGCGCTTTAAAAAAATAAAGACAGGAAATGAGGAAAAACTCAAATCCTGTCTTTTTTCATTGTCCGAAATGTTGAATTAATGCTTCATATTGCTCGTCTGTGATAGATGTAATGGCTCCATGACGAGGATTAAAATCCATACTGTAATCGTCAGGGTTTACAGGTAAGAAATTTTCAAAATCTGTTGTCTGTTGCATAAAGAATCGGTCAGTGCTGTATTCATCCATAATCATTACCCATTGGTCTGTGCCTGTAATATTATAGATTTCACTACCCTCAACACCTGTTTTTGCAAGAGAAACTATAACTGGCTTATTTTCATAAGGTCCTGTTAGATTTTCAGATGTGACATAGGCAATAGTCTGGCTTTCTTCGTATTTGAAATAAAGATAATATTTACCATTATTTTTGCTAAATGCTATATCTCCGTCAATAGTCTGTATTCCTGGACGTTCATATAAAAGTTTTGGTTCTGTTATTGTCTTGAAATCGGATGTGTGTGCATAGTACATCTGTGCAACATCATTTTTCTCATCAGAATGAGCCCAATATACCATATACATCTGTTCTTTTTCATCCCAAATTGCTTGTGGAGCCCAAGCTCGTGTAGTGGTGGAAAAGTCTCCACCAAAATCGCGGATATCAATAATTGTTTCGTCTGTCCAATTGATTAAATCACTTGATTTCCAAGTAACAAGTGCATGATTTGAAGTCCAGCCTTCACAACTTCTCATATCTGTACCGATAATGTAGTAATATCCGTCTTGACCTTTTACGATGTATGGGTCACGAACACATTGTTTGCCTTTTGTCTGGATAATAACAGGTTGATTGTTGTTAAGTGCTTCGAAATTATATCCGTCACTACTTACTGCAAAGTGAATTCTTTCCTGTTGTGGCTCATTTCCCACGAAATAAGCAAAAAGATATTTGCCACTCTGGCTTTTTGCAGGAACTGCATATTTTATATTATTCATTTTTGTCACCTTATTTTAATTGAACTTTTCAATTAAGTATAACGAAAAAACACATAAAAGTCACTTGACGGGATGTATAAATAAATTACTGTTTTTTTGTACAGAATGATTGGAAGTAGATATAATATTGGCTCCCTCTAACAAGGGAGCCAATGTAAAATCATTAAATTTTAATTAGTTTTCATAAATCTTTGTTGTTCTGAAAATACTACGGAATAAACCGCCGATTTTATCAAAGAAACCTGATTTTGAGTACATTTCAACACTATTACGAGCTAATTCGTTACCGTTTGCATCACAGAGGATTGCTGTAAAGGTAGTCCAACCCTTCTTCTTTGCAATAATTTCAAGATCTGACCCATCTGCATCTTTGTTAAAGTTTTTATTGTTTGATTCCCATTTTACATATGAATCATCTGGAGCATTACCATTAACAACTGCATGAAGAACAATACCGTCTTTGTTACGAAGTTCTGTTCTTGATGGAGTTTGAATTGAGAATGTATAGTCATATTCTTCTACAACTGCATAATAGTTTAAATGTGTTGTTTTAAAAACAAGATAACCATTCTCATACTTTGTAGGCATCTTTTCAATTGAATCTGTTTCTGTATTTACAGAGTACACAGATGAATAACTTGGGTCATAGTCTTTTGGAAGAGGTATTTTAATTTCTACTTTACTATTTGGTTGTGTCACTTCACCATCAACAGTCATTATAATGTCATAAATGGATGTCTTTGCTGCATCAAGCTTTGTATTGATAATATCAAATGCAGCATCATTAAGTGATTTTTCAACTATGATTTTTACTTCACCATCATAATGATTTTTAGTATATTCCATTGATATACCTGTGTTTTTATCAGTTACAGTTGTTTTTACAAGCATAGGAATAATTTCTTGTGCAACAACTTCGTCACAAGAAGTACATTTCTGTACGCTTTTACCATTTGCTTCATATGTAGGTTCAAGAGCTGTTTCCCATTCACCTGCTGTATGACCAGTCGCAGGAATAATTGCTGATAAACCATTAGTAGCACCACAGATTTCACATTCACTGTAAAACTTACCAGGTGTTGTACAACCAGCAGGTGTTATAACTGTTATGATTGTGTGACCAGTTGCAGGAATAACTGTTGGTGAACCTGAAATATCACCGCACTTTAAACAAGTATATGCGATACAACCATCTTCTGTGCAAGTTGGTGGAGTTGTTTTTGTGTAATAATAGTGACCAGTTGCAAGTTCTACAACTGTATATTCATAAGGACAGAATTCGCAATGATATTTTATAGGTCTATCTTCAATACAAGAAGCTGGTGGTTCATCCATAATGTACATTTCGTGATATTGTACTTGCACACCAGTTAATGGTTCGTTACCTGTAAGAATCGTCACATTGCTCCAATTGCCACCACAATAATATACTTTTTTAAGATTATTACAGTCTGCGAATGCACGTCTGTCAATAAGTGTTATGTTACCTGCGAGTATTACAGTATCAAGGTTTGAGCAATTCATAAATGTCGCACTGTTGATTTGTGTAACGCCATAACCGATTCTAACTTTTGTGAGATTTGTGCAGTCGTTAAAAGCACCGTTTTCCAAGGATAATACACTATTTGGAATTGTAATCTCTGTAAGTTGTACACATTTTCTAAACGCACTATTTCCAATAGTTGTTATACTATCAGGAAGTTCTATATTGGAAAGGTTTGAACAGTTGTAAAAAGCGTAATTTCCAATAGTTGTTACGCCATTTTCAATTATTACAGTTTGTATTGAATTTCTATAATCTTTCCATGGACAATTACTATAATCATAACTTGTCATTGCACCTTGACCTGAAATGGTTAATGTACTTGTTGAGTCATCAAAAGTCCAAGTAACATTTTCACCACAAGTACCTGAGGTTGCTGCACTTGCTGTGAACACTGACATTGGGATAATTGAGATTACCATTATCAATGCCAAGAGGACTGATAAAAATTTGTTTAATTTTTTCATAATTTTTCCTCCGCTTTAATTGATTAAACAGGTATTTTTAATTATAGTTCTTTTGGAAAAGTTTGTCAATGTTATGGTTAATTTATAAGATGAACTATATTTGTTGAAAGAGATTTTTCATTTCGTTTAGAATGACACAATAACTGTATAGTTTTTTATTGATTTTAATTTATATATATGTTAAACTTACTGTGTATGAAAGATTTTAGGGGGTATTACCATGTGTAATTTTTATGCTGACGTAAAAGAAAATGGTGCAATTGTTCGTTGTAATAATTTTGACAACAAGTTTTTCTCATTTAAATATGAAAAAACTGATGATAGCATCAAAGGTGTGCTTACTGCAAAGAAAAACTTTGAAATGGTGACTTGCGTTTTAGAATATGAAAAGGATTTTGACAATGACGACCTTTTCTATGCAAATGGTTATCAGGCTTGGACAACATCTCGTGAATTTTCAAAGAATGATACATTTGATGGTCTTCTTGAGCTTGCAAAAATAACAAAGTTCACTGCTCATTTTGTAGGACTTTCAGGCGACTATCATTTTGCATCCGGTTATGGTGAAAAAGGTAAATTCCATGGTTATACATATTGCTATTTCCGTGAAAAAGGCGAAAAAGAAATCAAACTTTACGGTTCAAAGAGTGAACGTAAGGGCTTTACAGTCTTTGAAGTTGATATGAACGGTGGAAAGTTCAGAGTTACAAAGGATGTTGAAGGCCTCAAACTTAAAGAAGGTCAGGTATATGAAATGTTTGATATCGCAATTATCGAAGGCGGTATGGACGAGGTTATGGATAAGTATTTCTTCGACTTTGTCGGTTGTAAAAAACCTGCTATCAAACATCTTTCAGGTTACACATCATGGTATAACTATTTCCAGAATATCAACGAAAATATCATTATCCGTGACCTTAATGGTCTTGACAGAGCAAGTGAAGAAGTAAACATCTTCCAGGTTGATGACGGATATCAGCACGCTGTTGGTGACTGGCTTATTACTGACCACAAAAAATTCCCTAAAGGTATGAAATATATTGCTGATGAAATTCACAAGAGGGGCTACAAGGCAGGTATCTGGCTTGCTCCTTTTAGTGCGCAGACATCTTCAATTATTGCAAAGAAACATCCTGACTGGCTTATCAGATGGAACAAAACAGGCAAAAAGATGCTTGGCTGTCAGGGTTGGGGTGGTGCATATACACTCGATATTTACAATCCTGATGTTCGTGCATACATAAAGAAAGTTTTCGATACAGTTCTCAATGTATGGGGCTATGATATGGTTAAGCTTGACTTCCTTTACAGCCAGTGTATCGAACCTCGTAACGGTAAAACTCGTGGCGAAATTATGTGTGACGGTGTAGATTTACTCCGTGAAGCTTGTGGTGACAAGTGGATTCTCGGTTGCGGTGTACCTCTTGGTGCTTGTATGGGCATCTTTGATGCTTGTCGTATCAGCTGTGACGTAAACAAGAATTGGAAATTCGAGCTTAAAAAGAGCCTTAACATTAACTCAATCGTTACATGTGTTAGAACAAATGCTGAAATGCCATCATCACAGAATGCGATTACAAACACAATTTTCCGTAATCACCTTGACGGCAGAGCATTCTGTAATGACCCTGACGTATTCTTCCTTCGTGATATCAACATCGGATACAACTGGGAACAGAAGCTTCTTCATGGTAAAGTAAACTCTGTTTGTGGAAATGTTCTTTTTGTTTCTGACAATGCAGGTGACTTTGACGATAATAGAATTGAACACTTAAAGGATTTCTTTAAGGATAAGAATTATAAGGTTAATCTTGCAGAATTTGAGGGAGAAGATGTGATTCGTCTTGACTTCACAGAAGATGGTGTTGATAAGACACTCAGACTCAATCTTGATTCAGGTGAAAGTAACGTATTCGATGTTCTTTAATAGGTGAGTATTATGAAACTTGCAGTTATCGGTGGTGGCGGAGTCCGTTCAATGTTCCTTGCAAAAAGTATTGCGGGCAGAGCTGAAAAGATGGGCATAAAAGAGCTCGTTTTTATGGATAACAATGAGAAGAAATTAAATATTTACGGCAAGATGGCGAGAGAAGTCTCTCGCCGTCTTTGTCCTGTTTTAAAATTTACATTAACTACTGACGGTAAAGAAGCTGTTACAGATGCTGATTATGTGATAACTACAATTCGTGCCGGCGGTGACAGAATGCGCTGTCGTGACGAGAGAATTGCTCTTAATATGGGTGTTCTCGGTCAGGAAACAACAGGAGCAGCCGGTTTTTCTTTTGCTATGAGAAGTATTCCTGCTTTGAAAGAATACTGTGAATTAGTTAAACAGTATGCAAAGCCGGGTGCTATGGTGTTTAATTTTACAAATCCTGCAGGTGTTGTGTCCCAGACTCTTCGTGATATGGGCTATGATTTTACGTATGGTATATGTGATGCACCAAGTGGAATGTTAAGACGATTTGAGGAACTTTATGGTTATCCTGAAAATCACCTCCAGGCACTTTGCTATGGTCTAAATCATTTATCATTCTTTAAACACATCAAAGCAGATGGTGTTGATATTACAAGCAAGATTGTAAGTGATGACAAGGCTTATGAAAATACAGATTTACGATATTTCGACAAGGAATTTTTAATGCGAAAACAGTATGTGCCTAATGAATATATGTATTATTTCTACAATCGTGAAAAGGCAGTTGAAAATATTCTTAATGCAGAGCGTACCCGTGGCGAACAGATTGCCGATATCAACGAAAAAATGACAGAAGAATTGTCACTTGTTGATATTGAAAACGAGTTTGAAAAAGCACTTGAGATATTTGATTATTACTACGGACTTCGTGAAAATTCATATATGGCAAGTGAAACAGGGGAGCAGAGAAATTCTACATGGCATTTTGATATGCATGCACCTGATGACGGTGGATATGCAGGAGTTGCACTTGGAATAATAGATGCCAAAAATTCAACTGAAAAATCAAGAATGATTGCTTGTATTCCAAATGACAATAAGGCTATTGATTTTCTCGATGAAAACGATACTGTTGAAATTTCCTGTGAAATTAAAGATGGTAAGGTCACACCTATTATGATAGGTGATGTACCTTTTGAAAATAAAGAGATTATAACAAGAGTTAAGGCGTATGAACGACTTGCATCAAAGGCAATTATAACTTGCGACAGAGAAAGCGCAGTTGATTGCTTGTACTTACATCCGCTTGTTGGCTCATATTCACTTGCGGAAAAATTAGTTGATGAATATATTGAACTTAACAAAGATTATACGGGAGAATGGAAATGAGTTTTGTTGCTGCATTTGGAAAACTGAATGTTGATTTGCTTTATTCAGGTATGCCAAGAATTCCAAACGAGGGTGAAGAAATCTACTGTAAGGATTTTAAGGTTTGTCTTGGTGGTGGTCTTCCTGCCACAATGATAAACTGTTCCCGTTTAGGTGTTCCTGCTAAAATTGGCACTTTTTTAGGTGACGATATGTTTTCAGAGTTTGCTCGTAAAGAATTAGATAAAAGTGGAACAAAATATGAACTTTTTGAAAGTGAAAATTATCCGCTGAATGTGACTTCTGCAATTATCACAAGTACAGACAGAACTTTTGTGTCTTATGGCGGTACAGAAACATATTCTGACGAGATGCTTGAAAAAATCTACAATGCACTTAAAGGTGCAAAGGTTGTGGCTATGCAAGAGAAGATTATTCCTGTATATAAACAACTTAAGAAAGATGGTACTATTCTTGTTCTTGATACGGGATATAGTGATGATATGTCCCTTGAGAAACACAAGGAATTAATTGAAATTGCCGATTATTACACTCCGAATATTGACGAAACTGAAAAGCTGACAGGCACAAGGGATTATAAAGAGGCACTTAAAATCCTCGGTGAATATTTTCCGAAGCCTGTTGTGAAATTAGGTAAACTCGGTTGTGCAGGCTTTGATAATGACTATTTTGTAGTTGATAATATCGATGAGTTCAAGTGCGTAGATGCGACAGGTGCAGGAGATGCATTTCTTTCGGGATTTATCTACGGACTTTATAACGATTTTGATTTCAGAAAATGTATTCTCGCAGGTAATATCACAGGTGGCAAATGCGTTACAGGCGTTGGTTGCTTGATAGAATATATCGCAAAAGAGGAAATTAAAGATTATTTAGAAAAATACAATTATTTGATAAAATAGTGTGTAGGGGCGATTCACGAATCGCCCGTTGAATCCCTCCGTAAGAGAACGGACTGTTCCTATGTGTAATCAGGTGAAATATGAACAATAAACAAGACATATCACAACAAATGGC
>JAZLAH010000039.1:0-25014 GCA_045613065.1 Candidatus Fimenecus sp.
AATGCAGGTATTTATGACCTGATGCACGATATAATCAAAACCAATTCCGTAGAGGTATGATAATGAAAACATTTAACAAAAGCTCAAAACTTGATAACGTATGCTATGACATCCGTGGTCCTGTAATGGATGAGGCTGTACGAATGGAATCTGAGGGTCAGAGAATTCTCAAGCTCAATATCGGCAACCCTGCGCCGTTCGGCTTTACGGCACCTGACGAGGTAATCCGTGATATGATGTATAACCTTCGTGAATGTGAAGGCTATTCAGAATCAAAGGGTATTTTCACTGCACGAAAGGCAATTATGCAGTATTGTCAGCTTAAGGGCTTTAAGGGTGTTGATGTTGGTGACATCTATATCGGTAACGGTGTCAGCGAATTGATTACAATGGCAATGCAGGGTCTTCTTGACGATGGTGACGAAATTCTTGTGCCGTCTCCCGACTATCCGCTCTGGACTGCATCCGTAACACTTGCAGGCGGCAGGGCTGTCCACTATATGTGCGACGAGCAGAATGAATGGAATCCTGACATTGACGACATTAAAAAGAAGATTACACCACGCACAAAGGGTATTGTTATTATCAATCCTAACAACCCTACAGGTGCCTTGTACGGTGATGATATATTAAAGGAAATCGTTGAAATTGCAAGAAAGAATGAGCTTATTCTCTTTGCTGACGAGATTTATGACCGACTTGTTATGGACGGACTCACTCATACAGCACTTGCATCATTGGCTCTCGACGTGCCTTGTGTCAGCTTTAACGGACTTTCAAAGTCACACAGGGTTGCAGGCTTCCGTGTGGGCTGGATGGTCGTAAGCGGTGATAAGAAGAAAATAAAGGGGTATATTGAGGGACTTAATCTTCTCTCATCAATGCGACTTTGCTCAAATGTGCCTGCACAGAGCATTGTGCAGACTGCTCTCGGTGGTGTCCAGAGTATTGACGAGCTTTTGCTTCCCGGTGGTCGAATTTACGAGCAGAGAGAGTTTGTGTATAATGCACTTTGTGAGATTGACGGCGTTTCCGTTGTGAAGCCAAAGGCTGCATTCTATATTTTCCCTAAGCTTGATGCAAAGAAATTCAACCTTCACGACGACGAAAAGCTTGTCCTTGACTTCCTTAAGGAAAAAAAGGTGCTTCTTATGCACGGTAAGGGCTTTAACTATCCTACACCTGACCATATCAGAATCGTGTATCTTCCGAGAAGACGTGTCCTCGGTGAGGCTATGGATGCCTTCAAGGACTTCCTTGCAGATTATAAACAGTAAGCTGAAGGCGGAGAGTTTTCTTCGCTTTTTTGTTGTGCTTCGGAGAAAAAATTGTAAATAAATTGGAGTTTGTCGGGATGATTTTTTAGACGAATGTAGGGCGGGGGCTTGCTCCCGCCCTTGTTGGTTTATATGTTAATTGAGTTGGGCGGGAGCAACCCCCCGTCCTACATTATTTTGTGTCTCACCGATAATTTCCAATTTATACTGATAAGGGAATTTCTACTATTCTGAATTAAACATAAAAAAACTCCCCGAAGGGAGTTTCTTTTTTTTACCATTTAACTGTAACCTTTAATCCGTCAACTGTATATGTTGCGTCGCCATTTTCGTCGTTGTCAACGGAATTTGTGAATGCGTTTCTCATTTCCTCTGTCGGGAAGAGGATTGAGTAAACCATTGTGAGTGTTGCAGGCTCATAAACTGTTCCGCTTAAATGGAAGCCTGTAAGCCACCAATGCTTCTGAGGACCGGCCTTAAAGAGAGTTTTGTCCTTGTAGGATAATTCCAATGTCATTTCCATCATCTGTTCGTCGTTAGCACAGTTGTAGAAAGTTCCCATTTCTTCACCCGGAACACGATTGTAAATACCAACCTCAGCGCCGTTTGTAACATAGAAATATGTGCCCTTCCAAACCTGAATCATCCATTCAAGACCCTCATAGTCGAAATGATATCTGCGGGTTTCGTAGTCGTAAACACCGATAGCGTTTGCAGCCACATCGTAAATAACAGCAAAGCCTAAATCTCTTGTCCAGGCATTAACAACAGTGTAGATAACCATATCCTTGAAATTGAAGTTAAATCCGAGACCCAACATACCGTTACCGTTAAGGTCACTCAATTCGCCGGTTTCAGTGTTAATGTACATACCTGAATGGATTTTTTCCTTTGCACCGTCACGGAAAACCATATTAAAGCAAATCTGATAGAGTACAGGGTCGTCGGTAGGCTCTGCAAAAACTTCGATTTTGTCAATCATACTCATATAGCAGCCGAGGAAGTAGTAAATCACACCAAGACCTGTGCCTGCCTCGTCCTGCTTTCTGCTTTCTTCGAACATTGCATCTCTGAATGCAACAGGGTCGATTTCAAATGTTTCAACAACAAGTGAAGAAAGGTTGTTGAGAGGAGGAAGGTTACGAAGTATTGCTTCCATATCCACGCCACAATTATTTACAACATAGAGGTTTGCGTCTGTAAGGGTTTTATCAAAGGTGATATTGATTTTTTCCTCTGTTGGGAAATTTCCACCTGTAACCTGACGGAAAAAGTCGCCACAAGCATTGATTGTAGCTAAAAATTCAGCTGTTGTCATTGAAGGATAGCCTTCCTCAGAAAGAGCAGCGGCATACTGTGCACGGGATTTTACATTCTTATCACTTTTTGCCATAGCAGGTGAGGATAAAGTGAAAAGAAGTACAATAGCCATAACAACGGCAGTTAATTTTGTTGCAAGTTTCATAGTTTTCGTCCTTTCAAAACATACTATCATTAATTATACCATTTCTGTAAAAAAATGCAATAAAAATATATGCTCATTAATCACCATTTTTTTACAAACACTCTTTATTTCAGTTGGTTAATATGTTATAATCTCTATATTATTTTTTAGGAGATGTAGAAAATGAGCGAAAATCGCGGTATGCAGTATGCAGAAATCCTTTCAAAACTTATTAAGGTGGAAACAATATCTTCAAGGGACAATAAAGACAGAACAAAATTTTTAGAGTTTCATAAGGTCCTTCGTGAAACCTTTCCTAATCTTTTCAATACTGTGGAATGTGAGGAGTTTGACGGTAGCCTTTTACTTAAATGGAAGGGTACTGACTCAACATTAAAGCCGGTAATGCTTATGAATCATCACGACGTTGTTGAAGCAAGTGGTGAGTGGAAATATCCTCCTTTTTCAGGTGAAATTGCAGAGGGCAGAGTGTGGGGCAGAGGCACACTTGATACAAAGGGTGGTCTTTCTATGATGTTCCAGGCTGCTGAAGAACTTATCAAAGAGGGCTTTACTCCAAAAAGAGATACATACTTTGTGACAACTTGTACTGAAGAAACAGGTGGCGAAGGCGGTAACGCAATCTCTTTGGCATTAAAAGAAAGAAATATGGACTTTTACCTTGTTCTTGATGAGGGTGGTATGATTTTATATGACCCAATCGGTGGTGCTGATGGTACTTTCTCAATGATTGGTGTTGGTGAAAAAGGTTATATGGACCTTAAGTTTATTGCAAAATCAAATGGTGGTCATGCATCTGCACCTGGTAAGAACACTCCACTTGTTCGTCTTGCAAAGTTTATGTGTGAAGCTGAAAAAGCACAGTGCTTTGATGTTCATATGTCAGACACAGTAAAAGAAATGCTTTCTCGTTTTGCTCCTACAATGTCAGGACCTCTTAAGGCTGTTATGGGCAATACAAAAACTTTCAAACCTTTGCTTGAAAAGGTTATGCCAATGATTTCACCATCTGCAACAGCACTTCTTCGTACAACTCTTGCATTTACAATGAGTAAGGGTTCTGATGGTACAAACGTTATTCCACAGGAAGCATGGGTTGTGGGTAATATGCGTTATTCTCACCATCAGGGTAAAAAGTCAAGTGTTGATGCAATTACTGCACTTGCAAAGAAATATGATATTGAAACAGTAATTACAGACGATGGTATAGAGTCTGATATTACTGATTTTAACGGTGAACAGTTCAAGTTTATTGAAAAAGCAGTTAATGCTGTTTTCCCTGAATATAAACCTGTTCCATATATTATGAATGGTGCAACAGACAGCAGATATTTCAACAGAGTTTGTAAAAACTGTCTTCGTTTCGTTCCTTTCAAGATTGATAATCAGCAGTTAAACAGTGTTCACGGTATTGATGAAAGTGTGGATATTGATACTCTTGCACCTGCAGTTGATTTCTATAAATATGTGATTAGAGAGGTATAATCTAATGGCAGAAACCGAAAAGAAAGGTCTTGGCATAAGTGTCAAATCCTTTATAGGTGCAATCGTTATAATTTTTGCACTTATGTGTTTAACATACGCTTCTACATTCATTATTCCAGGTGGAGAATATACAAGAGTTCTTAATGAAGAAGGTATTGAAACCATTCTGACAAACAGTTTCAGAACAGTAGAAGGCGGACTTCCGTTCTATAAGTGGATTTTGTCACCGTTTTTAGTTCTTGGTGCTGATGGTGGTGGAGCAATTATTGCAGTTATCATCTTCTTGCTTGTAATCGGTGGTATTTTCACAGCCCTTGATAAATGCGGACTTATGGAATATATGCTCAAGAAAATTGTCCACAAATTCGGACAGAATCGATATGCTCTTATGTCACTTGTGATGTTCTTCTTTATGTCCATGGGTGCATTTATCGGTTCACTTGAAGAGTGTGTGCCATTAGTTCCAATTGTTGTGGGGCTTTCCGTTGCTCTTGGATGGGATGAGCTTACAGGTCTTGGAATGAGTATTCTTTCTGCAGGTTGCGGATTTGCAGCAGGTGTTTGTAACCCATTTACTGTTGGTGTTGCACAGGAACTTGCAGGACTTCCTATGTTTTCAGGAATGTGGCTTCGATTTGTAGCATTTATCATAATCTATCTTATTGTTCATTTCTTTGTAAAGCGTCACGCAATGAAGATTGCAAAGCCTATTGATGCAATTGAGGTTCACGATGACTTTGTTGACAATAAGAGAATGGACAAGGCACTTGTTCTCTTTGCAAGTATTTTAGGAATTGGTATTCTTGTTGTTCTCAGTTCTGTTTTCTTAACATTTTTACAGGACTACACAATGATTATCGTAGCTCTTATGTTCCTTGTGGCAGGACTTGTTTCCATTCTTGTAACAGGAATGAAAGGCAAGGAGCTTATTAAGAATTTCGGAAACGGAATCGTGACAATTATCCCTGCTGTGTTTATGATTTTGATGGCAAGTTCAATCAAATACACACTTATCGAAGGTAAGATTCTTGACACATTACTTCATTCAGCTGTTGGAATTGCAGAAACATTACCAAAGGGTGCTGTTATTCTCTTTATCTACCTGATTGTTCTTGTACTTAATTTCTTCATAAGTTCAGGTTCAGCAAAAGCTTTTTTACTTATGCCGTTAATTGTGCCACTTGCACAGATTTTTGACATTTCATCACAGCTTTCAGTTATGGCATTTGCATTCGGTGACGGATTCTCAAATGTTATGTATCCTACAAACCCTGTGCTTTTAATCAGCCTTGGTATGGCAGGAATCAGCTATGTGAAATGGTTTAAATGGACATTTAAAATTCAGTTTAGTATTCTCGTTGCAACAAGTTTATTGTTATTATTTGGTCTTGCAATAGGATATAATTAATTTGGTTTTGTTATTGCCTCCCTCTGACGAGGGAGGTGGATTTTGCGAAGCAAAAGACGGAGGGAGAGATAAACTACCCTTCAGTCAACTTCGTTAACAGCTCCCCTGACAAGGGGAGCCTATTATTTGTTGTATTTATTTTATGAAAGGAGAAAATATGAAGATAATCATTTCTTGTCTTAATTCAAAATATGTTCACGCTTCACTTTCTCCTTGGTGTTTGTTTTCGGGAGTTAGCGAATTTTCTAAAAACACTTATGATATTTCCGTAATGGAAAGCACAATCAATGGTGATATGGGGGAATTTGCAAACAAAATTATAAACGAAAAACCTGATGTTGTGTCTTTCTCAACATACATCTGGAATGTTACCAAAACACTCGAAATCTGTCGCATTATTAAAGAAAATCATAACTGTACAATCGTCCTTGGTGGTCCTGAAGTGGCTTACAGACAAAAGGATGTTTTGGAAAAGTACGAATTTGTGGATTTTGTACTTGCAGGAGAAGGAGAGTGGACTTTTCCTGATTTGCTCGATAATCTCAATGGAGATTTATCTCTTGTATCAGGTCTTTCATACAGACAAAATGGTGAAATTATAACAATTCCTGAAAAGGAATATACTGACACTCCACCATCACCATTTACGGATGAATTTTTCCAGAATCTTAAAGGTAGAATTTCGTATATCGAAACAAGTAGGGGTTGTCCTTATCGTTGTGCTTTCTGTCTTTCAGGCAGATGTTCACCACTTCGTTTTTTTGACCTCACAAGAGTAAAAGAGGATATAATAAAACTCGCAAACAGTGGTACACAGACTGTAAAATTTGTTGACAGAACATTTAACGCAAATGCAGACCGTGCCAATGAAATCTTGCTTTTCATCAAAGAAAATTATGGTAAAGAAATTCCACAGAATGTATGCTTTCACTTTGAAATAGCAGGGGACATATTAAAAGAAAGTACGCTCGAAATACTTGCATCAATGCCAAATGGTGCTGTGCAACTTGAAATCGGTATGCAGTCTTTTAATGAAGAAACATTAAAGTCAATTAACCGAAAAACCGATACGAAAAAACTTATAGAAAATATCAAAAAGCTTATAAGTTTTAATAATATGCATATTCATATTGACCTTATTGCAGGTCTTACAGGAGAAAATCTCGAAAGTTTCAAGAATAGTTTCAATATTGGCTATTCATTGAAAGCACATATGCTCCAGATGGGATTTCTTAAACTACTTTATGGTGCAGATATGCGTGAAAACAGAGAAAAATATCCTTGTACATTCATAGATGAACCACCTTATGAGGTCACATCAACTCCGTGGCTTTCAAATAATGAAATTCAGATGCTCAAAAAGTGTGAAGATGCAGTTGATAGGCTTTATAACAGTGGCAGATTTATATATACTCTTAATTACCTTATTGATGATGTGGGAATTTCACCATTTGACATTTTCAATGATTTTGGAAATGCAGTCGATGGTAATAAAATGAAACTTTGTGACTATGCAGAAAATCTTTATAATTTCTTTATGTATAAATGTGATAAGGAAATTTTAAGAGAGAAAATTCTCTGTGATTTACTTTCTTCATCATCTTCAGTGCAGATTCCTGAAATCTTAAAGAGAAAAGATGTTCTTTATAAGAGAATCAAAAAGCATTTTATTGAAAATGTTGATAAGAATATGAAAATAGCAATTCTCTATTCCACAAATCAGGTCTTTGCAGTTAATCAAGCACAAGAAAAAAACCTCCATAACAGATATGAAGGTAAGATTTATAATATTGATGAATTAGATTTATAAAACGAATATTCTATAACAAAAAACGGAGGATGATTACTCATTCTCCGTTAATTTTTTATGTTAATTTTTATTCATATTTGAAACAATATGCTGAGCCATTTCAATAACTGTTGGGTTATTAATAAAATCATCAACCCTCAGTTCAACACCGAATGTATCTCTTACATCTGTAGCAAAACCAATTAATTCAAAAGAACTCATATCAAGGTCAGTTTTGAAATTATCATTGGGATTAATTGTTTCAACTCTCACGTACTCGTCAAGAATTTCAACAACCTTTTCGTATTCCTGCATAAAGTTTATACCTTCCTTTCTGCAACGGATAATGCGAATTTTTTATGGTTAAGATTTCCAAAGAAATCGACTTTTCAAAATTATAAAGGCATTTTACTATACATCTTTATTCTTGTCAAGTAAACAAAAATTAATTACACATTATGAATTATACATTAAGAATTAAAAATGCCCTCGCAACCATAAAGGTCGCAAAGGGCTTTGTCCGGGCAATATTAATTCTGCAATAGCAGTACTTTGTGAATTGAATTTTACTATATCATTTGACTATTGTCAATAAAAAATCAATAAATTTTACAATAATAAAAAAATGTCACTTTTTCTCAATAAAATATTGCAGTATGAAAAGGATAGATGTATAATAATGAAAATAAATAAGTATTCTCTGAGGGGGATTCAACTATGAGTAAAAAAATACTTGCAGTAATGCTTTCGGTTGTGTTAGCATTTTCGATTTTTTGTGTTCCTGTTGCTGCTTGTGTAAAGACAGAGAGCATAAATGTTGAAAATATGTTTAATCTGTGTCTTGATGTTCTTATCCACAGAATTTTAACAGTGCTTAATATTTATTGGCCGGGATATGATGGTGACTGGGATACAATTGATGAATATAAGACCGAAAATTTTTATGTGGGTGAATCAAAGTTTGATAAAAATGTGACTGCTGATTCAGAGTGGTCATTAGGTTATGCCGGTGCATCTCTCCTTGATGGTATAGATGTTATGAATGGTGAATATTTCCTTGCAGGTTCACTTGAAGTTTTAGAGGGTAGAGTTCCGACAAAGGTTAATGATGACCAGAGAGTACGTGTTTATGCAATCAGTGATGGTGTAAGTGGAATTGCTGTTCAGGCTGTTATCGACGGTTTCGGTATGTCTCGTGGTGATGTTCAGACAATTCGTTCAAGAGTTGAAACATTGGCAAAAGCAAAAGGACATAATATTATAAGTTTGAATGTGTCTGTGCTTCATCAACATTCTTGTATCGACACTCTTGGTATGAATATTCCTCTTTTACCAGGACTTATAATCAACACAAGTAATGCTGCGCTTGATGGTATGCTTGATTTTATTAAGGTAACTAAAAATCAGCAGTTTATGGAAAATGTATTCCAGAAAACAGCAGATTCTGTTATGAAAGCTATTGAAAATATGGAAACAGGTGACCTTTATTATGGTTACGCAAATATTTCTGAATATATGCGTGATGCTCGTGACCCTGTATCTTTTGACGAAAATATTCACAGACTCCGTTTCGTTCCTGATGATGGTTCAAAGGAAACTTGGATTTTACAAGGTTCAATGCATTGTACAGGTATGGGTGCAGGTCCTGATGAATTGACAGCTGACTATCCTTATTATATCGAAAAGGCAATCAATGAAAAAGCAGGAGCAAATGTTGTATATGTTATGGGTGCTGAACTTGCAATAAAACAGGAAAAAGAACTCACAAACAAAGACGATGCAACTGATATTGAAAATATTACTGCTTACGGATACGCTCTTGCTGATAAGGTTATGAAAATTAATAACGATATTAAGCTTCAGCCTGTTCTCAATGTGGCACATAAAGAGGTTTATCTTAATGTTGATAACGGAATTTTAACACTTGCAGCTCGTCAGGATATTCTCAATGCTGTAATTTTAAAAGACGGATTCAAGTATGTTATGGTTACTGAAATCGGCTATATGGAACTTGGTAACAAGGTTGGCGTATTCATCTGTCCTGGTGAATTTGACCCAATGCTTATTTTTGGTGGTCCTGAATCAGGTGATGCTGCATGGTTAGGTGAAAGTTGGGATTATGCTCCTTTCAAGGACTTAACAGATGCTGAATATGTGATGGTTTATGGTCTTTGTAACGACCAGGCAGGCTATGTTCTTCGTGATAATGAATATCATTCACTTATCGGTGAAAATGAAGAAGTAAATATCGTCAGCAGAACATCAGGTTCGACTTTTGCAAAAGCATATGAAGAACTTTTGATATCAGTGAAATAATTCGTTGACATTTTATGTGAATTATTGTAGTATGATTGTATAAAATACATTCAGGAGGTTTGCTTTTTTATGAAAAAAATAGTTGCAATTCTTTTGGTATTATCAATGATGTTTGCTTTTGTTGCATGTAATGATGACAAGGGTAATGAACCAACAAATCCTGGTCAGGAAAGTACAACTGAAGACCAGGCTGTAAATTCAGGTGATGTTGACGTTGAACCTGAATCTTCAACTGATGAAGATACATCTGACGAAGAATCAACAACAGGTAATGATGATGAACCTTCAACAGACAAAAATGATAAAGAAGATAAAGATGATAAAGAGGATGAAACAGAATCAACTACAAAGAAACCTCTTTCAGATGACCCAGCAGAATGGTCAAAGGATGAAATCGTTGAAGCTTATAAAAAGGCTGCAATAAAGAGCCATCCTACTGCAAAATCATCACAGACAATGGTGCTTAATAAACTTATTGTCAATGATGGTGATGGTGCATTAAATTTCTTTATCAATATGATAAAACCTGTTATTGATACTGCTCTTAAGAACAACACAACATCATATAATGGACTTACAGGTGGCTTTACAAAGCTTCAGCCATCAGATGTTAAGAGTGCAAAAGCATATAAACAGGGTAAATACACCGTTATTGAAATGACAATGAATGAACAGACTGATGGTCTTTATGGTGATGCACAGGAAGGTTCTGTTGGTCACGCAATCAATGTTCTCGGTAATGTTGCTGATGCGGTTGACCAGTTCCCTGATTTTGATATTAAGTATAAGGAAGCAGATATCAAGGTTCATTATACACAGCCAACTGTTAAAGTAAGAATTAACGAAAATGGTAAAATCGAAAAGGGAACATGGAGATATGTTTCTGAAATCTTAATCAAGCACCTTGATATCAGCGGAATTATGATTGATAAAGCAGATGCTGAAATTGAGTATGTAATTGTCGTTGGTGGCGGTTTTTAAAGTGCAAAATGCATAACGTAAAGTGCAAAATTGTAGGGCGATTTAAGAATCGCCCTTTTTTATTTCAAAATGGATAATGTTATTTTATTAACGAAATTTCCTTGACATAAAATGTTTATTTTTATATACTTATTAATGTAAAAATTTATGCTCAATTTTGAGGAGGATGTATTTGTATGAATCAACAGTATGAAGCGTTATTTACTCCTTGGAAAATTGGTAACGTTGAAATCAAAAACAGGATAGTTATGTGCCCAATGGGTGGTACATCTCTTTTTGGTTGGTTTGAACTCGGTGGTTGCCATTTTGACAAGGAAGCAGCTAAACTTTTCTTGGAAAGAGCTAACAACAATGTTGGTCTTATCATTCCTGGTATTGCTCCACTTCGTGATACTTTCTGGGGCATATGGCTCTGGCAGAATCCTAAGATGTTTGAAGAACTTAAAGAATTTATGGACGAAATCCATAAGACAGGTGCAAAATTGTTCGTTCAGTTAACTGCAGGTATGGGCAGAAGCTGGGCTATTACTGAACTTGTTGCTCCTCTTCATAGAAATAAGTTTACACGTGCACTTATTAAGCCTATTCTTGATACTTCTCACGAATTAGCTTCTCCAAGTCCACAGCCTGCTCGTTGGGCTCCTGATATTATCTGTCCTGAAATGACAAAGGAACAGATTCACGAAATTATCGAAGCATTTGCAAAAACTGCTAAGCTCTGTCGTGATGCAGGTGTTGACGGTGTTGAAGTTCACGCTGTTCATGAAGGTTATCTTCTTGACCAGTTTGCTATTGAATTCTTCAATAAGCGTACTGACGAATACGGCGGAAACTTTGAAAACAGATATCGTTTTGCAGTTGAAGTTGTTAAGGCTATTAAAGAATCTTGTGGACAGGATTATCCTGTATCTCTTCGTTACTCAGTTGAGTCAAAGATGAAGGGCTTCTGCGAAGGTGCAATGCCTGGTGAAGAATACACAGAAGTTGGTCGTGCAATGCCTGAATCAGAAAAGGCTGCAAAGTATCTTCAGGATGCTGGTTACGATATGCTTAATGCTGATAATGGTACATACGACTCTTGGTACTGGGCACATCCACCAATGTATATGCCACAGAACTGTAACCTTGAAGACGTTGCTCATATTAAAAAGTTTGTTGATATTCCTGTTGTTTGTGCAGGTAGAATGGAACCTGACGCTGGTGCTAAAGCAGTAGCAGAAGGCAAAATCGACGGTGTCGGTGTTGCTCGTCAGTTCCTTACAGACCCTGAATGGATTACAAAGATTATTGAAGACAGAGTAGAAGAAATCAAGCCTTGTATCTGCTGTCATGCAGGTTGCTTCAACTTCTCAACATCAAAGGGTCACGCTAATACTCAGGACCTTTTGGATACAATGGGTCTTTCTCGTTGTGCTCTTAATCCAAAGACAATGCAGTCAAAGAAATATAGCATCAAACCTGCTAAGAAAGCTAAGAAGATTGCTGTTATCGGTGGCGGTATCGGTGGTATGGAAGCTGCTATGGTTTGTGCACAGCGTGGTCATAAGGTTGACCTTTATGAAAAGAGTGGCAAACTCGGTGGTGTATTCATTGCTGCAGCTGCTCCATCATACAAAGAAAAGGACCGTGACCTTATTGCTTGGTATAACCGTGAAATCAAGCTTTATGATTCAATCAAGATTCATATGAATACAGAAGTTAAGGATATTGCTTCACTGGGTGCTGACGAAGTAATCATCGCAACAGGTTCAGTTGCTAATAAGATTCCAATCAAGGGTGCTGAAAAAGCAGTTGAAGCAGTTGATTTCCTTCTTGATAACAGCCTTGTTGGTGACAATGTTGTTGTTATCGGTGGTGGTCTTACAGGTTGTGAAATTGCTTATGAACTTTATCTTCAGGGCAAAAAGCCTGTTATTGTTGAAATGCAGGATGACCTTATTACAACTCCTGGTGTAGCTCTTGCTAACACAAGCTATCTCCGTGACTTCTTCAAGGCAAATAAAGTTCCTGTATATCTTGAAAGCCGTACAACTGAAATCCGTGACGACGGTGTAACAATCGCAACAAAAGATGGCAAGACAGTTGATGTTAAAGCTGACAACGTTATCCTTTCAGTTGGTTATAAGCCTGCTCCACTTGCAGAGAAAGCTAAACACGTTCACGTAATTGGTGACGCAAACAAGGTTGGTAACCTCCGTACAGTTATCTGGGGCGCTTGGGACGTTGCAATGAAGTTATAATTTAATAAATGTAATTAAGGAGAGTGCAAACTCTCCTTTTTTCTTGCGAAAAATCTAAATTTATGATAAAATCAAATCAGGTGATATTATGAATTTTACAGAAATAGCAAAAAATCGTTATTCTTGCCGTGCTTATGACGGTGAAAAAATAGTAGAAGACGAAAAAATCAAGGCAATTTTAGAAAGTGCCGTTCTTTCTCCATCTGCGTGTAACAGTCAGCCTTATCATTTCACAGTTTGTAAAGGTGAAAAGGCAAAGGAAGTTGCAAAAGCAACTCAGAGTATGGGTATGAACAAATTTACAACAGATGCTCCCGTTATGATTGTAATTTCAGAAGAAAATTATAACAGGACAGCAGGTATTGGTGCAAAACTCAAGAATAATGACTATCGTTCAATCGACATCGGTATTGCAACTGCATATTTAACTGCAGAAGCTGCTGCACAAGGTTTTGGTACTTGTATTTTAGGTTGGTTTGACGATATGAAAATCCGACAGATTTGTGGACTTAAAAATCCTGTAAGACTTGTGGTTTCTCTTGGATACCCAAAAGAGGGTAGTGCAGTACCACCTAAAAAAAGAAAACCTTATGATGAACTTATAAGTGAGATTGGGTGATAAAAAATGAGTCAGTGTGAAAATTGTTCCAATTATTATTTTGATGATGAATCAGAAGAATATTGTTGTGATATAAATCTTGATGAAGATGAGATGATGAGATTTCTAACAACTCCAAATTATCATTGTCCTTATTTCCGACTTGATGACGAATACGGAATTGTAAGAAAACAAAATTGATTATATATTAAGGAGGATTGTTTATGTATCATTACATATATGCAGCAGCAGTAATCGTGGGTGTTTTAGTAACTGTTGCATTTCTTATTATGCGTGTAATGCGTGGTGGAATCGGTGCAATGTTTATTAAGACAGGTGCTTCTATCTGCTTTATCGGAACTGCATTTTCAGCATTTGCTTTTAACAATCAGAATATGGAATATGGCATACTTGTAATTATGGGACTGATTTTTGGCCTTTTGGGTGATGTGTGGCTTGATATGAAATATGTGTATAAACAACATAACCACATTTACACTTATGCAGGTATTATTTGCTTTATTGCAAACCATGTTTTCTATATTCCTGCTGTAGCATTTAAATATGGTGAAGATGAATTTGAATGGTGGTACGCAATAATCAATGTTGTAGCGTCAATAATCTTTGCAACGGTAACTCTTGCACTTGAAAAGCCTATGGGTGTTAAATACGGAAGATACAAGAGAATTCTTTTCCTTTATGGAATATTCCTGTCCTGTACAATGTTTACTGCAATTTTCGGTATGTTCTATAAGGGTTTCTCATGGGATTTGTTTATGCTTTCAATAGCATCAGTTCTTTTCACACTTTCCGACCTTGTGCTTTCAAACATTTATTTCAAAGAAGGTGGCAACACAAAGCCTAATATTGTTGTGAATCATCTTCTTTACTATGCAGCACAGTTCACATTTGCAAGTACATTGTTACTTAAATAAACACAAAAAAATAATTTGTTTTTTAATTATACTGATAGTTGCAAAATCCTGCGATTATTGGTATAATTTTTTTATTCTAATGAATATCTGAAAAGAGGGGTAATAATGTTGGAAGGGCTACTTTTTGGTCTGATTGGACTGTATATTCTCTTTGTAGTGGGATTTCTTGTTGTAAGAGTCCGTGAAGGTGGAGTAAAAGCTCTGTTTTTAAAAGCGTCTGCGTCATTAACATTTGTTATGTGTGCTATAACATGTCTTTTGATAGCACCTGAAAACAACTATTATGGTATTTTAATTGTTATAGGAATGATGTTCGGTGTTTTGGGTGATATATGGCTTGACCTTAAATATGTACAGAAAGAACACGAAGAAGCGTATACGTTTGCAGGTATGATAACATTCCTTATAGGACATCTTTTCTATATAGCAGGTATTTTGTCAGTATATCCTGAATTTGTTCCTTGGCAGCTTATTCTTGCATTTTTTGTTGCGGTAGCAGTAACAGTTTTAACACGTATTCTTGGAAGAAACAAGGAATATAATTACGGCAAAGTGAATGGACTTGTATTCGTATATTCCATTATTACAATGCTTATTGTAACTCTTTGTCTTAACGCAAGAAATTGCTTTGTATTTTTACCAATGCTTCAAGGTGCTGATGCACCAGAATATTTTTGGAAATTTGTATTGATGACGGCAGCAACTGTGCTGTTTGCACTTTCTGATTTGGTACTTTCATACATTTATTTCTTAAAAGACGGTAACACAAGCAAAAATGTTGTAATAAATCATTCGCTTTATTATGCAGCTCAGCTTATTTTAGCTTTATCAATTTGCATGTAAAAACATAGAGGAGAGGAATTTTATGGAACAGAAAAAATATGTTCAAAAAAGTGAAATGACTGCATTCTGTGTTGCAGGTTTAGGTCAGGGTATGATTTATGCTCTTATGTCAAGTTATATCAGTGACTATTACCTTAACGTTTTGCAGTTAACACCAATGTTTGTGCTTTTGCTTATGCTTTTGGCACGAGTATGGGACGCAATTAATGACCCACTTATGGGTATGATTGTTGACAGAAGCACTCTTAAAAGTGGAAAAATGCTTCCATTCATCCGATTTGCACTTATCCCTGTGGCTATTGTAACATTCCTTATGTACTTAAGTCCTAATCTTGACAAGACAGAACTTATGATATATTCAGCAATCGTTTATGTTGCATGGGGAATGCTCTATACAGTTGGTGACGTTTCATTCTGGGGTCTTCCTAATGTTATGACTCCTGATTCAGAGGAAAGAAGTTCCGTTATTTCTGTAAGCAAGATTTTCAACTCAATCGGTTCTGCAGTTCCTGAAGTGCTTTTCCTTGTTGTTGGACTTGTTATGGCTGCTTGGGTTAAGAGTCAGGATGTTGCTCCTGACCCGCTTATGGTTCAGAAGAGAAAATATCTCATTATGGCAATCGTAACAGTTGCTCTTGGTACAATTCTTTATGCTCGTGCTTGTACAGGTGTTAAGGAAAGAGTAAAGATACCTGTTCGTAAGCGTCAGGCTGGTGAACCATCACAGCTTTCACGAATTTTCAAGTGCAAACCTCTCGTTCTTGTTCTCTTGATGGGTGTTCTTTCAAGTGGTCGTTATATGGTTGCAGCAGCAGCAATCCACGTTGCTCGTTACTCATTCTATATCGGTCCTGACCTTGCAACTCTTGCAACAGAAGCTGAAAGAATTGCTGCTATCGAATCAAGTATTTCAACAGTTAAAACTGTTTTCCAAATCAGTTCAATCGTTGGTCTTTTCGGTGCAACACTCTTTATGCCAAAACTTATGAAAAAGTTTGACTATAAAAAGCTTGTTATCGTAAGCTGTCTTGCAGGTTTTGTTGCAAGTATTGTGACAACAGTTGTTGGCTGGTTTACAATGAATCTTTATGCTTGTATCCCATTCATCATTATTTCTTGTATTCCACTTGGTGTTATCAATACAATCACACTTGCTATGATTGGTGACTGTCTTGATTATATGGAACTTAAAACGGGATTCCGTGATAATGCACTTGGTGCAGCTTGTCAGGGCTTTATCAACAAGATTGGTAATGCTTTTGCAACATCAGGTATCGTTATTATGTATATGGTAATCGGTCTTGACCCAGCACAGATGCTCTCATCAACTGCAGTTGTGTCAGCACTTGATATGCCACCTGAAATGAGATTCGCAATGTTCTCACTTGTATCAATCGTTCCTGGTATCAGTATGCTTCTCTGTGCAATTCCAATGTTCTTCTATAAGATTGCAGGACAGGAAAAGAAAGATATTATTGCAGCTCTTGCAAAGAAGAGAGAAACAAGTGGTGTGACAATCGACTAATTGATTTTTAAAGCTCGTATATTATTTATGCGAGCTTTGTTTTATAATGGAGATATTATGGAAAATTTTAAGTTTTTAGTTTTAACAGACCCACATTTTTTTGATACTGACTTAGGGTGTAGTGGTCCTGATTATGAGGATTTTATGCACTATGAGCAGAAATGTTTTGCAGAAACAGAGAGTATCAACAATGCAGTTTTTAAATATTTAGGTGAAACGGAATTAGCAGATACAATTCTTATAGTAGGTGACCTTACACAAAATGGTGAGCGTAAAAGTCACGAAAAGTTCATTAAGCTTCTTAATGATGTAAAAGCAAAAGGTAAAAAGGTTTACCTTATTACTGCTGACCATGACTGGAAAAATGATCCGTTTGCATTTGGTGAGAATGGCAGATATATGCCTGAACCAACTCCTAAGGAAGAACTTATCAAATTATATAACGATTTTGGTTTCAGTGATGCAATCGCAGTTGATGAGGAGCATCTTTCTTATGTTGCGCAGTTAAGTGATGGTGTAAGACTCCTTGCAATCAATGCTGATATTAAGACTAACGGTCAGTTCAGTTTAACGGAAAAACAGGTTGAATGGATTAAAGAGCAGACTAAAAAGGCAAGAGAAGATAACCAGACAATGTTTGCAATCTGTCATTATCCTGTTTTACCAATTCAGCCAATATTCTCAATCATCAAATCTTCCCTTATGTATGACTATAAAGCAGTTGCAACGCTTTTAGCTGATGAGGGTGTCCACCTTGTTTTCACAGGTCATATGCATAACCAGAGTATCAACGAATTTGTAACGGAAAAAGGAAATAAGTTTTTTGATGTTACAACAGGCTCAATTATTGCAGACCCATCATACATAAGACTTGTTTCATTGAACGAAAATGGAGCAGAAATCAAGAGTATTCCAACTCCTGATTTTGAATATGATACAAAGGGTATGACTTGTAAGGAATATCTCACATCAGTTTTCGATGCGATGATTAGAAATATTCTCCTTGACTTGCGTGATGATACTCAGAGAGCCATGAGAAAATTCCATATTAAAGAGAGTAAAGGTCTTGTGTTTGCACTTCGTATGGCAGGAAAACTTCTCTGTTCAGTAAAACTCGGTACTCTTGCAAAATTACTCCTCATTAAATGTGATAAGAGTATCAGAAAAGTCAAACTCATTGATTATGCAACTGTTCTTGTGAGAAATGTGTTCCGTGGAAATCAGACATACAATGCGGGTACTCCTGAGGGTGATGTTTTTATTGGTTTCTTAAACAGAATTAACCCAATCCTCAAGAAAATCAGTGTAAAAGACCCATATGGTGAAAAAGTTGATATAGCTGAATTGCTTAAAAATACAGCAGGTAATTACGGCTACGACGATTACAACGAAACAATTAAATGGTAATAATTTATGGTGGGAGATTCTCTCACCATATTTTTTCATTTTCCTATTGCAATTTATTGCTTTATTGTGATAGAATACTTCTAATCATTTTTCAGAAAGAAGCAATATTATGGTAACACTCGATAAAATCTATCATGCGTCTTTTGTTTTAAAAGACATTATTCGTAAAACAGATATGATTTATGCACCAAAAATCAACCCTGATTGTGATGTTTATCTTAAAACAGAAAATCTTCAGGTAACAGGTTCTTTCAAGGTTCGTGGTGCAGCATATAAAATTAGTCAGTTGTCAGCTGAAGAAAAGGAAAAAGGTGTTATTGCCTGTTCAGCGGGAAACCATGCTCAGGGTGTAGCACTTGCTGCAACAAAGAATGGCATTAAGTCACTTATTTGTCTTCCTGACGGTGCTCCTATTTCAAAGGTAGAGGCAACAAAGAGTTATGGTGCTGATATTTGCCTTGTTGAAGGCGTTTATGACGATGCGTATAATAGAGCATTACAGTTAAGAGATGAAAAGGGTTATACTTTTGTTCATCCTTTTGACGATGACGATGTAATCGCAGGTCAAGGTACAATCGGTCTTGAAATTCTTGACCAGATTGCTGATGCTGATGCAGTTGTAGTGCCAATCGGTGGTGGTGGACTTATCAGCGGTGTTTCATTTGCAATTAAAGCACTTAATCCTAAAGTTAAGGTTTATGGTGTTCAGGCAAAGGGTGCACCAAGTATGTATAACTCAATCAAGGACGATAAGATTGAACGACTTGATTCAGTTTCAACAATTGCTGACGGTATCGCAGTAAAAGAGCCTGGTGCTAATACATTTGAGTATGTAAAGAAGTTCGTTGACGAGGTTGTAACAGTTTCTGACGACGAAATCGCAACAGCAATTCTTACACTTATTGAACAGCAGAAGCTCATTACTGAAGGTGCAGGTGCTGTTGCTGTTGCAGCAGTAATGTTCAATAAAGTGGATGTTAAGGGTAAGAAAGTTGTATGCCTTGTTTCAGGTGGTAACATTGACGTTACAATTCTTTCACGTGTAATCAAGCGTGGTCTTTTGACATCAGGTCGTACATATTCACTTACAATCGAACTTGTTGACAAACCTGGACAGCTTAAAGGTGTTTCAAATATTATTGCCGATTTGGGTGGTAATGTTATTTCAATTCACCACGAAAGAGCATCAGAAAACTCAGATATCAATGGTTGTTTCTTACGTATCTTGTTGGAAACAAGAAACTTTGACCATATTGAACTTATTAAGAATGAACTTATTTCACAGGGATATAAGTTAGTATAAGGAGAAAAAATTATGATTAAAACAATCAGTACAGATAAAGCACCTGCAGCAATCGGACCATATTCACAGGCAAAGGTTGTAGGAAATATGATTTTCACATCAGGACAGATTGCAATCAATCCTGCAAATGGTGAGGTTGAAGCAACAACAATCGAAGGACAGACAAAACAGGTTTGTGAAAATATCAAGAATCTTCTTGAGGCTGCAGGTAGTGACCTCCAGAATGTTGTAAAAACAACTTGTTTCCTTAAGAATATGGAAGACTTCGCAACATTCAACGGAATTTATGCTGAGTATTTTACTTCAAAACCTGCTCGTTCATGTGTTGCTGCAAAACAGCTTCCAAAAGATGTGCTTGTAGAAGTAGAAACAATAGCTATAATCAAATAAGCATAAAACACAATCGCAAATTATATAATGGAAGGGTGAATTTCAAATCACCCTTTTATTTTTATATCAAATTATAATTTATAGAGGAGATTGAATATGTTTTTTCGGTTTCCTCTGACGAGGGAGACATTACAATCGCAACGCAGTTCCTACATTTTGCGTTTTGCATTTTGCACTTCATCGATAAACTCCAATTTATCTTATAAACAAAAAGCGTACAGATTTTTACTCTGCACGCTTTATTCTATATTGGATTATTTGATTGGTGAAATTCGGAATGTGTATGTATATTCCTTGTTAGGTTTCATTTGATACTTTTCACGTACCTGTGCGTCACCTGGCATATCGCCACCAACACCAATTTGATTTAAGTCAACATTGAATGTTGTAATGTCATAATGTGGTAATTCGTGGATGTGCTTTGCCATATGGAGCTGGTCCTGAGTGTAATGCCAAGCGCTGAAACAGATTGGAGTTTCACCCATAGCCTCAAAACGAAGACCCTGATTTTCCTTGTTTCTGATTTCAACCCATCTTACATCAGTACGGTTACCATTTTCCTGTGGTCTCATATAGTGATGTTCAAGGTCAGCAACACTCTTTTCGTGGATTGTAATCTTACCACCTGTTTTTCTGTCGAAGTATGTTTCCTGTGGACCACGACCATACCACTTAACCTGGTCAAATTCACGAAGAAGTCCCATCATAGTACCGAATCGAGTAAGGTTAAGTCCCTTTGGTGTACCTGTATGAGTGATTTCAAGACTACCATCAGCATTAACCACAAATGTTGATGTAACACCTGAGAAGAACTGAACATTCCAGTTTATTTCAACTACGAGTTGACCCTTATTGTTTTTCTGGACGTTCTTAACTGTTCCTTTTGCATTCTTTGTTGCTCTCTGCCAGTTAAGATATGGTGTAAATGGAAGCAAGAATGGAATAAAGTTAAGGTTAGAGAAGTCGTTATCTGTAAGTGCACGGAAATAGTTAGGTGCAACTGCAGACTTTAAGTATTCCTTACCATCATATTTAAGAGATATGATTTTACCACCATCAATCTTAACGCTGAAGTTTTCACCATTTGCAAAAACAGCATTTCCATTCTTAACAAAAGTAACATTACTATCAATTACTTTTTTTTCTGGTTTTACTTCTTTTACAATAAACTGGTCAAAACTCTGTTCATATCCTGCTTCGCACCAAGGCTTTGCAGTCTTGTTAAGGAATGAAATAATAAGAACACATTCTTTTTCAGGAAGAGAATTAAGGTCATAAGGAATTGTGAAGTCAACCTGTGAAAGAGGTTCACAGTTAATATCTACAACACCACTTTGTACCTCAACACCTTCAGCCTGTAAGCTCCACTTGAACTCAAAATCAGCAAGGTCAGTAAAGAGTTTTTTGTTAATAAGAGTAAATTCACCCTTTGTCAAATCTTTCTCTTTAACCTTAATTTCACAATAAACTTTCTTAACCTCAAAGTATGATGGGTGAGGCTTTCTGTCAGCTGTGATAATACCGTTAGCATTGAAATATGTATTACTGCCTGTCATAGCAGTTGTGTTTGGAAGGTGAGTGTATCTGCCTGGTTCATATGGTTCGAAGTCAGTACCATAAAGCCACTGGTCACCGTTGTCTGTCTTTCTACGGATTGCTTGGTCAACATAGTCCCAGATATAACCACCACACATATGGTCATATGCTTCAAAGTCATCCATATATTCCTGGAAGTTACCAAGACTGTTTTCCATAGCGTGAGCATATTCACAAAGAAGAACAGGTCGGCAGTAATCTTCTTTCTTGATTGGTTTTGAGTCAGCAGCAAGAGCATTTGCGATATTGTCGTAAAGAGTGATTTCAATAGGCTCTTTGTTACAGAGCTTTTTCATAACTGATTCTACAGGATACATTCTTGAAATAACATCACTCTTTGTAAAGTTGAAGTCACCTTCATAATGGAACTGACGAGTGTTATCGAGACGGAGTGCAGCTTTCTTCATTTCCATAAAGTTGTCACCGTCACCAGCTTCGTTACCAAGTGACCACATAAATACACAAGCGTGGTTTCTGTCACGAAGAACCATTCGTTCCATTCTGTCAACAACTGCATCTGTCCACATTGGATTGCTTCCTGGAACACCCTTACGACGAACACCATGAGTTTCAAGGTCGCATTCATCCATAACATAGAATCCGTATTCATCACAGAGGTCATAGAAATATGGGTCATCAGGATAATGAGAAGTACGGATAGAGTTAATATTTGCTTTCTTCATAAGGTTCAAATCCTGATGATATCTTTCAGTTGGAACTGCCCAACCGTTGTCAGGGTCAAAGTCGTGACGGTTAACACCACGAATCATTAATGGCTTACCATTGAAAAGGAATTTTTCACCGATGATTTCAACTTTCTTGAAACCGAAACGGATTGATTTGTATGTTGTCTTACCATCTGCAGTAATGCTGATAAGAAGTTTATAAAGATATGGACTTTCAGCAGACCATTTCTTTGGATTTTCTATAAGTTTATTGAACTTAAGTGTTGCTGAACCATTAAATTCAGCCTCACCAAGAGTAATTCTTTCATCACCGTCAATGATTTCAGCCTTAACAGTTGCTGAGCCACTACCTGAATAATCATTAACTTTAATTTCAAGGCTTGTGTTACTGTCCTTGTATTCTTTGTCAAGGTCAGTTGTGATAAAGAAGTCACGAACACATTTTTTAGGTTCACAGAAAACATAAACCTCTCTGTAAAGACCACAAAGAAGCCACATATCCTGATTTTCAAGATATGCACCGTCAGAAAAACGGTAAACCTTAACTGCAACTCTGTTTGAGCCTTTACGAGCAAATTTTGTAATGTTGAATTCGTGAGGAGTCATTGAACCCTGTGAATAACCAACAAACTCACCATTAAGATAAACTTCAATAGCAGATTTTGCAGCACCAAAGTGCATAAAGAGTTCCTGACCGTCAAAACTTTCAGGCATATCGAAATCTCTTACATAAATACCGATTTCCTGCATTGTGTGGTCGATTGACGGAATCTTATTTTTATTTCTGCTGATAGCGCGACAGTATGTAGATGCATAGTAGTATGGATAACTTTCAGTATCCTGACCAATCTGCCATACTGATGGAACAGTGATATCACGCCAGAAAGAAGCATCAAAACTATCCTTATAAAAATCTGTAGGACAATTGCTAAGACCTCTCTGCCAATGGAATTTCCATGTGCCGTTAAGAGTCATCTTTGTTTTAGGCTCAACACGGTTTAATGCGTCAGCTTCATTGTCATAAGAAAAGGCAATAACGTGACCGTCTTCCTTATTCTTTTTGATGATTGCGGGATTTTCCCAATCGTATTTGTAATTTCTCATATTCTACCTCCAACAAGGTTATTCACTTTTAGATGCTAAATATTCTATAAATTGCTTTGCAGTTCTTGGACTTCTGCCACCATTACGAAGTGCAAAAGCCTCAGCCTGAATTGCTAATTCATTTTTAGCCATACCTATATTATACTGCATAGCAAGATTTTCTACAATAGATAAATATAAATCTTTATTAGGTTTTGAGAAAGTAATTTTCAAACCGAATCTTGCAGAAAGGCTCATAACCTCCTGAATTGTGTCCTGAAGATGTATGTCATCGCCATTACGGTCACTAAAATTCTCTTTAACAAGGTTTCTTCTGTTGCTTGTGGCATAAATAGCAAGGTTGTCTGTTTTACCTGCAACACCACCTTCAAGAATTGCTTTTAATGCACCGAAGTCACTGTCGTTTGTGGAGAAACTCAAATCGTCAATAAAGATAATGAACTTTAATGGATTGTCAGCAAGTTTCTCAATAACATCAGGTAATGAGTACAGCTGATTTTTCTTAATTTCAATAAGACGAAGTCCCATTTCGTGGTATTCATTAACAATAGCTTTGATGGTACTGCTCTTACCACTACCTGCATCACCATATAAAAGCACATTGTTGCAAGGCTTACCCTGAATCAATGCCATTGTGTTGTCGATTACCTTTTGTCTTTCAAGTTCATATCCACTCATTTGTGACAAACGCTGTGAATCAGGAAATTTTACAGGCACAATCTCATTATCCTTATATAAGAACATTCTGTGTGTAGCATAAATGCCATAACCAGTTGTCTTGATGGATTCAATTTTCTTTATGTATTCCTCCTTAACGGAAATACAACCGTTGCTCCATTGAGGAAGATAAATATCAGTGTTATTTATAGCTCTTACATCATCACAGGTTATCTTTGTAAGTTCTTCAAAGAAATCAAGTTCATTAAGGACTGCTTTGTGAAGTAGGGGAGATGCTTGTCCTCTTGCAGACTCTTTTACATATATGTTTTCATCATTCTGCAAAAGTGAGTTGATATATTCACATAAATCGTCAGTTTTTTCATAAAGGGTTGCAACAAAGTCAGAATAAAGTGAAAGAAACTCTTTTTCATCAGTTCCGTCACATTCAAGCAACTTTAAAAATGAAATGATACCTACGTCGTTTATAACATTTTTAAACACGGCAACTGCCTTTGCGGATAAAACTAAACGATTAAAATTCTTCATAAATAAACTTCCTTAAAATATTTTAAAAATTTTGTAATTAAAGTATTGACATATTGACTTGACTTGTTTATAATAATAAACTGCTATTAAAATGGAATTGTATACGCTGGAGCATTTTTCGTAAAAAGAATTTTACCATAATTCATTGCGAAAATCAAGGCGTAAAACAACTTTAATTTAGTAATCTCCACGCCTTATATACTATGTATATAGATGTGAGGCTTAGGAATAAAAAAACGAACGGAGAGTGATAAGCCCTATGGTAAATGTCAAACCGGTAAAACTTGGCAGAAATACCCGTATGAGTTTCTCAAAAATCAATGAGGTTATGCAGATGCCTAATCTTATCGAGGTGCAGAAGAATTCATACAAGTGGTTCCTTGAAACAGGTCTTAAAGAGGTGTTCCGTGATATCGATGCAATCACAGATTACACAGGAAATCTCGAATTAACTTTTGTT
>JAZLAH010000040.1:0-8832 GCA_045613065.1 Candidatus Fimenecus sp.
TTCTCAAGCTTTACAAAAGCTCCGAACTTTGTTAAACCGGTGACTGTACCCTCATGGACTGAACCGATGTCAATTTGCATAAATCCGCATATCCTCCTAATTACACGCCGGGTGTAACATCATAGAACACTTTTTCACCAGGCATAATAAAGCCAAGCTTTTCACGAGCAATTTGTTCCATATACTCGCTTTTATCGTCGCTGTCAACAATTGCCTGAAGACGGTCATTTTCTTCAATCTGCTCTTCATAAACAGCATTTTTCTGTTCTAAAACATCCTGACGTTCCTTAATAGAGAACTGAAGACCAATGATAGTAATCACAAAATAACCAACGAGTAAAACAAGAGCCAAAGTAAGAATAAAACTTTTTGTCTGTTTAGCCTTTGGTGCTTTTGAATTTGACTTAGCCATTGGTACCACTCCTTCTCTCTTCGGATGCATCATTTACCCGAACACACTTTTTAACATTTAAATTATACAACAAGTGTTTGTATAGTTTCAAGAGGGTTTTTGATTTATTTTTAAGTTTTTTGGTTCTTTTTCGACTTTTTTCAAACTTTTTGTCGATATGACTTTTTATTCTCACAAAAATCCACTGAAAAGGAAAAAGTAGAACAGCAAAAATCCTTTTAATCCACTTTTTTATCAATTCTGTTAAAAAGTTGCTGAAACTGAAAATTATCGCACCAAGAGAAAAGTAGTAAACAGAAAATCCAACTCCTGCACCCATAAGCAGATAGAACCTGAATTGTCCTTCATTTACAGTTAAAAGAAATATGAAAAATGCAAAGCACAAAAGTATACAGTAAAGCAAATCGAAAATTATTATAACTAATTTTTTAGAAGAAACACAAAGTCTTATCATCCTGAAAACATCATAAAAATTCCCCATTATAAAGCCAAGACCTAAAGACAGAAGAAAGTTCTTCGTCTGAACGGCAAGACTCATGCCGTACAGATAATCCGTCATCGCATCACCTTTGCAAAGAAGCCTTTCGCCTGTGGTCGCACATCCGTATATGTAAGTGAGGATATGTCACCGTCCACAAGAAGCTCCGTCTGTTCAAGATTCAATTTTGTTATGTGAAGATTCCAACCTCTTATGGTCAATTCACCCAAATCCGTAACAGCAATTATTGTCTGTTCATCAAAGGACTCTATATCAGTAACCCCTGAAACAGATAATTTCTTTCTATCCTCCATAATTATACTGTGTGGTAATTTGACCATCTTTTTATCGTCTGTCATAAAAAAACCTCCTTTACATAATAAATATGAAATGAAGGATGAATATAGAATACTGAAAAATGAATAATTTTAGAAATACGTTGCAATTATATTATATCAACGACGCAGACCCTAATTTATTCATTATTCACTAATAAAAAAAGACGGAGTCTTTTGGACTCCGTCATAAAACTTTTGAGTTTTAATTATGCGATAGCGTCTGTGTTAGGGATGCTTGGTGCTGTAACAGAATCATTCTTTAATGCTGTTACCTTTGAATCCTTAACGTCACCACACATTGTGCACTTTAATTCGCTTAAGCCATTTTTGTCAGCTGTTGGCTTAACTGTGTCAACCCACTTGTATGCACAAGCAACTTTATTTGTTGCACGTGTTTCTGCATATTCACATACTGTACAGTTTCTTGTTTCAACACCTTCAGCCTGGCATGTAGCTGCCTTTGTAACAGCCCACTTGCTCATTGTTTCGTGCTTGCATTCTGTTGGTTCTTCTGATGGCTTTTCAGTTGGCTTTTCTGTTGGAGCTTCTGTTGGCTTTTCTGTTGTAGCTTCTTCAGCAACTGTAACCTTAACTGAGCCCTTATCCATTGCTACTTCGTTGAGGTCAGCATCATAAGCTTCTGTAACATCAAGAGTAACATTAGCGTCGCCAGCCTTAATAGCTTCGAACTTCATTGTACAAACAACACCTGCTTTCTCAAATGTTGTAGCTGTAGCCATTGTAGCAATACCTGTTGCAACGTTAACTGTTGCACCAAGGTCACCAGCCTTCATTTCAACAGCCTTAAGAACTGATGAATCATAATTAACCTTGAGTGTAAGAACACCAAGACCTGATTTTTCAGAAAGCTTAACTGTAACTGTAACTGTGTCGCCAACCTTAACATCTGTCTTGTCAGCAGAAACTGTGAGCTTTGGTGCTGCAGCAGATACTACAAATGAGAACATACTGAAAACAACAAGAACTGCTAAAATAACGCTTGCAAATTTTTTCATTTTGATTACCTTCCTTTTAGGGCTTTGCCCAATATTTTATTTTGTTGCACAAATGCAACCAGCAAATTCATGCATAATTGCATAAATTATTAGCCTGATTATAGCACAATGGTTTTCAAGTGTCAACAATTTTAAAACAGTTTAACAAATTTTTAATATTTTAAAATTTTACCTTACCTACCACATATTGGAGAATCAATCTAGCATCAGTTGCACCGATATCACCATTCTTATTTGTGTCAGCAGCAAGTTTTTGTGCAGGAGTAAGTTCAACAAGTCCTGCAACATAACGCAATACTATACGAGCATCAACTGCTGTAATATGACCATCTTCATTAACATCGCCCAACTTATAAGTAACAACTACTGGAATCTCATTTGTATCAAGAACTTTTCCACAAACTGTACATTTTTTCTGTTCAAGTCCTGGTTCTGTTTTTGTAGGATTTTTTACAGTTTCCCACTTACCTTCAGTATGACCTGTTGCAGGAATTTCTGTTTCTTTGCCTTTATAATCACAATTCTTACATTGTTCAACTTTTTTACCTACTTCTTCGCAACTTGCTTTCTTAGTTACAACTTCCTTTATATCGTGAGCAAGTGCAGGGATTGTTGTCTCATCATAAGTCTGTTCACAAACGATACACAACTTTCCTTTTTTACCTGGTTCTTTACAAGTTGTCTCTTTAATTACAAGTTCAACTCCATTATGAGGAAGTTTAGGAATAACAATATCTGTCTTCGAGCCACATTCATTACATGTTTCCACTTTCTTACCTTCTGCTGAACAAGTAGGGTCAGAAACATTCGTCGTTGTTTTTTCAGCATGTGGACAAATAATTGTTACAGTGTCGTTCTTAAAACTGTCGTTAACTTCGCTTGTAACATTTTTTCTTTGACTATCAGCAATATAATATACTTCTTTTGCTTCAAGTGAGATTTTGCCACCTCTTTTTAACACCTCAAACTGAGCAGTAAAAAGAACAGCTTCATCTCTAAGTCTATCTACGTGAACACCTGCGTACAATGCTTTATTTTTTTCATATTCCGCATTCACTATTGGTTGCATACTTTCTTCAATCGGCGCCATTGAAACAAGCTTAAAAAAATCATTATCATATATAAGATAAAGTGTTGCAGCAATAAGAGATGATTTTTCTTTCACCTTTACTTCAACTGTAATAATATCTCCTGCTTTTGCATTTGCAGTATTGTTTACTGTCATTGAAATATCAGGTACTGCTGCATAAGAAACTATCGCAAATGAACTCAACGCAATAATCATTGCAATAATCACACATAATGTCTTTTTCATCTTAACAAATCCTTTCCTTTGATAAATTTATTTATACTTTTTCATACAAAGTTTCATTACAAAACTTGCATTTCTCTGCATTTCATAAAGTGTAATGCCGTCTTTTTTACCATAAGTCTTTAAAAGAGTTCCGTCAGGCTTACCATTAGTTACTCTATCACCGCCTGGCATAAGAACATTTACACCTGCTCGGACTCTGTATGCCTGGTCACGCATTTCAGGGAATTCCTGACTCTTTGATGGACGCATCCACCAATCTGTCATTACAAGACCATCAAATCCCCATTCCTCACGAAGAATTCTTTCACAGAGTTCATAGTTATAATGACCCCAGACACCATTAATTTTATTGTACGATGTCATAATTGTATTTGGTTTTGCTGTTTTTACACAGATTTCAAAACCTTTAAGGTAAATTTCTCTTAATGCTCTTTCAGAGAGTCTTGAATCGTTACCTGTTCGGTTAACTTCCTGATTATTACAAGCATAATGCTTTGGACAAGCACTTCCGCCACTTGCCTGAATACCCTTTACTGCTGCTGCACCGATTAAACCTGTTACAACTGGGTCTTCTGAATAATATTCAAAGTTTCGACCACAAAGGTGACTACGATGAATGTTCATACCAGGAGCTAAAAGAATGTCACTTCCCTTTTCTCTTAATTCTTCACTAATCTTACTATACACCTTTTCAACAAGTTCTGTATTAAATGTACTTGCAAGAGCAGTTCCGTTAGGAATAAGTGAACAATATGATAAAAGTCTAATACCTGATGGTCCATCAGTAGTAATCATTGGTGGAATTCCCTTATCACGAAGACTCTGCAAGATACCACCCATAGCACCTGCATTACCCTTTGCGCCAAGAGGGCTATCCATTTTATAGTCACCACGGGAAATTGCCTCTAATTCATCAAGGCTTAACTGTGCAACGAAATCTTCCATTGACACTTTTCCTGATTCAACATCAGACAACTTATATCCCTTATCGCCTGTAATTGCAACACCTTCACCGATGTTATCAAGTATAACCTGTTTCAAATCATACTGACGAGTTCTTACAGGTCTTTTCTCAAGTCCATTTTCTGTATTTACAAATCTGTCAAATGACACTTGTGGTGCCGATGCCTGTTTAAGCTTTAATGCTTCAACTGTTTCATCCTGATAATAACTCCATACCTTTTCAGCATCACGTACATTGTTACCAATACAAAGGGCATATTCACCCTTTTCCATAACATAAGAGAAAGCATATCCGCTTGCACCATTATCATCATAAGACCAAAAACGTTCAGCAGGAACTACTATTTCTACAGTTTCACTTTCACCGGCTTTGAGTTCCTTTGTCTTAGCAAATGCTACAAGTTCCTTTGCAGGATTTCCAAGCTTTCCACATGGTTTTGAAACATAAACCTGAACAACCTCTTTACCTGCATATTCACCTGTATTCTTTACAGTACATTTTACTGTAACGCCATCGTCATTCTGTTCTGCACTATCAAAAGTGATATCGAATGTTGTATATGACAAACCGTATCCAAAAGGATAAACAACTGCATCCTTATTGAATGTTTCAAAGTAACGATAACCAACATAAATATCTTCTTCATATACATTTACATCACGATTACCGAAATTTGCTGATGATGAATAATCTTCATATTTTCTTGCAACAGTGTCAGTAAGCTTACCACTTGGGCTAACCTTACCACAAAGCAAGTCAGCAACAGCATTACCGCTTTCCATACCGCCCTGCCATACTATCATAACCGCTCCGATTTTCTTGCCGAATTCACGAAGCCAGCTCATATCCATAACTGAACCGATATTAAGAAGCAATGTAATATCATCGAACTGTTCACAAACTCTATGTAACGCCATTCTTTCTTCATCAGTTACATAAAAACTGCCTTTTTCAAGAGCATTCTCTCTATCCTCACCTGATGAACGACCAATAACAAAAACTGCTTTATCACTATTCGCCTTTGCTTTTTTTACAATATCTGCATTAAGTGGCATTTCAGGATAACATCTTGGCCAATGCCCCCAAACACCGTGGTCAATAGGGTTTTCCATGCACCATTTTTCATACACATCTGAAAGTTCTGTATTAAGACACAAATCCCCACAATTTTTAAGTCCTTCAATAAGATTTATGCCATAAGGTTTTTTAACGTCGCCACCTGAACCGTAGCCAGTATAAAACCAATCATTCTGCACTCTGCCGAAAACAGCGATTTTTTCGCCTTTCTTAAACGGAAGAACTCCATTATTTTCAAGAAGAACTGCAGTTTCGGATGCTGCATCTCGTAAAACTTCAGGCATACCGTCAGTGATAGTCACTTCGCCAAGAGCCTCTAAAGCTTCTTCCTGTGAAACGTCTGCACCTGCAATTTTCATCCCTAATTTCATTGCTGCTACAACAATTTTTTCAGTAAATTTTGGCATAACAAATCTCCTTTTTTATTCGTAACTTTCATTTTATCACATAACTTTTTGCTTTTCAATAGAAAAAGACAGGCCGAACCTGTCTTTTTTTACTATTTATTTCTTTTTCTGACGGATAATCAAAACTATATAAAGCGCAAGCACTAATACAACAAGAACTGCAAGAACAATTACTGCTATAATTGCTATGTCACTACCAACTGCATTATTAAAAATTCCATTAGGTACAGTTGTTGTTTCAGTTTCGATTTCAAAGTAATCATCTGTTGAAGGTTCCGGTGTGTAAATTGGCTCAAACTCAGTTGTTGTTTCAGTTGAGCTTTCTTCCTCTTCAGTCGATTCTTCAGGAGTGATTCCCTCAATTAACGCAGGAATCATCTGAGTTTTTGTCTCTCCACAATTACGACAGAATCTTTCTTTAATACCCATAGTATCAGCAGTTGCCGGCTGTTTAACCACCCATTCTGAATAATCGTGTCCCTTTGCAGGAATTTTAGATTCAGCACCTGATGCACCACAAACTGTACATGTACCAACCTCAATACCTGTCTCTGTGCATGATGCAGGTTTTTTTACTGTTGAGCTTGTGTATGTATGAGCCTTCTTTTCTGTTTCTCGTGTAGCTGTATGTCCACAAGTACAAGTACCTGTCTCTGTTCCTGCTTTTGTACAAGTAGCAGCCGTTTTTGGTTCCCAAACCATTCTTGAGTGGTCACAGCTGACAATAATACTTGAACCTGAAACACGAACAGATGAATCATCCGCACCGGTTGCAGTAACTGTTGAAACAGAAATTTTTCCGCCAAGCTTACCTTCGTTATTTTTGACTCTAAAGCTCATTGATATAGCAGTGCCGCCACTTGAAGTGCCGTTATATGAAACACCATCATATCTGACAGTTCCAACAGTTAAAAAATCCACATATTCATCTTCAAATATTCCACCTGAAGACATAGAACCAGCTACATACTCAAATTCATCAGTGTTGTAATTCACATTGAAGGTAAGAGCATTAAGCTCTGAATTAGCAGAAAGGGAAACTGTAACTTTAATTGTATCACCTGCAGCAACAGTATAGTCACTTGCAGATACAGACAACGTTGGTGTTGCGGCAAAGCAAGGTATAACATTTATTACTAATATGATAATTGCGAAAAGACAAGCAAAAAGCTTTTTCACACAAACCACCTCATTTTATTTTTATAAGTATTATTATACCTATAATTTGTCTTTTGTCAATTAAATCTGTGTGAACAATAATGCCTTTTCGTGGATTTGGAGGAGTAATATTCCATAAGACTATTGCCTGTAATCCTTATGTCTCTTTCCATTTCTTTAAGTATAGTTATTTGACTATTTATTTCATATAGTTCAATTCCACACTTCTCATTTTTAAGAGCAGAATAACTCTCAATCACTCCTTTTAACTCTTCTGCTTGTCTTAAATATTCTTCACCTAATTGTTCCAAAGTCATTTCTGCCTCCTTTCTATGCCGAACATTTGTTCTGCACGAAAGTATCATATCACTTCACTTAAAAATACTCAACAGAAAATAGAAAAAAACAGTCCGTTTTAGTGGACTATTTTTTAAAATTTTTATAACAAAATCATTTTTATGTTTTCTTTATTACCTTTACTCTGCACTTTGGACAAGTTATTTCGATTTTCCCTCTGTTTCTTGGAACTCGGAGAACTGTTTTACACTCTTTACACTTAAAATACTTGTGTGTTTTTCTGTCACGGAATTTATTTCCGAGAAATTTCAACTCTGTTTTAGGCTGTGCAGACCATCTTAAGTACCAATTAAGTTCTTTTTTTCTTGCTTCATAATTCTTTGATAAGGCTCTAAATAACGAATAAAAAATTATAGCTAATCCTATAAAATACAAAACTCTTAATGGTTTGAAATTTCCTAAAAATGAGAAAATCAAAGATACAATAAGTAAAAATAATGTAAATTCGTCATTACCATATCTTCCAATCATAAAATGTTGCATCTTAGTGGCAAAACTCTGAAGCAACTCTCGTAATTTCTGTAAAAAGCTCATTAAAATCTTCCTTAATTTATAATTTTAGGAATATATTATACCACAAATTTATGGAAATAATTACCTAAAAGTTAACAAAGTGTAAAAAATACCACACATCAACTGATATGTGGTATCGTAAAAATTATTCGAGTTTCAATAAATCAATAGGACTGAATTATTTTTCAATTGTCTTTGCCAATTCTGCTTCTTCTTTCTTACCGATGTTGTAGATGAATGCCATTGACAAGAATGCGATAAGAGAGCCTGCAGCAAGAACAATAAAGTAAAGATTCTTAACCTTATCACCGAAGTTTGCTGACTGAACTGCATTTTCACCTTCAACGAAACCAATTGCGATAAGTCCCCAAGAAACAACAGCCTGACCAATACCTTGTGAAAGCTTACGGAAGAATGAATAGAGAGCATAAAGTGAGCCTTCTTCACTCTTACCTGTTTTTCTGTAGCTTACCTCAATACAGTCAGCAACAATTGCCCAAACTGAAATCTGGAATACTGCATTACCTACATTAAGACCCATAAGGCAGATTATATAAAGAAGCATGCCTTTTCCGTCAGGAGACATAGGTACAAAGAGAGAAATCAAGCCTGATATAGCACCGATAAGCATACATGTCACAATAACACTCTTTTTACCAAACTTAGCAGTAAGTTTTCCTAAAAGTGCCATAAACACAATCATTGGAGCATAAGAGCCAATCATTGCAATACCAACTTTTCCTGTAACCTGGAAGAAATACTGGAAAACCATATTGTTAAGTGCCATTGTTGAATTG
>JAZLAH010000041.1:0-24178 GCA_045613065.1 Candidatus Fimenecus sp.
ATTTTTTCTCCTTGTGCAACAGCTTGTGCTGATGTTACGGAGAAATTTTCACTATTAGTAGTATATACAAAACCGATTTTATCAATGTTGTTAGCTGCTTCCTTATTTGTTACACCAATTAATTCTTTAAAATCTTCATCATAAATCATGGCGCGAGTACGGACAGCAAATGTTCCTGCATAAGAACCATCTTCATTCCTGTTAAAGCGAATTTGAGATGACAGTTCTTGAGTAATCGGTTTATTTTTGCCACATTCTGTACAAGTTCCATCCACATAATCATGCTCACAATAATTGAAATGGATTGTTGCGTTAAGTAATGGTTCATTGTCAGAACCTATTAAAATTTTATTCCACTCTTCTTCTGTGCCACCATAATAAACATCTGTAAGACCATTGCAATTATAAAATGCATATCTACCGATTGATGTCACACTGTCACCGATTATTACACTTGTAAGACCAGTGCAGGAAGAAAATGCATCCCAACCAATTATTGTTACACCGTCTGGAATTGTTACGCTCATAAGATTCTTGCAATATCCAAATGCAGAAGTACCGATTGTTGTTACACTGTCACCGATTGTTACGTTTGTAAGGTTGACGCAATAAGAAAATGCATAATTACCGATTGATCTCACACTGTCACCGATCGTTACACTTGTAAGGCTATCACAATCTCCAAATGCAAAGTTACCGATTATTGTTACATTGTCAGGGATTGTTATACTTACAAGACTATCGCAATGTTCAAATGCATAGTTACCGATTATTGTTACATTGTCACCGATCGTTACACTTGTAAGATTTCTGCAAGATATAAATGTATAATCACCAATTGTTGTTACACTATCAGGGATTGTTATACTTGCAAGGCTGGTACAACCAAAAAATGCATAATCACCAAGTGTTGTTACACTGGTGGGAAATGTTACACTTGTAAGGCTGTCACAATTGTAAAATGCAGAATTACCAATTGTTGTTACACTGTCAGGAAGTGTTACAGTTACAAGGTTGGTACATTCATAAAATGTATAATCACCAATTGTTGTTACACCATTACCGATTGTTGCACTTGTAAGTCCTGTACAACCATAAAATGCATCACTACCGATTGTAGTTACACTGTCAGGAATTGTTATACTTGTAAGGCTGGTGCAATTATAAAATGCATTATCACCAATTGTAGTTACACTATCACCGATTATTACACTTGTAAGGCTGTGACAAGAAGCAAATGTAGAATTACCAATTGTTGTTGCACTATCTAGAATTGTTACACTTGTAAGGTTTCTACAAAAATGAAATGTATAATCACCGATTGTTGTTACACTGTTAGGGATTGTTATATTTGTAATACCAGAACAATTCTTAAACGCAGAATTACCGATTGTTGTTACACTATCAGGAATTAATACAGTTGTAAGAGTAATGCAACCACCAAATGCATAATCTGCGATTGATGTTACACTGTCAGGGATTGTTACACTTATAGTATATGTACAAGAGTAAAATGCATATTTACCGATTGTTGTTACACCATCATTAATAACAATAGTTTTGATATTATCCTCATAAGATTCCCATGGACGATTATTATAATCATAATTAACCATTTCACCTGTACCAGAAATAGTTAAAGTTCCAGACTCTTCATCATAAGTCCATGTAACATTTGTACCACATGTGCCTGATGTTGCTGCCTTTGACATTATTGAAAAATCGAGCCATTCAGGGAGTTCGAGTCCAATAAACCCGCTCAATGGTGCAGCTGTTAATGTGAGCACTACAGCTAACATTACGGATAATGCTTTTATAATTGTTTTCTTCATTGTACCCATCTCCAAAAATTAAGATAAATAATTTTACCATATCTTTACATATTATTCAATGATTATATATTAAGATATTTATCACTATATGAAACTTCTATGCAAAACAGGCAATAAAAAAAGCCGACGGAAAAATCCATCGGCTTAATTTTTTTATTAGTCGTTTGTGTAAGGCATAAGAGCAATCTGACGTGCTCTCTTGATAGCTGTTGTAAGCTCTCTCTGGTGGTATGCACATGTACCTGTTACACGACGAGGAAGAATCTTCGCTCTGTCTGATGTGTAACGACGAAGCTTTGCAGTATCTTTATAATCAATCTTTTCGATTTTTTCTACACAAAATGCACAAACTTTTTTACGACCTTTTCTGTTTGGTCTTGCATTCTTATCGTATGCCATTATAGTTTCCTCCTATTTAGAATGGGAGTCCCTCGTCATCATCTGAACCGAATGGGAATCCTGAATTGTCATCGGGTAAAACTGAGAAGCTGCCTGCATCTGCACTCTGATATGAAACAGCTGGTGCTGATTCCTGTCTTGGTGCTCCGAAATTACCACTTTCACTCTTGCTGCCACAGAAAGAAACGTTATCAGCAACAACGTCGTATGCTGTACGCTTATTTCCGTTCTTGTCTTCATAGTTACGAACCTGAAGTGAACCCTGAACAGCAATCATCTGACCCTTTTTGAAGAATCTTGTAACGAAATCAGCTGTCTGACGCCATGCAACACAGTTAATGAAGTCTGTCTGTCTTTCGTCACCACTCTTGTAGTTACGGTCAACTGCAACAGTAAATGAAGTAACTGATAAACCACTTGTTGTTGTACGAAGTTCCGGGTCTGCAGTAAGTCTGCCCATAATGATTACGCTATTTAACATAACTCTTTACCTCCGATTACTTCTTAACGATTAATGTTCTAAGAACACCGTCAGTGATCTTTGCAATACGGTCAAGCTCTGCTGGGAACTTAGCGTCTGCTTCATAGTTGAAGAGAACATAGTATCCTTCAGCCTCATCATTGATAAGGTAAGCAAGTCTTCTCTTGCCCCATTCATCAACGCTTTCAAGAGTGCCGTTTGATTCCACAAGAGCCTTGAATTTTTCCATAAGCTCTTTTGCAGCTTCCTCACCCTTTGCAAGTGAGTAAACCATAATAGTCTCATACTTTGACATTCTTTTACACCTCCTTATGGACTTTGCCCCCCAAACTCTCCTTGGGAGGAAGGATATGGATTTAGAAAAATTTATCCATAGCAAATATGAATTATATCAAGAAAAGGCTTGATTGTCAAGCCTTTTCTTCTTTTATTTGTTTTTTCGTCTTACAATTATCTTTTCCTGAAATTCTCCGTCACACTTTTCTACCATTACCATAAATAATGTTACATACAGAAGATATGGTATCGGACAGAAAACACCTGGATTTACAAGTGACATCATTTCAAGACTGATATATGACAAGAAAATAGTCATATTAAAAAGTGTTGCTTTTCTCCAGATAAGCACATTTCTTTTAATAAACTGATATGAGTAAGCAATAATTCCCACAATACCAAAACTTGCACAAACCTGAATTGGTGCACAATGATACCAACAAAGTGCAAACTCAACGGAAGCGTGTACATCTCGGTTACCCATATAGCCCAGACCTGTACCGAATATAGGATGACTTAAGAAATCGTTTATTCCGCGAGCATAGTGTTTTGCTCTAACTTCATTCTGTTCACCCATAAGGAAATCGTTTACAGCCTTAAATAATCGGTCAAGAGTTGCACCCAAAAATTCTGTAATCTGTGGTGCAAAAGCCAAAAACCCAAAAAGGATACAAGCACAGATAATAGCATAAGCCAATCTTCTTCGTCTATCATAGAGCATATACATAACTATACACATAACGATTTCGATTGAACCGAAAACCATACCACCTCGTGAGCCTGTAAGCAAAATTGCAAAATAGAATATAAATCCGAATACAGTTGCATATGATTTCTTATTTGCCATAAGGAAAGCAAACGGAATTGTTATCATGAGAATTGTTGAACTGTTATTTCTCCACTGCATATAGAGAAGTCCACCACGGTCGAGAACCTCATTTATATTGATTATGTAATGGGAAATAACCATAAATGCAGCAAAACAACCTGTAAGCACCATAATCTTTGTAAGCATATCAATATGAGAATAATTCCTCTTAACATCAATATGTGCAAAGAAATATGAATAAAGGAACACCATTACAATACCTAAACCAAGCATATGATAAAGTGATGTAGGTGCAAAATATTCCTGTGGCAAGATAAATCCAAGTCCACCCAACAAAATCGCAACAGAAACGAACATCATAGGCTTGAATTGAGTACCCTCTGTTGTAAGTTTTTTCCTGTATGCAATCAAATGAAAAAGCACAAACCCTGCAAGTGGCACAAGATACGGAATATATCCCATAAACACATCAAAGGAGTCATAACATTTTATTGCCACAAGTGCGGTTAAAGAAAATGGTGCAAGTCCTGCCATAATATCGTCACTTATGCAAATGCAAATACCCAAAATATACAAAAAGACGATAGTGCCGATAACCTCAATCTGCTTATCAGGATAAAAAGAACTTAATGATGTAAATACTCCCGCAAGGCAGAACAATATAGCCATCCATTCGTTACTCAAAAGGAAAGCTCGAATTTTTTCTAATCTATTTAAATGTATTTCGGATTTAAAAATCTTTTCCATAAAAATACCTCTACATTTAACCATCCCCTATTATATATCAAACATTTCAAATTAACAATAGATTTTTTAAATTCTTAATAGATAATAGTAAACGGAATTAACAAAATCTTAACTTTCTATCCATTTTTCTTACACAAATAAATGTTATAGTTTATGCAGTGGTTGACGAGAGTGATGCCCGGAAACACCATTACTTATCTTAAAACCACTCCCTTTCATTTTCATTCTCCTTTTTAAAAGATGCGAGTTTCTTCGGAAACTCGTTTTCTTTTTTTGCAAAGAAAAAGGACTGTCATTTCTGACAGTCCGATTTTATTTTATTTATGCTTTTTTCTTATCAATAGCACGCTGAATTGCTTTAATAATTTCAACGATTGGGATAATCAAGAATGCAAGTCCAAGAGAAATTGCATATTCAGTCGCTGAAAGCTGTGTGAATTCGAACATATTTGCAAGGAATGGAACTTCTACAACTGCTGTTGTAAGAAGGAATGAACCAATCATAGCACCGTAAAGAGCTACGTTATGATGTCCTTTGAATACCATTGCAACTGCTGAACCACGCTGTGAACGCATATTGAATGAGTGGAACACTTCACACATTGCCATTGTGAAGAATGCCATTGTCATACCGTCTTCGCTATCTGCAATATTTCTGAACACAAGATGTCCTGTTTCGATATATTCACCGATATAGAATGCAATTACTGTAAGGATTGATACGATAACGCCCTGATAGAAACAGTCGATACCAAGACCACCAGCGAAGATACCATCGTTTTTACTTCTTGGTTTTCTTCTCATAATGTCATCTTCAGGTTTTTCAAGACCAAGAGCCAATGCTGGGAAGCAGTCTGTTACAAGGTTAATGAAAAGAAGATGTGGTGCACGAAGAATTGTAAAGTTCATAATTGTTGCAAAGAAGATTGAAACAACTTCTGAAAGGTTTGAACCGAGAAGGAACTGAATAGCCTTACGGATATTGTCATAAATTCTTCTACCTTCACCAACTGCAGAAACGATTGTTGCGAAGTTATCGTCAGCAAGAACCATATCAGCAACATTCTTTGTAACGTCAGTACCTGTAATACCCATACCAACGCCGATGTCAGCACTCTTGATAGATGGAGCGTCGTTAACACCGTCACCTGTCATAGCAGTAACGTAGCCTTTATTTCTCCATGCATTAACGATTCTTGTCTTGTGTTCAGGCTGAACACGAGCGTAAACGCAGATGTTTTCAACGATTTTTTCAAATTCTTCATCAGAATACTTATCAATGTCAGCACCCATCATAGCCTGACTGTCATCTGTAAGGATACCAAGTTCACGAGCAATAGCTTTTGCTGTGTTGATATGGTCACCAGTAATCATAATTGGCTTGATACCAGCACCACGACACTCAACAATAGCGTCTTTAACTTCAGGACGAACAGGGTCAATCATACCTGTAAGACCGATAAATGTCATATCGAATTCAAGTGATTCTGAATCGAATGTTTCAGGAGCAACATCATAATTCTTATATGCAACAGCAAATACACGAAGAGCTTTATTACCCATTCTTGTATTTTCTTCCATAATCTTAGCACGAAGAGCGTCTGTCAACTCATGGATTTCACCGTTAACATCAAGACGAGTACACTTCTTAAGAATTTCATCAGGAGCACCCTTTGTAAACTGAATAATGCCTCTTGCACTATTGTGAACAGTTGACATCATCTTTCTACCAGAATCGAATGGCACTTCACCGATTCTTGGATATGCTTCAACAAGTTTTGATTTTGGAAGGTCAAGTGTTGCTGCATAGTTGATGAGAGCAACTTCGTCAGGTTCACCTGTGCTCTTGCCATCTTCCTGAACTTCAGCATTTGTACAAAGAGCCATTGCTGTTGCCAACTGCTGTTCGTTAGGAGCAAAATGGTCAACAACTGTCATAACGTTCTGTGTAAGAGTACCTGTCTTATCTGAACAGATAATCTGAGTACAACCAAGTGTTTCAACAGCTGTCATTTTACGGATAATAGCATTCTTCTTTGACATATTTGTAACGCCAATTGAAAGAACGATAGTCATAACTGCAACAAGGCCTTCAGGAATAGCAGCAACTGCAAGAGCAATAGCTGTGATGAATGAGTCAAGTGCAACGTGGAAGAATTCAGGTTTCACATCAGGAAGAATGTACTGTGTAAGAATGTTGTATGCGAAGATAACAATACAAACACCGATAACAAGCTTTGTAAGAATCTTTGAAAGCTGTTCAAGCTTGATTTCAAGTGGAGTTTTTCCTTCTTCAGCAAGTGTGATAGCATTGGCAATCTTACCCATTTCAGTATCCATACCTGTTGCTACAACAACTGCTTTACCACGACCATAAACGAGAGTTGAACCCATGTATGCCATATTCTTACGGTCACCAAGAGCAACTTCGTCGTCACCTTTTTTACCCATAAGTGCGTTTACAAGCTTTGTAACAGGAACAGACTCACCTGTAAGAGCTGCTTCCTCAATTTTCATACTTGCACACTCAAAGATACGGCAGTCAGCAGGAATAGCATCACCAGCATCAAGGAGAATAACGTCACCAACAACCAAATCTTCACTCTTAACAGTCACAACCTGACCATCACGAATAACTTTTGTAGTTGCTGCAGACATCTTCTGCAATGCTTCAACAGCTTTTTCAGCCTTGCTTTCCTGAACAACACCAAGAACAGCGTTAATAAGAACAACAATAAGGATGATAATTGAGTCAGTAGGAGTTACGAATCCACCTGCTTCAATCATTTCTGTCACAGCAGAAATAACAGCTGCCACAAGAAGAATGATAATCATCGGGTCCTTAAGCTGGTCAACAAAACGAGAAAACATTGATGCCTTCTTTGCTTCTGCCAACTTGTTTTTTCCGTTTGTCTCAAGTCGTTTTTCAGCCTCAGCAGATGTAAGACCAGCTTCGCTACTCTTAACCTCTGCAAAAACGTCAGCGACTTCGTGAAGATAATGCTTCATTAAAACACCTCTTTTTATTTTTTTGCTTTCGCAATTAATTTATACAATATCAAAAAAGACCTTCAGCAATTTTTTAGTTGCCGAAGGTCTTGCTTCCCGAATAATCAGGTACGATAACCAGCCTTAAAAGGCGATTGTTGACTATCGTAAATAGCTACTCCCCTTGGGATTAATATAAGTTAGTATATCATTTACGGTAATTTTTGTCAACAAAGACGCATTACAATTTACCCTTTTTTATTAATTTGTCTGTAACCAACATTACCACAAGAACAAAAATAATAGTGATAAATGTTTTAAGAGGCACCATATGGCTGATTGTTGCCATAAAATATTCATTAGCAGGTGCTGAAAGTTTGATTGGAAAGAAAATATAACTTAATAATAACCAACTGACCATTGCAGTTAAAGCACCTGATATGAATTCAACTACTTTATTTTTCATAAGTTGTAACTCTGTCAATTTCCTGATGAGTTGTAAGGTCAAATGCAACAATCTCTGTGATTTGCTTACTGTAATTATGATTCACTACATAGAAAGTGTTTTCCACATAGGTTACACCTACAATTTCACATTTTTCATCACTTACAAAATATCTTTCGGTTTCGCAAAGAGTTCCGTTCTGAAGCTTATATCTTATATAGAAATTGCCACCCTTTTCCATATCACCCATTTTCACATACCAATCAAGGTTAAACGGAACGGCAAACTCGTTATCAGAAAGTTGAATAAACAACTTGTGATTATATGAAACACCCGTATATACATGACAACTGCCACCTGTAACAGGAAGTGCTACAGTTTCTTTTGGTTCATAAGGATTGGAAACATCAAAAAGTGATACCTTACAGTCACCGTTTGTACCAGTTTCTGTACCGTCCTGACCAACACCCACAATAAGATTCTTTGTTATTGGGTGAAGATACTCTGAAAATCCCGGTATTTTAAGTTCACCTTTCACCGTTGGGTTTTCAGGGTCACTTAAATCAATTACAAACAATGGGTCTGTCTGTCTGAATGTTACAACATAAGCCATATTACCTACAAAACGTACAGATTCAATCTGCTCACCTTTTGCCAAACCCTCAACCTTACCAACAAGCTGCATCTGGTTGTTGAGAATATAAAGGTTATTTGTTCTATTATCCATTGTGAATGAAACGGTTTCTCCGTTAACCTCTGTATTGTCAGCAGTTGTTGCAATTCTAAAATATTCACCGTCATAGCTCATTGAGAACTGATTATTGATTCGACCATTTACCTTGCCAGTACACTTATATTCAACACCTGTATCTGTGTAATCGAATTTGTAAACTTTTGTTATATCACGCATTTCTTCATATATTGTTGCTGCAAGGAAAAGTCCCTTTGATGAAGCATAAAGGTTATTACATTCACCAAGAATCGCTGAGCTTTCAGGGTCAGTGTCTTTGCTTAAGTCAAGAGTTGTAATAACTGCATATGTTGTTGATTTGCTTTCTTCAATTACCGAAATGCAACCTGCAGGAATTGGCTCACATACATCATTGACTGCTATTTCAGGAATACAATCGTCACGATAATCGTCATTATACACATCTACATAATACTGACTTATCGTATAAAGCTTTGTTCCAATCATTCGTGAATTTTCGTAATTACCCTGTTGTAAGTATTCTGTCACAATCTTTGGCTCTTTTCGGTTACTTATATCATAAACCTTGACAAAAACATCACTTGCCATATAGTAAATTCCGTCAACCATAGCATATGTGCCATACGCATACGAAGATTTTGCCTCTTCCTCTTTCTGAAGAATACCAATTATAACAAGATTGTCACCACTTATATAGATTTCCTGAACAAATTCTGTATCTTTCATATCAAGCTGTGCAGACTCTTTCATTTTTTCACCTGTCACATCAACAATTGAAACAGAGTTACGCTCACTATTTGCGATATAAAGATAGTTTCCGTCAGTTTTGATTATATCACCTTCATCAACATCTTTTTCCTGAGTTTTTGTTGTGCCAAAGTCTTTATTTGTAGATGTTGAACCTGTTGTAATTGAATCGTTTACATTTTCTGCCGATGGCACCGTCACCGCTGAACTACCTGTTGAACCACCTGCTGAACCACCTGCTGAACTACCTGTTGAACCATTCATGGCACTTTCAGGTGCAGTTTCAGGAATTGCACCGTCTGCAATCATATCATCTGCTGATTCACCATCAGCATATACGAAAAAGTCCTTAAAGCTTTCTTTTTTAGCCTCTTTATGGAGTTTATCAAATTTTTCATAAACCTTGTCGTAGGACTCATAACGCATTACTTCTTCATTTTGAGTATTGTTGACAACAGGCGCTTCTTTCTGCTGTGAGCTCATATACACACCTACGATACCAATAACGAGGAACAATGATGCTACTAATGGTACAATTTTTTTGGCAATATTCTTTTTCTTTGGCATTTCTATAATTTCTGCTTTTGAATTATCAATATTTGACATAATATTTTCTGTACTTAAACTTTCAGGTAATTTAACCTGCATTTTTTCATTAAGCATTTCTTTTGTTTTTTTCATTATTCCAACTCCTTTCTGAGTTTTCCCAATGCTCTTTTTAATTTTGTTCTGACAGTTGCAGACGGCATATCTGTGATTTTGCCGATTTCGTGGGATTTAAAACCTCCGACAACTGACAACAGAACAATTTCACGAGAAACAGTGTCGAGATTATCCAATGCTTCACGGACAGGTATTGAAAATTCGATTTCACTATCCGTATAGCCTGTGTCCTCAAACTCAACTATGTAATTATTTTTTGAAAGAATCTTTTTACAGGTATTTGAAAGGGATAAAAAAAGATATGATTTGAATTTTTCAGGATTCCTTAAGGAATGCATACTTTTAAAGACTGATACTGCAGTTTCTTGCACAGCGTCCTGTGCATCATAGGCATTTTTGCAAAGACCAAGGGCAAAACGATACATATCTTTTGCATAAAATTCATAAAGCTTGCCATATGCATCCTTATCCCCTGACATTGCAGATAAAACAATATTGTTTATTTCTTTGCTCATTTTCATACCTCCCGTCTTTTTTATCCTTTCATAATATAAGAGTATCAAAATTCGGTTTTTGTTTCAACTTTTTCCAAAAAATTTTATAATATTGAATTTTTCTCTGTTCTCGTTTATAATAAAAACCATCTTAAATTATAAGGAAAAGAAAAATGAAGCGTTCTACAAAAGTTAAAATAATTGTATTTTTTATCGTTTTCTTCCTTTGCTTTGTGGATTTGCGACCTTTGTTTATGCCGAAGAAACCACCGATTGTCGTTACACCCGTAATTGATGAAACAAGAAAAGGTTATAACAACGGCTCTTGTTACAATATGGAAAAGGACCTTTGTTATTTTATAGTTCACCTTGACGACCAGGAAAGTAGTTGGAATGAAACTGAAAAAAGTAAATTTATGGAAAATAAATTTCTTGTATCCCTTAATTACCTTTCTCGTAAAGCAAGTGAGTATTCAGTAACATTGTGCACGGAATATGAAATTTATCCTGCTGACAACAACACAAAAGTCACTTACAACGGAATTGTTGATACTGATGTTGTGACAAATGGAATTCAGTCAGACATTTTAAATCAGATTGCTAAGGCTATGGGGTACTCCTCACCGGACGAAATGGACTCATCACTAAAAAATGAAATGAATGTCAATCAGATTGCATATCTCTTTGTACTTAACAAGGATGGTCGTTCATATAAGTATTCTTATATTACTGACGACTCAAAGAAAATCGAATTCTGTGTCTTTTTTGATGACACAATAAAAGCTAATGCAAACACCTGTTGCAGTACAATTGCTCACGAAATTTTACACCTTTTTGGTGCAGAGGATTTTTATGACCCATATGGAGAAATGCCTCAACGAGAAAAACTTGCCAAACAACTTTATCCTGACGACATTATGCTTACATTAGTAAACAATGTAAACGATGCAAAAATTGGTTCATACACAGCGTATTCAATCGGTTGGATAAATACATTACCGGAAGAATGTAATGTTGATGAATGGTGGAAATAAGTAATTACACACAAGAAAACGGAGAGTGATTTTTCACCCTCCGTTGTTTTTATACTTATTCACCATTTGTTGCTTCAACAAATTACATATCCATTATTGTTTTTTCAGCAAGTTCTCTCAGACAGAAACCTGTGAGGATAGTGCCGTCGCTATTATATTTTTGCAGATTTTCTGCGAGTTTTTTTCTGTTTTCCTGTGATGGATTTTCTTTTGCAGTATATATATCATCAAGCAAATCGCAACACATAGAGAACTTTCTGACCCATTTCTGCAATTCTGCAAAAAGAGGTACACTCGTATCGCTTATAAGAGCTAAACATTTTCGCATATCCGAAATATAAGAGCCTAAAAGCTCAAGGGCTTCATCCTTTTTATTGCTTGATTCAAGGAAAGAAACTTTACTTAACACCTGGCCCATATAAGAAGAGCTGTATCTTGTAAGACAAGACACCCCAAGATGGTCAGCAAAGTAGAAGAAACTGTCTGCATCGTCACCTAGCATTTCCTTGTGAGCATTTTTTAACGATTCATCTGGATTATAAGCAAGTGGATTCCACAAGAAGTCTGCTATTGTCATAAGCGGAATTTTAGAACACTCTGCAAACTCCATAACGTTTGAAATGATACCTTCACAATGTTTATAGAGTTCTTTATCTCTGCCAATCAATGCACCCATATGCATTTCCTGAAACATTTCACAATCGTTAACAGGGAAATTATCCCAATAAAGAGGTCTATGGTTTGTAGCGTTTGCAAACTCATTTGCCTCTCTTACAGTTAATACTCGTGAGCAGATTTCAGCACCTGTCCAGAAAAGGTCAACATCTGCAGGAATATTACAACCGAATTTTGTTATGTAATATTCATTACAGTTACCGCTGTATTCAGTAGGGCATACTGTCAACTTAATTGAATCATCAATTTCTTTAAGAGCAGTATAAGTTTTATTTACAAGATCGATATGTGCATCAACAATAGAGTCGAAAGCCTTTCCATCCTCTTCATATTGGAAATCCCAAGGAATATCATCAAGTAAAAGGCCGAAATTTCGAACGCCAATATCATACACACTTTTGATTTTGTTAATAAGAGTTTTGAAATCCTCGTCAGACGTATATTTATATGTAAGTCCAGGACCAATAGTCCAATAAAAATCAAGGTAATTTTCACAAGCCTTGTTAAAAAGATTTTTTAACTGTGCAAGCTCATTTTCAGGGTAAAACTCACTCCACTTTGCTCTGTGGTAAATATCGTCCTTTGGAGCATAGAAGAAAGTATTCATTCCATAGGATGCCATAAGTTTCATAACAGAAAGACGCTTACCGTTTTCCCATGTAGGACCATAAAATCCCTCAATATATCCACGCTTTTTAAAAAGAGGATAGTCAGTAAGAGTACCTTCCTTAAGTTCCTTCTTTACAATAAGTTTTGCAAGAGTGTGTGCACCCCTGAAAGCACCTTTTTTACAAGATGCTTTAACAACAACCTGATTTGGGGAAACAATGATTATATATTTTTCGTCTGTAAGACGTGCAGTTTCCTCAGAGTATGTTGTTTCCTTACTGTTTTCGTATTTGAAAACAACACTTAAACCATTATTACAAGGTATGGAGTAATCTTCAAAAACCTTTTCTGCAATTTCTTTAAATTCACCGGAAAGAGAAACAGATTCAACGAAAATCTCTTTGCCTATAAGCTCATTTTTTTGTGGTATTGGGTAAATCACAGCGTTTCATCCCCTTTTATTTATTCTTTTCATCATTAAAAATCAAATAGGGTCGAAACCATAAGTCCCGACCCTAAAATTTTATATTATTTCTTTCAGATTGTCAACATAGTCACAAGCAGCAAGAGATGCTACTGCACCATCACCTGCTGCAGTTATTACCTGACGGATATTCTTTGTGCGACAGTCACCTGCTACAAAAATTCCCCTTACGTTTGTGAGGCAATTTTCATTTGCATCTACATAACCACGTTCATCAAGGTTAACAATCCCCTTGAAAATATCATTTTGTGGAACAAGTCCGATTGCAACAAACATACCATCAAGAGCTAATTCCTCACTCTTATCCGTTGCAACATTCTTAATTGTGATTCCTTTAAGTTCAGTTTCACCAATAAGCTTTTCTACTACTGTTCCAAGAATAATTTCAACATTGTCTTTAGATTCAAGCTTTTCAACAAGCTTCTGTTCACCAGTAAAGAAGTCAAGGTTCTGAATCACATACACCTTTTTTGCAAGGTCAGAAAGGAGGATTGCTTCCTGAAGTGCTGAATTACCACCACCGATTACAGCAACAGTTTTACCCTCGTAGAAAGCACCATCACAAACTGCACAGAAAGAAATACCCTCACCAACAAGGTTTTCTTCATTATCGAGCCCTAAAAGTCTGTGTTTTGCACCTGTTGCAATAATAACAGATTTACCCTGAAATTCACCTGAATCAGTTACAACTGTTTTAATTTCGCCATCTTTGATGCTGAGCACTTCTGCACACTCAACCTCTGCATCCTGATTAAGCACCTGTTCAACAAGCTTTTCAGCAAACTCGTTGCCTGTTACTTCTGCGAAACCAGGAATATTCTCAACTTTTGGAGAATATGTAATCTGTCCACCAAAACTTGCTTTTTCAATAACAAGAACTGTTTTATTTGCCCTGCGAGCATACAGGGCAGCGGTGAGTCCCGCAGGACCACCGCCGATTATTATAATATCATACATAATTATAATCCCTTAATTTTAATTAAGCATTAAGAAATTTCTTAATGTCAGACACACCTGCAAACTTTGAAACTGCACCATCTTTAATAACTACAAGAGTTGGAGCCTGTTTGATACCAAGGTCTGTCGCCATTTCTGCGTGTTCATTAGCAAGAAGCTTTTCGTAAGCTACACCTGCTTTATCAAGTAATGAGCAAGCAATCTTACAATTAGGACAAGTTGCTGTTGTGAAAAGGAATGTACCCTCTGCTACTGCAACCTCTTCTTTTTCTTCTGCACAGTTGCAAACTACTTCTTTAGAAACATCGTGAGTAAGTGTTGATTTGCTGATATCGTAAACTTTTCTATCCTTATATTCCTGAGCCTTACCATCATTCCAATTCTTAACAGGACGATAGTAACCTGTGATACGGCTGTAAACTTCTGCTTCTTCACCACATTCTGGACAAGTGAATGATTCTCCTGCAATGTAACCATGGTTCTTACAAATTGAATAAATTGGAGAAATTGAGTAGTATGGAAGTCTGTAATTAGATGCAATCTTTCTTACAAGATTTGCACAAGCCTGCCAATCAGGAAGCTTTTCACCAAGGAATGCATGGAATACAGTACCTGATGTGTAAAGTGTATGGAGTTCATCCTGCATATCAAGTGCTGTGAAGATGTCGTGTGTGTAACCAACAGGAAGATGTGAACTGTTTGTATAGTAAGGTGTTTCACCTTCACCACTACCTGCTGTAATGATGTCAGGATAGTACTTAAGGTCATGCTTTGCAAGACGGAAAGCTGTTGACTCAGCAGGAGTTGCTTCAAGGTTATAAAGGTCACCATACATTTCCTGATAGTCAGAAAGTCTGTTTCTCATATGGTTAAGAACATCCTTTGCAAACTGCTGTGTCTTTTCTGTTGTCATATCAGCCTGAAGCCATTTTGCATTAAGGCCAACTTCGTTCATACCAACAAGACCGATTGTTGAGAAATGGTTGTTGAATGTACCGAGGTATCTCTTTGTATATGGATAAAGACCTGCATCAAGAAGTTTTGTGATAACGTCACGTTTTACCTTAAGTGAACGAGCTGAAATATCCATCATCTTATCAAGACGAGCATAGAAATCAGCTTCGTCAGTTGCAAGATGTGCAATTCGTGGTAAGTTGATAGTAACAACACCAACAGAACCTGTTGATTCACCACTACCGAAGAAACCACCTGACTTTTTACGAAGCTCACGAAGGTCAAGACGAAGACGACAGCACATTGAACGAACGTCTGATGGTTCCATATCACTGTTGATATAGTTTGAGAAATATGGTGTACCGTATTTTGCTGTCATTTCAAAGAGAAGTTTGTTATTCTCTGTTTCTGACCAGTCGAAGTCACGAGTGATTGAATATGTTGGAATTGGATACTGGAAGCCACGGCCGTTAGCGTCACCTTCAACCATAACTTCGATGAAAGCCTTATTAACCATATCCATTTCAGCTTTACAATCTTTATATTTGAAGTCCATTTCCTTGCCACCAACGATACAGTTGAGCTCTGCAAGGTCGTTTGGAACTGTCCAGTCAAGAGTGATATTTGTAAATGGTGACTGTGTACCCCAACGAGATGGAGTATTTACGCCATAGATAAATGACTGAATGCACTGCTTAACTTCCTTATATGAAAGGTTATCAGCCTTTACAAATGGTGCAAGATATGTGTCAAATGATGAGAAAGCCTGAGCACCTGCCCATTCATTCTGCATAATACCGAGGAAGTTAACCATCTGGTTACAGAGTGTTGAAAGGTGAGCAGCTGGAGCAGATGTAATCTTTCCAGGAACACCACCGAGACCTTCCTGAATCAACTGCTTAAGTGACCAACCCGCACAATAACCTGTAAGCATTGAAAGGTCGTGGATGTGAATATCAGCATTTCTGTGAGCATTGCCGATTTCGTCATCATAAATTTCAGAGAGCCAATAGTTAGCAGTAACAGCACCAGAGTTTGAAAGAATCAAACCACCTACTGAATAAGTAACAGTTGAGTTCTCTTTAACACGCCAGTCGTTAACGTTAAGGTAGTTGTCAATAATTGCCTTGTAGTCAACCATTGTTGCGTTAAGGTTACGGACTTTTTCTCTCTGACGACGATAAATAATGTATGCTTTTGCAACATCGTCATAGCCTGCTTTAATAAGAACAGATTCAACACTGTCCTGAATGTTTTCAACAGAGATTGTTTCACCTTCGATTTTAGGTTCAAATTCTGCTGTTACTTTGAGTGCGAGGAAATCGATAATGTTTGAATTATACTGTTTGTTACAAGCGTCAAAAGCCTGTGTGATAGCATCAGCAATCTTCTTAAGGTCAAATGATGCTATTTTGCCGTCTCTTTTTACTACGTTATACATATTGCGCCCTCCTATTATTTTTTGATTTTGTGCATTAAAAGGTAAATCTCGCTACCCATTACGCACAGTTTTTTGGTTAGCGAGACTTATTATAGTACATATATAGTGTATTGTCAATAGCTTTTTGCACAATATATTGTGTATTTTTTAAACTCCTCTAATTTCAACAGAAGATATAAATTCCGACGCCTTTTCCTTCATTTCTTTGAGCAAATGTGCTGAAACTGACTCTAATCCATCACTTAGCAGGTCTCCTGAGTCCACAAAATTCTGTAAAAAGTACTTGTGTGTGCCTTTAATCCACACCACAATATCTTGTATGTCGTCTAAAGTATGAAATCCGTCAACAATAGTTGTTCTGAATTCATAATCCACCTTATTTTGCAACAAAAAGTCCACACTTTTTTCAATTGGTGCAATATCAAAATTTTCCAGTCCTACTGTCATACCATACTTTTCTTTGCTATTCTTAATGTCCATAGCAACATAGTCCACAAGACCTTTTTCCACAATAGAAATAAGTTTTTCAGGAAAACTGCCGTTTGTATCAAGTTTAACAGAGTATCCAAGAGATTTGATTTCTGCAATAAAATCCTCAATACCCTCTTGTAAAAGAGGTTCACCACCTGTGATTACAACACCATCAAGAAGCCCTTGTCTTTTCCTTAAATATGACATAACTTCTTTCACATCAAGGTAAGTGTCCTTATCAATATGAGTTACAAGTGATGCGTTATGACAAAATGGACAACGGAAATTGCAACCCGGTGTAAAAACAATACAAGCAACTTTCCCTGGGTAATCTAAAATTGTCAATTTTTGAAAACCATTTATAAACATAGTATTCTCCTTATTTGCAAGAATATTAATTATATTATAAAACTTTGAAATGTTAAATTCAACAGTATAACTCTTTTATTTTTTGTTAAAATATGGTATAAATAATACAGATTAATTTTGCGAGGAATATTTATGAAAATAGCAGTCATTTTTACAGGTGGTACAATCGGAAGTTGCATAAAAGGCAACTTTATTGGTGTCGACAATAAAATGCAATATGTATTGCTGAAAAAATATGAAAACGACAACGAAATAACATTTGAAACAAGTTCACCATACAGTATTTTAAGTGAAAACCTATCTGCAAATGAGCTTAATCTGTTACAAGAAGAAATATCAAAAAGACTTTCTGAGGATTTTGACGGAATTATCGTCACCCATGGGTCAGATACACTTCAATGTTCATCAACAGCAATTGAATACGCTTTTGGAAACTGTCCAATACCAATTATATTTGTTTCCGCTGACTATCCTTTAGAAGATGAGCGTTCAAATGGTTATCCTAATTTACAAGGCGCTGTTGAGTTTATCAGGAATAAATTGGGACAAGGTGTTTTTGTTTCATATAAGAATGACAACGAGAACATCACAAACATCCACATTCCATCAAGAATTCTGGGGCACAATGAACTCAGTGCAAACGTTTACAGCATTGATAAAATACCTTTTGCACAGTATGACGGAAATTTCACTATAAACAATATAAAATTATCTGAAAAGAAACAACCTCTTGGAATAGTGAAATTTTCAGCCGAGTCACAGATACTTGTAATTCCAAATGTGCCAGGTCAAGATTATTCATATTCTCTTGAAAACACAAAAGCAATACTTTTTAAGCCATATCACTGTGCAACTCTTAACACAGCCAATGAAAGATTTATAAAATTCTGTAAAAAGGCTACAGACAATAAAATTCCGATGTTTGTCTTAGGTGCTAATTCCGAAGCAGGATATGAAAGCACAAGAATCTACAAGGACCTTAACATAAATCCTTTACCACATGGGACATTCATTTCTGCATATATGAAAATGTGGATTGCGACCAGTATGAATTATGACATAAAGGAATTTATGAAAAAAACGATTGCAAATGAAATTATAGGATAAAAATTATCACCGTAGGATTATTCTTACGGTGATTTTTTCTTATTCAGTTATCTTTTTGATTTCGCTTTCCAATGCATCCATTGTAAGCATACCGATACGATTTGATACAATATTTCCGTCTTTATCAATAAAAATTGTTGCAGGGAAACTTGATATTCCGAATTTCATTAATCCCTCGTGTCCCGTATCAAATAATACCGAGAATTCATACTGTTGTTGTTCAATATATGCTTTTGCAGATTCAACTGTTTCTCCGTTAGTGCCTGTTGCGTTCACCATAAGAAATTGAACATCAGGATATTTCTTATATGCCTCATTAAAATCAGGCATTTCCACTTTACAATAATAGCACCATGTTGCCCAGAAATTGAGAACTATTGGTTTGCCTTTGTAATCGGACAAATTCACCTGATTACCATCATAATCTGTTACGGTAAAATCAAGTACATCATTTTTTGCTTCCGTTTCTGGTTCACTGACATTTGATTCTGTGGACTCTGTTGTTTCATTATCAATCATATTACTGTTGTCAAACTCACTACTGTACTTATTATACAACACTGTTGCACCTGCAAGGATTCCAACAAGCAATACTGCAATTATTATCCATTTAACTATATTTTTCATACTCAATCACCTACGCAAGAAGATTTATAAATTTACCAAAAAGTCCTGTTGCCATAAGTACGCCAATTACAACAAGTAAGCAACCACAAATGGTGTTGATAATCTTATAATGCTTTTTAATAAAAGTAAACGCTCCTCTTAACTTATCAATAAGAATTGCACTTATAAAGAATGGTATTCCAAGTCCTAAAGAGTAAAGTAAAAGCATCATAACTCCTTCAACAACGTGTCCTTGACTTGCAGCAAGCATTAATGCTGAGCCTAAAAATGCTCCTACACAAGGTGTCCAACCGATTGAAAAAACGATTCCGAAAACCATCGAAGAAAAGAAGCCTAAATTATCCGTTTTAACCTTTTTAGCACCCTTAAAAATATTCAATTTGAAAACTCCAAGGAAATTAAGACCAAAGAATATAACAATAACACCCGTTATAACATCAACAACTGTTTTGTATTCATTAAATAGTCTGCCAAACGTCCCTGCAAGTGCTCCCATAAGAACAAAGACTATCGTGAAACCAAGGATAAATCCCAAGGCATTTTTAACAGTCTTTTTTATATTTCGTTCTTTTCCACCTGCAAAATATGAAATATACAGAGGAATCATAGGCAACAGACAGGGAGAAATAAATGTAACTATCCCTTCCAGAAACGAAATAAAATATTGCACATAAACTCCTCCTTGAAAAATTCTTTATATCCTCTATTATATATTATTTAACATTTTCTGCAAGATAAATTTATCTTAACTAAATAAAGTTTTACAAATACATACTTATGTTGACAAAAACAAGTCATAACCTATATAATTTGATTATTAACGTCAACGGAGGTGCAATATGAAAAAGGTTATCGTTGTTTCAAAAACCCATCTTGATTTGGGATTTACAGACTATGCTGAAAACATCAAGCAAAAATACATATATTCATTTATTCCCGAAGCTATCGGCCTTGCCGAAAAAGTAAATACAAATGAAAAAAATATTTTGTATGGACAACCGGGTCATGGATTTTAAAGGAAGCACTTGAAAATCCTCTTCAAAAAGAAAAACTTACAAAGGCTATTAAAGACGGTAACATTGTACCTCACGCAATGCCATTTACAACTCATACTGAATTACTTGACGAAGACTCTCTCCACTATGGTCTTTCACTTGTAAAGGAACTTGACGAAATCCGTGGCAGAAAAACTGTTGCTGCAAAAATGACAGATGTTCCGGGTCATACAAAAGGTCTTGTTTCACTGTTAGCAAAACACGGAATTAAACTTTTACATATTGGCGTAAACGGTGCTTCTGCACTTGTAGATGTTCCACCATGCTTTTTATGGAAAAATGGTGACGACGAAGTTGTTGTAATCTATTCAGGCGACTACGGTGGAGCATTCAAAAGTGATTTGGTTGACGAAATTCTTTATTTTGACCACACTTTAGATAATCACGGTGCACCATCACCTGAAAAAGTTCTTGATAAAATTAATAAAATTCAGAACGAATACCCTGATTACGAAATCACAGCAGGAACAATAGACGATTTTGCAGAAATTATATGGGAAGTTCGTGAAAAATTACCTGTATTCCATGGTGAAATGGGTGACAGCTGGATTCACGGCAGTGCAACTGACCCATATAAATCTGCATCACTCCGTACTCTTATAAATCTTAAAAATCAGTGGCTTTCTGATGGAAGTTTAGACAAAAATTCAGAAGAATATAAAAATTTCACAGATGCTCTCCTTTGTATCAGTGAACATACTTGTGGAATGGACACAAAAACATATTTCTCTGACTATGGACATTATCTTAAAAAAGATTTTATTAAGGCACGAAAAGCTGATAAAGTTAAGTTCAACCACCTTTTCTGCGATTTGCCACAGAGCATTTACCCTCTTGTAAGCCTTTTTGATGGACGAAGAAAAAGAGGATATTACTCTGTTATTGAAAAAAGTTGGTCAGAACAAAGAAAATATATTGACCTTGCTGTTTCTGCATTAAATGATGAGCATAAACAGATTGCAAAAAATGAACTCAACAAACTTATTCCTGTTTCTCCTATTGAAATTTCCAAGAACGAAGCAAATTCAATTCAGGTAGGTAGTTGGACCCTCCATATCAATAAAAATGGTGGAATCGGTTCACTTAAATACAACAATGAAGAAATTATAAGGGAAAATAATGAACCACTTTTCACATATCGTTCATTCTGTAACGAGGATTACAAATACTGGCTTAATCACTATTCAAGAAATTTAGAAGAAACTGCAGTCTGGGCAATTGGTGACTTTGCAAGACCAGGTATGAACAGAGTTGAAGGCAAATATCCGTCAGGTAGGTTCCCATATTCAGTTGACAAAATGAGTGCAAAAGATTCACAAGCGATTGTAAATCTTACCTGTGACAAAAAACTTTGTGAGGAGTTGGGTGCACCTCGACTCATTCAGGTTATTTATACACTTTCTGAAAACGGTTTGAAAATGGATGTTTCCTGGTATAACAAGAATGCAAACAGATTGACAGAAGCAATTTATATGCACCTTTTCCCTAACCAAGACATTAAACTTAAAAAGTTAGGATGTCTTGTAAAACCTGAGGAAGTTGCATCCATGGGTAGCAGAAATCTTCATGCAGTACAGAGTGTCCAACTTGGTGATTTTGAAATTATCAACCACCACTCACCTCTTGTGTCAGTCGGCAAAGGCAAAATCCTTGAATTTGACAACAAATTTGAAGATGCGAAAAAAGATGGATTGAGTTTTGTTTTGTACAACAATGTCTGGGGCACAAATTTCCCACTTTGGTACGAAGACAACGCAAAATTCACATTTGAAGTCAAGAAAAACAAATAAACTCTTTGATTTCTGAAATTCATCAAAAAATGTTGAATTATGTATATTATGTGATATAATTATTCACAATTCTTTGTTGTTTGGGAGGCTCTTTTATGACAACAAAATCAAATTTAAACAAACGTTGGCTTTATCTTGTTTCCGGCGTATTTACAATGCTCTTTTCAGGGGTGTTATATGCCTGGTCAATTTTAAAAATACCATTTAAAAATGAGTTTGACTGGAGTGACTCGGTTTTAGCATTCAATTTCACATTAACAATGTGTTTTTTCTGCTTAGGTGCTTTTTTCGGCAGTTTGATTTGCAAAAAAATCGGTCCTAAAATCACACTTGTTCTTGCAGGTGTATTGGTCGGAGTCGGCTTTGTTACAACGGGTCTTTTAAGTAAAGAAATCCCCTATCTTTTATATCTTACATATGCTGTTTTGTCAGGTACAGGTATTGGTATTTCATATAACGTTGTGGTATCAACAGTTAACTCCTGGTTTCCTGATAAAAAAGGCTTTTCATCAGGTTGTTTGATGATGGGTTTCGGTATAAGTACACTTTTGCTTGGCAATATTATTAGTGCATTGTTTGAAAATGTAAATGTAGGTTGGAGTAAAGCTTATATTCTTTTAGGTATTGTTGTTGCAGTTGTTCTTGTTTTGGCAGGTCTTGTTCTTAGAACTCCATCTGCGGATGTAGAATTTCCTGCACCAAAAGCAAAAAAAGTTACTCAAAAAGAATGCTTTGAAACAAGAGATTTTTCAACAAAAGAAATGCTTAAAAGTTTCACTTTCTGGCGAGCATTTGTGTTTATGGCACTTATTACCGCTGTTGGCAATTCAGTTATAAGTTTTGCTAGAGACTTGGTTATTTCTGTTGATGCAGGACCTGCCCTTGCAACAACACTTGTTGGTGTGCTTTCTGTGTTCAATGGTATTGGCCGTATTCTTACTGGTGCGATTTATGACTCTCTTGGAAGAAAAACAACAATGTTAGCTTCTAACATTTTGACAATTTTTGCTGCAGGACTTACACTTGTTGCAGTACAAATAAGTTCCCTTCCTCTTTGCATTATCGGTCTTTGCCTTACAGGTCTTTCATACGGTTCCTGTCCAACTATGACCTCTGCATTTACAGCATCCTTCTACGGCACAAAATATTTCCCTACAAACTACAGTCTTACAAACTTCAATCTAATTGTAGCATCATTTATTGCAACCTTTAGTAACTCTTTATTAATCTCAACCGGTAGCTACACTGCGCCATTTGTTATGCTTTTGATTTTAGCAATTGGCGCACTGGGACTTAATTTTACTATCCGCAAACCGTAAAAAAATAACAAAATTTAAAACTCCTTGTTTTACAGATACCAACAGTACAAACTTGTAAAGCAAGGAGTTTTTTGCACGAATTCAGAAATGTGCAAATGTTGCAAATGTTTTAGGAGTAAAAGAAGACAATATAATTTCTATTATTTTACCCAATGTTCCAGAAGCAAGAATCTTTATTTATGCCAATAGCATTTTAGGTGCAACATCTTATCCTGTTTCGCCATTTTTGCTGATAGAACAGCAGGAAAGAGTTTGGAAGAAATAGAAAACTATATCAAAGAAGAATGTTATAAAAACCTTGAGGAAACTTCCGTTCCCTACGGTTACGTATTTGTAGATACCTTGTCTGTAAATCTTGGCGGAAAAATTGACAGAAGAACTATTCAGGCTGCTTCGGGCATTAACTTATTGAAAGAAGACATTATTCCTAAAAAAGAAATTGCTTTTAATAATTAGTTATACATTGTTTGTATCCTAAGAGTTGTTAAAGAAAAATGCAAACAAATCAAAACACTCCCCCACTTGAAAATTCTATTCAGGTGGGGTGATTTTTTGTTCGAAATCTTTTGGAAAATCTGCTCATAATTTCTACAAAAAGTGTGATACTAATATCACATTTAATTTGTAAAAAAGAGGAGATTAATATATGAAAGCAACTGGGATTGTGAGAAGA
>JAZLAH010000042.1:0-102037 GCA_045613065.1 Candidatus Fimenecus sp.
AGCTGTTTGTTAGCAATAAGGTCTGATGCCTGAACTTTAAGCACATCACCTTCTGGTGTTACCTTACCAACCATACCCTTGATATATTTAACTCCATATTCTTCAACTGCACGACGATAGAATTCGTCAAAGTTCTTACCAGGAGTTCTTACGTCAATATAGAATACATAAACCTCTGTATCAGGATATTTATCTCTTACAAGCATTGCATGCTTTGCAGTGTACATACAGCAAATTTTTGAGCAATACTCTTTACCCTTTTCAGCACAAGCATCACAACGTGAGCCAACACACTGAACAAATACGATTTTATGAGGGTGTTTTCCGTCAGATGGTCTTAAAAGCTTACCAGCTGTAGGACCTGCTGCGTTTGTAAGACGTTCAAATTCGAGAGAAGTGATAACATCCTTTGACTGGTTATAAGCAAACTCGTCAAATTTATCCATACTGATTGGATTAAAGCCTGTTGCAACAACGATTGCACCATACTTTTCTTCAATGTATTCATCCTTCTGTGTATAATCAATAGCACCTGCAGTACAAACCTTTGCACAAAGACCACATTTGCCGTTTTTAAGCATATTACAAGCATTAGGGTCGATTGTTGCTACCTTTGGAACAGCCTGTGCAAATGGAATATAGATAGCCTTACGATTATCCATACCCAAGTTGAATTCGTTAGGAATTTTCTTCATTGGACACTTATCAACACAAGCACCACAACCTGTACAAACATCTTCCTTAACGAAACGAGCATTCTTCTTGATTTTTACATCAAAGTTACCAACGAAACCTTTGATTTCTGAAACTTCACTATATGAGAAAATGCGGATTTTTTCATTCTGAGCCACATCAACCATTTTTGGAGTAAGAATACAAGCAGCACAGTCAAGTGTTGGGAAAGTCTTATCAAGCTGTGCCATCTTACCACCGATTGTAGGCTTTTTCTCAACGATATCAACAGGGAAACCTGCATCAGCGATATCAAGAGCAGTCTGAATACCAGCGATACCACCACCGATAACCAATGCTCTCTTTGTTACAGGAGATTCACCAGGAATAAGTGGAGTGTTAAGATTTACTTTTGCGATAGCAGCTTTACCAAGAATGATTGCTTTTTCAGTACCTGTAAGCATATCCTTATGTACCCATGAACACTGTTCACGAATGTTTGCAATTTCAACCATATATGGATTAAGTCCTGCAGCAGCTGCAGTTTTACGGAATGTTGCCTCGTGCATTCTTGGTGAACAAGAACAAACAACAATTCCTGTAAGATTGTGCTCCTTAACAGCTTCTTTAATCATATCCTGACCAGCCTGTGAGCACATGTATTGATAGTTAGTGGAAAAGACTACACCAGGTTCGCTTTTCAAGGCTTCTGATACTGCTTCAACATCAACTGTACCTGCAATATTACTACCACACCAACATACAAAAACGCCAACTCTTTGCATTTGCCTTTTCCTCCTTACTTAGTATATTTTCTGAAAGCACTTACGAGCAACTGTGGTGGAACATCCTCATCAATAATTGGAGGAACATTATCAGCAGTCATACGGTTTTCACCTTGTTTTCTTACAACTGACAATCTTACTGCTTCAACCAACTTAGCTGGTTCAACGCCTCGTGGACATCTGTCGATACATGCAAAACATGATAAACATTTGTAAAGTGACTCTGAATTAAGTAATGGTTCAATGTCACCACTATCTACCATATTTACAAACTGATGTGGATGATATTCCATTTCATCATATGCAGGACAAGTAGCAGAGCACTTACCACAACGCATACATTTACTTGGATTAACGCCACTTCTGCGGATTATTTCTTCCTGAAGATACTCTTTATTATTCATTTGTATCCTCCTTTACACCAAGTGCTTCAGCAAGAAGCTCTGTGAAATAAATTACGGGAATATCCGCACCATTTTTAACGAGATTATATTTACAAAGTGGACATGCTGTAATAATCATTTCAGCACCTGCTGCCTTTGCATTTTCAATAATAGCATTACTATTCTTCTTTGCAGCTTCAGGGCTTTCAATTGAAATGTATCCGCCACAGCATTCGTTACGCTTTGCATATACTACCGGGTCAGCACCCATTGCCTTGATTAAATCTTCCATAATTGTAGGATTTTCAGGGTCGTCCATTCTCATAACACTGTTAGGTCTTAAGAGAAGGCAGCCATAATATGCAGCAATCTTTTTACCTTTGAGTGGGTTTACCACTTTTTCTTTAACTGCATCAAAGCCTACTAAATCACGGAGCATTTCAAGGTAATTGTAAACTTCAGTTTCGCCGTTATACTGGCCATCTGCCATATATCTGTTAACTTTATCAGCAAATTCCTTATCATTCTGCATAGCATAATTTGTCTGCTTAATTACATTATGACAAGCTGAACAAACTGTAACGAGTGGCTGTTCCTTATCAAGTGCATATTTAAGTGCACGAACAGATGAAAGCTTTGTTGCAACTTCATCTCTTGCTGTTGTAAACACACCACCGCAACACTGCCAGTTTTCAATTTCTTCTAAAGTTATACCCAGAACTTCGGCAGACTTAACTGAATAAACGTCAAGTTCTTTTGCCTTGTTTTTAAGAGTGCATCCGGGGAAATAACTAACTTTCATAGGTTTACCTCCGGTTTATACCATTTCTTCAGGATGGAATACTTCATCAAATCTTTCAGCTGTCAAGAAACCAAGTTCAACACAAGCTTCTTTAAGTGAAATATTATCTTTAAACGCTTTCTTTGCTGTTTTTGCTGCATTTTCATAACCGATATATGGGTTAAGTGCAGTTACGAGCATTAAAGAGTTGTGAAGATTGTGATGCATCTTTTCTTTGTTTGCTTTAATGCCAACAGCACAATTCTTATTGAATGATACGATTGCTTCTGCAAGAAGTCTTGCTGACTGTAAGAAATTGTAAATACATACAGGCATAAATACATTCAATTCAAAGTTACCCTGAGATGCAGCCATACTAACTGCCACATCGTTACCCATTACCTGAACAGCAACCATTGTTACTGCTTCACACTGTGTTGGGTTTACTTTACCAGGCATAATTGATGAACCTGGTTCATTTTCAGGAATAAAGATTTCGCCAAGACCGTCACGAGGACCAGATGCAAGCCAACGAACGTCATTTGCAATCTTCATCATATCACAAGCAAGAGCCTTGATTGCACCGTGTGCAAATACAAGCTCATCCTTTGATGTAAGTGAATGGAATTTGTTTGCTGCAGTTACGAATGGCTTACCTGTAAGCTTTGCAACTTCTTGAGCAACACCTGTATCGAATCCTGCAGGTGCATTAAGACCTGTACCAACTGCAGTACCACCAAGAGCAAGTTCATAAAGTGGTGCAATTGAACGATTGATTAATTCAACATCTTTCTCAAGGCTTGAACGCCAACCGCTGATTTCCTGGCTGAATGTAATAGGAGTTGCATCCTGTAAGTGAGTTCTACCACTCTTTACGATTCCTTCGTTTTCTGCTTCAAGTCTCTTGAATGTTTCGATTAATTCCTGAACTGCAGGAAGAAGTTTTTCTTCCAACGCAAGTACAGCTGCAATATGCATAGCAGTTGGGAATGTGTCATTTGAAGACTGGCTCATATTAACATCATCGTTTGGATGAAGTAATGTTTTACCAAGAATCTGGTTACCTCTGTTAGCAATTACTTCATTTGAGTTCATATTTGACTGAGTACCAGAACCTGTCTGCCATACAACAAGTGGGAAATGACCATTAAGTTTGCCATCTCTTACTTCATCACAAGCAGCACAGATTGCATTCATTTTTTCTTCTGTCATTTTTTCAGGACGAAGAGCATTGTTAGCAATTGCAGCAGCCTTTTTAAGGATACCGAATGCATTTATGATTTCAGCAGGCATTGTTTCAATACCTACACCGATTTCAAAATTTTCATGGCTTCTCTGAGTCTGTGCAGCCCAAAGACGGTCTGCAGGAACTTTCATCTCGCCCATAGAGTCGTGTTCAATACGATATTCCATTTCTGTTTATCCTTTCTATCGTTCTTATATTTCAATTTGTTTAATAACGTTTTTAAGACTTTCTGCACTCTTGTTCAAAGCCCAGATTTCCTGTTCATTAAGAGGAAGAAGAATCTTACCCTGAACCTGTTTGTTACCAACAATGTTAAGAAGGCTCAAGCAAACATCATCGATGCCGTATTCACCGTGAAGCATTGTTGAAACAGTAAGTGTTGTATCAATAGGGTTCAATAAGCATTTGCAAAGGTGACAAACTGAAACAGAAACAGCATAGAATGTTGCTCCCTTACGCTGAATAACACGTCCACCTGACTTACGAACATAATCTTCAACTTCGTCTCTATTAAATTCAGGATATAAATGTGACTTCATTACAGCATCTCTGTAATCTTCAACAGGAACGTTTGAAATATTTGCTATTGACCATGGCACGAATGCTGTATCACCATGTTCACCTAAGATATATGCGTGAACGTTCTTCTGGTTTACTGAATAATATTCTGCAATTCTTGCACGAAGACGTGATGTGTCAAGAATTGTACCTGAACCGATAACTCTCTTTTCAGGAATACCAGTTGTTTTGCAGAAAACATATGTAAGAATATCAACTGGGTTACTAACAATTACGTATGTTGCTTTTGGAGCATACTTAACGATTTCTGTAGCAATTGATTTCATGATGTTAACATTAGCCTGTGCCAAGTCAAGTCTTGTCTGACCAGGTTTTCTTGGAAGACCAGATGTAATGATAACGATATCAGAATCAACAGCATCCTGATATGAACCTGCACGAACAGTTGCAGGATTACAGAAAGGAATACCCTGTCTGATATCAAGAGCTTCACCAAGTGCCTTTTCTTCGTTGATATCAATCATAACGATATCTGATGCAAGTCCCATTACTGTTGCAGTGTAAGCAATTGTTGAACCAACGCTACCTGAACCGATTATTGTGATTTTGTTCATATTTAAACCTCATTTCTAAAAATTCGTTTTTGAGAAAGTATCAGGAAAAACATTTACTTCTATTTGTTCTTTATGTGCGTTATGCCCATTATAACCCACACTATCCTAATCTAAATAATTTTATCAATTTGAGCAAATAAAATCAATAGTTTAACGCATTTTTTTTACAAATTTCGATTATTTATTAAAATTAAACTTTCATATTGGCAACAGTTATGTTTACATCTGTTATATAATAATAATTTATAGAAATGTATACTATAAATTTATTTAAATTTTTGTTGAAGAAATTTGATTTATAGTTTATAATAGTGTACAATAGCGAAAAGGCGATGTTTATTTATGCTATTAATCATGAAGAGGAGAAAATAAAAATGAAAATTACAGTTTGTATTGGTAGTTCTTGCCATGTTAAAGGTTCTCGTCTGGTTGTTGAACAACTTCAAAATCTTATCAGTGAAAATAAACTTGAAGATAAAGTTGAACTTGGTGGCACATTCTGTTTAGGTGAATGTCAAAAAGGTGTTTGTGTTACTATAGATGGTGAGTTCTTTTCAGTATCACCTGACACAGTAAATGAATTTTTCTCAGAGAATGTTTTAGCAAAGGTAAAATAAAATATGATTATTCAAATTTGTGTCGGTAGCTCCTGCCACTTGAAAGGTTCTCCTGAAATAGTTGAACTTCTTCAAAAAGCTGTTGAAGAAAATCATTTAGAAAACGAAATCACTTTAGCTGGTAGTTTCTGTACCGGCATGTGTAATCGTGTGGGTGTAACTATTCAGGTCGATGATGATGTTCATACAGGTATTACAAAAGAAAACTTTAAAGAGTTTTTCCAGGAAAATGTCTTGAGCAAATTTTAAACGAAAGGAAGTAGCAGTAAATGTCTAATTGTTTGACACTCAAAAAATCAAACTGTAAAAACTGCTATAAATGTATCCGCCATTGTCCCGTAAAAGCAATTCGTTTTTCAGGCAATCAGGCACATATTATCGGTAACGAATGTATTTTGTGTGGTCAGTGTTTCGTTGTATGTCCACAGAATGCAAAAGAAATTGTTAACGAAGTTGAAAAGGTAAAGGTATTTCTTCAAAATGGTGACCCTGTTGTTGTAAGTATTGCACCTTCATTTATTGCTAACTATGATGGCGTAGGCATTGATGCTATGCGTACAGCCCTTAAGAAGCTTGGTTTTTACGATGCTGAGGAAACTGCAATCGGTGCTACAATCGTAAAGACAGAATACGAAAGAATGATGAAGGAAGAGGATAGAGATATTATCATTTCTTCTTGTTGTCATTCAATCAACTTACTTATCCAGAAATATTATCCGTCAGCATTGGAATATCTCGCAGACGTTATGTCCCCTATGCAGGCTCACTGTCAGGACATTAAAAAGAGAATTCCAAATGCAAAAACTGTCTTTGTAGGTCCTTGTGTTGCTAAAAAAGATGAGGCAGAATATTATGAGGGTATCGTTGATGCAGTTTTAACCTTTGAAGAGCTTTCAGAATGGCTTAAAGAAGAGAAAATTGAACTTGAAACTATTCAGGACAACAATGATTGTAGTCGTGCTCGTTTCTTCCCTACAACTGGTGGCGTTCTTAAAACAATGAACGATGTTAAGGGCTACACTTATGTTGCTATTGATGGTGTTGAAAACTGTATTCAGGTTTTAAAGGACATTGAAAAAGGTAAAATACATAACTGTTTTATTGAAATGTCGGCTTGTGTCGGTAGTTGTGTAGGTGGACCTGTTATTGAAAAATATCACCATACGTCAAACATAAAAGACTATATTGAAGTTGCAAATTATGCTGGTGATAAAGATTTTCCAGTTGACCAACCAAAATCGGTTGAACTTAAAAAGACATTTTCTTATATTGAACAAAGAAATACAATGCCATCTGAAATTGAAATCAGCAATATTCTTCGTCAAATGGGCAAATTCAAACCATCACAAGAACTTAACTGTGGTTCTTGTGGTTATGGCACTTGTCGTGAAAAGGCTATTGCAATTATTCATGGCAAAGCTGAAATTTCAATGTGTCTGCCTTTCCTTAAAGATAAAGCTGAAAGTTTTTCAGACACTATTGTTAATAACTCACCAAACGGACTTATTGTTCTTAATGAACAACTTGAAGTTCAACAAATCAATGATTCAGCAAGAAGAATGATGAATATCCGTTCTGCTTCTGATGTACTTGGTGATCAGGTTATCAGAATTCTCGATCCAACAGTATTTATGACTGTTATGAGTACAGGCAGAAATGTTCGTGACGAACGTGTTTATCTTGCAGAATATAAAAGATATATTGAACAAACAGTTGTTCACGATAAGGATTCTCATCTTTTAATCAGCATTATGCGTGATGTTACTGATGAAGAAAAAGAACGAGAAAAGAAAGAAGATATCAGTCGTCAGACTATTGAGGTTGCTGATAAGGTAGTTGAAAAGCAGATGCGAATTGTTCAGGAAATCGCTTCTCTTTTAGGTGAAACTGCTGCGGAAACAAAAATTGCTCTTGCAAATCTTAAGGAGTCAATAACTAATGAATGATTTGTGTGCTGATATCGGATATAAAAGTATAAATCATTATGGTGAAGAACTTTGTGGAGACCATGTTGATATAGTTGAGCCAAGTGACGATTCAACTGTCATTGTGTTATCTGACGGACTTGGTAGTGGTGTAAAAGCAAGTATTCTTTCTACTCTTACATCAAAAATCATATCCACAATGCTTGCAGAGGGATTATCGCTTGAAGAATGTGTTGAAACTATTGCTGCAACTCTGCCTGTTTGTTCAGTAAGAGGCGTCGCTTATTCAACATTTACAATTATTCATCTTAAAAATAATCAGACTGCTGAGATTATTCAATACGATAATCCACACGTAATTATTATCCGTGATGAAGTGAATTGGGATTACCCAAAAACAGAAATGAATATCGGTGGTAAAAAAATATTCAAATCTCTTGTAAGTTTAAAAGAAAACGATGTTTTCGTTGCAATGAGTGACGGATGTCCTCATGCCGGAATTGGTATGTTATATAATTTTGGTTGGAAAAGAGAAGATATTATTGATTTTATTGAAACTCTTGTCCCTGCCGGATATACTGCAAAAACACTCTCAACAATGCTTGTTGATGAATGTGATAAACTCTATGGCAATAAGCCTGGTGATGATGCAACTGCTTGTGTTGTCAGAATTAGAAAAAGAGTACCGATGAATATGCTTTTCGGTCCTCCATCAAATCGTGATGATGCTGACAGAATGATGTCCCTTTTCTTCTCAAAAGAAGGCAAACACATCATTTGTGGTGGTACAACATCTGGAATTGCTGCAAAGTTTTTGAGAAAACCTCTCAGACCATCGCTTAATTTTGAACAGAGTGATATTCCTCCTATTGCCGAATTAGAAGGCGTTGACCTTGTTACAGAAGGTGTTATCACCGTTAATAAGGTCGTTGAGTATGCAAAAGATTACCTCGGTGAAAACAAACATTATGAACATTGGAGCTTCAAAAAAGACGGTGCGTCACTTATCTGCCGTTTGTTATTTGAAGAAGCAACCGATATAAATTTCTTTGTAGGACGAGCTATTAATCCTGCTCATCAGAATCCGGACTTGCCTATAAATTTCAATATTAAAATGAATCTTGTTGAAGAACTTTCAAAGGCTTTGAGAAAAATGGGCAAAAAAATAAAAGTAAGTTATTTCTAAGGAGATGACAACATGAGAAAATTTGATACTAAAGTACAGTACCTTAAATATAAAGTTTTGCGTGAAGTTGCAAAACACAGTTGGAATGACACTCTTATTGAAAATCTTTGGGACATTCCAAAATCAATTTCACCTGGTAAAGAACCAACTATGAGATGTTGTGTTTATAAGGAACGTGCAATCCTTGCACAGCGTATTAAACTCGCTATGGGTGGAGATAAGAAAAACCCAAATGTTATTGAAGTTATCGATATTGCCTGTGACGAATGTCCTGCAGCGGGATATGAAGTAACAGATTCATGCCGTGGATGTCTTGCACACCGTTGCGAAGATGTTTGTAAGCGTGGAGCAATTTCATTTGACCACAACCATGTAGCACATATTGATAAATCAAAATGTGTTGAATGTGGTCAGTGTGCAAAAGTGTGTCCCTTCTTTGCAATTATTAATCGTAAACGTCCTTGCCAGAGTGCTTGTAAAGTAAAAGCAATTAAGATTAATGATGATAATGCAGCTGCTATTGATAACAGTAAATGTATCCAGTGTGGTGCTTGTGTATATCAGTGTCCATTCGGTGCAATCAGTGATAAGTCATTTATCCTTGATGTTATTGATATGATTAAAAGGAGCAATGGTAATAAAGATTATAAAGTATATGCTATTGTTGCTCCTTCAATCTCAAGCCAGTTTACTTATGCAAAGTTAGGTCAGGTAATTACAGGACTGAAAGAACTCGGTTTCTACACTGTAATTGAAGCAGCACTCGGTGCTGATATGGTTGCAATGGAAGAATCAAAAGAACTCAGTGAAAAAGGATTCCTCACAAGTTCATGTTGTCCAGCATTTGTACAGTATGTTAAGTCTTCATTCCCTGCACTTTTACCTCATGTTTCACATAACTTGTCACCTATGGCAATGCTTGCAAAGTACATAAAAGAAACCAGTGAAAACGCTAAAGTTGTATTTATCGGACCTTGTACCGCAAAGAAAGCTGAAGCACAACTTGAATCAGTTAAGCCACACATTGATGCAGTTCTTACTTTTGAAGAATTACAAGCTCTTTATGACAGTAAAGATATTGACATTACAACACTCCATGAAGACATACTTGATAATGCTTCATATTACGGAAGAATTTTCGCACGTACAGGCGGTCTTTCAGATGCAGTTGTACAGGCTTTAAGTGAACAGAATATCGATTTCACAGTTAAACCTGCAGTTTGTGACGGAATTGAAGCTTGTAAGGTTGCACTTCTTAAGAAGAGTAAGAACGTTCTCGATGCAAACTTCATCGAAGGTATGGCATGTACAGGTGGATGTATCGGTGGTGCAGGATGTCTTACACACGGAGAAAAAAATAAATCTGAAGTTGATAAGTACGGTAAAGAGGCATTTGAAAAGACAATCTCCGACGCCGTTTCGGTTCTTAAATAGAGTCAATTAAAACCTGCCTTTTGCATTTACTCTGCACGAACAGATTTTAATATTGGTATAAAAATTAATTATTATTAAACTAGTAAAAAAAATAAATCCCTATGGTAACAAAACTACCATAGGGATTTTCATTTCAATATATTAATCAAATTTAATCTTTTAAATCACTTAGTTCATTTCTAAGCTTTTCTGCCTCAAGTTGAGTGATTCTTGCTGTTTCAGTGTAACAAACTGTTGCACATACATTGTAAAAATGGCGATATTTACAAGTTTGACACTTTATTGGCAGAGTTATTGATAATGTATATTCTTTAACTTCTTTCCAATCTTCAGAAAAGCCTAATACATTTATGTCAAAAGCTTTATCGATTATACCACAAAGTGACATTTCACCTTTCTTATTAATCCAGATGCTTGTTTTTCCTGCTCGACAACGAACTTTTCCTGGTTCCACTTCTTCAACACATTCTTTTTCAAACATATCAATGCCCTTTTTCATACCCTCTGCACGACTTACGAACTCCTCAGGAGAGTATCTTAAAAGAGATCATCCTACACGGCATTTTGCAGTCTCCACAGGGTCAAGACGATAGTCGTTTTCACCATTATCATTAGAATCACCTGTGCAACCAACAAAAATCAATATCAATACAAGATATAGGCAAAACCTTTTTATGTTTTCATATTATCTCCTTTAATAAACTTTAAAGCCGAGTCACCATTCTAGTGACCCGGCTTTACATATAAATTATGACTCAAATACGTTCGAATCTGCTGTTGGAACATGATAACAAAGGCTATCCTCAGCACCTGGGAAATACGCCATACAAGCACCCTCAAGGAAAACTGTTAAACCACCCTGCCCTGGGATTTCTACAGGACATGCCAGAGGAGCATTATTTGATGTAAATTCACACCCTGCAGATATTGATGTCGATAAATTCATTTCGAAAAATGAAACATCTGGTTTTATATATTTTTTCATGCGAATATCCCCCTGAAGAACTCTAAAATACTCTTGATAAATTCCAAAATAGTATTAAATGGATTTGCTACACCATTATCCTCACTAACTGTGATTGTTTCTGTCACCATAGGCTGACTTACTCGACCATTATTAGCAAACAGGATAATATCATAAGTTTTTTCACCTATTTCAACAACATTAAATGTGTATGTCCATACTTTATTACCGTTTTCATCAACTGTAAATTCAGTAATTTCAATACCATCAATTGTGATTAGTGCGATATCTGCTGGTGTAGTAATTGTAAGAGTTACTTCTGCTCCTTCTTTAAGTGAAGTATCAGACCATTCCATCTTAATATCTTCTTCTGTATAAGGGAATGCCATAACTGATTTTGCTGTTGCATAAGCCATTGCTGGAGTTGCTGAATTAACTACAACCTGTAAATCACCTTCTGCATCTGCACTTGTAAATGCCCACTTAAGATCAGTAAGTGAAAGAATTGAATCTGATGTGTTCACAATAACGATAGGATACTTTGTCTTGTACTTACCTGTTGTTGCAAGTTCGTTTTCATCCCATACGATTACTGAAGCTAATCTTCTGAACATTTCGTGAGCACCACTTACTGTCACATATCTTGGAGTAAGGTCATTTGTATTCATCAAAGCAACTTCTGATGTGTTACCGAATACTGTCTTCATACCAAGTTCTACGCTTGTAGGTGCGATTGGCTCATCTGAAACAAGATGGAAAGCAATTGCCTGACCCTTTGCAAGGTAGACCTCGTTATTTGGACCAGCATCACGATACTTATCACTAATACCGTTTGCATCAAGTGAACCGATACTGTCAATGAAGATTGAACCCTGACTATACTGTGTATTATCAAGTTTATAAACATCATCGTAGAATGTCTGTGAATCAAGAATTGTCTTTCTCAATTCTGTGAAGTTTGGATTATATTCATTATCTTCAAGATATGCATCTCCGATAACTGAATCAACTTCAGGCTTCTGACCTGCAGGATTATAAATTCTTACAGAGTCAACATAAATGTCATATGAGCCGTCTTTAGAAGTATCAAACATATCACTGTACATAGGCTTGATAACAACTCTGTATGTACCGTAACCAAGCTCACGAGCACTGATTACTGGAACCTGATACAAGCAACCATCACTGTCAGGATTTGGAACGAATGTACCATTACCTTCTTCATCCTCTTCATAAGAATATCCGTAATATGTCTGAACGATGTAGTTCTTATAAAGAGTTGTTTCGCCCTGTTTATAAATTGATACGAGAACTGCACCTGTGTTGCTGTTTGTTACGCTGAACAAGTCGAAACCTGTACCACAGAATGTGAATTCAGCAGTTGGCTCTTTACCGAATGCGTTAGCATCAACGCTTGTGAACATCGCACTACCTAAAGAGTAAGTATAGCTATCATCATAAGCGTGGTCCATACCATAAACATTGTTTGCGTCTATTTCAGCAAATGAGAATGAACCTGGTCTGTCTTCTGCCTGGAACTTCTCTTCAAGAGTTGAACCTGTCTTCTGCCATACGTAACCATCACCATTTTTAAATGTGAAGAATGATTCTTCGTAGTAGATGTTTGCAGCAGGGATTACAGTAACCTCTGTGTAAAGGTAAACTCCTTCGTCTGTAAGATATTCATAATAGAATACGTTTTCTTCGCTCATTGTAAGGTTTGTAGGAGTAAATACAATCTTGTCACCCTCAATAGTAGCTATACCGTTTGTGAGAGTAAGACTACTTGAAGCATCCTGAAGTCTGCTTTCAACATAAGGAATATTGTTAAGCTCTGTGCCGTCAACGAGCTTTGTACCGATTGCATTGAGTTTACCCTTGTTTGCGTTAATATCGTTTACAAGAACATTGATTTTAACCGGAAGACCGTAGTCAACAACAACACTGTCAGGAACAATACCACCGACACGGAGAACTGCGAATGAAACGTGAGTGTTCATATAGTCATTTACAACAGGAACAACACCATCACCACAGTAAACAATACTACCATCACGGAAATATGTTGTCTTGATATCAGCCTTGTCATTGATTATTGCCTGGCTTGGATTATCACCACTTGAAACAGCGACGCTATATGTTGTATCTTCATTGAAAAGAAGATAACCTGCAGGAAGTTTTTCCTTAGCCACAAGAGTAATAGCTGAATAGTCACCAGCGCTGTTAAGAAGGAGTTTTTCTGTCTTTTCCTGTCCTACAAGAACTCTTTCTGCAAATGGAACAACGATACCGTCTGTGTTAACAGGCTGACCATCTTCATTTACAAGGTAGAATTCATAGTTAACAACTGCGTCTTTCCAACCTATTGTTGGAACTGGGAATACCTGATGACACTGAGTGCCACGATAGTTTACGTAATCTACATAAGCGTATTCGTTAGTTGCAAATGTACCGCCTTCTCTTTCACCCTCTGCAGAACCTTCAAGATAAGCATAATACTTGAGTGTTATTTCGTCTCTTGTGATATCACCGATATTCCAACTGAATGTTTCGTTTGTAATATCGTAAGTTACCTTTGAACCGACAATCTTATTTGTTGAAGAATCATAGATATTCTTATCACCAAGAAGATTTGAATATGCTGCAGTAAGCTTACCGTTTGAATCTGTCTGGAAAGTAATTTTTTCAATTACTGTATACTCGTTTCTTGTTCCATCACTATTGAGTTTCCACGAACCAATTTCTATATATGGTGCAGGGTCAAAAGTGATAGTTGCCATACCATTGTCAAGAGTTAAGCTTGGAGCAAACTGTAATTGGAAGTTTTCACCCATCTTGTCAGTAACAACAGCATTGTTAGCAGCAAAGATAATCTTCTTCAAGATACTATCATAAGCTTCCTGAAGGTTACCACTTGCATAGTAGTAGTTATCTTCTGTACTTGCCATTGTTGTAAGAACATCACATGTAAGTGAGCCCGGCTCACCAGCACCATAACCAATAGTGAACATTGTTGCACCAAGACCTGTACGATAGCCGCTATAGTAATCTACCTGTGGCATATCGCTAAGTGTTTGACCCTCTGGAGTTTTGATGATTTCTGCGTACCAGTTGTCGCCTCGTGTGTTGAAGTACTGTGTTGCAGGATATGTTGTTGTATCTGCAAGATAAGAAGCAAGAATTGAGTGATCTTCATCACCACGAAGCCATGCTTCAGACACTCCATCAGGGTCATCGTTACCATATTCTACCTGAACACGGTTGTATACATAAGGTTCACCGTCTGACATAAATACCACATACTGCATCTTGTTAGAATTTGGGTCATTCTTTGCATGTTCAAGAATTTTATATGCTTCCTGAAGACCGTAGTCATAGTTTGTACCCGGTGTACTGTTATATGCAAGAGAGTCAATTTGTGCAATAAGTGTTTCAGATTCATTAAGTGTCATAAATGCACCTTCAGGTGTGCCATCACCTGTGATGATTCTGTCTTCTGTGCTTGATTCATGTGTTGTGTAGTTAGGTGATTGTTCTGTAATGCTCTTGTAGTTTTCTTTATAACGGTCAAATGTAACAATAGCAATTCTGTTGTTACGATTTGCATTTACAACCTGTAATGCAAATTCACGAGTATCCTCAATAGCACTTGTAAGTCTTCCGCCACTATTCATACTTGATGAGTGGTCAAATACAACAACAACGTCAACTGCCTGTGGAAGTGGAACACCTGTAACAGAAAGTTCAACTTCAGTCACACCCGATGTCTGGAAATTGTATCCACCAGCCATAGAAGACGCTGTCTTATTGATACGAACAGAACCTTCATGAGGATACTGAGGATAATCATTTGTAGGTGATTCATAATCGTCATTTGAAACGTTTAGAGTTGTTTTTACAGTATATGCAACAGATTCGTTTGCTGCATCTGTACCCTTAACTTCAAGAGTTACTGTCACAAAACCTTCTTTACCCGTATATGTAACTAAACCGTTTTCATCAATGGTTGCAATACTTTCGTCGGAAACTGACCACTTTGTGCTTGTGATACTCGAATAACCCTCTGTATATCTAAGAAGCTGCTCAGTATCGTTTTCCGTAATATTATAACGATTTTGGAGAACATTTGTAAGGTCCGATGTACCCATGAATGTTGAAACTCTGATTTCTGTCTTAGGTTTTACAACTTCACTTGACAAACGCTGATAGATATACAACTTTTCGGTTGAACTCCATGAAAGACGGAAATCATAATTTTTACCTGAGTCCATTCTAAGAACGTTTGGCTCAGCTTGAGAAGAACCTACATATTCACTTGACTGCTTTGATACAATCTGATTTTTACTTGTTCTAGCAATAAGATATGCATCGTGGTCGTATTCATCAAGTGTTTCAGTTGTGATTACTCGTCTGTATGGACTGTAATCTCTGTCAGCAACCAAAGCAAGATATTCGTTTGTTGCTTCATTAATAAGGTAGTAATATCCTTCTGTGTCACTTTCAACACATTTCCAAACATTACCATTTTCGGTATTTGTGATTGTTAAACCACTATCCAACTGTTCAACATTGCAAGATGAACTCTTAAGACGATGTTCATTTGAATCCACATAAGGAGTATTTGTCATCAAATATGCTGTACCAACAGTGTTTGAATTAACAATAAGATATGACTCACCGGAAACAAAGTTTTCTGTCAAAACAAAATTACTCCTTAAATCCAGTATCTGTGGATTAACTTTTATTTTAACGGTTGATGTTGCTGTATCGTATGTTCCATCTTCATTTGGAACAGTTGATGTAGCAACAACTGTAATTGTTGTTGTACCGGAATTTCCTGTGTATGTTACAACACCAGCATCGTCAATAGATGCAACAGATGTATTTGATGAAACCCATTCATAAGTTACAAAATCATTATTTGGGAAGTTTTCTGTTTTACCCATCAATATTTCTGTTTGGAATGGAGAAATATTAGTTCTGTTCAATGTTGTATTTTCAACATTTGTATATCTTGAACGAACATGAACATATGGAATAAGTTCAGTCTCTTCAAACAGATATAATTTAGAAGATTCTGACTCAGCAGGTTTTGTAATACGGAAATATCCACTACTACTCATTTTGATACCTGTATATTTAGCTGTTGTTTCATTAATCTGCTGATTGTAGAGAGTACTACCATCGTATGTCCACTTATAAAGTTCTGAATCATAAGTTGAAAGACTCGCATCTGTTGAAACAACATTTTCTGTTGTTCCTGCCCAGAGATATGTACCATCGTCCTCACTTACAAAGTAATAATATCCATCATCACCTGTGCTTTCTGCCACCCATACTGGTGTAAGATGGTCCTTAGCAATTTCTACGTAAACGTTGCCGTCAGCAGAGTCAGGCTGTATAACAGCATATTCTCTTGTAAGATATGCACTTGATTTATGAGTGCTAAGCATCAAGTATGCAGCACCAACAGAATTTTCTGATAAAGCCACATATTTTTTGCCCGGTTCAATAGTTTCTGTATATTTAAATACTCTTACAGGCTCTTTTGTAACTCTTGCATCAAAAGTTACTGTTGCAGAATCTGTCTTACCATTTTCATCAGTTATAAGGTATGTAATATCAACAATACCAGGTTCACCTGTAAATGATACTATACCGTTCTGGTCAACAGTTGCAATATCATTATCAGAAGAAATCCAATTTACAGTTGCATCTTCACCAAAGTTTGCATATGTACCTTTAAGTGTTCTTGTAGTTGAATTTGAAACTGAATAAATAATTTCCGTTACACCGTCAACATTTTCATTGTTCATTTTAAGTGTTACAAAAGGAACTGTTTCAGTTCTTTCATAAATAAACTGTTTGCTGATGCTTGACTCTGCACTACCTCTAAAGTTTCCATCAGAGCTATACTGAATACCTCTATTACCATCATTACTAACGAGGAAACCTGAAGCATTCACAACCCACTTTGCGCCATTTTTAGTTTCATCAGTTGTCAAACCAAGGTCAATAATACTTCCGTCAGTATCGTTATTACAATACAAATATGTACCATACTGCTCATTTACGAGATAAACATATCCGTCAGATGCGCTTACAGCAGTCCATACAGCAGCATCAGTGCTAACCTGTACGCTAAGTTCATTGCTACCATCAGTTTCTATATTTGCAGAAACAGTAGACATACGGGCCTGAGTATCTTTCATAACTTGTGGAGCAGCCATTATCATAGCAGAACCTACGGTATTCACGTTTGCAATTACATATGATTTTCCTGCTTCAACAGTAGACGTAAGCACATATCTATCCACAGGTTTTGTAGCTCGTGATATGTAAAGATTTACTGATTTTGTAATTGTTGTTGTACCATCTGTTACAACATAAGTGATTGTTGTTTCACCACTTGAAACGTATGTAACATAACCATTTTCAACAGTAGCAACTGAAGGGTTTGTGCTAACCCAAGATGTTGTAACATTATCGACATTATCACCAAAGCCTGTGAATGTGCCGTCAATCATAAATCCATCGCCATAGGTTACATTATACATTTTCACCTTCTGACCATTGATATCTGATGCACCCCTCTTAAATGAAACTTCTGGGGCATAAGTACTGTCTTCAGTAACAGTTATTGTAATTGATTTTGAATATGATTTACCATCTTTATCAGTTACAGTGAGTGTAACTTCAGCAGAACCTGCACCTGTATAAATCACATTAGCATTCTTTCCTGCTGGAAGAACCTTTATTATTGAATCATTCGAACTTATCCATGAATAAGTTGGTTCTTCAATATTATCTGATGCACCATACAAAAGACCTGAGCTACCCTCTACACCTGTTGTATTACCATTAATTCTAACATATGGTTCTGTTGTAAGAGGTGTTACTCTTGCAATTGTTTCAGTAGTGTAAAGACCATCTGTTGCATATCTTGAAATCTCAATTGTTGTTGGACAAAGTTCAAAAGCACCCATTGTAAGAGTCTTTGTTGATGTACCTGAACTTGCATTATTTGAATAGCCAACATAACCATAGTTCATATATGTGAAGTTGAGAGTTTCTTCAGTATATCCATTTGCACCCATCTGTGTTACATCAGGAATAGGGATACGAATAGTCTCGCCTTTTGCAATATAGTTTACAGCACCACCAATATAGTCGTCATAGTTACTTGAATGGTTATGACCAAAAAGGAAAATAATGTCAAGGTCATTACCATATTCATTAAGAACATCGAAAAGGTACTTACCATAAAGGTTATCACCATAATCTGAACGGCTTGAATGATGAAGTGGAACATGAGTTACGATGAAAACAGGTCGGTTATCACCATTTTGTTTCATAATAGTCAATTCGTTAGCAACATTTGATGCCAACGCCTTAACTGTTGCGTCATATCCTGACTTTGAGCCTTGACTTGCTCTAAAATCATCTTCGTTTATAACGTATACAACGAAGTTTTCATATTCATAGAAACCAGTAGGTGTAAGCACTGCGTTAGCAGAGTCATGGTTACCCTGAACATACACAAGGTTGTCCTCACTATAACCAGGATACACAGCCTGAACAGTTTCTGTTACCTTTGGCACCTGAATTGCCGGATCTTCGGAACCTGACGTATAGTCACCACCGAACAAAAATGCTTCCGGTGTTTCAGTAATACCATCCTTCTGTGCATTCTGCATCATTTTAGTCAGATTGTCATAGCAATCGGTATGCTGAAAGTCAGATGCAGTGAAGATTACTGCGTATGCATCGTTTGCTTTAGATGCACTTACCATAAATGGTGCAATAGCCGAAATGACTACAAGAGCACTAAGCAATACTGCCAATACTTTTTTCATAATCAATAACACTCCTCTTTAAAATTCATGTCTTAAAACCAAAAATTCAAGACATAATTATAGTATTATAATTATACGTTATATATTGTAGCACTCAAATTCAAAAAGGTCAACAAAATTCTGTTTTTTTGTGCATTGGTTTTTAGATAATTTTCATCCGTAAGTTCCGCAAAGTAAAAAGCCTTGAAAGACTTAACTCTCAAGGCTTAATTTTCGTAAATATTTACAGTTATTTAATAAAATCGGCAGTATTATCCTATTGCCATTTTGAAGCAGATTGGTAAATCATTCTTGATTTCACCCTTAAGCTCAATTTTAAGTGCTTCTTCATCTCTTACAAAGTCGATTTTTTCATCACTACCTAAAAGTTCAACACTCTCAATTAAATAATCATGTGGGTTATGAAGCTTAAGAGTTTCAATCTTCACAGTTTTTGATGGACGCATCTGGAAAACATAAAGATAACTGTCTTTATATGTAAATCTGAAGTCACCATTTGTAAACTGCTTTTCATCACCATCTTTGAAGAAACCAGCTTCTGCATTTACCTTACCTTCACCAAACTGTTTCCAGAATGTTGTTCCGTAAATACCCTCACCATTAATCTTGAGCCACTCACCCATTGTAAGAAGCACTTCAGTTTCTTCATCAGTAATTGTACCATCAGGCTTAGGACCGATGTTGATAAGCAAGTTACCATTCTTTGAAACAATGTCAATCAGGTCACAAATCACCTGTCTTGCACTCTTGTATTCATTATCCTTTCTGTAACCCCATGAACATTTACCAATTGCAGTATCAGTCTGCCAGTAAAGTGGTGAAATTCCTGTTAATGCACCACGTTCAACGTCAAATGTTGCAACTGTTGGTGGGAAAGCCTCGTGCTTATAGTTAATTGTAACTTCTTTGCCCCATTCTTCTGCTCGATTATAGTAATAAGCACAGAGCTTTTTAAGATATGGTTTAAAAGAATGATTATGAATCCACCAGTCAAAATACAATACTGATGGCTGATATTTATCAATCAATTCACAAGTACGGACAAGCCAATCCTCAAGCCATTCTTCACTTGCGCCGATTGTGTGAGTGTTCTCTGTTGTTTCTCCAAGGTGATGTGAATCCCATTCCTCACAGAAAACTGCAGGGCCATAGAAATCACGATAATTATCGTCATTCACATCGCTATCAAAAGTTCTTCCGAGGTTCATAAAGAAATAATGTTCAGCACGGTGAGTTGATGCACAGAATACAAGATCCTGTTTTTCACATTCAGCTTTCAGTTCACCAACAACATCTCGACAAGGACCCATTTTCTTTGCATTCCAACGGTTAAATTCTGTGTCATACATAGCAAAACCGTCGTGATGCTCAGCAACCGGCATTACATACTTAATACCTGCTTTTTTAAAGAGAGAAATCCAATTTTCTGCTTGGAATTTTTCTGCCTTGAACATTGGAATAAAGTCCTTGTATCCAAAGTCCTTATGTTCACCATATGTTTTTCTGTGATGTTCAAATTCACGCACATTCTTATCATACATGCTTCTTGAGTACCATTCACTACCAAAAGCAGGAACAGAATAAATACCCCAATGGATGAATACACCGATTTTGTCAAACATATACCAATCAGGCACCTTATGATGTGAAAGAGAAGTCCAATCAGCCTTGTATTTCCCATTTTCATTTACTTCATCAATTAAATTCAAATATTCTTGTGTTGTCATAATAACCCACCTTAATCCATTTTTTATATCATAACACAATGCAATACAAAATGCACGATTTTTATTTTAAGAATTATATTTAAGATATATTTTCTATTGCTTTGATTATATCATTGCAAAAACACAAAATTATGTTATAATCTACTAAATAATTGTTATAGATTCAATTTAAGAAAGGGATTATATATGGCTTCTCAAGAAATTTGTAAAATCAAATATGACCAACCATATGATAACGGCATATTAAATTCAGAACGTAATCGTATTCCGTCTCTTTATACACTCAATGACGGAAGTGTTATTGCAGGTGCAGATATCCGATATAGTCACGGGTCTGACTCCCCTAATAACATCGATATTGCTGTTGCAATTTCCAAAGATGGTTACACTGATTGGGAATATTCAATGGTAAACCACTTTGACGATTATGCTGATACAGTTACATCAACTGACAGCGCTTCTTTTATCGATTCAGTTATTGTTCAGTCATCAAAGGGCAGAATATTTTTGCTTGCAGATGTTCAACCATCAGAATGTGGTTATCTTCAGTGTAAAACAGGTACAGGATACACCACAATCAATGGTAAAAAGCACCTTCTTCTCACAAAAGGAAATAATGGTGATAAGTTAAACACATTCAATTATTATGTTGGTGACTTTAAGGGTGATTTTGCTCCTGTTTTCACAAGAAAAGACTCAAAGAAGACTGAATATTCAATCGACAAAGAATTCCGTCTTTATAAAAATGGTGAAGCACTTTATACAGCACAAAAAGGTGCAGAGGGTGTTAAAGTTCAACAAAACATCTTCTATAGTGCATCTGACCTTAAGTGTTACAGAACAACATATCTCTGGTTAAGATATAGTGACGATAATGGTAAAACTTGGAGTTATCCTTCAATCATTTCTGACCAGGTCAAGTCCGAAAAAGAATCTTTCCTTGGTGTTGGTCCTGGTAGAGGTATGGTTATTAACCACAATGGAAAAGAGCGTATTCTTTTCTGTGTTTACGACAATAACGGACTTTTCAAAGACCCTATTTTTGAAAACGCAAGTGCTGTTTATTCAGATGACAACGGCAAAACATGGCACAGAAGTAAGAAAATTAAAATAAAAGCTGGTATTCAGAAAACAAGTGAAGCACAGATTCTTAAAATTGATACGGGAAAATACAAAGCTCTTCGTATGTATGCACGAAACTTAAGTAATTATATTGCTTATTCTGACAGTACTGACAGTGGACACACATGGACAACTTTCCGTGCTGACAAATATCTTGAGGGTACTAAAAACTGTATGGTTTCTTTGATTGATACCTCAAGAAAGATTAATGGTAAACAAATGCTCCTTTGTTCATCAGGTGGAAATCTCAATGCTCGTGCTGATGGTATTCTTCGTGTGGGACTTGTAGAAGACAATGGTGATGTTGAATGGATTAGCAAATACCATCTCACAAAAGGGTTCTATGGTTATTCTTGCCTTACTGAATTGGCTGATGGTAACTTTGCAGTATTCTATGAAGATGAGGCTGCTCACTTGAGATACACTGTTTTCACCGTTTCCGAAAATGGTACAATCAATGAAATCAACAACGAAAATCTTGATTTCAAACCTGACACATCTGCTAAATACAATCGTTCATTAAAATTCAAAAGATTCTTTGCAAAAATAAAATTTGCTCTTGGTTTAATGTAATAAATAAAAGCGTTGCAAAATTAGCTGCAACGCTTTTTGTTTATTCGTTTTCTTTTTTTGGTGAGATTTCATTCCACAAGGTGAAACCTAAAATCAGCAGACCACCTATAATCTGCATTGGTGTTATTGTTTCTTTTAAAACTACAACTGACACAAGAACTGCAACAAGAGGGTCAATATAACTTAAAATGGCTGCCTTTTGTCCTGGTAATTCCTTAAGTGATGAGAAGTAAAGGCAATATGTAATTCCCGTATGAACAAGTCCCACAATAAGTAAGAATATCCAACCTTTTGAATTTAATATATGGAGATTCACACCATCTGTCAAAAGCACATAAGGGACAAGAACTGCTATTGCAGAAATAAATTGGAGAAATGTACGATGTATTCCGTCAACATTCTTTATAAATTTGTTCAGGAGAATAACAGTAGCATAAAGTGATGCTGCACCAAGTCCGAACAGTATTCCTTTTATATGACTTGTACCCTGACTTAAATCCCCTATTCCTGTAATCAACACAATTCCCAAAGTTGACATTATAAAACACAACCACTGTTTTACACCCATTTTTTCTTTAAAAAGAATAGGACAGGCAAGTGTTACAATTACGGGTGCAAAATAATAACTTAGTGTTGCTACGGAAACAGTTGTGTACTTATATGCTTCAAAAAGTAGAATCCAGTTAAAGCCCATAGCAACACCCGACAGTACAAGTAACGGGATTTCCTTTTTAATTTTTTCAAATGGAATTTTCTGTTTTGTAATGAGAAGAAAAAGTCCAATGAGAACTGCTGCTAATACTGCACGATAAAGTGCAATTTCACCTGAGGGCAAGTCGATATTTCGTACAAAAAGTCCGATTGTACCGAAAACCGTCATTGAGATTATTAACATTGTCCTTGAACTTAAAAACTTTTTCATAATTTATCTCCACATTTTTATTAAAATTATTTTATTGCAAAAACAAAATATCGTCAACTGTTTTATTGTAAAGAAAGACAAAATATGATATTATTTTAAACAAATACTGCAAGGTGGTGGAAAAATGTTCCGAAAATTACTTAACGAAAAATCAAGCTGGGAATTTTTAAAGGAAACTTCCCTACCTATTGCAGTTTTCGGTACAGGCAACGGTGCTGACAGAGTTTTTGATGAATTTGAAAATCTTGGTATTTCTGTATCTTCAGTCTGTGCAAGTGACGGATTTGTAAGAAAAAGGACTTTCCGTGGTTTTGAGGTTAAGTCAATCTCTGCACTTGAAAGTGAATTTAAAGATTTTATTATTGTTTTAGCATTTGCAAGTCCCCTTCCTGAAGTTATCAACAATATAAAAAATCTTTCACTTCGTCACAAGGTAATTATGCCATCTGTTCCTGTTTTTGGTGATAACATTTTTAACAAAGATTTTCTTAAAAATAATATTCAGGAAATTGAAAAAGCATATTCATTACTCAGTGACGAAAAATCAAAATCCGTATTTGAAAACATTATCCGTTTTCAGTTTACAGGAGATTTGAACTATTGTTTTGATTGTGAAAGTCAGAAAGATGAAGCATTTGAAATACTGAATTTAGGAGAAAATGAAAGTTTTCTTGACCTTGGTGCATATCGTGGTGACACCATAAAGGAATTTTTACATTATGCCGATAGTTACAGCCAAATCATAGCAGTTGAACCTGATAAAAGAACATTCAAAAAGCTGCAGACTTACTGTGAGAATCTTGAAAACTGCACAACACTTAATAATGCAGTTTGGAATAAATCACAAGAACTTTTCTTCGATGGAAATAAAGGTCGTGGTGGCTCTGCAAAGGACACAGGAGAAACCATACACTCAATTACAGTTGATGAATTAAGTGAAAAACACGGAAAATTCACATATATTAACATTGACGTTGAAGGTGCAGAAAAAGAAATGCTGCAAGGAGCAAGCAAGTCCTTACAGCAATATAAACCAAAATTATGTATGGCAGTATATCACAGAAGCGAAGATATTTTTGCACTTGTGAATCAGATTAACGAAATAAATGATGACTACAAAATTCACCTTCGTCATCATCCTCATATTTCTTTCTGGGACACTAATCTTTACTGCATATAACAAGTGCAGAAAGCACAAGCAAAACACCAATAACTTTTAAAAATGTCAGTTCTTCGTGATATATTATGATTCCGATAAACGATGCAACAACAGGTTCAACAGCAACGATTATTGATGCTTTTGAATTTTCCACATACTGAAGTCCTTTTGTATAACAAAGATATGGCAATACACAACAGATAAAACCTAAACCAAGGGACAACAACCCTGCTTGTGGTGTCAGATTTTCAATCAAATTTCCCAAACCCGAAAATGGTAGACAACCAAGTCCACAAAAAAGAAATGTGTAAAAGGAAATTGTCATACTATCATAATTTCTTTGCAATGCATATCGGCTGAAAATACTGTATAAGGCATAACCAACACCTGAACAGATACCGAGTACAATTCCTTTTACTCCTATTGATTGCCCACCTGCTATTCCACTGACTAATACACATCCTGCAATAGTTAAAATCAGTGCTGTCATCTTTTTAGATGTGATTTTCTCTTTAAAAAGAATCAGTGAAAACAACATTACAAACACAGGTGATGTGTAAAGAAGAATTACGGCAACACAAACTCCGTTATATGTCATTGAATAAAAGTATGTAAGAGAAAAGAACATAAGACTCAAAAGTCCCGTTCCTAAAAAACACCATAAATCTTTTAACTTGATTTTAAATGATTTTTTATCGGTTACAACCATTACTATTCCAAGAATAAAAGCTGCAATAAGGCAACGTAATGTAACCGTCTGTACTTGAGTAAATCCCATATCGAGAAGTGGTTTTAAAAACAGACTGATTATTCCCCAGAAACATCCTGCAGCAAAAACATATAAATATTTTATCTTATCTTTCATTTTAAAAACCCCAAAAATAAACTAGAATTATTTTATCATAAATTATCAATTTGTAAATACGGACGGTGCAAAGAATGTCGATTAAACTTATAGTAACAGACCTTGACGGAACATTTTTAAACAGTAATCACGTTACAATTCCACAGGAAAATATTGAAGCATTTAAAAAAGCCCATGAAATAGGCATAAAGATTGCTATTGCAAGTGGCAGAACAAAGATTTTGGCTGATTACCTTATGGAACAGTTACCATTTTTAGATTATCTTATCACGTCAAATGGTGCTGTTACATATGACGTTAAAACAGGTGAAATCGTCTGCCAGACACTTCTTAGTAACAAAAAGTCTGTTGAAATTTTCAATATTCTTAAGGACTATAACCTTATTTATGAAATTTACTATAAAGGTGATTGCTTTATGAATCCTGAAAGCTATTCAAAGTTTGACGAAAATCATGTTGCACCACACATTTACAAACTTTTAAGTAATTTCATTAAAGAAGTTCCTGACCTTGAAAATCATATCAATGGTGACGGGATTGAAAAGCTTAATATTCTGACACTTACAGCTGAACAAAGACTGGAACTTGAAGAAAAGATTTCACAATCAGGAAACGTTGCATTTGCGTCTTCATTCCCAATTACTGCAGGTAAAAACGGAAACCTTGAAATGACAGAAATAAATGCTACAAAAGGCTTTGCTATTAAGGGTCTTGCTGATTCTTTAGGAATAGGCAAAGAAAGTATCATGTGCTTTGGTGACGGTGAAAACGATTGTCCTATGTTACAATACGCTGATTATTCATTTGCTATGGCAAACGGAAGTGAAATTGCAAAAAATACTGCAAAATTTATGACAGATACAAATGATAACGGTGGCGTTGCTAAAGCAATTCAAAAATATGTATTTGGTGAATAAAATGGATATTAAAAACTTTAAAGGTGCAATTTTTGACCTTGACGGAACACTCCTTGACTCAATGCACATATGGCACGATGTTGATGTGGAATTTTTCAGAAGAAGAAATCTTCCTCTAACAACTGACTACATTGAGATAATAAAAAATATGCACTTACCTGCTGCTGCAGTTTATACAAGGGAAAAATATAATCTTAAGGAAAATGCTGATGAAATTGTTAACGAATGGCTTCAGCTTTGTGCGGAATCCTATCTCACTAATGTTGATTTAAAACCAGGCGTTTACGATTACCTTAAACATCTTCACAATAGTGGTATTACGATGGCATTTGCAACTGCAAGTGAAAAGGTTGTTTGTGAACAGACACTGAAAAACCATGGTATTTTCGACTTTTTTACGGACTTTGCCTATGTAAGTGAAATAAATGTTGGTAAAACTGAACCTGATATTTATTTGCTTGCAAGTGAACGAATTGGAATTCCACCCGAAGACTGCATTGTTTTCGAGGATATTATTGAGGGTATTTGCAGTGCAAAGAAAGGTGGTTTCATCACCTGTGGTGTTTTTGATAAAAGTTCTGCAAAAGATGAGTGCAAAATCCGTAGCATTGCGGATTATTATATAAATTCATTTGAAGAACTATTGTAAAATCTATACATATTTACACTTTACAAATTGTAGAAAAAGGTCTATTATATATGTAGCAATTTTTTTAGAAAGAAGAATGATATATGGAAAAAACAGTTTTAGTTGAAACAAGTGCAAGACACGCTCACATTTCACAGGAACACCTTGAAATCCTTTTCGGTGAAGGCTATGAGCTCACAAAGAAAAAGGACCTTTCACAGCCTGGTCAGTATGCTTGTGAAGAAAGAATCGCAGTTATCGGACCTAAAGGTCAGTTCCCTGGTGTTTCAATCCTTGGACCTGTAAGACCTGCTACTCAGGTTGAAATCTCTGCTTCTGATGCTCGTTCAATCGGTGTTGCAGCAGTTGTAAGAGAATCAGGTGACATCGCAAATACTCCTGGTTGTAAAATCGTTGGACCTAAGGGTGAAATCGAAATCGAAAACGGCGTTATCGTTGCTAAAAGACATATTCACATGACGCCTGATGATGCTGAAAAGTATGGTCTTGTTGACAAACAGGTTGTTGAAGTTAAAATCCCATCAGATGACAGAACAACTACATTCGGTGATGTTGTAGTTCGTGTTCATCCTAACTTTGCTCTTGCAATGCACATTGATACAGACGAATCAAATGCTGCACTCTGCAAACCAGGCACAATGGGAATTATTCTCTAATCCTTAAAATACATAGTATTTAAGTTGGTGGCTTTTAGTCACCAACTTTTTTTAGTTTTCTACCCTTTTCTGTATATAAAAAACAATTGGTTTTTCGTTTTCTACTACTTTATCATTCTTCTTTTCTATAAACTTTATATAACACCATTTACTTAAATTAATGTATGGAATTGCATAAACCAAAGGAATAACAAAAATGCAAGATAAAACCCAGCCTAAAAATGACAAGCAATAAAAAGAATACTGAACACTGCGATGTTCCATTATTTCAATACTTCTAGTAATAACTTTCAATGGATTCCGTTCTTTTTCTGTAAAAATAACATATGTGGTAAATGAATATCGTTTCAAGGTTACGAAAAGAAATATTGAACCTATAAAGAAAAGTATTGTTGATGACACAAACAATGTTAAATTCACATTAAACCCATAGGACTCATATCTATAACTGTAAATCAACAAAATTGAAACTGCAAGACATGGCAGATAATACAAAGCACAAAGGCTTAATGACAATAAGGATTTTATTATTGTCACACCTAAAAATGAGTTGTATTGTGAAAATGAAAGACTTTTTATACTCTTAAAAAATGACAATTTTTTTCCTGTTGCTCTCCTATAAAAATAATTCTGTGAACAAAGGCTTACCCCTTTCCACAGACACAAAGATAAAATTATAAAAAAAACAATCAATGACAGATGGATGGTTTCAGTATATGGAGATAAAAATCCCATAAACCGTAAATCCGTCTTTTTTATAAGTTCTATGAAATAATAGTTCAGAAGTGTGAGTAAACTAATAGTGAAAAAAGGTAGTGCACCAACAATGAAAAATCTAAAATTATTTTTAAGCATTTTTCTTTTTGCACCGAGCTTTAAGCAGGTTATTTCCATTTCACTACCTCCTTTTTTATTATTATTGACACAAGGAGATTTATTTATGTGCGGAATTATGGGTTTTGCAGGAGAAAGTCAGGCAACAACAATACTTTTGGATGGTTTGCGTCGTCTTGAATATCGTGGATATGACTCCTCGGGAATTGCTATAAAAAATAATGATATTATTGTAATCAAGGAAAAAGGCAGAATCGATAATCTGCAAAAGTGTGTTGACGCAATCAATCCTCAAAGTACCATCGGAATTGGTCACACGAGATGGGCAACACACGGAATTCCTGACAAAACAAATGCACACCCACATCAGTCGATGAATGAAGTTGTAACACTTGTCCATAACGGAATAATTGAAAATTATATGGAAATTAAAAATGACCTTATAAAAAAGGGCTATATTTTCACTTCCCAGACAGATACCGAGGTTATTGCACAACTTTATGACAGTATTTTTGATGGTGACGCCATCAACACTCTTATTAAAATGGCTAAAAAATTAAAAGGCTCTTATGCTGTTGCTATGTTAGTCAAAGGGTTTGATGATAAAATCTTTGCTATGAAAAAGGATAGTCCATTGATTGTTGGTGTTGGTAATAATGAAAATTACCTTGCATCTGATATTCCTGCAATACTGCCATACACAAATAACTGCTATATTGTAAATGATAATGAATTTATTGAAATTAGCAAAAACGAAATTAAGGTTTATGACAGTAATGGTAACAAAAAGAAAATCACATTAAAAACTATCAACTTAAGTGTCCCATCTGCTGAAAAAGATGGATATGATTATTTTATGGCAAAGGAAATTTATGAACAGCCAAAGGCTGTAAAAAGCACTATTTCACCACTTATTAATGATGACGAAATAAACTTACCATTTAAATTACCTGAAAATTTTATAGAAAATCTCAACCGAATATACGTTGTTGCCTGTGGCAGTGCATACCATGTTGGTTTGACAGCCAAATACATTATTGAAGATATGTCAAAAATACCTGTTATGGTGGATATTGCAAGTGAATTCAGATACAGAAACCCCATAATCACTAAAAATGACCTTTGCATTTTTATCAGTCAGTCAGGTGAAACTGCAGACACGCTTGCATCTTTGCGAAAAGCAAAAGAAAAAGGTGCTTTTACTCTGTCAATTGTAAATGTGCCATACAGCACTATTGCAAGAGAAAGTGATGGTGTTATTTACACAAATGCCGGTGCTGAAATTGCAGTTGCAACGACAAAAGCCCTGTCCTCTCAACTTGCTGTTATTTACATTCTTGCATTATTTTTAGCAACAAGTAAAAACCTCATAACAAGTACAAAATCAAAAGAAATAATCCAAAAAATCTTACAATTACCTGAAGAAATCGAAACTACTCTTAAGTGTAGTGAAATCACGAAAGAATTAGCAAAACATATTGCAACCAAGGAACATATTTTTTTCATTGGTCGTGGAATAGACTATCCTCTATGTCTTGAAGGAGCATTAAAACTGAAAGAAATATCCTATATTCATTGTGAGGGTTATGGTGCAGGAGAATTGAAACACGGTACAATTTCACTTATAGAAGAAGGTACAGTTGTAATTGCAATCGCAACGGATAATAACCTTTACGGGAAAATGATTTCTAACATCAAAGAGGTACACTCACGAGGTGCATATGTTATTGTGGTTGCAAAAGAAGGTATGTATGAGATTGAAAAAATTGCCCACAAAGTAATTTATGTTCCCAACACATTGAAAAATCTTTCACCATCCGTAACGGTCATTCCGTTACAACTCCTTGCATATCACACAACAGTCGAAAAAGGACTTGATGTTGACAAACCACGAAACCTTGCAAAAAGTGTAACAGTTGAATAAAAACTTTTATAAAAAATACAACTCCTGTTCATAATATGAATGGGAGTTTTTAAATGCATAATTTAAATTTTGCTGAATGTGTACATATCATAAGTAAAGGAAGATTATTGTGCAATACAGCAGAGTTGAAATATGTGGCGTTGACACATCAAAAATCAAGGTTTTAAAAGAAGCAGAAAAGATAGAATTACTTAAGAAAATTAGAGAGTGTGACGACAAAAAAGCAAGACAAAAGCTCATAGAAGGGAATCTTCGACTTGTTTTATCCGTTGTGCAACGCTTTGCAAATCGTGGAGAAAACCCTGACGATTTATTTCAGGTCGGTTGCATAGGTCTTATAAAAGCTATCGACAATTTTGATATCTCCCACGAGGTACGTTTTTCCACTTATGCTGTCCCTATGATTATCGGTGAAATTAGAAGATATTTAAGGGATTATAATACAATAAGAGTAAGCCGTTCATTGAGGGATACTGCTTATCACGCTATGCAGATTAAGGAGAGAATACAAAACACACTTGGTCGTGATGCTACTATTGAGGAAATTGCAAAAGAAATGGAAATTGAGCCGGCAAATGTTATTATTGCTATGGAAGCAATAGTTGACCCGATTTCTCTTTATGAGCCTGTATATTCCGATGGTGGTGACACCATTTACGTTATGGACCAAGTAGGAAGTTCAGAAAGTGATGAAGACTGGCTTTTCGAAATTGCTGTAAAGGATGCAATAAGTGAACTTGGTAATCGTGAAAAACAGATTCTTAATCTCCGTTTTATGCAGGGCAAAACACAAATGGAGGTTGCGCGTGAAGTGGGTATAAGTCAGGCACAGGTCAGTCGTCTTGAAAAAGGTGCAATAAAGAAAATCAAGGAATTCTGAAAAAATGTAGAAACCACCGCATATTATGATTATGAGGTGGTTTTTATGAACTGTTTTATAACTGACATGCGTGAAAAAGAGGTAATCAATTTAAAGGACGGATGCAGATTAGGTTCTGTCTGTGATGTGGAATTTGACACATGTTCAGGAAACATCGTATCTTTGATTATTTTTGGAAGAGGCAAAATGTTTGGTCTTATGGGCAGATGTGACGACATTAAAATTTGCTGGAACGACATAAAGGTTATCGGTGACGACACAATTCTTGTGGATATTGAACTACCAAAACAATGCCGAAATCCGCCAAAAGAGAATGTCCTCGACTCACTTTTTAAACACAAGTAAATCACTTGAAATGAAATTATTTATGTGGTACAATAATAAAAAGTATGCAATTTTTATTGTATCGGGGTGTAAAAGTGAATGAATAATAAAGTTAAACTTACTATTCGTGGCGTAAGCTACTATATTAATACTGATGAAAGTGCTGAATATACTGAGGGACTTGGAAAGAAAATCGACCAACGACTTTCTGACCTTCTTGACAGTGGTCTTCGCCTTTCTGTAAATCAGGCTACTGTTCTTGTGGCTCTTGAAATGGCTGACGCTCTTTCAAAAACTCTTGATGAAGTTGATTCTTTAAAAGACCAAATGAGAGGATATCTTGAAGACGCTTCAAAGGCTAAATCTGACAGAGATTACTATAAGCGTGAACTTGAAAGACTTAAGACTGAATCAAAATTTAAAGATGACCAGATAAATCTCTTTGCAAAGGCTAATAAAGATGAATAAGACAGAAATACTTGCTCCTGTGGGCAATATCGAAATCTTAAAAGCTGCTGTACTTTCGGGTGCTGATGCGGTTTATTTTGGTTTAGGCAATTTTAACGCCCGCAGAAATGCTCAGAATTTTTCAGAAGAAGAAGCAAAACAAGCAATTGAATATTGTCACAGTAGGGGTGTTAAGGTGCATATTACTCTTAACACCCTTATTAAGGACTCGGAGATAAAGGATGCTGTTGAAACCATAAAACACATCTGCAAATCAGGTGCGGATGCTGTAATCGTTCAGGATTTAGGTGTTGCTAAAATTGTTAAGACAGTTTGTCCTGATATAGAAATGCACGCTTCAACGCAAATGAGTGTTGGTACACTTGAAGGTCTTTATGAACTGAAAAACCTTGGTTTTACAAGAGCAGTTTTACCAAGAGAATTAAGTTTTGACGAAATTAAATATCTTTGTGAGAACTCCCCTATTGACCTTGAAATTTTTATTCACGGTGCACTTTGTATGTGCGTTTCAGGTCAATGTCTTATGAGTGCTGTACTCGGTTCACGAAGCGGAAACAGAGGTCTTTGTGCCCAACCTTGTCGTTTACCATTCAAGGTTCAAAAAGGTACAGGACACGATTTGAGTCTGAAGGATTTATCTCTTATTGAATATATTCCTGAACTTTCCGAAATGGGTATCTGTTCCTTTAAAATTGAAGGCAGAATGAAACGACCTGAATATGTCAGTGCTGTTGTTTCAGCTTGTAAAAAATCATTGAATGATACATATACATCACTCGTAAGAAAAGATTTATCAGATTTGTTCAGCCGTTCAGGATTTACTGACGGATACTATGAAAATGAACTTGGTCGTGATATGTTCGGATTCCGTGAAAAGGAAAATGTTCAATCAGCAACAAAGGAACTCCTTTCTAAATATGCTTCCATTTATGAAAAAGAAGAAGCAAGATTTGATGTTCATTTCAATTTTTATGGCAAAATCGGTGAAAAAGCAACACTTACTGCAACTTGTGACGGACAAACTATTTCCGTACAAAGTGAAATGCTTTGCGAAGCTCCTATAAATCGACCAATTTCCGTTGAAAGAATCGAAGATTCTCTTTCAAAATGTGGTGGTACACAATTTACTGCCCAAAAAGTTGAAATTTCAGGAGATGTTGATTATTCACTTCCTATTTCAGCACTCAATTCAATGAGAAGAATTGCATTGGAATCGCTTGAGAATCAGATGATGGGTAAAATTGAGAGAAATCTCTATTCACCACCTGTTCCTACTAATATTCAATCACAGAATTACAGAAGTTTTTATTGCAGATTTGACAATGCAAACCAGATTCCCGAAAAATTCGAGGCTGATTTGATTTTTGTACCTTTAGGTACAGATGATAAAATTATCAAGGACAAAAAGTATGGCGTTGAGCTTCCTCACGGAATGTTCGGCAATGGTGAAAAAGTTGAAAAAATGCTTTTGGAATCATCAGCCCAAACTTGTCTTTGTCATACACTGGATGCTGTTGCAGTTGCAAAAAAATGTAAGAAAAAGATTGTTGCATCCCCTTCCCTTAATGTTTTCAATTCACTTTCTATGGATGCTGTTAAGCGTTTAAGAATCAACGAGGTTATTGTTTCTAACGAATGTACTGTTGAAAATTTCAAAAAGATTTCTGCACCTGTCGGAAAGGGAATTACAGTTTATGGCAAAATTCCACTTATGCTTACCCGAAATTGTCCTGTAAAAAATGGCAAAACTTGTGCTGAGTGTAAACGCCAGAGTGAAATTACTGACAGAATGGGTATTAAATTCCCTGTCAGATGTCATATGGGATACAGTGAAATTCTTAATTCACGACCAATTTATATGGCTGACAGACTTGACGAAATCCCTGATTGTGACATTCTTTTCTTTAATTTCACAACAGAAACAAAGCAGGAAGTTGCCCACATAATGAACGCTTATTATAACGAAGAAAAGCCTCAAGGTGAATTTACACGAGGACTTTTATACAGAGGTGTTGAATAATATGAAAGAGTTAAAGATAAAAAAAGTCAGAGAAAATGCGAAAATTCCGACAAGAGGTACTGTCGGAAGTGCAGGACTTGACCTTTATGCTTGTATTGATGAACCAATCACATTAAAAAAGGGGGATAAAGCAGTTGTTCCAACGGGAATTGCAATCGGTCTTGATGACCCTCACTATGCTGCATTTGTATATGCAAGAAGCGGACTTGCAATCAAGCAGGGAATCGGTCTTCTCAATTCTGTCGGCGTTATCGACAGCGATTATCGTGGTGAAATCTGCGTTGGTGTTATTAAGCAGACTGACCCTGAATATACAATTCAACCCTTTGAGAGAATTGCACAGATGGTAATTCAGCCTGTTGCATTACCTGAGCTTGTTGAGGTTGATGACCTTGATGAAACAGACAGAGGTGCAGGTGGATTCGGTTCAACTGGAACTAAATAAATGCAAAAGGACACTTCGGTATGAAGTGTCCTTTAATTATTACTATTCTGTTTTTTTTACAAATTTATCCACAAAGCTTAAATGATTACCTACGAATATGAGCTTTAATTCCTTGTGCCTTGTTATATCCTTTGGAAAATACAAGGTGCTTTTCTTTTTAAGCTGTAACACCTTGCTTTTTTGTAATACCTCTGCCACAAAATGTGAACAGAAATACTTATTTTTCCTGCTCAACGGAATTTTCAAAAAGCAACATATAAGTCCAAGTGTTGAATATTTAAGTTGTTCTTTTCTTACCTTATATGTCATAACCAATGCTTTCACATTGTTATAAGTTTTTTCAGGCACTGAAATCTCATATAATGCACATGGAAATGACGGTCTATCAGGTTTTTCATACTTTTTTATACTTTCAACAAAAAAGCCTTTGCTGACAAAAGTATAAAATGTATCCATATCGTCTTCAAATCCAACAGAAGCATGGGAATATGGAAAACGGGTATACCACATAAGGAATTTTGCATCATATCCTGGATACCGTGTCATTAATACGTATATCTTTTTACAAGCCATTTATTTTTCCTCTTATTTTTTAGTCTATAAAATAAGTATATCCCAAAAAATAATATCAAATCAAGTGGTAAGTTTTGGAGACAAACGAATTATTTTACCATTTCATACATTTCGGTTGCTGACTGTTTTGTCGCGTGTTCAGTTACATTCAACACTTTATACTTTGTAATTTTTTCACCAAACTGAATTTCAAGAATATCTCCCTCTTTCACATCATAAGATGCTTTTACAACTCTGCCACTAACACTAACATGACCTGCGTCACACACTTCATTAGCAACTGTTCGTCTTTTAATTATTCTTGAAACTTTTAAGAATTTGTCTAATCTCATTTCAATCACCTAAAAAACAAGGGTCGCTTTTGGCGACCCTAATTTTTAACAAAAGTTTAATTATTTAACAGCTGCTTTGAGTGCTGCACCTGCTTTGAATGCAGGAACCTTTGTTGCAGGAACTGTCATTGTTTCGCCTGTTCTTGGGTTACGAGCTGTCTTTTCTGAACGTTCTCTAACTTCAAATGTACCGAAGCCGATAAGCTGAACCTTATCACCGTTTACAAGAGCGTCTGTAACTGATGCGAAAACTGCTGCTACTGCTGCGTCTGCGTCTTTCTTTGAAATGCCTGCTTTTGCAGCAACTGCTGCTACGAGTTCTGTCTTATTCATTTTGTATTCCTCCAAAAATTAATATCTTTTTTATTTTAAAAAGGTTTTTAGTCCTTTTTAGCCAAATCCCACAACTTGTCCAATGTGTCCAAGTCTGTATTTTTCATATCCATTCCCTGTTCATTTGCCATTTTCTCAACCTTGCTGAAACGGTCAATAAACTTGTCCGTTGAGTTCGTAAGAGCTTCTTCACTATCAACTTTCACAAATCTTGAAACATTCACAACTGAGAAAAGTAAGTCGCCCAATTCTTCATGGATATGCTCCTGATTACCTTCAATATACGCTTCCTTAAGTTCGTTGAGTTCTTCACTCACCTTCTGGAAAGCACCATCAGCACTATCCCAATCGAAGCCAACCTTTGACGCTTTTTTTTGTACTTTATCAGCACGCATTAAAGCTGGGAACTCACGAGGTATGGAAAGCATAGATTCTGTCTGACTCTTTTGCTGTTTTGTACGCTTTTTGATGACATCCCAATTTTCAAGCACTTGTTCACTCGTTTCGGCATTAACATCACCAAAAACATGTGGGTGACGCTCAATCATTTTTTTACAGATTCCATCAGCAACATCTGAAAGTTCAAAAGTTCCCTTTTCACGCTCAATCTGAGTATGAAAAACAACCTGTAATAAAACATCACCAAGTTCTTCCAAAAGCAAGTCCTTGTCATCCTTATTGATTGCCTCAATAACCTCATAGGTTTCTTCAAGAAAATCACGACGAATAGATTTATGGTCCTGCTCCCTATCCCAAGGACAACCCTCAGGAGAACGAAGAATTTCAACAATATCTATCAAATCAGATACAGAATATTTTTCTTTGAATTGAAAACCATTAATCATATTAACTTACCTCATATTTTACTCTATAAAACCAAATTTTGCAAGTATTTTTGCGATTTTTTCTCCCTTTGGAAGCATAATTACGTCATCTTTTGCTATACCTTTAACTAAAAGCATAGAAATCACATAAATAATTCCACCAAAACCGATTGCAACTCCAAGACATAAAATGTTCTTTATTGAAAATTCAGGGATAAATCTATTGCAAAGTCCGAATGAAGTATATGCACCGACGCCACAAAGCACACCACATATAATTGGCTTTACAAATACAGAAATAAAGTTAATTCTTATTCTCGTTGTTTTAATAATTGCAAAAAGGTTAATTATTGTAATTACTGCATAACAGCTTACCGTACCAATAACAGCACCGTTAACATTAAGGCTTGGAATTGAAACAAAAATAAGGTTCGAAACGAATTTTACAGCTGCACCAACACTCATTGAAATAAGTGGGATTTTAGTTTTATCGAGAGCCTGAAGCATATTTGTCATTGGCTGTGACAATGCAATAAGGAAAATTGTAAAACCATAAACTGTAAGTACAGGTGCTGCAATAGAAACACCACTTGCAGCCTCACCACTGCCATAAAATGCTGCAAGAATTGGTTGTGCCAACACACCCATACCAATACCACAAGGCATTGCAACAAGCATTGTTACACGCATTACAGATTCAACTGAAACCTTGATTGCCTTTCTGTTTTTAACTGCCCAAGCTGCAGAAAGTGCAGGAATTGCACTGATACCTAAAGTCATTGTAATTGACGGAATAAGGTTTCTGAAGTCAAGAGATAATGAATATGCACCATAAAGGAAGTTCTTAACGTCAGCATCAAGAACACCAACAAGCTCAGTTGAGTATATCTTTCTGATTAAATCAAGATTGTTCATAACAACTGTTTCAAGTCTGTTCTGAACAGTAATAGCATCAATAAGATTTGTAATACTGAATACGAGTGAACTGAGCGCAACAGGAATTGCAAAATTAAACATCTTTTTAGCAATTACACCTGAGCTTTCAGGTTTTGGTGCTGAAGCAAGCTCAGCTGTTGTTATTCTATCACCCTTAATTCTGTAAAGGATAATCAAATAAACTAAACCAATTACAGTACCAAGTGTTACACCAGCAGTAGCACCTGCTGCTGCATAAGGATAAATTGCACTTAAAGCTTCAGCTTCTGTTGTAGCAGTCTGCCCGAAAACTGTCTGTCCTGCCTCAAAGCGTGACAGCCCATAACTGATTGCCCATTTTGCACACACAAGACCGAAAATAAGCTTACCACCTGCTTCAAGCACCTGTGAAATTGCAGTTGGTGTCATATTTCTGAGACCATTGTAATAACCACGATAGCTTGACATTACACAACAGAAGAAAATTGACGGTGTAATCACAAGTACAGCAGGAATGATGTCCATATTTTTAGCTGACAAGGCATATGGATATGCAAGAATGAACATTGCAAGAGTGCCTATAATACCAACCATCAGGAACAAACGCTTTGCTACTTTGTGGATTATCTTAACATCTCGATAGCGTCCTAATGCCATTGCCTTTGACACCATATTTGAGATTGCAACTGGAAGTCCTGCCATTGCGACTGTGTAAACAGGTACATAAAGGCTATACGCTGAGTCAAACAAGCCTCTACCCACAGTACCAATCATATTTGAAAGCGGAATTTTGTAAATTACACCAATTACCTTAATGATAATAGTTGCAAGACTTAATACAAGTGCACCATTTAAAAGGCTTTGACTTTTTCTTTTGTTTTCTGCCAACTTTACCACACCTTTTCGGGATTTATTTAATTAACCTAAAAACTCACGGAGTAACGAGTCTTTTGGAACTTTATTTTCTTCAATATCATAAAATTTTTCAAGAGCTGCACAAAGTTTTTTTGCATCCTCACGAAATTCATCTGAAACCTCGCTATCACGAAGCAGAGGTAATGCCTGATTTTTTATTACACAAGGCTCATACAGATGAATTGTATTTGCCTTAATATCTGCGTTATCACGATAAGGGAAAAGATATTTATCCTCACCAATCGTAACATTTTTCCATAATTTATATGTGTTATCAACTGAACTTGCACGGAATTTATAATCACGAATCATTCTTCGAAGAAAACGAAAATTCCTTTTACTCAAAAGAATTTCACCATTTTCATCACATACCCTTGAAGACACATTTATATAAACTTTTAAAAGTTTACCATTCACCTTTTCTGTAATAAGAGGATTAAGTGCATGAAGCCCCTCAATTATTACAACATCCTCCTGACCTAATGTAATGGTATTAAACTGCGTATCACTTCTCTTACCTGTTGTAAAATCAAAAATAGGAGTTTTTACAGTTTCACCACGCAAAAGAGAATTCAGGTCGTTTTCAAGACGTTCCAAATCAAGAGCATAAACCGTTTCATAATCCTGAGACCCATCAGGAAGATATGGAATGTCATCACGGTTAAGATAAAAATCATCAAGACTTAAAACATAGGTTGTGACACCCTTTCTAAAAAGTCCTTCTTTTAATCTTTTTGCAGTTGTTGTTTTTCCAGCTGAAGAAGGTCCTGCAAGCATTATGATTTCTCTGCCGTCTTCCTCTACAATCCTCTTAACGATTTTATCGATAATACTCTGATATCTTTTTTCACAATCCTCAATGAATTCTTCTGCATTGAATTTTGCCTTTTCATTAATAAACTGGAGTTTGTTGTTTAATTCTGTCATTTAGAAAAAACACCTTTCACATTATTAATTATAAGTATGTATCATAAAATTCAGTTATTCTTTTCTTTCTTTCAACAAGCTCACTAAAGCCTGAAATATACTCAAAAGGATATTTAAAATTGAAAATACGCTCAATTTCGTCACCATTGGGTGCTTTGAGCTTTGTAACAGCTCCACCACCACAGGAAAGAATTGTATGACATTCTTCCATCATAAAAATATTATAAATGCACTCTGTATCATTTTTTGCCCAACCCACATTTTCAAGACTACCTGCTGACTTTGATTGACGATACATATAGTATGGATGATATTTTTCGTATAATCTTTCGTAAGTATATGAAAGCATTTCGGATGCTGTATTAGCATTCTGTACTGCAATTTTAGGAGTATTCTGTCCGATTTCAGAAGAACGCTTAACAGCAAGAGTATGAACTGTAATATTTTCTGGGTCAAGGTTGATTGCGGTATCAAGTGAATATTTAAATCCATCAACCGTATCTGTTGGAAGCCCTGCAATCAAATCCATATTGATATTATTGAATCCCATTTTTCTTGCACAATCAAAAATTTTCACTGTATCCTCTGCAGTATGGCGTCTGCCAACTGTCTGCAATACAGAATCATTGAATGTCTGCGGATTTATGCTTATTCTATCAACGGGACTGTTTTTAAGCACTGAAAGTTTCTCTTCGGTGATTGTGTCGGGACGACCTGCTTCAACCGTAAACTCACGACAAGTTTTCAAATCAAAATTCTTTTCTATTGAATTTAAAACTATTTCTAACTGCTCAGCTGAAAGCGTTGTTGGTGTACCACCACCAATATAAATACTTTCAAGAGCAACACCAGTATTTTTTGCAATTTCTCCTGTAATTTCGAGTTCCTTTGAAAGCAATTCAACATACTGTGGCAAAAGATTTTTTGCCTTATCATTTTCAACAGAATGGGAAACAAAAGAACAATAACTGCATCGTGACGGACAAAAAGGAATTGAAACATAAAGGCTGAAAGACTCGGGTCTACTTGTACTTATGATTTTTTCTTCCCAATCGGCAACTTCCCTTGCAAGCTGAAACTTTTCGTCGGTTACAAGCAACTCATTCTTAAAATATTCTTCAGTCTTTTCTCTGCCAAGTTGTTTTTCTGTATTTATAAGAAGTTTTGATGGTCGTACACCTGTCAAAACACCCCATTTAGGGTAAAATCCTGTATATTCACCCATAAGTGAATACACCATTCTTCCCATCTGCATTTCATTATCATCACAAATAGGTGCAGTAAGTGTTTTATTAAAATCATCAAATTTTATTATAACCTTTATTTCATTAGTAACGGAAGTATAAATATTAAAATCATCACAATTTTCATATACCACTTGAATTTTTACATCAGGCATAAAAATTCTGACCAATTTCTCCATTTCATAATGAAATTTGTGGTTAATTACAAGTAACTTTATCATTTTCTTCTAAAGCGAGTTCTCATATAACGATTATTTTCACGTTCGAAATCAAGTGTTGTATCGTCTTCGTGGCCTGGATAAACCTTGTAGTTGCCTTCGAGTTCACCGAGACTTGCAAGTGAACGAAGTACCTGACGACCATTGCCACCGTAAAGGTCAGCTCTTCCTGCACAAAGTTTGAAAAGAGTATCACCTGAAAACATTACCAAATCTTCTTTAAAAAGATAACAAACACTACCCATAGAATGTCCAGGAGTATGCATAACAGTAATCTTACTGTTACCAAGCATAATTTCAGTACCATCTTCTACAAATTTATCTGCATCAACTACAGGGAACTCAAAACCTATACAATTACTTGCAAACTCGTTTTTATTGACATCATAAAGCATTACTTCATCAGCCTCATGAATGATAACTTTTGCCCCTGTGTTCTCCTTAACCATTTTTGCACCACATAAATGGTCAAAGTGGCCATGAGTCAGAAGAATATACTTAACATTTTTACCACTAAGCTTTTCTAATAATTTCTCTTCAGGTAATGATGGGTCAACAACAGCTGTTTCACCTGTTTCCACATCAGTGACTATGTAAGTATTGATTGTAAAGCCGTCATCCATAACTGCTAAATGCTTTTCTACTGTAATCATATTTTATTACTTCTTTCTCCAAATTTCTGAATCATAAAGGATTGTCACTGGTCCATCGTTGAGAAGTTCAACTTTCATATCGGCACCAAAAACACCTTTTTCTACATTTTTTACACCATTTTCAATGAGCTTATCGCAAAAATACTCATACAACTCATTGGCTCTGTCCGGATGAGCAGAACGGATAAATGATGGTCTGTTACCTTTTTTCACATCAGCACAAAGTGTAAACTGTGATACCGCAAGGATTTCACCATCCACATTCTGTATATCAAGGTTCATTTTGCCCTCTTGGTCCTCAAATACACGAAGTGATGATGTTTTTCGTGCAAGAACCTCTGCATCAGCTTCAGTGTCACCATCCATAACACCAAGGAGAATAAGATAACCTTTATCTATTTTTGAAACAAGCTCACCGTCAACAGTTACACTTGCTTTACTAACTCTTTGAATTACTGCTTTCATAATTAACGCTCCACAGATAATATTCCGTCGATTTTTTCAATACGAGTAATAAGATTTTTAAGATGGTCAAGACCGCTGACATTGACAGTTAGTTCAACGATAGTTCTTCCATCTTTCATATCATGAGTACTGATACTTGTAATATTAACTCGCATATTTGCAACCTGAATAGCGACCTCTGCCATAAGTCCAACACGGGACAAACAAGTAAGCTGAAGTGTTGCTTTGTAATCCTCACGGACATTCTGGTTCCAATAAGCATTCACCCATCTTGCAGGTTCAGCACAATTCACAATATCCTTTGGCACATTTGTACAGTCTCTCTTATGAATTGAAACACCGTGACCTCTTGTAATAAAGCCGATAATGTTGTCACCTGGTAGCGGATTACAACATTGTGAAAACTTAATAAGACAGTTATCGATACCCTCAACAGTAACACCATCTTTGTTCTTCTTGTTATTATCCTTAACAGGAATAACCTTGATTTCAGTACGACTCTTATCGTAGTTTTTCTGATATTCTTCCTTGATGTAAGGCATCATACGATTGATTGAAAGTCCACCATAACCGATTGCAGCATAAAAATCGTCAACATTTTCCAATCTTTGACGTTCTGCAAGACGTTTTATGAACTTCTGATAATCCTCGTCAGAAAGACGAATATAATTTCGTCTGAATTCACGCTCGATTTCAGCCTTACCCTCAACAATATTTTCTTCTCGTTTTTCTTTTTTGAACCATGAACGGATTTTGCTCTTTGCCTGACTTGTTTTAACTATATTCAACCAGTCTCGACTTGGACCTTTACCCTGTTGTGATGATGTGAGAATTTCGACAATCTCACCTGTTTTAATTACGTAATCGATAGGTACAATTCGACCATCAACCTTAGCCCCTGTCATTTTGTTACCAACTGCAGAGTGAATTGCATAAGCAAAGTCAATTACAGTTGAACCAACAGGCACATTTACAACATCACCTTTTGGTGTATAAACAAATACTTCATCAGTAATAAGGTCAGTTTTGATTGTTGAAACAAGTTCTCTTGCATCTCCTGATTCCTGCTGTGTTTCAAGCATTTCACGAATCCACTGAAGACGCTGGTCAAAGCTCTGTTTTCCACCCGAAACACCAAGTTTATATTTCCAATGGGCAGCAATACCGAATTCAGCAGTACGATGCATTTCCCAAGTTCTTATCTGCACTTCAAACGGAGTTCCCTCTTTACCAATAACAGTTGTATGAAGTGACTGATACATATTAGGTTTTGGTGTGGAAATATAGTCCTTAAATCTACCTGGAAGCGGATTATACATATCGTGGATAATACCAAGACAGTTATAACAATCAATTACACTGTCAACGATAATACGGACTGCGTAAATATCATAGATTTCATCAAACTGTTTACCCTGCATATACATTTTACGGTAAATTCCGTGAACGGATTTGATTCGACCGCTGATTTGTGCATTAGGAACATTCTGACGAACTCGGTCAGCAATCTTGCTCTTTATACTTTCAAGGAAATCATTTCCCGAATCATTTGATTTCTTAAGATTTTCTTCAATACCCTCATAAGCCACACTATCAAGAAAATGAATAGCTCTGTCTTCAAGTTCTTCCTTAACAGAACGAATACCGAGTCTATGAGAAATAGGTGCAAAAATTTCAAGTGTTTCAAGTGCCTTATCTCTCTGTTTTTGTGGTGGCATAAACTGAAGTGTTCTCATATTGTGAACACGGTCAGCAAGCTTAACGATAATAACACGAATATCCTTTGACATTGCAAGAAGCATTTTACGGATATTTTCTGCCTGCTGTTCTTCTTTATTTTCACTTGAATTGAGCTGAACTCGACCAAGTTTTGTCACACCATCAACAAGAAGTGCAACCTCTTCGCCAAAATCAACTGTAAGCTGTTCAATTGTGTATGAAGTGTCCTCAACAACATCGTGAAGAAGGGCTGCCACAAGTGACTGATAATCCATACCTAAATCCACAAGGATATCACAAACAGCAATGGGGTGAATAATATATGGTTCACCTGATTTTCTTTTCTGGTCACCGTGATATTCATTTGCAAGATTAAAGGCTTTGTCGATAATTTCCAACTCTTTTTCATTGTGAATTGCCTTTATTCTGTTACGAAGATTGCCATAAAGTTCCTGAATATCAACATTAACATCAACAATCATATTTTCTGCCATTACCGTTCACCACCTTGCATTTCATTTAAGTTATTAAGAATTTCTGACTTTGACAAATCTGCTTTTTTACCGTCACCGTCAAAAACAATATGCTCATTTTCATATTTTATGAGTCCCATTTCAAAAAGTACATCAAGAGCCACTTTCATTGTGCAATATCTTTCAATAGGACATTTTGCTCTGACAGCAAGTGTTTCCACATCATACTGCCATTGTTTATACTGCTTAAGAAGTCCGAAAACGCCTAACAAAAACTCTCTTGTCGGTGTTAAAAACCTTGTTTCGTGAGGTGTCAGGATTTCCTGTCTTTTATATTTTTCATAGAGACATTGTGACTTAAAGAAAGTTTCATCATCAATTCCTGAAAAACGCATATCTCGAATCTGTACAGAAGCCTTTACCTCACCTCTGTATTCATTTTTATCAATTCTTACTGCAAGGTCAACTACATCACCCTCACAGAATTGAAAATCAGGTAATGTGGTTGAAAATTTCATTGCCACAAACTGAGTATTTCCTTTTACAAAAGAAAGTCTTAAATGCTTGCCCTCACCAACAGATCGTATACTTTCAAGAGTCACACCGAATATACCGAAAAGAGGTTGTGGATTACCTGCACCAAATGGTTCAAGAGTTTCAAGAGACTCCACAAGAGCTGCATTAATATATGCAGGATTCAGTTTGCAATCAAGCAACAATGTTGGTACTGTTTCAGAAACTGTGCTTGCAAATTCATTTATACGACGATAAAATTCACCTACATTTTCACGCTTTATACCAAGACCAGCTGCAAGAGTATGACCACCAAAATGTGTAAGTAATGATTCACAGGATTTTATTGCATCATAAACAGAAAACCCGTTTATGCTTCTTGCTGAACCTGTACCCTCATCACCGTCAAAGGTAATCACGATTGTTGGCTTACCATATTTTTCGGTAATTCTTGCTGCAACAATTCCAATAACTCCTTGGTGCCAACCTTCACCACAGACAACTATAACACGAGCATATTTCAACTGCTCGTTACTTTCAATATGTCTGATAGCAGACTCCATAATTTCATTTTCATATTCGTGACGCTGGCGATTACATATATCAACCTGTTCACCAATCTGTAATGCAGTTATCAAATCGTCACAAAGTAAAAGTTTAAGTGCAGTTGTTGCAGACTCAATTCTGCCTGCTGCATTGATTCGTGGTGCTAATGAATAGGTAACACCAACTGCATTAAGTTTTTTCTCACTTACACCTGCAATCTGACGAAGTGCATTTATACCACTACAAGGATTTGAATTGATTTTTGCAACACCATATTTTACGATTGCTCTGTTTTCGTCTTTTAAGTCGACCACGTCAGCAATTGTACCAACTGCAACGATATCGGCATAGCGATTGAGAATATCAGAATAATCACCTTTTTCAAGTGCACATACAACTTTGAATGCAACACCAACCCCAGCCCAATCCTTAAAATGAAGATTACAATCTTCACGATGCGGGTTAATAACAGCAACAGCATTAGGTAACACCTCACCAACATGGTGATGGTCAGTAACTACAGTTTCAATACCAAGACTGTTTGCATAACTGATTTCATCAATTGCAGAAATGCCATTATCCACAGTGACAATAAGCCTAACTCCCTTTTCATGAAGGTAAGTTATGGCATCTTTATTCATTCCGTAACCTTCACTGACTCTGTCAGGGATATAGTACATCACATCAGCGTGACGAGAAGAGAGATATGAATACATAAGTGCAGTGGCAGTAACACCATCTGCATCATAGTCGCCGAATACGCAAATCTTTTCTTTTTCATCTATCGCTTTTTCGATTCTTTCAACTGCCTTATCCATATCAGCAATAAGATATGGGTCACAGAAACTGAAATCACTATCAAAAAATTCTTCAACATCCTCATATTCTGTAACTCCACGGGATACTAATATAAGGGCAGTAAAAGGGTCAAGACTATGATTTTCTGCTACCTGAGCTGCTAATTCTTTATCAATATGTGCAGTGAGCCATTTTTTTCTACTCATTAGTCTTCCCCCTTTCAAATCTTAAAATAAATCACAATTTACTAATTTATCATTATACCATTTACTCCCTTTGTTTTCAAGGTTTTTATGGTAAAAACAAGCCCATTTTACTGTTGAAAATCAATATAAATTATGATAGAATTAAAAAACAATATAATTTGAGGTATCCTTATGACAGAAAAAGATATTAAGAACCAAAAAAACATAGAATTTCATGAATCAAATGGTGTTGAAATCCCTTATCACCAGAGCGTTGTTATTGAAGAAAATGTAACAATCGGTAAGGGTACTGTGATTATGCCTAACACTATGATTTTTTCAGGTGTCACTATCGGTGAAAACTGTGTTATCGGTCCTAGTACTCTCATTAAAGAAAGCACTATCGGAAATAAGGTTAAACTCAATTCCGTTCAATGCTATCAATCAAAGGTGCTGAGCGGTGCTGATATCGGTCCTTTTGTTCATATAAGACCAAATTCAGTTATAGGTGAAAAAGTGCATCTCGGTAATTTTGTTGAAGTTAAAAACTCAAATATCGATGAGGATACAAAGGTTTCTCACCTCACTTACGTTGGTGACTCTGATGTTGGCAAACGAGTAAACTTTGGTTGTGGTACTGTAACTGTAAACTATGATGGTAAAAACAAGCATCGTACAACCATTGGTGATGACTGTTTTATCGGTTGTAACACAAACCTTGTTGCACCTGTAACACTTTGTGACGGTGCATATACTGCAGCAGGTTCAACCATTACAGAAAATGTTCCTGCCGATTCCCTTGGTATTGCAAGAGCAAGACAAGTAAATATTGAGGGTTGGAGAGAATTAAATAAAGATAGATTTAAGAAATAAAGGAAACAATTATGTTCAACAAATTCAGAAAACAAACAATTAAGGGAGCTGTCGGCACACACGAATTTCTCATCGTTGGCCTTGGTAATCCTGGCAATAAATACACATTAACACGACACAACGCAGGTTTTTTATGTCTTGATATGTTATCCGAAAAACTTTCTTTCGGAATTGATAGACTTAAATATAAATCACTTATAGCTGATACAAATATCAATAGTCATCGTTGTATTGTTATGAAGCCACAGACATTTATGAATAACAGTGGTGAAGCTGTAAGAGAATGTGCATCATTTTACAAAATCCCACCTGAAAAGGTAATTGTAATTTATGACGATATTTCTCTTGATGTTGGTAAACTTCGTATTCGCAGAAAAGGTACTGATGGTGGTCACAACGGAATCAAGAGTATTATATATCACTTAAATTCTGACCAATTTCCAAGAATCAAGGTTGGTTGTGGTAAAAAACCCCATCCTGACTACGACCTTGCTGACTGGGTACTTTCAGAATTCAAAAAAGACGAGCAGAAAGCTTTAGAGCCTGCACTAGAAAATGCTTGTAAGGCTATTGAACTTCTGCTCGATAATGAAATTGACAAGGCAATGAACTTATACAATAGTTGAGGCAAAAACTATGTCAGCATTCACACAGGTAATTGAAAATTCAGCAGAATACGAAGGTGTGGTAAACAGCATCAAAAAAGGCTTTTTACCACAGGGAGTTTTAGGATTAATTCCCGTTATGAAGGCACACCTTGTATCTGCTGTAACAGGGGGTCTTGAAAAAAAGGCCCTTGTTGTCGTGCCTGATGATGCAACTGCTGTACGACTCTGTGAAGATTTGACAACCCTTGGTGTTTCTGCACTCCAATATCCATCAAGAAGTCTTTCTTTCTATACAACTGACTCGCAGAGTTATGAATACGAACAAAAACGAATCAAGGTTCTTCGACGCATGCTCGACAATCGTTGCGATATCATAGTTGCAAGTGCAGAAGCAAGTCTTTCATACACAGTTCCACCTGAAATTTTAAGACAAAAGTCCGTTCTTCTTAAGAAAAACGAAGAAACAACACTTGAAAAAATTGTTATGTCTTTAAATTGTGCTGGATATACACGAGTTGATGCCGTTGAGGGTGTTGGTCAATTTTCTGTTCGTGGTGGAATTGTGGACTTTTTCTCACCTGATGATGAAGAACCTGTACGAATTGAGCTTTGGGGTGATACAGTTGACACAATGTGTCATTTTGATGTTGTTTCACAAAGAAGAACAGTTAATATTGACGAAGTCCTCATTGCTCCGTCAAAAGAAATTATCATTGACAATCCACAGGAATTAATCAAAAAAATCGAAAATCTTGCATCTTCTATAAGAGGTAAAAAAACTGACATTATTCGTGAAAAACTATATAACGATGTTGACAGACTCAAAGGTGGTTTATCCGTTGGTTCTGCCGACAAGTATCTTCCACTTATCTATTCCCCTGCTACAATTTTTGATTATGCAAAAGATTATCTTCTTTTTGCCTTTGAGACAAGTGGAATTAAGGAAAAAGTATCGTCTTCACAGAAACTTTTGTACGAAGACATCAAAACATGTGTTGATGATGGAACACTTTGTAAGGGACTTGACAAGTTCTGCCTTACATTCAATGAATTGATTGATAAGTACACTGAATTTGGTGCAACTTATGTTGACAATTTTGCTAGAGGAAGCTTTGATACATCGGTAAAAAGTCTTACAACATTCAACGGCAACACTTTACCTATCTGGAACGGAAAACTTGACGTTCTTATGGAAGACTTAAAGCCTGTCAACACAAACGACAGTACAGTTGTAGTGTTTGCAGGTACTGAAAAAAGTGCAAAAAATCTTGCAGAAACCTTAAATGACGAAAATTTTATTTCGGTTTATTTTTCGAATATCCCTGCTAAGTTCCCTAAAGGTGCAATCTGTGTACTTGCCGGGTCATTAAGCTCAGGTTTCTCATACCCGAGAGAAAAACTGTATGTTTTTACATACTCAAAGGTTTATCAGTCAAAAACAAGACGAAAAAATACAGGTTTTAAGGCAAGAGATACGATACATTCCCTTGACGAAATCAAAAAAGGTGACTATGTTGTTCATGCTGTTCACGGTATCGGTATTTTTGACGGTGTGACACAGCTTGAAGCCAATAAAATTATAAAAGACTATATCAAAATCAAGTATGCAAAAAGTGATGTGCTTTATGTACCTGTCACTCAGCTTGACTTGGTATCAAAATATATAGGCCCACACGAAGATGACGGAAAAGCACTTAAACTCAATCGTCTTGGTGGTGGTGAATGGGAAAAGACAAGAAATAAAGTCCGTTCAGCCGTTAAGGATATGGCTGACCAGCTTATTAAACTATACTCACAGCGACTTCACAGTGAGGGTTATGCTTTTTCACCTGATATTGATATGCAAATGGACTTTGAGAGAAGATTCCCATTTGAAGAAACTGGTGACCAGTTAAGAAGTATAGATGAAATTAAAAGCGATATGGAAAAGCCATATCCAATGGACAGACTTCTTTGTGGTGACGTTGGTTTTGGTAAAACTGAAGTTGCATTAAGAGCCGTTTTCAAGTGTATTGCTGACGGAAAACAATGTGCAATCCTTGTCCCTACAACAATCCTTGCATTACAGCATTATCAGACAATCCTCAAGCGTTTTGAGGGATTCCCTATTGAAGCAGAAATGCTTTCCCGATTCCGCACACCTACACAAAGGTCCAAAATAATAAAGAGTATAAATGCAGGATTTATTGATATTATCGTTGGTACTCATTCACTTATTTCTAAAAATGTAAAGTTCAAGGATTTAGGTCTTCTCATTGTTGACGAAGAACAACGATTCGGTGTTGCACAAAAGGAAAAACTCAAAGAATTATTCCCTGGTGTTGATGTGCTGACACTTTCTGCTACGCCTATTCCGAGAACACTTAATATGGCTATGTCAGGAATCCGTGATATGTCAGTTATCGAAGAAGCACCGTCTGACCGTTCACCAGTTCAAACTTATGTTGTTGAACACAATATGCCACTCCTTTGTGAAGCTATGGAAAAAGAACTTCGTCGTGGTGGTCAGGTGTATTTCTTACACAACAGAGTTGACACTATTGATGGCGTTGCAAATTCAATTCAAGAATTCTTACCTGATGCGAGAATTGCAACTGCTCACGGTAAAATGACCGAAGAACAATTAAGCACAATCTGGCGTGACCTTATGAACGGTGAAATTGACATTCTTGTCTGTACAACCATTATCGAAACAGGCGTTGACGTGCCAAATGCCAATACACTTATCATTGAAGATGCTGACAAACTGGGACTTGCTCAGCTTCATCAGCTTCGTGGTCGTGTTGGTCGAAGTGCAAGACGAGCAAGTGCATATCTCACATATAAACGAGATAAAAATCTTACTGAAATTGCTTATAAACGACTTCAGGCAATCCGTGAATATACAGAATTCGGTTCAGGCTTTAAAATTGCTATGCGTGACCTTGAAATCCGAGGTGCTGGTAATCTTTTAGGTGCACAGCAACATGGTCACCTTGCAGCAGTCGGTTATGATATGTATATGAAACTTTTAAGTGATGCAATCCGTCAGGAAAAAGGCGAAAAGCCAAAGCAGAAAGAATGTCTTATCGACCTTCAAATCAATGCACACATTCCTGATAAATACATTTCTGCACTTGCACAGAGACTTTCTGTATATCGCAGAATTGCCGACATACGAACATTTCAGGATGCAGAGGATGTTCGTGATGAACTCCGTGACCGTTTTGGTGATATTCCACCATCAGTTGAGGGACTTATTGAGGTTTCTCTCTGTAGAAATACTGCTGCCTTCCTTGGAATTTATGAAATCGGTCAACGAGGTGAAACGCTCTGCCTTTACTGTGAAGAAATCAACCCTTCATTGGTACTTGATATTTCTTCAATTCTCCGTGGTCGTGTGGGAGTTACAGGAAGTGGTAAAAAGAGCATAAATGTTAAAAAGAATCCTGACCAGAATTCCCTTGATACGCTCAAGGAAATTTTTGAGGCAGTAGAAAGCACGAGAGTTGGTAAAAAATGATTGGTACAATAGTTAATACTGCCACAATTCTTACAGGTAGTGTTATTGGCAGTTTACTTAAAAAAGGAATTAAAGAAAAATACACAAAATGTCTTATGAATGCTATGGGACTTGCAGCAGCAGGTATCGGTATTAACTCTGTTGTACAAAATATGCCCAACAGCAAATATCCTGTTTTGTTCATTGTAAGCCTTGCTTTAGGCTCACTTTTCGGTAATATGATTGACCTTGACAAACGATTTAACAATCTTGTTGAGAAAAAGGGCAAAAGTGAACTGGGAAAAGGACTTTCAACTGCAATTCTCCTTTTTTGTATCGGCAGTCTTTCAATTTTAGGTCCAATCAACTCAGCACTCAACAACGACCATACATATCTTTTTACAAATGCTACTCTTGACTTTGTTACAAGTATGGTTTTAGCATCAACTTACGGAATTGGAATTGCACTTGCAGCACCTGTGCTGTTTTTATGGCAAGGCTCTATCTATTTACTTGCAACATTTTTAGGTGAATTTATGAGTCCTGAACTTATGTGTGAAATCAGCGTTGTTGGTGGATTTTTAATCGCATCATCAGGTCTTGCAATTCTTGAAATAAAAAATCTTAAAACACTCAATATGTTACCTTCACTTTTAATTCCACCTGTATGGTTTGTGATTATGTGGGTAATTTCATTATTTTAATTTATGGTTATGAAAAAACGACTTTCTCCTGTTCTTATTTTTGCAGGAATTATAAATCTCATTTTATTCTTTACAAAATATTATATTGGTGTCCACACAAACAGTCTTTGTATTTATACTGACAGCATAAACAATCTTATGGACACGCTCTCACTTTGCCTTGCACTTGTGGGAATTTCATTTATTAGCAAACCTGCAACAGACAGATTTAAATTTGGTTTCGGCAAAATGGAAACCATCACAACATTCATAATGTCACTTATTATGACCGTTGCTGGATGCTCTTTTGCATATAATTCACTGAGCCGTCTTATGACACCAGTACCTGTATGGTATTTTACAAAATATGCAATTATTATCGGTCTTACCTGTCTTGTGAAATTAATTTTAGGTGTTATTTTCAGTTTAGGGTACAAAAAGACTCAATCTGCTGTACTTAAAACAGTTATGCTTGATTCATATCTTGATTGTGCTATTACACTTATGACACTTCTTTCATTTACACTTTCCAATACAATTGGTTTTGCACTTGATTCTATTCTTGGACTTGCCATAAGCATTGTTATTGCAATCCTTGGAATCCGACTTATCATTTCATCAATATCTGACCTTATCGGACAAAGTGATGAAAAGGTTGAAGAAAAAGTGTCACTTCTTATAAAAAACATTAATGAAAATATTTGTATAAATGATATTACAATTCATTCTTATGGTAATGAAAATGTTTACGTCACTCTTAATTTATCTTTAACTGATAAGGATATTGATCTTTTATCAGTACAGAATATAATAAAAAATCAGCTAAAAGCAGAACTTAACTGCAGTTCAACTGTGGAATGGGAGGTATTCTCTTGAAAAAGAAAAATCGTGGTAAAAAATTTTTAAAGGTAATCAGTATAATTCTTGCACTGATTATCCTTTTAGGTGTAGCGGGTACTGTTGTAAATGCTGTTGGTTGCAATGCTCAGCTTAAGAATGTTGCAAATTTCAAATCAGTAAAATATGACAACCAGCTTATACCTGAAAAAGACGAAGATGGTGTATGGACATTCACAACTGATAATGATTTCAGAGTTATGCAGTTAACTGACGTACATATCGGTGCAGGTTGGATGTCAACATCAAAAGATACAATGGCACTTGGTGCTGTTGCTTCAATGATTACTGCAGAAAAACCTGACCTTGTTATTGTTACAGGTGACATTGTTTATCCTGTACCTTTTCAGGCTGGTACATTCGACAATATGAAATCTTCTGAAATTTTTGCTTCTCTTATGGAAAAATTAGGTGTTTATTGGTTGCCTGTTTTCGGTAACCACGACACTGAAATTTATTCAAGATATACTCGTGATGAAATCTCAGGATTTTACAGTGATGAAAAATGGGCATATTGCCTTTTCAACGATAACTTTGAAGACCATGTTGACGGATACTGCAACACAGTTGTAAATGTTAAAAACTCAGATGGCATTATCACTCAATCTCTTTATACATTTGATACTCATTCTTATGTTGATGGTGACTACCTTGGCATCGGCTGGAAATACGATAATATTCACGACAGTCAGGTTGAATGGTACAAGAATAACGTATTGAAATACAATGAATACAATATTGAACTTATCAATTCAGGTAATTTCGATAATAAAGAGGAATTGCTTGAGAAATACTCAACAGTTAAGTCACTTGCTTTCTGGCACGTTCCTAACACAGAATATCTTGATGCTTGGAATGAATATGTTGAAGCTGGTTACAAGGACACAGAAAATGCAAAATATTACTATGGCACTGTTGGTGAAACAGGTAAAATGGTTTACTCAGGTGTTTACCCTGATGAAATCTTTGAAACAATGCTCTCTCTTGGTAGCACAAAAGGCATTTTCGTTGGTCACGACCACCTTAACAACTTCTCTATTGAATATAAGGGAATCCGTCTTACATACGGTTTCAGTATCGACTATCTTGCATATTCAGGCATTTCAAAACTTGGTTCACAGCGTGGTTGTACAATGATTACAGTTAAACCTGACGGCAAATTCGACTGCGTTGCTGAAAACTACTATCAGGAAAAATATACTTCTGTTTCCGATAATGCAAAAGAAGAAGTTACAATGCAAGAATTAGGTAAAACAGAATAAATAACAACAAACAAAAATCCTCCCACACGGGAGGATTTTTTATCATTTTGCACTTTGTGTTTTACCTTTTGCATTTACTCTATCGCATCAAGGTTTGCACCTTTTGTTTCTTTAACGCCCTTTGCAAACATTACTGCTGCCACACCAACTGCAACAACAGAAATTGCAAGGCAAACCCACCAGATTGGGAATTTAATCATACCCACAATTGCAAGTCCATAACCTACCACAAGTCCGATAATTACAAGAAGTCCTTCTGCACCAACTACTGACGCACGAATGTCTGTCGGTACTTTTTCTGTCATCATAACGTTCATATAATCTCTACCAATCCAATATGACCCCTGATAAAATCCTGCAAAGAAACCAATGAGATATGGATTCCAACCACAGAGAATACCTGATACGAAAAGTGTATAACCTAAAATACAAGTTACTGAAAATCCTGTTACTGTCACCTTTCGACCAAGCTTATCAGCAATAAAACCAGAAAGGAATGTGATTGTACCATAAACTACAGGCACCATGAAGAGTGCTTGTGTAATTTCACTTGTACTCATACCGACTTTATGCATTGAGGACTCGAAATAAAGTGCTATTGCAGGCATTGCTGAGTCGAATATAATATGAGAAATAATTAGATTCTTTGTGTCTTTATTTGCAAAAATATATTTAACACCGTTAAAAACACCTGACTGATTTCTTTGTGCTTCTTTTTGTTTTTTCTTAAGCTCTTTTTCAGCCTGACGTTCTGAAGCCGGTCTTGACAGATATTCGATTCTCTCATTTACAAAAACTTTTGTGTCTTTTGCAAAAAGGACAACAAGAAGCACTGCTACAAAACCGATTACAGCCGGAACAAGGAAGATTTCACGCCATCTTGTTGCATCATCACCCATCAGCATATCACGAAGTGTTGGAATAAGGATAACACCTAAAATACCAAAGCTCTTAAGAAAGCTGTAAATCTTTGCACGATGCTTGTCAGGTGCCTCCTCAAGAATATAGATAATCTGAATATCGTGTCCCATAAAGAAACTGATGATAGCAAAGCCCACAAGGAACATTATGTAACTTGTTGAAAGATGGATTACAAGAAGACCTGTTGCCATACCTAATGTGGAAATTGCAAAAAGAGGTTTTCGTCCCCATTTATCTGCAAGGGCTTTATAAAATGGTGTAAAAATACCTAAAACATAAGTGAAAACGCCAACACCTGAATGAAGTGCCAGACCTTCCTGGAAGGTATAGTATTTACCCATGAACGGATTATTTACAAAGAATTCCGTTACAAATGATGACTGAACAGTAACTGTCAGATTACTTGTCACCTCATCAAGGATGTTTACAATAGCAATAAGCATAAGCAAAACAAAAAAGTATTTACTACTATCACTTCTGCCCTGCATCTTTTTGAGTCTTTTTATTTCTTTTTGTTCACTAAGGGTTACTTTTTCTGCTGTTTTCATTTTAACAATTCCTCTTTCTCTTAATACGTTAATTATAAACAAAAAAATATGACCTGTAAAGACAGGTCATAAATATTTTTATTAACTTTTAATTATCCTTTGAAACCACCATTAAGAGTAACAACAAAGTCAATAATTGCAGTAGAAACTGCTACAGGCACTGTCATACCAAAACCTTTGATAGTCATATCTCTAAGTGTAACATCAACATAGTAGCTCCATGTACCATTTACAATATATCCGTTACTGTTGATAGCAACCTTAACTATAGGATTCTTGTAGTGAAGTGTACAGTTTTCATCACGCAAATCTGTTTCTACACCCAATGATGAGAATTGACCAATAACTGATTCAATATCACCAACAACAGAAATAGCATGGCCAACACTACCACTGTACATATTGCCATTACCCTTATCAACCTGTTCTTTCATTCTCATTTCGATAACAATATTGCTACCATTTTTGTATGCACGAGCAGACTGAACATCAGATACAACAAGATTCTGATGACCACCTGTAATACCCTGAATATTCATTGAGTTGTTTGCAAGTACAGTTTTCATAACACTTTCTGTCATACTCAACAAACCAGCATTAATCCCAGGTGCCTGAAGTGAACCATCACGCAAACTCATAACCTGAGATGATGTTACGCTGTTGTGAGTTCTTCCTGCAGCATGTTTGTATGTTTCAACAATCTGTGCAGTTGTCCACTGTGTTGGGTCTGCTGACTGAGGACCACTATCTTGCTGAACATTCTGCTGACTATCCTGAGTAACATCAGGAGTATAATCAGAGCCGTTGTTCTGTACAAAATCGTCAAATGAAGGTGCAGCACCTTCTTCAAGAACAATCTGTCCACTCTCAATAAGGTAATTGTAATAATTGAACATCTGCTTATAGTAGTCACTTTGATTTTCAAGATTTGTTATTCTCATCTGCATTGAAAAGAACTGAGCTACTGAAAATATTGCTACGAAAAAGATAACAATCGCAAGAACAATTGCAATTATTTTCTTTGGATTTTTTTCTTTTTTAGGTTTTTGTGGCTGTACAGGCTGTATAGGTTGAACTGGTTGTTCGTTCTGTACAGGCTGCATTGGTTCCATATTTTCCATATTTATATCCTCCTAAGTACATATGTAATTATTTTACTATACTAATCTTTTTTTGTCAATGATTAGGATTTACTGTTTTTACAACAAAAAGCGCCTACTCCCGAGGGAATAAGCACTTTATAATATTATTCAGAATTTAAAATCCGCCACCTGTTGTGACTACATAATCAATAACACCTGTTGCATCTTCAACAATAATTTTTACAATTCTGAGATTTCTTACTGTAACATAAACCTCATAGGTCCATGAGCCTTTTTCTATAACACCTTTTTCATTAATTCTTACTTTAATAACAGGATTCTTGTAATGAAGCTCAATAAATGCACTTTCAAAATCCATTGACCAATCAGGGAAATTATCAGCAACAACACCTATATTACCAACAACAGAAATTCCATGCCCAACAGTGCCCTTGAATGTATCACCATAAGCGTCATCCTTCTGCTCAACAAGTGTCATTTCTATAATTGTATATTTTCCTTCTTTATATGCCTTCGCAGACTTAACATCAGATGGTACAAGGTCATTGTATCCACCTGTAATTCCATCAAACTCAGTTGAGTTTGCCTTAAGTGCTGCTACCATAACTGGCATTGCAAGTTCAACGAGGTTCTGAATTGTGTTATTACTGATTTCTGCTTTTAAGCCATCTCGCAATGTCATTTTCTGGATAGATTTTACATCTGTTGAATTATTAGCTGCTTTTTTGTAGTAGTTCACTATTTCTGTCTTTGTCCATTCAGCAGGATTTGCAGGAAGTTCTCGATTTGGGTCAACCTCTTCCTCAGCATTTGCATCCTCACCACTTGCTTCATCTTCCACATCAGAAGAATCGTAGATAATTTCACCTGTTTCCTCATCAACTATAACATCACTTGAAGAAAATGATGAATCGTTACCAGGATTTTTAATTGTATCGCCTGTCTGAACTACCACACCTGCTTCACCAACAAGTTTTTCTGATGTTGATTTGCCTATTGATACTACGCCAAAAGCAATAACAATTGAAAGAAGAACTGCAATAACACTAGTAAAGCGTGAAGAATTTGCCTCTTTTTTAATATTTTTAAGTTCTGCCTGTTCCGGAGTTAAAACTTTTTTTGCCATCTCAACAATCTCCTTTTGCATATGGAATACAATAATATATTATGTATTAGTTTATTCTACGCTTTTTTCATTAATTTGTCAACACAAAGCAACATTATGTTCATTGCATAATATATACTTCCTAAAATCAAATTAAATCTCTATATGACAATTTTTTTATTTTTTTGAAAATTATATATTGACAAACGAAACAAAATAGTATATACTATTAAAGCTGACGAAAAAAGCGAATATTTCGGGGTGTAGCGCAGCTGGTAGCGCGCCACATTTGGGATGTGGATGCCGCAGGTTCGACTCCTGTCACTCCGACCAAAATAGCAGTTTCAACTTCGGTTGAGACTGCTATTTTCTTTGTATCTGATATAAAGGAGTCGAACCGATAGGTCTGAGCGTTAAGAAAACAATCCGGTGGATTGTTTTTAGCGAAGAGCACAATGCGAATCCCTCATTCGTATTGTGAGTCTATAATTCGACTCCTGTCACTCCGACCACCTCAGTACCTCGGTATTGATACACGAGAAATCCCTTGAAATATAGGGGTTTCTTCATTTTCCAAGCAAAATTAGTGCTCTTTTTAGGGCACTTTTTTTGTTTTCAGAATTTCTCAAAAAATCAAATCGTAAACGGAGTATAAATTTTTTTGAGTAATCGTAAACGGTGTACACAAAAACGGACACATCCCTCGCAAAATTAAAGACTGGTATTGATTTTATTGTTCTTTATGTTGACTATTAGGTGAACGAAAGTCAAACTCTCAAATTAACATCTGCTTTATTTTTTAAATAGAGAACACCAAAAAAGCATCCCCCAAAAATGAGAAGATGCTTTAAAAATAAAAAACATTAATTTCAATTACTACAAATCAGCAAATATTTTCACCGTTTTGTTATTATGTTTCAACAATCATTTGTGTTTTGATAGCAATTCTTTAGAATAGTAAAGTTTTTTTACTTCATATGTGCGACTATATGTACACTTGAAATTTTCGGGATTAAAAATTGCTAAATTAGAGCCTCGACTGTGCATTGCACTTTGATATTCAATGCCATCAAATATTGGGGTTCCATCGTCATTTTTTATAGACATTACAAAATCACAAATATACTGTGTCGGAAGATAATCCAATGGACTATCACCTCTACGCATTGGTTTACTCATTTCCTGATTGATTTTAAGTAGATGTTCTCTATTGATAGCAAGCGCGGTACAGTCAACATCAATACCAAAAGGACTAATTTTATGAATTTGTTTCAAATCAACAACGGTAAGTTCTTTCAATTGCTTAAAAGTCCCGATAGAAACATAATCATATTCGGCTGCACGAATTTCATGAAATGTTGTTTCTCTGTCATTTGTTAAATAAAGTCTACTAATTCCATCTGAATTCGCTCTACCATTTGATGCATATTCTTTTGGTGGCGCTCCCATTTCACTCGGTAAGAAACCATCCTTATCTTTAGCTATACGTCCTCTATAGAATCGTTGCTTACTTATAGGTATTTTTTTACTTATATCTAAACAATACTTTTTTAAGAGCTCTTTATCAATAAGGTCTGTGTGAAAACGATTTTTGTGTTTAATTGACTCAACAAAATCGTCCCACTTCTCTGCATGTAGAATTGAGGTCTTAAGTAGATATTCCTTATCATATTTCTCTGGAATTCCAACAAGTTTTTCAAAGACTATGGGATAATCCTCTAAAATAGTAGGAGACAAACTTTTAAGTATATTTAAAATGGCTTCATCAGGAATGGCAGAAAAGATATCCCACTCATTTTTAATGGTTTCAACTAAAGTTCTACATTCACTATGAGGATATGAGCTTGGCAGGTCATCTTCAGCAGTATAAACAGAAAGTAGATTATCAAACATTCCCACCAGAGTCGAATCTTGTTCGGTATCATATACCTTTACATCTTTGATGCCACATATTGGGCAAACGCCCAAAATTCCTCGCTCATCAATAATTGATTTTATTTCTAAATTGCGAAAACAATTACTACAAAAAATCATTATATCTTCCCATCCAAATACCGTCCAACCAGTTCCAAATGATGCATTAAAGATAACTTTTTCACAACACCAAGACCAGGATAAGACTGTTCTTCGCATATTTTCTCAAAAGTTTGGATTGCAATTGTATCAAGTTTTTGCGTTTTATTCCACTCAACCAACTGTTTTACTGCTTGATAAAACTTACCTGCCGGGTCACTTATATCTTCATTATCTTCTGATACAAAATGATGGACTCTTAATTCTTTGGATTCATCAAAATATACAATATGAATTGCCACCGCATATGGTGCAAAACCTGATTCGGAATATTCTTCTCCTATAATTGAGTAATCAGAAAAACCAACATATCCATCTTCAGCATAGTAAATATGGTCGTTTGAAAAAAATTCATCAGGGTCGTTAATATAATCTTGATTACGTCCCTTTTTATTAAATTTATCCTCTAAAAGAATTCTGTTTTTGCGAATTCTTCTAAAAGCTGATGCATACGGCACTACCGTTCTTACATCTGCGCTTCCGTTGAATGCATCTTCAAAAAACTTTATTGCGTCAGGATTTGTACAAAGTGAAATGATTTCCTCGTCAGTAGTACCTTTTTGATGCCATTTTTTTACTCTTAATGGGGTCTCTTTATCGACAATTATTCCTCGTAAAATCTTTGATTCACTTAAAATTGTTTTTAATGATTCCAAATACTTAGCATTTTTGGTGTTTTTAACATCGACTTTAAATGAACCAACTTTGGGATTTCTAATTAAAACCAAATCCCGATTTGCATCGGCAAATACCTTTATTGTACTCACCAGTGTAGGCGATAATTTAACTGGCTCTATAATTGGAGTTATTTTGTCACTTAATCGGGATTCATTTAACAACTCCTTAATTGCTAATAATTCGTTTTGTCTACCTCTTAGTATAGGATAATACAATCATCTCACTCCTTTAAACGGTTTACAAAGATACTCATCTAGTGCTTCAAGTTGAGGTTTTTGAAATTTAGAAAAATATACCAAAAACCTTAAAGCATATGGAATTTTATTAAAGTCAATAGTGTCAATCCGATTTCTTTTTTTCAACTCTTTTAAAAACAAATCATATAATTCCTGCACAGAAAGTTCACAAGCGATTCGCTTACACTCTCTATAATAGTTTACAGGTGTTACATTCGGTAACTCTTTCTTTGCATTTTTTATTAGATTTTCATATTCAGGTTTATTGAGAATCTTGAAAATCTGCTCTTTTTCAAGCATTTCTCTATATTCTACAGGTTCCTTAAGACGTTTGATTGTGTTTTTCTTACTCAATACGTAGATACCTGTAGGAGAATCTTTAAATCTAACCAATAATTCTTCCGCCTGTGATTCGCTAGTTACAACACATACATGGTCAAAAGCTTTATAATAATCACGAAGTTGAGTTTCTAATCTTTCAAAAGTATCTAATTCAGTTTTGATTTCATAAACAACAGCTTTACCATTAATCATAATGAAATCAGCTTTTGATTTAGCTACTGGAACCTCAGTTAAGGCAGTAGTCGTTTTCAAACGATGAACATTAATAATTAACTTGTTTAACAAAGTATTTTTATAAAAATATTCATTTCGATATGAATTCCCTAAATATTGATAAATTTCAGAAATGATATTTTCATTTTTAACTTCGCCATCAAAAGAAATCTCATATCTTTTTACAATTTTTTCAAGTAGGGAAATATTATTCTGCTCATACATTAAATCTCGCAACATATTTTGTGTAAAAACACGAGTTAAGATTGAATCTTTTGCACTCACAATAGTTCCCCCTTTTACTATACAAATATCCATAATTATGATATCACAATTTGCATAAATTTACAACCCCTTCCTAATTGTTCTTACTATTTCCAAACTATAATAAAATTTAGTATCATTCTTTCATCTTTAACCCTGCAATACTTGCTAGATATTTCGTCTTTTTATATTTTTCTGGCCTATCCGCAACTTTATCTCTCCAACTGTAACAACAAGATACTGTTTTATTCTCTGGCCAAATACTATTAATAACCCCTGTGCGCAGAGCATTGCTCAATACATGTTGATTTCTCCACCTTCTCAATATGAGCCAATGTATATCAACTATGCCATACCGTAAAATTATACCTTGCTTTTCTTTACCATTAGTAATCAGCAAAAACTCATGTTCGTCAACAGAGTATCTGTAAGTTCCATCTCCTCTATTAACTCTACTCTTGATTGGTTTCTTACAATAATATATGTAATCTTTAATTATTGGTTCACACTCATGCAAGTCCGTTTTTCTCAGTATCCTTTCTAATTGTTCATCAGTCACTATTTTGGCCTGCCTTTCTTTCAATTGTAATTATAGTTCTTTTTAACACCAACGGCAAATTATCCATATTTGTCGTTCATATTCCTTATTAATAATAATCGAATTTTCCTTGCGTTTTGTGACATAAATATACAAATTTCCTCATTTTGTTCTATTTTTATAAAAAATAAAAATAACTTGACTTTTTCTCCCTTCAGAGTGATATATAGGACACCCTGAAAGGAGATTTTTTATGACAACTTTAGAAAATTTATATTACGGAAATATCGACCCTGCAAATAAATACATAACGCGTGGGAGTGAGTATTCAAAACTTGCAAACCTTTCTGTACGGAATGAAGAAAAATTACTGCCAACACTCTCAAAAGAACAGAAAATCATTTTTGAAAAATATAAAGATTGCATCAGCGAAATGACCAGTATCGCAGAAAAAGAAGCCTTTATCCAAGGTGTAAAACTTGGCATTAAAATCATCAGCGAATCTTTCCTCACTGACTCTCAAAATTTTAACGAGACATAAAATCATGGAACTAAATATTGCTGATTGGAAATGTCAAATTGTAGTGTCATATTTGATGAAAAAATTATTTTAAAAAATTTTTAAAAAAGTATTGACAATCTTTTTAGCTTCTGCTAAAATAAAACCACACTCGAACAAATGTTCAGCAATAAGCAACCATTGCTTCGTTTCGTTCACAATCGATATTTTGTGAACCATTGACAATTTAGGGACCGTGCAACGCATCCACATATAATGTCGTGATAGCAAATAGCCGGCCATTCGTAGAAAGAATTATAGTATTTACGCTATAGTTCTGTTCTTGAATGGTCGGCTTTTTTGTTTTCATAAACAATTCTAGAAAGGAGGTATTCTTTGATGTGTATAATGAAAAAGCCGGTAGGCAAACCACGAATTAGAAATGAACCTACAACTCTTTAATTCAAACCTATATACAAAATTAAACTCTAAATATTTAAATGAAGCGAGGTATATTAATTATGAAAAACAGAAAATTTAAAATCCCTTTTGAAGCAATCGACATTGAATTCAACGATGGAAAACCTTTAAACTGGAATGGTCGACACGACCTATTCAAAAAAGCATTTGCAGATTTTTTAGCAGAGCGTATCGACTCAGGCAAAAAAGTTAGTTATAGTAACGGAGATGAGTATATTGATTGGATGGAATCTGCACACAAATTTATTGTAGATGCATTAGTAAAACACGCAATTGAATTTGGTGATGAATACATCCTTAATTGCTACGGCCTTGTCCCTGTTGATGCTACAAAAATAAACAAATTAGTTGCTCAATGTGATAAACATACTCTGGCATTCTTTGGTCTTGAAAATTCATCTAACGAAGAATTAAAAAACTGGGATGCAAGTAAACTTGAAAAGTTGCCTTTGGTAAAAGACTTTGAAAAAGACTTTACACCTATCAATCCGTTATTAGATAGAGTTTGGGTAATTTATCATCCCGCTGCTGATAAACTTTAATAGGAGTGGAACAACACATGAAAAATTCAATTGACGCTATTATCAATGGAATTGTCAGTGACCTTAAAAAAGATGGTTTCTCTGACAAAGACATTAAGATGGCCGTGATAATTGCTAGAAAGCATTACGAATTATTCTTCGGCAAACCGAAAAAATCAAAAAAGAAAAAGGAGGTGGATAACGAAAATGACGAGAATTTTGGTTTCTATTGATTATGGTGACGATAACTCTAAAGAATGGAGAGTTATGGAAATAAGCTTACCACCTGAACTTGAGGAAGTTTACAATTATGCTGTAAAGCATAAATACGCCCCTTCTTCAAGCAAAGCATTAAAGGAATATCTTCCAACATTGCGTTGTAAGATTGAGGAAAAATTAATCGAAGAAATGATTAATGAAGGGGATACTTATGTAATCGACCTGTGCGGTGGTAGGTTTGCTACAACTGAAGAAATTATCGATGCAGTAACCGACCGTGATTACTTTGCATTAGGCTACTATGGTCTTGAAAATGCTACTAATGAAGAAATTAAAAGTTGGGACGGAGCCACTCAACCACCATTTCCTCGACTTAGAGACATCTACGAATCTTACAGTGATAAAAGCCCGTTTAACGATGAATGGAAACTCACTGTTAAGTACTACGACCCTACTGTTGAAGAACACTAAAATTTAATATTCCCTAATAAAAACACCTATGACGTCGGGGTAATTCCTAACATCATAGGTGTTTTTAGCTACTTATTATTCAACACTTTAATCCTCCGGATTGTCGGGGTCGTAAAAATCGTCTAGCCCTTCATAATTAGAATAGTCCATTTCTTCACTTGCCCATTTTTCCATTGCTAACTCATTCTCATCCAATTGCATATCTTCCAAACTGAAAGACATATCAATATCACTACAATCTAAAACTTCACATGCCGTTTCAAAAGAACCATATTCACTTACGCAATCCATGAAATACTCAAATTCAACACCACAATTATTCTGCGTCGTATAGAAAATCCAACATTCTTTTACAAATTCATAAGTATAGCTTGTTTCATAAAAATACGCTATTACATATGGGTCTTCTTTTCTAATGTCTTTAATCCCAATAATTTTTAATCCTCTTAATAATTCTATCGACTGACAAAACGATAAATCAAAATTAAAAAATATCCAGATAACTTCATCATAATCTTCTATGAAATCATCCAAATTTTCAACATAAAACTTATCACCTTCAAAATATATTATCAACTCATCTGCAAGTTCAAAAGCAGCTCGCATTTCACAACCATATTTTTGGGACAACTTATATGCAAATTCACTCGTTTTGTCATCGAACCCGTAAATAACTTGCATATTTTCTGCTTCTATTACTTTGTTGTATGTATCAATAGGAATTCCAAATTTTGTTTTTTCCAATGAATTCTTCTCCTTAATTAAAGTACATTCAGAATTTGCAATAACATCCCAATTTAAAGCTGGTTCTACCGTAGCACTATTGCTTTCTTTAAATTTACCCGGTGGAAGGGCGAACTCTTTTTTAAATGCCTTAGAAAAGCTCGGTTCATCACTAAAACCAGTATATTGTATTGCATCCTCAATATTTTCATTATCTAAAAGCACTTCTGCTGCTTTTGTTAATTGTCTACGCTTAATATACGTATTTATTGGCATATTAGTTAAAAATAAAAAGATTTGACCTAATGCACGTTCATCAATATAAAAGTTGTTTTTAATTTCATTTATAATGGTACTTGCCTTGAGATTTAATCCTTGAGCAATTTGTTCCTCTATAAAATTGATGATGTCATCGTATTTTTGTTTTGCTGTCATTTGTTTTTTCTCCTTTCTTAATTTGATTATATAAAATTAAACTTTTCTTGTATTGTCTATAACGGTACAAATTTTGACATATCATCTTTAGATTCTTTCTTTCATTATAAAAAACATACTAAATATCGTCAACAAGAAATTTCAAAAAATTATTTACTACTTTATTGTCAAAAATTGTACACAAAAAAACAATACTAATTCTTTTGTTTAAATTAAAATATAAAACATAAAAAACAAAACACTTAGGAGGATAAAAAATGAAAAATTCTGTATTAACAATAATACTTTTTATTTTAGTCGCAATGTGTCCACCACTAGCTATATTATTTTTGTTACTTGCATTTCTTTTAAAACTATGATGGAGGTCAAATATGAATAATTCTTATAACGAAATAAACTATGATGGTACATTAGAAGCATTAATGGGATTTTTAAATACTCTTCCAAAATCCACAATAAAAGCACTACATATCCCCCGTTACAAACTAATGTTACAATCAGCATCCCAATTAACAGCACTATTAAAAGAAACCATATCACAAGGTGAAATTACAATAGATGTAGACCAAACATTTAATTTAGGTTCTATTTCTGTAGAATTAGATACCCTGACAATATATAAACCAAAAGTCTTTGCAGACATAATTTGCAAAGCAGACAATTTTGAAATTTATCCGCTGACCGATGGTAGAATTAGATTAGATCTCACATTTCAATCAATTTTAAAATCAATATTATAAAAACAAAGAAAGAAGGAATCAATAATGGGATGGGCAAAATACTTTGAAGATGATTTAGAAATAATGTTGGAAAGACAATATATGATGCAGACAAAAGAATACAAATCAAGTGTTACCATTACATATTCAAAAAATATTATACCTATTTCAACTAATTTAAATAAAGAACAAACCAATAATATTCAGAAAAAATATGAGAATAAGTATCTTATCTGTCAAGACTGTGGAAAAAAATTCCTATTCTCTGCAAAATCCCAAAAACACTTTGAATCTAATGGCTGGAATGAACCTAAAAGATGTAAGGACTGTCGTGATATTAAAAAAATACGATTCCTTATGGCATCTTCTTTTTAAAAACGAGGTGATTCTTTTGAATAATGTAGTTTTTACAACAGAAATAGATAGATATGCCTTTTTTGAGAAAAAAAGTCCATCTAATTACACACGTCGATGTATTGACAATTCAATAACTGGCAGTAATAAATGTGTTGGTTATTGCCAATATGATGGTCATCCAGGTTTTTTAACCAAAGATTTACTTAAACAACACAACTGTATAGAAAAAGAGTGCTATCATTTCATTGCTAAATCAAACAAGTACAAGTCGCAGAAAAATAATTATGATATATCTTCACTTATATTGGCACATGTGCGAAAATCTTTTTCTGACAACGAAGGTATAAAAATAATGCATGTAAAAAATACAGAATATAAAGATTATACTATTTCTTATATTACAATTACAAACGAATGTAATTTTAATGATTATATGTCCACTGCACTTGATATTTTTGGTGTAAATATAACTTTTGTTCGTTTGAATTATGATTTTGAAACATGTGCAGCATTAATTTGCACTAATTAAGGAGGTAAAATTATGAAAACATTTTTAGGATTAGTAACTATCATAACTACGCTTGTAATAGCAGGCAGACAACCATCGAACAATATGAAAAGGGTAATATGTGTTCTTCTGTGCGGTTTTATGGTATTTTCTTCTATTGCTAAATTACCAGATTCGAATGATAAAAAAGATTATAAAACAAACTATTCATCATATACAAACAGTTACAATAATTATTCTCAATCATCTACCAGTTCCAAAGCCGCTTTGACAAAAGAAGAAGCAGATAGACTTCGTGGCACAGGGTACCATAACACTCGTCCTGGTTCTCTTGCAGAAGATATAGAACTAAAGGCGGCACAAGTCAAATGTAAAGAATGTGGACTTCATTCAGATAACGGATACAACAGTTTATGTGATAGTTGTTGGAAGAAACAAAACAAATAATAATACAAACAAAATAGCGCTCAAGCAATCCTGACTTGAGCGCTATTTTCATATTAATATCCCATCACAATGGTCGATTTCGTGCTGAATGATTTGTGCTGTCCAACCGGTGAATGTTTTGATTCGGGTTTGAAATTCAGCTGTCTGCCACTGCACTTTTATGCTCTTGTAACGCTTACATTTACGAGGGCCACCAAGCAATGAAAGACATCCTTCTTCGGTTTCATAAGGGTCAGATTTTTTAATGATTTCAGGGTTAAACATAGTCATATATGTACCATCATTATCAAAACAGATGATACTCTTATGCACACCAATCATATTGGCAGCCATACCAACACAACCATCAGTATTGGCAGTAAGAGTGTCAAGCAAATCTTCTGCCACATGTAAATCTTCAATTGTAGCCTTTTCCGATTTCATAGCTAACAAAATCGGGTCATGAATTACTTCTTTAATCATTTGATAACCTCATATAACATTCTACACAATGTTTATATTAATAGTGCACCATTGTTTGATGGTAAAGAATCTGTATCAACATTATTAACCTTGCAATAATATTCAAAAAATTCTTTTGCCAATTCTGCATCATGGCTATTTTTCTTTATTTCAGCTATATCGCGCAACACTTGAGCAGATACAACATCATTAATATAACGGTACAAACCCGAACTCCATCGCGCAGTTCCTTGGTCATTAGAGTTTTTGTGATAATTCCAGAACAATATTTCGCTAGCTTCTTTAGGGGTAAGTTTCAATTTGTATTTAGAATTTGTTGTTACATACCCCTCGGCTTGATTATCACCTTCATAGGATTCATCAACAAGAAAAACGCCAAAAATCATACGGTTTGTTTCAAGAGCATCAGGTTTCACAGTAGTAAGTATACACAAGCTATTTTTCTGAACTTTTTTCAGTTTGCGAGGTCTGTCCATTTTTCCATTCTTTACATCAGTTCCAGCAGAAGCTTTCCAATTTGTAAACATACCACTTTCATAACACAAAAATTTATTAGACGCATGAATTTCACATAAATTAGTGTATGTTAACTCACCATTAAGAAATCTGTTGCATTCGCATTGTTCACTTGAACACCATGTGCGTTTTGCTTCAGTAATGTTATATTCAATCATGGCTTTACTGCACACACCTGCATATCCTATCTGAGATGCAGAAGCACCACCATCACAATAATTACATTTAAATGCAATATTTTCTCTTTCATAATGTTTTTTAGGTTGTTTTTTTACAGGATTGTTTTTGGGTACAACCACTACTTGTTGAGCCATTTGCTCCTTTTTGAGCTCCTCTTTTTTGATGGCATCAGCTATAATTTCTTGTTGTAGTTCGTCGTTATCAATTATTTTCAAAAAACCATTAACAAAAGCAGACGGATACGGAAACATAATGGTATCTGTATTTCTATTCATAGGTTTGTTATTAAACTTTACCCACAAATTTTCATTATCAACTTTGACTATAATTCCTTGCCTCCATAATTTGTGTAAAACTAATACATTTAATAAATCCATTTGCAACCCCTCTCTCCTTCACAACCAATACTGATTGCCTTTAATTTTCATCTTTTTAGAAAATATGTATCTGCTCTGTAATCGTCCAACAATGAATAATTTTTTCTTGAAATGCTAATCCCCCATTCAGGCGCACTCTTTTGACCGGGCTTATCATATTTTCTGTCAACCAAAACTGCGTTAGGAGTTTTCCATGCAGTTGCTGGAATAACAAAAACATCAGGCAACTGACCATCAACAAAATGCAAATAGGAGACAAGTCTATTGTCTGTAAGTTCAGGCATTTTTGATTTTGCAATAAATACATAACCATAATTACGTACAGATTTAACTTGAACCTCACAAAATTCATTCTTATCAGGTGATTTTACAATAAAATCCACACCATGGTCATCCACTTCTGAAGTGTATACTTCAAAACCGTAAGATGAAAACTCCATTTTCGCATAATACTCCGCATACCTACCCAACTGTAGTGGATTTAATTGTGACCATTTTAAATTTGGCATAATAATTCTCCTCTTATATTAACGAGTGTCACATCTTATTTTAAGACTCAACATCAAAGAATGCCTACCATAAAATATAAGTAAGCACTCTTCAATCTATATTAATTTTTCCTTTGTTTGATTTCTTACCTTCACAAGAATGTCAAAAGTAATTTTCTTGATATCTTCATAATCAAGAAAGTCAAACATATTGATAGCTGCACAACGATTCAACTCTTTCTTGCATTCTCTGAAATAAGTTGTAACACCTTCTTTGGGGTCAATCACATCCCTAAAATCTTGAATCGCTAACAAAATACCTTTCATTCTTTTGAAATTAGTTCTGTTTAATGTATCTAAAATATCTTTTCCCAACATTTGATTTTCAAAAAGTATTCTAGTTAATACATAATGGTCTTTACAATCAGGATCATAAGTTAAATGTGCCCACCACCAGAGTCTTGATAAACCATTAAAATAATATAACCCCATACCATCTCCTGGCACAAAATATCTTTGTTCTGGTTTGCTATCGCTCCAACGGTATTTCATATATTTGCGACAATCATCATCCACATGACACATATATGTCCACATATATTTATTAGTGGCTTGAAGGGGAGTTATTTTAAATGCCTCGTACAATCTAATAGCATTTATCAAATCATCTTCACTTTTATCTTTAGCATCAGAATAATATGGAATGAATCTATTAACTTGTTGAGAGGATTTACCGCACCACTCAACTCCGTTACCAAAATAATTTGCAACCCAGCTTTCATCTTCAAGATATTTTTCTTTGTTTTCATTAACAGCATTAAGCAATCTATCATATGCATCTTCTGTAAAAAATCCTAGTAGCATCAGTCCATCCCTCCAGTATTTACATACTCTCCGTTATTAACTTCTTCATCAATAGTGTTTTTTACACTTAATAAGCCATCATAAGTAATGCTACCCAATAACTTATCCGCCAACTCAACGCAAGACCATTCATCATACTGAGTGCTCAGATCGACATTAATGCCGTTGAGCTTATATACAATAGTTTTAAACCATCTTTTTTCAGAATAATCAATACCATTGCCACGATAATAATCGCATATTTTCGCAATCGCCTCAACTAAAACTGGAAAAGCGACAATTCCGTTAAGATATCTATGCATCGCTCCGTTGTTAAAGTCCTTCATATCATAATAAAGCTGATTTAACCGTTCACTCAAATAAACAATAATTTTTTCATCTATATCAAAATTGGATTCAATTTCCGCTTCTGAATGTGTATTTTTATTAATACTAAAAATAGATGAAATAGGTTTTTCAAGTTCAGAATCATCAATTGGAATCGTTCTAGTTTGCCCCTCCGCCAAAACATCTGCTTTTTTGACAGCGAATGTAACATTTTTGAAATATAAATCATTGAATTCATTTTCACAACAAAATGAGTCTATGTCTTCTTTAGCAAGAATGTATCCACAAAACTCTATGTTTCTTCTCACATCGAACTTAGGAATTTTAATAACCTTTATTGTTTCACCAGAATTAAATTCGTATGCTCTTCTGTAAAAAGCTGCACTACTACTAATCAAAACAACAACTGCTGCTTTACCCTCTTCAATGAGTTTTGATAATCCGTTACACTGGAGATCGCAAACTGCAGTAATACAAATATTCTGTTCATCCACAACAATATCTTCTTCCATGAACGAAACTTCAAATAAACATGTTTCGTTATAATCATCTCTTTCCATTGACAACACAGGATTCGGATAGTCTATATTCAAACTCATTTGTTATCTCCTTCCGATAGGATCAAGTTTAATCCCATTTTTTCTTTTTTCTCAAAGGTTATCATGAATTCAGCTGGTACATCTTTACATACTTTCATTGGTCCAGCTTTATCCTTTATACATCTTACAGGTTTACCTTGATACATAAACTTGTTTATTGTCAAGCTTTCTCGTTTACCGTCTTCACCGGCAGCAACACATTCTACATAGAGATTTTCATAATCTTTAGAAGGAAGAATCACAGCTTTATATAATCCAATATTTGTAGATACCGGAAAAACTCTACGTTTCGATAGTTCTTTAATCGGAACCGTCCTGCTGCCATTGCCTTCAACAACGCCTTTTTGTTCACCCTCTTTTTTAGGATCAACCACTGGATCCGGTGATGGACCTGGATTTGGACCAGGTAATGGACCAGGTCCTGGACCAGGAAAAGGTCCTGGAGGTACTGGTGGTGTAGGCCCAACTCGAGAACCTTGATTACCACCATTTTCTGAAACTTTCTGTCCTTCTCCTTCAGTCCCAGGAACATCCATTGGAATAGCACTATGCTTTTTAATCTTTGGTTTTCCGATTTTAATTTTAACTTTCAGTATATCCTTACCCATTCCATCTTCAGGAAGAGCACCGTCTTCAGTATCACCCAAATAAGCACCTAATCCCGGTGCGTCTGTAGCATCTCCCGCAGGTGTTTCATATTGTGATTTTAGCAAGGCTAATAGTTCTACATCAAGAATATCTAATACTTTCTTTGCATCGTTTCGTTTATCCTTGTTTGCCTCACCTTTAATAAGTTTGTAATCCCAACGATTATGGCGAGGAGGCTCGCATTCTCTCAGAAGTTTCCCTATTTCTTCACCTCTAACAATCATAATGGCTGCATAATGTTGAAATATACGTCGATACCCTTTGCCAACTAACATTCCAGTAGAACGGAAATTAGCAATGGTTCTTGAAAACGAACTTTCAGATTTAATATAGATTTCCACGGCATTTTCTTCACCCATAATATCTATTTCTTTTTTAACATCCGGGTTAGAGAATGCAGCATACAATTGACGAACGATCTCTAATTGAGAATCACTTTTCGCATAGTCTTCGATGAGTTTAGCAATTCTGTCACTGTCAATGCGAGTTACCGTATTCCCATCCTTAATTTCAACAACAAGCTTTTCTTCTTTAATAGCAACAAAGAAATTTTTGATGACAGCTTTTGAAATATCATCCTGCCAATTATCCACCTCGTTAAATCCAACAACAATAACATCCGTTCCATGTTCTTTCCTTACAAACAAATCCCTAAACGCATTTGAATCTTGTTCATATATAGGAAGCCATTTTTCATTTTCATCATCATTGTTTTGATATTTTCCTACTCTCTGAGTAGGTCTTCCTGCTTCATTCAAGAGAGTAGCTACTCTACCAACACCAATGAATGCCCTATAATCATCTATATCACATGTATTGTAAAACACCATACTCAATGAGGAACAAGCAAAGGGAGCATTTTTACCAATACCAAAAGAACCTCCACTATTATCATCAGGCTTAACAGACATGCCATCGGCTCCTGTCAACGCTTCCCATGCCGTTGAAATATTATCAAGGTTATGATTGCCACACAACCCTTTGGTATTATAGTCACTTGCAACCAATACACTCACTGTTGTTCTCTTTAATGTATCTTCAGCCTCTGTCAAAAATGCATCTAATTTCGCATCGATAGTTCCACTAGAAGACCAATATTCACGACAGCCTTTTAAACATTTAGAATATCCAGAAAATATATCGTATTCACTTGTTTTTACCTGTTTTAATTCAAAAACAACTTTAACAGGGCCTTCAGACTTTTCGTCATGTGCATCTAAGGAATTCTGACAAATTTCTCGAGCAAGGTTATCTATTAATTCTTCACCCTTAAAACCTTCAATATCATTATTTGTGTATCCCTGTTTTGTTCCACCCGATAATGGTGGGAACCGCCAAGATATTTTCATACTTACACCCCACCAAATTAAAGTTTAAATTTTTCTTCTTCTGATTCCATAGCCAAATATTTCATTTTTGTAGCTTTCAACTCTTTTTCAAGTGTGTTGAAAATTTTATTAATATCAGCTTCTGTATAATCATAATTGGCTTTATTTGCACAATTCCCCAAAAGTCTCAACATATCAATGATTTTATTTGTTCTATTTTCTACGATTCTAACAAATTTTTCACGTTTAGTTTCCATATATTGCAATCCTCCTAAAAATTTTTTCGAATATATCGTATCATCTATAGGGTAATTTGTCAATATGTTTTATAATTTTTGTATATTTGTCATATATTGCAATATTTTAAAAATAAAAAGGAGAACCAAATTACAATTCTCCTTTTACACAATGTATTTAAGTTTAATATGTCAATTACTTTCTTTCAAAACTTCAATCATCTTATTTGCAAACGCAATGGCCATTAACGGTGGTACTGCATTTCCAACTTGTCTTGCTACATCAGTTCGATTGCCTTCAAACTGATACCAATCGGGAAACGATTGAATTCTAGCTCCTTCCCTGGGTGTTAATGCTCGATTTTGCTCATAATGTATACAACGTAGTGCAGATGGGGTAGCTAGATTGTTAGTAATAGTTGTGGAAGGTTTGTTTCTTTCCAACCTACCATAAGTATTTCCATAACCCGATGTTAAATAATACTTTTTATCAATTAATCCCTCTTCAACTTTTTTATTAAAATCGTTTTTACCTTCACCTTCTGCAACATTTTGAATTACAGTCTTAATTTTTTCACCATATGAACCACAATAATGCTCAGTTATCTTATCGCAACCTTTACGCATTAATTCTTGGTACTCATTTTGCGGTTCAATAGTATATTCATTAACCTCTTCGTTTTCTCCAACAGGTGGCAAATCAGATATCGCCTGTTGTATTGTATATAGTGGACCATCCCCTTCTGGATACTCCCATTTTATATTAAGGTCATTTCTTATTCCAATAATAAAAACTCTTTCTCTATTTTGAGGCACACCAAAATCTGTTGCACACATCGTCTTAAAAACAGTATTATACCCGATTCGGCTAAATTCTTCCGACAATTTCTTCATGACAAGATCGCCGTAGTGATCGATGATAGGTTCTTTCCTCATATACTCAATATCTCCACGATGTCTTTTAACCTCTTGGTACATCATTTTGCCGTTTTCATCAAGGCGATAAAAAATTTCACTCATTGATAAAATACCTTTCACATTTTCAAAAAGAAACGCTTTTGGCTTGATTCTTTCTAAAATACGCAAATATTGATTTGATAACTTAGCTCTATCATCATACTGTCTTTGGCCTATTGTACTAAATGACTGGCAAGGGGGTCCTCCGATTATAACATCTACTTCTTTTCCGCCAACATATCTTTCTATAATTTCATCAGTAATATCACATATATCTCCATCAATAACAGGAATATCATCACCATAATTCTTTTTAAACGCTTTTACAGCTTGTGGAGCATATTCGTTTGAAAAAACGAATTCTACATTTTCTCTTTTCACAAAATTATCTTTAATAAGGTTATAATAAAAGCCAAAAGTCAGGCCTCCCACTCCTGAGAACAAATCAACAATCCTAAATTTTTTCATAATCGTTATACCCTTCATCTCCACATGCAAAACTTTTTGCTTTGAAATCCATTCTTAAATCTACATATCATATACATAAAAAATCACGATTTGATTGTACCATAAAAAAACATTTATATCAACTTAAATCTTTGTGTTATATACTTAATATTTTTTAACATTTAAAAAATAATAGCATCCACCAAAACTTTGGCAGATGCTATATTTAAAAGTTTGATAATTTTGAATTGTGATGTTTTATCATTGTTTTGGATGGTAAAAATCTTTTAGGTAGTATTATGCTCCTATTTATATACCAATAGCCCTTTTCAACTAACTGTTTTACTTCACATTGTTATTTATCCAAGTTTCTAATGAATCTTTTCTCTTTGATATTACTGAAATACCAAGCCCAGCAATGTAAGTGCTTGTACTTTCTGTTATTTTAATCGCAACAACAGGTTTTCCAATACTAATTGCAAATTTTATTTCGTCAATAGACATCCCATTATTGTTAGCAGGACGATTTGAGCACACTACAACACTAGCATATCGAATTTGCTTTTGAATTTGTGGGTCTACATTAAATCGTTTATCAATAGTGTCAAATGGCGAAACTGCTGGTACAGAATAATCTCTTACATCAAACTTAGTTCTGTCTAGCAGTGTGCTAATTTCATTATAATCATCGTTGTTCCAACGATGTGGGATAAATACATTAATTTTCATCATTAAAACTCCTTTGTAATTTTGTTATTCTCTAACACAAATATTTTTGTATTAAATTGTGCCTTTTTTGACCATATTCCAATAGTGTTGTCCCTGTGCTGTTAATTTGCATGATTTGTGATTTATTGCGGCATAATACATGTGTTCTTCACCAACCGGAATCACTAAATTTAGGCTTACATATTTTTGCAAAATCTTAAAAATAGCCTCATGCTCTTTATTTACTTCCTTAATATCAGCTTCATGCTTATCAGGCTCGTATGTAGGGTCTAATGAAAATTCATCTTGTGGTTGATTAAAAAACTCTGTAATTCGTCTTAAATCCGATATAGCAATAGGCGGTGCATTTCTTCTTAAAGATACAAACGTCTTGATGTTAGCTTTAAAAATCGGACGCTGTTCCCATCCGCCAAGCGAACGGTCAATATAAGAATAAATGCTACCCGGTGAAACTTCTCCAAGCAAATTCATTGCACCGCCATATAATGCTTCAATTAATAAATTGGTAAATACACCGTGACCATTTTCTTCAGACGAGTATTGATTTTCATCACATGCAGCAAGAATAGTGGTGCCGTTATGCAAAACAGAATAATTCTTCATTTCATTTGAGCTGCCAGCGAATCCACTATGGCAACTATCAAGAATAATAACTTTGTTTTGTGCTTTTGATTGAGCGACAAATCCCATAACATCATCAAGTGACAGCCCTTCATCAGCACGGTTAACTTCACTTGTACAAAGATATCCACCAAGATTGTCATACGAACCATGTCCGGCATAATAGAACACTGCAATTTCTGACTCATCTGCAAAAAGTTCCTGAATAGCATCCTTTAATGCTGTTCTTGTAATATATGATACTTCACTTGTTGCACACATAAGTTTTGTAGAAAAATTCAGTGTTCCGTCCCCGTTGCGTTCCAATGCGACCTTTACACCATTTGCATCATTAACACATCCATGTAAATCGCTTATATTTTCATAACTGTCAATACCAACACATAATGCTTTTCTCATGTTTTGCACCTCCTAATGCTTTATGTTATTTATTATCGTCATCATCTTTATTTAATTCGACCTTATATCCAAATTTACCTATAAGTCTTTCAAAGTCTTTTATAATGTTTATTTCATTCTTATCGTGAGACAGCCAATCCTTTTGGTCTATAAGTTGATTTGTTAGTTTAATTTTCAAATCGTCTTGAGCATCCTTTTCAAGCGAAGCAACAAAAGCATCAAATGTAGCCATTTGCAATTGTATTTTTCTCAACTTGGTTTCCACCACTTTAGATTTTGAAGCTTGTATCGCACAATATCGTGAAATAACTGCAACACCAACAGTTGCACAAACTCTTGCTATAAGTGCGATGTAATCTGCATTTTCATATCTTGTAAAGACAAACCACCAAATTGACAAGCCAACTAAAACTATCATTGACAAAACAGTTCCTATGTACCATAACTGACTTTCCATTCCAGCCCTATCAGAATATTGTTTGTAAACATTGCTGTGTGTAGCAGCTGCAACAAATCCTATTTTTTCAGCAGCACTTGTTTCAAGCTCTTCTATTCTAGCTCCTGTTTCATCAATAAACTTACTTACCTGTTCAGTAAGTATCTCAAATTTTTCTGTTTTTTCCGTGTCAAATTGTAACAATTCTTTTGATGCATCATTTTTGAAAGCAATCTTTGTATTAGTTACATCTTCCTTTAACGCCAATAGTTCTTCACTATACTCTTTTTTAAATTTTTGTTGTTCATCCAACATTTTAGTTTGAATTTCTTCTTGCTTTTCCATAGCATCAGAAGAAAACTTCTCATATTGAGTATTTAATATTGCAATTTTTTGTTCAAATTCTTTTTGATGTTCAGATATGGATTTTATTATAGAAGATTCACTTTTCTCGAAACTTTCAACTTCTTCATCAATTAAAACTTTTAACTCAGCCAATTTTTCTCGCGACTGCTTTACATCGTTCTCCAGCATGCGAATATTACTTTTAACTGCACTTTGATACCCTTGCAAATTATGTTTTCCATTTGCATTGTTCAAAAAAGCAATTGCTTTAACCAATTCAGATAAATAACTTTGAACAACATTATAATGCTTGCTATTAACATTAGATTCAATTTGAGTCAGGTTTGTTGTAATAACATCCAGAATTGGCTTTAGCAATAACTTGTCATCACAATTTTTCAAACTGCTTGACAGGTTTGATAATATTAAAGTGATTCTGTTCCTATCATCAAAACTTGAATTATCTTCAATTTTAGACAACTTTTCCAAAACAACTTGTATCCTATTTAATAATTCATTGGTTTTTTGAATTAATTCTTCCATACCAACACTCCTTTATATAACTTCCCTTATTATTTATATAATCGTAATTATTATCTATTTTGTGACAAAAATCTTCATATTTCTTGCTATTCTCTCTTAAATTGAGTTACAATAGCGTTATCGATGAAAGGAGGGTTAGAGTGTCAAATAATTGTGGTGTATAAAATTGAAAAATGGGTGCGAAAACCCCGTGAATTATACAAAAAGCTGCAATTATACAAAATAATTACAATTTAATAAGGAGGTAATGATGATTACATCAGAACAGTATCGGCAGATACAGAAGTGTAAGGATGATGGGTTGACCATGGCGGAAACGGGTCGGCGGTTGCACATACCTGCGTCGGTGGTTCGGAACTGGTGGAGGAAGACGGAAGAGGATTTCTGGAAGGCTATGCGTGGCACGGTGTATGATTTGGACAACTATCGTCAGTACATCATTGAGTTGATTAAGGCTTGTCCTACCATCACTAACACCAATTTGATGACGCAGTTACGGGAAGAATTTTCGGACTTTGATGCTACCTACTCTACTTTCAACAGATATGTGAAGAATTTGCGAGTTCAGGCTGGTTTAAGTCAACCGAAACGAATCCGTTGCATTCGTGATGACCAACCACCGGGCTATGAGGCACAGGTTGATTTTGGTGAATACCGAATGCGAAACATGTATGGTAAGGAAACCAAAATATATTTCTTCTGCATGGTGCTTTCCTACAGTCGTATGAAATTCGTGTACTTTTCAACGAAGCCTTTCACCGCAAAAACCGCTATTGAGGCTCACAAGTTGGCGTTCAGGTATTTTGGTGGTCGTCCACAAATTATCATGTATGACCAAGACAAGGTTTTCGTTGTTGCTGAAAGCTATGGCAACGTGATTCTCGTTAAGGAGTTTGACGAATTCGTCAAGGATGTTGGCTACTCCCTTTTCATTTGCAAGGGACACGACCCAAACACTAAAGGTAGGGTTGAAAACACGGTGAATGTGGTCAAGCGTGGTTTTCTTGACGGCAGGACTTACTACGGAATTGACAGGCTCAACTGTGATGCTCTCAATTGGCTTGACACCACTGGCAACAGCATTGTGAACGATTACACAAAGCGTACACCGAAGGAGTTGTTCCCCATTGACAACAAGGCACTTGTTAAGGTACGATTCCAAGAAAAGCCCATTGTTCAAGTCCTTACAATGCACGCAGGGTTCGTTGAATTTCGTGATAATCGTTATGAAATGCCACAGGAAAACCTTAACGATGGTGAAAGAATTCGTGTTGAATTACAAGAGGACACTTTGCTGTTTTATGTTGCACTTACAAGCGATTTGATTTGCAAACATGCCCTTTGTAATGAGGTTGGTAGGACTATAAAACTACCGAAGGACAGAGTTCCACACCATAAAATCGAAACGGATATGCTTCGGTTTTACAAGGACAACCCACTTGCGATTGAGTTCATTGCACAGTTGAAAATCATGCGACCGAGATACATACACAAGCAGTTGCAACTACTGAAAAAGGCGTCTGTTTTTTACACGGAAGGTCAAATGAATTCGGCATTTGAGTATTGCATCAACACTTGTGAATGCACAACCTTGGAACTGTTATCGTTCTTGATTTACAAGTATGGCAAGGACTCATTTTACGATTGCACGGGCAACTACGCAAAATCAAACTACTTAAAACGAAGTCGTGAGATACAGGAGGCATTCAATGGCAGAGATTTTTGATGTAATGATGATGGCAAAGGAATTGGGTCTTACTCATCTTGGCAACGGTGAGGTTGACTTAACAGATGAGCGTGTTTCTAACCTTGATTATCTGCAGAATGTGTTGCAACAGGAAATGGATTTGCGACAGAAAGCAAGGGCAAAGAAATACACAAAAAGAAGTCGCCTACCTGACCGACACTATGATTACAATTACATATCGTCGGGACTACAGTGGCAACTTGATAGAATTAAGAATTTCGATTTCAAAACCGAGCATCAGAATATTATAATTATCGGTAAATGTTGCAGAGGCAAGACAAGTCTTGCAGTTGACATTTCGCTTGAGGCTATCGAGAAAGGTGCAATGGTTGTTTATGTTACCTTTGAAGAATTGATTAAATGCTCAAGCAAAAAATCACATCCTTGGCGTTATTTAGTTGAAAGCGACCTTGTGGTGATTGATGAGTTGTTTTACACAACACCAACAGAAGAAGAGTTGTTACTCTTCTACAAAGCAATAATGAAGCTCAGTAACGAGCGTAGTTTAATTTTAATTTCAAACAGAGATTTGCCTTTGTGGAATGAAATGAAGGCAGACCGACATGTAATTGAAACCTTGTCAGCAAGGCTTTCACACAACTCACAGATGATTTATCTGTAATAAAACTTAAAAGCCTATTCCTATTAAAACTGAAAATAAGATGCGTTAAGCATTTAATATATTTGTACATCAAAACGGACTGTCAAATAATTATTTTCATTGTTTTTTATATTAATTTATTATAAACTGAAAATGAGGTGATTAGAATGACCGACAGAGAAAATAAACTGTTTGAACTTTGCAACAAACACAATGCTGATTTGCTTCAAGTTGAACAACTCATTATTGATATGAAACTAACATCAGAAGAAATAACTCGTACTGCAATAAAGTTGGCAGATGCAAATACTCTCGAAATACATCAATGTGATTATACTGATAAACTTGTTACAACAAATTGGGTTGAATTATTTGAAATATTTATCAAGTATGGTTTGATGCCAAATTATGTTTATACTGATGACGGTATGAACCAATACAACATTATTCAGGAAATGAGATATATAGACAATGGAGATATTGCACCAACCATTATGCGTATGCTTATGGAATGTGGTGGCAATCCTAATTTAGAAGTTGGTGGAGTACCTTTTTTTGCATCCCTAGACTTTGATATGACATTTGATGTTATTGGACTAAACAATAAAAGGCTCTTTGATATTGAATTCAGAATTTGGCTTGTTCTTATGGGCTATGGTGGATACATTAAAAATCATGAATGCCCAGTAAAAATGAAAAATGGATATTCCGTAAAAGTCTTTAAAAACTTTGAAGATTTTGACTACACCATTGATATGATTAACAGAACTGAAGAAAAATGGGTCATGCATATCTATAATAAGAGTACAAATGAAGAAATAGCCACAATGTAAAAATGTTTCACCCATATTTTTAATATAAAAAGTACACCGTTGGAAATATTTTTCGTAAATCCTAAAAATGAGCGAAAAAAATGTACACGGTGGAAATATTTTTTGCTCATTTTGCGATATGAGTGAAAATTTCACCCCTTGGGGGTGGGGCACACAAAATCTCTGTACAAAAACAGGTACGGACAGCGGCGCGGGGTCTTGTGTTAATTTTCGCAAAAGTTTTGATTTCTCGTTCATACAAAACAAATCTGCAATGGTATTTTACTGTTGCTTTTTGTTTTATATGAGTGGTATAATTATTTTCAATAAAGGAGTGTTTTCTATGAAAATTTTGCAAATTATCGTTTCTGTCATCTTAATTGTTGCGATGGTTGTATTTTCATATTTTTCACCACTTTTTGTAATGAGTTTTTCGGAAATACCATATGCAATTGATTATGAAATTCCTGATAGTATTTTTGAATATCAAACAATTTCTACTGAAAGCAAGGATGATTGGATGGCAAAATGGATTTGGAATAAAGAAAACCTTACTGAAAACAACACTTGGATATGTTTTAACAAAAAAGTTGCTCTCGATAAGATTCCTGAAGAACTTATTGCTGACATTTCTGCAGACTCAAAATATTGGCTCTACATAAACGGTGAAACCGTGGTTTTTGAGGGTAGCGTAAAACGAGGTCCTGACAAAAATAGTGGCTATTATGACAGCGTTGATATTGCACCTTATCTCAAAAAGGGTGAAAACTCAATCTGTGCTTTGGTGTGGTTCTGGGGTGACCAGAAAAACTATTCCTATAACAGTAGTGGTCAGGGTGGATTCATTTTTGAAGCCATAAATAACGATATTACCATAACTTCTGACAACACATGGAAAGTAAAGAAAAATGACGCTTATATCGACAGCCCTCTTTATCAGCCTAATTACAGACTTCCTGAATACAGCGTTTATTATGATGCAAGGGAAGAAATCGTTGATTGGCTTGATAATTCCTTTGATTTTTCTTCTTGGGAAAATGCAACCGAATATGCAAACGGTGGTGAAGGTGCTTATGGCAAGCTTTACCCAAGAGGAATACCGATGTTAAAGGATTTTGGGCTTACAGATTACGAAAACTCAAAAGATTATGAGAATTATACTGTAAAAAATCTTCTCGGCGAAAAAATCACAGTAGATGTTCCATACAACGCACAGCTTACTCCATACCTTAAAGTCATCGCACCTGCAGGAAAAACTATTCGAATAACAACTGAAAACACTCCACTTGGTGCAGTTTCAACTACATATGTTACCAAAGAAGGTGAACAGGAATTTGAATCCTTAGGTTGGTTTAACGGTGAGCATATTACTTATGACATACCTTATGGTGTTACGGTAATTTCTCTTAAATATCGTGAAACCGGATATAACAGTGAAATCTGTGGTGATTTCAAGTGTGATGACGAATTTTTAAACTCCTTGTGGCAAAAATCGTTGCGTACTCTCTATGTTACCATGCGTGATAATTTTATGGATTGTCCTGACAGAGAAAGAGCACAATGGTGGGGTGATATCACAAGCGAAATGTTTATGACAATGTACGCAATGGATAGCAACTCATACCTACTCTACCAAAAAGGTGCTCAGGCAATGATTTCTCACACTGATGACACAAAAGTATTGCAGACTGTTGTACCTATATGTGAAGATTTCTTTGAACTTCCCGTACAACAACTTGCCGGAATCGTCGGTTTCCTCACCTACTATGAATATACTGGTGACAAGGCTCTTATTGAAAAGGTTTATGATGCAGTCCTTGACTACTTGAAACTCTGGGATATGGGTGAAAATAATCTTCTTATTCATCGTCAGGGCTCATGGGATTGGCCTGACTGGGGCAAAAACGCAGATATGACTTGTATCGAAAATGCTTGGTACTATTATGCTCTTTCTACCGTAGAGGAAATGGCGAAGATTTTGGGAAATGATAAGGATATTCCATTTATCAGCGAAAGAAAAGAGAATATCGTAAAGGGATATAAAAATCTTTGGACAGAAAACGGCTTCAAGAGTGAAGATACTGAAAATCCTGATGACAGAGCCAATGCTCTTGCAGTTTTATCAGGACTTGCAAGCAAAGAGCAATATGGCACAATTAAAAATGTGCTTACAACCACCCAAAATGCAAGTCCATATATGGAATATTACGTTCTTGAATCGCTTTGTAAGATTGGTGAATATGAAGCAGCATATAACAGAATCAAAGACAGATATGCGGATATGGTGAGTGCAGATTACTCTACTCTTTGGGAAAACTGGGATATGTATTGGGGCACTAAAAACCACGCTTGGAGTGGTGGACCACTTGTCATTATGAGTAAGTACTTTGCAGGTATCACTCCCCTTTCGGCTGGTTACGAAAAGGTTAAAGTTAACCCTCAGTACACTTTGTCCGACAGTATGAACTGTACCGTTCCAAGCGTAAAAGGGTTAATCACTCTGGATTATGAAAAGACTGACGGAGAATATGTTATCAACCTTACTGTCCCAGAAGGTATTAATGCTATTTTGTATGTACCAACTAATGCTGTTGTAAATATCATTTCAAAGCCATATTTCCAAAACGATGAGTATGTAAACAACGAAAACACTAATGTGGAGATTGTGCAAAAAGCACTCGATAACAGATAAAAAAATTTTTACGATACTCTTACAAGAGCAACAGTCTTTTCGCTGTTGCTTTTTGTTTTGTGGGTGGTATAATTATTTTACCAATCAATAATATTTTAATTTTCCTATTGACTCTTACGTTGCGTCATAGGATATACTCTCATTTGAGAGGTGATAAAATGAAAATGCAGATTAAAGAATTTGCTGAATTCACAGGTGTAAGTGTGCGCACACTTCATTATTACGATGAAATAGGATTGTTAAAACCCTGCTATGTTGATGAGCATACAGGATATCGTTTTTACGATAAAAATTCACTTCTTCGTATGCAAGAGATTCTCTTTTATCGTGAGCTTGATTTCCCTTTGAAAAACATTGGTGAAATTTTATCTTCCGAGAACTATGATAAAGAAAAGGCACTCTCGGAGCAGAAAAAACTGCTCATACTCAAAAAAGAACGATTAGACAGATTAATTTCTGCCATTGACGATGCCGTGAAAGGAGAAGACGTTATGAACGCATTTGATAACAGCGAATTTGAAAATTACAAAGCCGAAGCACAAGCAAGATGGGGCAATACCGACGCATACAAGGAATATGCCGACAAAACAAATAATTATTCAAAGAACAACTGGCAGAGCATGACTGACGGATTGAATGGTATTCTCGCAGAATTTGCAGTTTGTATGAAAAATGGTGACACTCCTAATTCTTCCGAAACACAGAGCCTTGTTAAAAAATTACAGAATCATATTACAGAAACCTGCTACACCTGTACAAAAGAAATTCTCGCAGGTCTAGGTCAAATGTATGTGTATGATGAACGCTTTAAGAATAACATTGATAAAAATGGTGACGGCACCGCCGAGTTTATCAGCACCGCCATCGCAACATATTGTACAAAATAAGTATAAACGCAACAGTCTAAAACTGTTGCGTTTTGTTTTCTTATAGTATTATTTTGTAAATCAACTTTTCCAGTAAGAATATATTTATTTTTTCAATAAGATATGCTATAATTGTTTTAATAAACTATAGATACTGTGTATTTAGGGGGATTACCTATGAATTATGATGTAATTATTATTGGTGCTGGTCCTGGCGGTATTTTTGCGGCATACGAATTGATGCAACAAAAAACAGAATTGAAAGTTGCTGTGTTTGAAGCCGGTCATGCTTTAAATAAGCGTCACTGTCCTATTGACGGAAATAAAATTAAGACTTGTATCGGCTGTAAAAGTTGCTCTATCATGAGTGGTTTCGGTGGTGCAGGTGCATTCTCAGATGGTAAATACAATATCACAAACGATTTTGGTGGCACTCTTTTCGAATATATTGGCAAGAAACAAGCGTTAGATTTGATGCGCTATGTTGACGAAATCAACTTGAAATATGGCGGTGAAGGAACAAAGTTGTATACAACTGCCGGTTCTCATTTCAAGACTGTTTGCGTTCAGAACGGATTACATTTGTTGGATGCTTCTGTTCGTCATCTTGGAACTGATATCAACTATGTTGTTCTTGAAAATATTTATGCATATTTAGAGGACAAGGTAGACTTCTTCTTTGATACTCCTGTACAAAATATTGAAGTAATTGATAACGGCTATGCTGTTAAATGTAAAGATTCAACCTACGAATGTGAAAAATGTATTGTTTCTGTTGGTAGAAGTGGTAGCAAGTGGATGGAACAGGTTTGTAAAGAACTTGATATTCCTACTAAATCAAACCGTGTGGATATCGGTGTTCGTGTAGAATTACCGGCAAATGTATTTGCACACTTAACTGATGAATTGTATGAAAGCAAAATCGTATACCGCACTAAAAAGTACGAAGACAAAGTTCGTACATTCTGTATGAACCCTAAAGGTGCTGTTGTTAACGAAAACACAAACGGTATTATTACCGTAAATGGACACAGTTACGAAGATCCTGCTATGCAGACAGAAAACACCAACTTTGCTCTTTTGGTAGCTAAGCATTTCTCTGAACCATTTAAAGATTCTAACGGTTATGGTGAATCTATTGCAAGACTTAGCAATATGTTGGGTGGCGGTGTTATCGTTCAGCGTTTCGGTGATTTGATTCGTGGCCAACGCTCTACTCCAACCCGAATTGAGGAAGCCTTTATCACGCCTACTCTTCAGGCAACTCCAGGTGACCTGAGTCTTGTTCTTCCTAAACGTATTTTAGACGGTATTATCGAAATGATTTATGCTTTAGACAAGGTTGCTCCTGGTACTGCAAACGACGACACCTTGTTATATGGTGTAGAAGTTAAATTCTACAATATGGAAGTTGAAGTTAACGAAAAATTAGAATCACGTTATGATGGATTATATATCATCGGTGACGGAAGCGGTATAACCCACTCTCTTTCTCATGCATCTGCAAGTGGTGTTCATGTAGCAAGAGATATTTGCCAATAAAATAACATAATACAACCAAAAGCAACAGCGAACATACTGTTGCTTTTTCTTTTGTGGATTGTTGCTATAAAAATATTTTTTAAAATTAAATAATCATTCCACAAGAATATATTGGTTTTTTCGTCAAAATATGTTACAATGTTTTCCATTAATCACTAATAATGTTATTTTTTAAGTCTTATTTGTGAATCTGGTTATACCAAATAATAGTAAATATTAATACCAACAATGTATGGAAAGGATCCTTCAATGAAAACAAAAAAATTTGTTCTAAATATTTCATTATCAGGCATGTTTCTAGCATTGGCTTGTGTAATGCCATTCCTTACAGGGCAAATTCCTGAAATCGGTTCAATGTTTTGCCCAATGCATATTCCTGTTTTACTTTGTGGATTTATATGTGGTGCGCCTTACGGACTTGCGGTTGGTGCGATTGCTCCGATTCTTCGTTCACTTACTCTTGGTATGCCACCAATTTTTCCAAAAGCAACTGCAATGGCATTTGAACTTGCAGTTTATGGACTTATAGCAGGACTTCTTTACAAAGCATTACCTAAGAAAAAAATCAATATTTATGTTTCACTTATTGGTGCAATGGTAGCTGGTCGTATTGTATGGGGTCTTATAATGTTCTGCATTATGGGATTTGATATATCAAAATTTGGACTTCCAGCATTCTGGGCAAGTGCAGTCGCAAATGCAATTCCTGGAATAATTGTACAGATTATTCTCATTCCAATTGTTGTAATGCTTTTAGAAAAAGCAAAATTTATTTCAAACAAAAAGTAATTTCAACCTAAAAAGCAACAGCCAAAAACTGTTGCTTTTTTCATAATCATATTGTACTTTTTAACAATGCATGGTATAATCCATAAAGTTTGATTAAGATATTTACAGAAAGTGAGTTTAATAATGAAAAAATCTAATGCATCAGCGCTTATTCCTATTGGAGTATTCGTCTTTTTTTACTTATCATTGGGAATCATCTTTGAATATGTTATGAAAATTCCTATGGGGTTTTATAATGTCCCTGTTGTTGTAGCTTTTCTTGTATCATTACTTGTTGCAGTGCTTCAAACAAAAGGTGTTTCTCTAGACAAAAAGTTTGAGATTATGGGACAAGGTGTTGGTGACAAAAACATTATCACGATGCTTATAATCTTTATGCTTGCAGGTATTTTTGTAGGTGTTGTTGGTAGAGATTCTGCAGAAAGCGTAGCATATTTTATGCTTTCAATTACTCCACCACGACTTGCGGTTGTTGTACTTTTTGTTATCAGTTGTTTTGTTTCTACCGCTATGGGAACATCAGTTGGCACAATCACGCTTATCACTCCTATTGCAGTTGCAATTTCTGAAGGCTCTGGCTTTTCACTTCCACTTTGTGTGGGCACAGTAGTTGGTGGTGCAATGTTCGGTGATAACCTTTCATTTATTTCTGACACTACTATTGCCGCTTGTAATGGTCAGGGTTGTGAAATGAAGGACAAATTCCGTACAAACCTTGCAATAGTTGTTCCTGCTGCAATTGTAACAATCGGACTTATCCTTGCATTATCATTGAATTCTGATGTTGCCGAAATTGTCAATAAAGATTACCAGATGCTTCAAATTCTTCCTTATGTGCTTGTTCTTATAAGTGGAATTATCGGTGTTAATGTATTCTTAACTTTGCTTATAGGTATTGTTGCAGGTAGCATTATAATGCTTACAACTGGTTCAGTTGCTTTTTCTGATTTGCTGGCAAATATGGGTACAGGTGCATCCGGTATGTTTGAAACATCAATGGTTGCAATTCTTGTTGCAGCACTTTGTGCACTTATAAAATACAATGGTGGATTCCAGGCACTCCTTAACGGAATTCGTCGTGTATTCAAGGGTAATAAAAGTGGTCAGCTTGGAATCGGTCTTTTAGTTGGACTTATGGATATTGCTACTGCAAATAACACAGTTGCGATTGTTATGGCAAATCCTATTGCAAGTGAAATGGCAAAAGATTTTGATATTTCTCCAAGAAAAACTGCTTCAATTCTTGACACATTCTCTTGTATTTTCCAAGGAATTCTCCCATATGGTGCGCAGATTCTTGTTGCTCTTTCAGTAGTAAGTACATTGGGCTATGAATTGACAGCATTCCAAATTATTTCACACCTTTTCTACCCTATGATGCTTCTTTTAAGTTCACTTTTATTCATATTTGTTATTCCATCAAAAAAGAAATAAAGTAAAATGGCAGTGTATTTTACTACACTGCCTTATTTTTTATACCCTCTTTTTCATTAATCCGTGTTTATTGCAATAAATATACAAATAACCTCTGCCACGAAACTGCATTCTTGTTTCTGCATTACCCTCAGGATAAAGCTTAACAAAATGCACTTTATCAGAAGTAACATAAGCAATAAAGGAAATATAGTGACTTTTTGTCATAGAGTGATTAATTGTAATAAACTTTTCATCTTCCACATTTTCGATAATCATGGTGTGTTCATCATCAGTTTCTTCAGCTTCAAGTGGTGGCAAAGTGATTCCACAACAACTGATTACTGTGTCCCCTGTTGTATGGATTACGTTTCCACAAACGGGACAAACATAAAACTTCGAAAAAAGAATATTTGAGGAAATATTTTTATTGATAATTGTTTCTCCTGACATAAGTTCCATTACAGAAACTCCAAGAACCTGACTCAACGATTCAACAAGTGAAATATCAGGTAATCCTTTTGCTGTTTCCCATTTAGATACCGCTTTACTGCTTACACCGATTTTTTCAGCAAGTTGTAATTGTGTAATCCCTTTTGACTCACGAAGTTTTTTGATTGTCGAACCTGTTATATATGTATTCATTGTTTTATCTCCTTTGATTTGTATATACACATTATAACCTCATTAAAATATACTGACAACCTACGTTTAGTAGAGTTCAAAAATATCATACTATACAAAAGACCTTGAGGACTAAAAATCTTCAAGGTCTTTTATTGTTACGCTTGTTTAACTATACTTAATTTATCGAAAATTCCACCTGCATAACTTCCTGACTCTGCTTGGAGTTTTATTGTAATCTTTGGCTTGTCACCTATCATATCCATTGGAATTTCATAATACATATCATAAAATTTATTTGGATTAGGATCTTCTAAGGTTACATCGACCAGCAATTCACCATCAACGAAAATTTTGAACTTTCTTCCCACATCACCACTATAATACTTGACCTTAAGATAATTCACAGTTGTATTATCAACTGCCATATCATAACTGAACCAACCATCAGAAGTGGCATCACGGAACATAAGTCCCTTATGATTTCCTGAATTTGAATTTTCACTCTTTAAGTTATGTGAAAACTCATATTGGTCATTACCAACAGGTAATGAATCCACCACAACGTATTTATCTTCCTCGTTTTCAGGCAATTTTGTATCACTATCTGCAAGAGTAAAATAGATTCCATAACGGCTTATGTGTTGCTTATAATGTTGTGAGAAAATCAGTTTTTGATTAGTTCCTTTAAGTTCAAAATTTAGTGAGTCCTCAATTCTTACAAGATTTTCGTCTATATCATTAAGCCATTTTTTTATTGTACCATTTTCAACAATAAGAATATCACTTATTGTCGTATCCCAAAGAGGAATTATAACATTCACACCTGTTGTACTTGTGTTCATATTGTTCTGTCCCATATCTGCACTAAGTACCCAAGGACCATATTTGAATGCAACTGTATTTTTATTGTCAGGAAGTGGATGAACAGTAACTTTCATTTTCATTTCATACTGGATTATGTCACCATCATTCCAATCTCTTTCAAGAGTAATGAATCCATCATTTACTTTAACAGCTATCTTTTCTCCATTAATTCTGACAGATGGCTTATCAGCACACCAATCAGGCATTTTAAGAACGATTTTTGCATTCGCGTAACCATTTATTGTAAATGTTACTTTTGGCAAGTCTGCATTTTGTGTAATTGTAAGACCTTTTTCATTCCATATAACTTTTGAAGAAGTATATCTGTTGACAAAGATACTATCTGCACCATAGAAATAAATACTATCTGAAAGTTTTGAGAAGTTCTCCATTCCGGAGCCTGTACAACACCAGAAATGGTCAGTATGTGAACTGTAAACCTTAAAAAATCCTGTTGCCATTGGTTGGAAGTATGTTGTCATTCCCGTTTCAGGATTCTGTGATGATAAAATTGCATTTATGAATGTATTTTCATAATAATCAGAGTATTTCTTGTCACCTGTAATTTTGAAAAGTTCACGGGTAAGCTTAAGCATATTATATGTGTTACAGGTTTCGCAATTGCAGTTTGTACGTTCTGCATCAAGGACTTTCGGTTCACCGAAATGCTCCCATTCACTGTTACCACCTGTGATATATGTATGATTCTGTATTACCATTTCCCAGAAATTTACTGCAACCTGAAGATAATATTCCTCACCTGTTACTGTATATCGATTCAATGCACCAATGATTTTAGGGATTGTTGTGTTGGCATGTTTGCCGTTGAGAACATCCTCACCATTATACAGTGATTCAAAAAGCGTCATCTCATCAAAGCTATGTGCTGCTGATAAATGATTTTCACTTTTTGTATATTTATAAAGGTTATAAAGGCAGTCATTCATACCACCATATTCCACATTAAGAACTGTTTTCTGTGTCTCTTCTGTCCATTTGCTTGTATGACTATACACCCAGTCACCAAGCTTTGACGCTATAGCAAGTGCATCTTCATTTTCTGTATATGTATAAACATCAATAAGTCCTGCAAGGATTTTATGCATTGAGTACCAAGGTACCCATGTGCCTGACGTATTGCCATTTTCAATCTGGTCAAAATGGCTTTCGGGAATAGCGTGAAGATAACCATTTTCAAGCTGACAATCAACCAATACAGAAATCATATAATCTGTAATTCTTTTTAGTTCCTTGTCACCTGATGTAGCATAGGCTTGTGAAACTGCTGTGAGATAATGACCAAGTGTGTGACCTTGAATTGCAGAAGTCTCCCACCCACCGTACTTTTCAGCATTGATTTTCACACCCGAAATATCACCGAATCCTCGCATAAGACGATCTGCATCAAGTGATTTTAAATATTCAACTTCCTTACTGAAAGCATTTTTCTCATAATTATCTAAAAGAGTAACATTTTTCATAGAGAATTCCTCCAACGGTGTATCGAGTGGTTCAAGCCTTACGTCAGTCATACCTTTACTCACTAAAAATAAGAGCAAGAGCAGAATCACCATAATAATTGGGATTATTTTTTTAATCATAAGTGTCTCACCTAACATTCTAGTAACCATCTTAACACAGATTGATTTTCAATGCAATATTGTAAAATTTCTGTCAAAGATATATAATAAACGAGGAACTAATATGAGGTGGATTATGACGACATTTGAAAGAATTTATGAAGTAGTAAAAAATATTCCTGAAGGAAAAGTTGCAACATACGGTCAGGTAGCACTTCTTGCAGGAAATCCAAGATGGGCAAGAGTTGTGGGCTATGCTCTCCACAATAATCCTGCACCGGGTATCATCCCTTGTCACAGAGTTGTAAATCGTGAGGGCAAAGTGTCTTATGCCTTTGCTTTCGGTGGTGGTGAAACCCAAAGGGCTCTCCTTGAAAAAGAAGGTGTCGTATTCGACGATAAGGGACACATCGACCTTTCAAAGTATGGAATTGATTTATATTAAAAATCTATCGTCATTATTTGACATTCTTCAACGTTTATGGTAAAATATGTTTACCAAATTAAATAAGGAGGTGCTTTAAGTGTTAGCATCAATTTTCGAAATGGTTATGGGAATCCTTGGTGGTGCAGGTGTAGACCCTGAAGCTTCTGGCATCGTTAGTCAGATATTCAACTCTATCCTTAGTCTTTTTAATTTCGGCGCATAATTAAAATTTAATATTTATTAAAAGCTATCCGTTATGAAGTGAACCCCAAAAAGTTCACAGAAATAAGGGTAGCTTTTTTTGGTGATAATCATCATGACAAATTATAATTTAATTAACATTCATATAAAATACCTTTGCTTTTTTGGGGATGTATGATACAATGATACCATAGGAGTGGTTATTATGAAAACTAGACAAATGTCTCCTGAAAAACTTGCTAAAAAGCAGTTGCGTAAGGAGAAAGAACTCAAGTATTGGGAAAAGCAAAAAGCAAGACCAAAAGGAAATACATATTTCTGGTATCTTGTGCTGATTATTGCAATGATTTATGCAGTTGATGAAATTGCATCACAGATCGGCTCACTTATGCAAACGGAAATAGCTAACGACTTTATTAAGAGTGAAAGTGCTGTTACGCTTCTTGGTCTTTTACAGGTTGTTGCAATACCTTTCCAGATTGTGGGTATTTTTTACAGACCTTTGGCTGACCGTTTTGGTAGAAAGATTTTCCTTATTATCAACACCTTTGGTATGTCACTTGCAATGTTTGTGATTTTCCTTTCACAAAATATTTTCATGTACTTTTTAGGTGCTTGTCTAATTATGTTCTTTATTCCACACGATATGCATGTTGTATATATTATGGAATCAGCACCAAGCAAAAGCCGTGCAATAACATATTCTGTTGTTAAATTCTTTGCCAATATGGCAGTTATGCTTGTACCTTTACTTCGTAATTGGTTAATGGAAACATCTGGACAATGGCGTAGGGTTTACTTTATTCCTGCTGTTGTAGGTATTGTAGTTTCACTTATTGCACTTCTTTGTGCAAGAGAAACAGATGCTTTTATCGATTCTCGTATTCGCTATCTCGGTATGACAGAAGAAGAATTAGAAGCAGAAAAGCTCAGAAAAACTGCACAGGATTCGCAGGGTAGCGTTATTGATGCTCTTAAATTCGGTTTTTCACACAAACAGCTTCGTTGGGTATTTATCTGCTTTGCTCTTGCAGGTATCGGTGTAGTTGGTAGTATGAATTATCAGGCAATCCTTACTCATGGTTATGCACAGAGCATTTACGGTTCAAGTGCAAAGGAATTTCTTGACCTTGTAAGTGTAAATCAGGTTAACAAAGCAATTACATTATATCCAATCGGTATGGCTCTTTCTCAGGTTATTATGGGCTTCATTTCTGATAAAAAAGGTAGAAAACCAGCAGCAATCACTGTTGCAGCAAACTGCGTTGTATCCTTTGTAATATTTGCATTAGGTTCAAGAATGAATTTCTTAACACCTGAAATTATCGGATTCTTCTGTGGTGTATTCGTAGGTAGCTACTATTCAACAAACGACGTGCTTATTATGATGGCAAGTGAATCTGCACCTACAAATCTTCGTTCATCTGCCACAGCAGCACAAACTGTTGTCGGTTTTGCAGGATACGCTATCGGATTTATTACAAATATGATTCTTGCAATGATTTTCGGTGACAGCGTAATTGGTACTGTTGCTCTTTGTCTCCTTGTACCAAGTTTTGTGATTACTCTTATTGCACTTATTAAAAATACTCACGAAACCAAAGGAATTGACCTTGATAAAGTTACAGGTTGTGAATGGGATTAATATAAGTGCAAAGTGCAAAACAAAAAATTATAAAAAATAACGGAGAGTGGAATTTCCATTCTCCGTTTTTGTTTGGGGTATATTTAATTATTTCACACTTGCGATAAATTTCTTAAACTGTGCTTTACCCTGTTCATTTCTGTCATAAACACCACACTGTTCAAGAATTGATGTGAACACAAGACCAATTTCATCCTGGATGATTTCATCAATATTATCTGCATTGATTTCATCATACTTTGCTTTGATTTTCATTGTCCAATCATAATGCTTTGCGATTCTTTCATCAGCTGTTATATCTTTATTCTCAAGAATAGCATCCTTTAAGATTGCCATTTCTGTTTTAAGACGAGATGGTAAAACTGCAAGTCCCATAACCTCAATAAGACCGATATTTTCTTTCTTGATGTTGTGGTATTCAGGATGTGGATGATAGAATCCGTCAGGATAATCCTCTGTTGTAATGTTGTTACGAAGAACAAGATCAATTTCATAATGACCGTCTGTATATCTTGTAATCGGTGTGATTGTGTTATGTATTACACCATCATCAGTTTTAGCAATAATAAATGCTTCATCATCAGAATATTCACGCCATGTGCTGAGAATCTTACCTGCAAGTGTACAGATTCTGTCAGTATCGTCACCCTGAAGTCGGATAACAGACATAGGCCATTTAACAATACCTGCTGTTACATCTTCAAAACCTTCAAATGTAACATATTCTTCAATTGGTGCCTTTGCCATTGCGAACTCATAACGACCACCCTGGAAATGCTCGTGAGTAAGGATTGAGCCACCCGAAATAGGCAAATCAGAGTTTGAACCGATAAAATAATGTGGGAATTGCTTAACGAAATCAAAGAGTCTTCTAAAATTCTTTTCGCAAACCTGCATAGGCTTATGAGCCTCATCAAATACGATACAATGCTCATTATAATAAACATAAGGTGAATACTGTAAGAATGCATTTACACCCTCAAGGCAGATTGGAATAACTCTGTGATTCTGTCTTGCAGGATGATTAACACGACCTGCATAACCCTCATTTTCTTTACAGAGCATACACTTAGGATATGAACTCTGTTCCATTTTTGTTGCAGCAGCAATAGCTTTAGGGTCTTTTTCAGGTTTTGCAAGGTTGATTGTAATATCGATATCACCATATTCTGTACTTGTTATCCACTTAACATCATTCTTGATTCTGTATTCACGGATATAGTCAGATTTACGAGCAAGGTGATAATAATAGTCAGTTGCACTTTCAGTAGATTCTTCATACTTTTCCTTGAAAGTCTTAATAACTTCTGATGGTCTTGGAGTAAACACACCCATTACCTTTGTGTCAAACAAATCTTTATAAACAACTGAATCCTCACAAAGACCTTTTTCTACTGCATAATCAAGAATAACCTTTAAGAGTTCTTCAAGGTCAGCATCTTTTACTTCTGCATCAGTTTCCATACTGTCCATCTGAAGAATTTCAAGTACACGGTTAACTGCCCAGATTTTGTCCTCATTCATGATAAGGTTTTCTTTTACAGCATAAGCCACAAGAGAATTAATTGCTTCATAAATATTCATCAAAAACACCCCATTATAATAATAGTCTGAATTATATTATAAATGAAAATCCGAAGTTTTCAAGACATTTTTATAAATATGTTGAATATTTTTTTCAGTTATGGTATTATATTCCGGTTGTAAATGAGGTGCATAAAAATGGTTTATAATAATATATTGGAAGCAATCGGTCACACACCTATAGTTCGTCTTACCAAAATGGTTGACGAAGACAGTGCCGAGGTGCTTGTAAAATACGAAGGACTTAATGTTGGTGGTTCAATAAAAACAAGAACTGCATACAATATGATTCTTGATGCAGAAAAGAAAGGCATTATCAATAAAGATACTATCATTGTTGAACCTACAAGTGGTAATCAAGGTATCGGTCTTGCCCTTATCGGTGCAGTTAAGGGATACAAAACTGTGATTATTATGCCTGACTCTGTAAGTGAAGAAAGAAGAAAGCTTGTTAATCACTATGGTGCAGAAGTTGTGCTTGTTCACGATGACGGTGATATCGGCAAATGTATTGACGACTGCTTACAGACTGCTATGAATATGCAGAAGGAAAATCCTAATGTGTATATTCCACAACAATTTGTAAATCCTAAAAACCCTGAAGTACATAAACATCACACAGGACTTGAAATTCTTGAACAGGTTGCTGGTGATATTCACGGTTTCTGCTCAGGTATCGGTACAGGCGGTACAATTTCAGGTATTGGTGAAGTTCTTAAAGCACAGAATCCTGATATTGAAATCTGGGCTGTTGAACCTGAAAACGCTGCTATTCTTGCAGGTGGTACAATCGGCACACATATTCAGATGGGTATCGGCGATGGTCTTATTCCTGATAATCTTAATCAGAATATATATAGTGATATTTATATCGTTACAGATGAAGAAGCATTACAAACTGCAAAGGATTTAGCAAGACTTGAGGGCATTATGTGTGGTATTTCAAGCGGTACTAACGTTGCTGCTGCACTTAAGCTTGCAAAGAAGCTTGGTAAAGGCAAGACGGTTGTTACTGTTCTTCCTGATACTGCAGAAAGATATTTCAGCACACCACTTTTCGAAAAGTAATTTGTAAAATTCAACAATTAGCGCTTGTAGCTCAGCTGGATAGAGCGTCAGACTCCGACTCTGAAGGTCGCTGGTTCGACTCCAGTCAGGCGCGCCAAAAAAATCCGTACACCATGTGTGCGGTATTTTTTTGCTTATTCACTACCCGCTATTAACTCTTCACCAAAAAAATCCCTGACTTGCAAATTACAAATCAGGGATTTATTATTTATTCTGTTATTAAACTGCTTCTGCTACCATTTTCAATATAATGCGAGCATCAGATACTGTAAGCACATCGTCACAGTTCATATCACCGTTCATAAGCTGTTCTTCTGTTGCAGTAAAATCACCTGAAACAACCCTTAAAATAACAAGTGCATCAATAGCAGATACTTTACCATCACCTGTTACATCACCACTACCACAAGTATATGGTACAAGCTTTGGAATTTCAGTATTATAGTACATAAACTGTGGATACTGTGGATTTGAATAAACAGTGTACTGTTCATTTGCTGTAAGCAACCACATGTAGAAATCACAAGTGCCATCATTGTGGTCATATGCGATATGTCCCCAGTTCTTTGTCATCCATGTCTGCATTGGAGCCTGAGCAGTTGATACGTCAACCACATTATCAGGAGAAACCATATCTTTTCCGTTATTTACTGCCTGAACATAATCTGCACCAAGAGTTTCACCGATATTTGCAACTGTTGCAAAACCACTTGTATTGTAAGTTTCAATAATACCGTCTGAATTCCAACGAGCTGTTTTTGTTACAGGAGCAATATATTGATTATAGTTTGAAATACAGAAATAGTTCACATCATCACTTGCAACCATTTCTTTTACTCTTTCAGTTGTTTTACTTGCAACTTTTTCATAATAATCATTTGCGAAAGCCTTCATATCAGGACCTGCATCAGGGAGCATCATTTCAATCGCTTCTTCGAAGTGATATTCAGGAACAAAGCACCAGAATGATGGGAGATATCCGAAAACAGGAATCAGAACTTCTTCATAAATTCTATCCCCTGCTACCTCAAAAATGTAGTTTGCAAGATTTGCAAGGTCTTCAAAAAGTGGAATATATGGGATAAGTGAAGCATATTCAGTTGAACCGTAAATACTCTGTGCAATAAGCCCACCAAGAGCAGGACCGTCAATTTCAGGATTACCAATAAACAACTGACCAATCATTTCAAGTCCGTTGAATGCTGAGTTTGCCATTACGAGATTCTGAACATCGCCATATCCATAAAGAGCAAGGTATGTATTGGTCATACATCCTCCCATACTTTCAGCACAGATAGTCACTTTATCGTGACCTGACTTTACTTTTACTTCCTTAATGAACTGATTAAGGTCTTCTGCTATTTCAAAAGGATTTCCCGTCCAGTCATAAATGAAAAGATATGAATGTTTTTCACCTAATTTCCTGTAAACAGCCTGTGCAAGAGTATTCTCTGAACTTACATCATCAGCTGTTAAATCCACATAAGTTTCAATAGGGTCACTTGTATAACCCTCAACAGTAACAACAGAATCACGATTAAGGTTGTTGTCATAAGACACAGGAGCAAAAATTGCTGTAACTGCTGAATCCAATGCCTCAACAAGAGTGTCCATATTGAGTGTTACAAGGAACTCTGCAAGTTTTGGTATAGCAGGTAAAATTCCGTTTACAATATTGTCAGTTGAGAATACTGGATTACCTTCACCGTCATAAAGAGTCTCACCGATACCTCTTACCTGAACAACAGGTGCAGTGCCACAATCACACTTCTGTGTTGCAGCAAAAGAAACAGGAACTGTTGTCATTAAAAGAACAACAGACAAGATAATACTTAAAACTGCTTTCATTTTCTTCATAAAATTCCCTCCGAATTAAAATTCCGAGTTAATTTTATCACAGTTTCTTCCTGTTTACAATAATCAGAATACACTTTCGATAATTTTTTCTGCAATTTCAGGTGAATATTGCCACACTTTTATATGGTCACCATCATAAAAATACTTTACCGGCTTCAGTTCTGCCTTTTCAGGGAAACTATCAACAATCGAAAGTTTGATTTTCATTTTTTCAGGATTGATGCTTTTTATGTAAACACTTGCAGAGTCACCTTCGTGCACATCACATGAATATTCAGCAAGACCTGCAAGATTCGGAGAAAGTTCAATGAAAACTCCATATTTTTCTATAGAACGGACAATTCCACCAACAGTCTGACCTGCTTTGAATCTTTCTGCATTTTCATTCCAAGTGCCGAGCAATTCTTTATGCGAAAGTGTAACTCTGCCAAATTCGTCAATGTTTTTTACAACGGCTTTAATCATTGTGTTCACAGAAAATCGCACATCAGGATGTGGAATACGGGACACAGAAATACTGTCGATGGGTAAAAGTGCAGAAATTCCACATCCTATATCACAAAATGAGCCAAAAGATTCGTTATGAGTGATTCTCGCATCAATTATATCTCCTGGCGAAAGTGTTTTTATGTATTCTTCTGCACATTCTTCCTGCACTTTTTTACGACTTAATATAGCAGTACGAACTCCTGTTTCATCATCCATAAAGTCGATTATTTTAAATACAACTGGTTTATTCACTCTTGAAATAATTGCAATATCACGAACACTTCCATCCGAGATTCCTATAGCACATTCTTCTCTTGGAATAACACCTTGAATAACACCTAAATCCACATAAAGATTATGGTCACGGTCACACATTGTGGCTTTTGCTTCTAAAATTTTCTCTGAAAAAAAGCATTCACGAAGACTGCTTATTGACTCCATAGATTTTCTGTTCTGTTTTGTTTCAAAAAGAATTCCCTCAGGATAATATTTTTTCATATATCTCACCTTTATTTTCAAATTAATATATAGATATGAGATAAATGTTCAATTAAGAATTAAAATTAGGTATTTTATTTTTGCATCTTTTATGGTATTATATAATGTAATATATTTTGAGGTAAAAATTTATGGATATTAAAGTAAATGATGTTCTTGAAATGAAAAAGCCACATCCCTGTGGTGGAAAACAATTTTTAGTTCTTCGTGCAGGTATGGATTTCCGTGTCCGTTGTATAAATTGTAATCGTGAAGTTATGGTGCCAAGAGTTAAAATTGAAAAGAATATCAAAAAAGTTTTGAGAGATGGAGAAATAGTTAATGTTTGATAAGTTATTAGGTATTGAAGCAAGATTTGAAAGTGTAAATGAACAGCTTTGTGACCCTGCTACAGTAAGTGACCAACAGTTATACACAAAGTTAATGAAAGAATTAAAACAGTTAACTCCCGTTGTTGAAAAATTCCGTGAATACAAAGGTATCAAGGATACATTTGAAGAATCAAAAATGCTCCTTGATGAAGGTGGAATGGACAAGGACTTCAAGGAAATGGTGCAGGAAGAATTTGAAACTGCAAAAGAACAGCTTGAAGTGACATGGGAAGAGCTTAAAATCCTTCTCCTTCCTCGTGACCCTAACGATGACCGAAGTGTTATTATTGAAATCCGTGGTGGTGCAGGTGGTGAAGAAGCAGCACTCTTTGCAAATTCACTTTTCAGAATGTACACTATGTATGCTGAAGCTCGTGGTTGGAAAATGGAAATTCTTTCTGAAAACCCAACTGAACTTGGTGGATATAAGGAAGTTATTTTCTCTGTTGACGGTGACGGTGCATATTCAAGATTCAAGTTTGAAAGCGGTGTTCACAGAGTTCAGCGTGTTCCTGAAACAGAAAGCCAGGGTAGAATCCAGACATCAACTGTTACCGTTGCGGTTCTTCCTGAAGCTGAAGATGTTGACTTTGAGCTTAATCCTGCTGATTTACAGATTGACGTTTTCCGTTCAAGTGGTGCAGGTGGACAGAAAGTTAACAAGACTTCATCTGCAATCCGTGTTACTCACATTCCAACAGGTATGGTTGTTGAGTGTCAGGACGAAAGAAGTCAGCACAAAAATAAGGATAAAGCACTTAAAGTTCTTCGTTCACGACTTCTTGAAATTGAACAAGCTAAGCACGATGCTGAAATTGCAGGTCAAAGAAAGAGTCAGGTTGGTACAGGCGATAGAAGTGAACGAATTAGAACATACAACTTCCCACAAGGTCGAGTAAGTGACCACAGAATTGGTCTTACTCTTTACAAAATCGAGCAGATTATGAATGGTGATATTGATGAAATCATCGATGCACTTATCACAGCAGATACTGCAGAAAAATTAAAAGCTAACGAATAAGGAATATTTATGGAAACAGTAGTAATTAACATTACAACTGAATATGAAAAAGCATTGGCTGAGGCTAAAAGGCTTATAAACGACGGTCAAGTTGTGGGTATCCCTACTGAAACTGTCTATGGACTTGCTGCAAATGCCTTTGACGAAGATGCTGTTAAAAAAATCTTCATTGCAAAAGGCAGACCAAGTGATAACCCACTTATTGTTCACATAAGTAAGTTTGAGGATTTAGCTCCATTAGTTGACGAAATTCCTGACAAAGTAAAGCTTATGGCTGAACATTTCTGGCCTGCTGCACTTACTATGATTATGAAAAAAAGTGATAAGATTTCCAATATTGTTTCGGGAAACCTTAACACAGTAGCTGTAAGAATGCCTGAAAACGATTACGCAAGAGCGATAATTGAAAGTTGTGGTGTGCCACTTGCTGCACCATCGGCAAACCTTTCGGGTAGTCCAAGTCCCACAAATGCTAAATATGTATTCGACGATATGAATGGTCGTATTCCGCTTATCATTGATGGTGGAAGTTCGGAAATCGGTGTTGAGTCAACTGTAATTTCTTTTGCAGAAGACCCGCCAAGGCTTCTTCGTCCCGGTGGCGTGACACTTGAGGAAATGACCGAGTTAATTGGTGAAATCGTGGTTGACGATGCTGTGCTTAATCAGTTACAGGAAGGTGCTGTTGCCGCATCTCCGGGTATGAAATACAAGCATTACGCACCAACTGCTGACATAACTCTTATTAAAAGTGATTTTGAAACCTTTAAAAATCTTTGCGAAAGTGAAGAAAGCATCACTGCATTATGCTTTGACGGTGAAGAGAATCAACTCCCCTGCCCTTGTGTTACATACGGTAATGAACACGATGGTTATAGTCAGAGTGCAAGACTTTTTGATGCATTGCGTGAACTTGACGAAATGGGTGCTACAAAAGTTTATGCCCGTTGTCCCGACACAAAAGGTATGGGTATGGCAGTATATAACCGACTTATCCGCTCCGCAGGGTTCAAAATAAGAATAGTATGAACAATTTGCCAAAAAGAAAGAATATAAGGTTGCAAGGGTATGATTATTCTCAGAATGGTTGTTATTTTATAACTATTTGTGTTAAGGATAAACGACAGCTGTTAGGTCATTATAGGTCGAAAGAAGAATTTGTAGGGGCAGGTCCCTACAAGATATCATCAGAAACTTTAAATCATATACAACAAAAAAGTATTGGGAATTATCTGGCGATAAAAACGGTGTTTTATGGCAAACTCGGTATTACGACCACATCATCCGTAACCAATCGGATTTTGAAAAACATTGGAACTACATTGAATACAATGCCTTGAAAGAATACCCTTTAAAGGAAGAAATTATATGAAAATCATTGGTCTTACGGGACTTACGGGTGCCGGAAAAAGCACTGTTGCCCAGAAACTTATGGCTTATGGTTGTTATCACATTGACGCTGACAAAGTGGCAAAAGATGTAATAAACAATCGTGAAGATGTAAAAAATAAATTGAAAGAGCATTTTGGTGACGATG
>JAZLAH010000043.1:0-22626 GCA_045613065.1 Candidatus Fimenecus sp.
CGAAGGATTGTAACGATTTCCTTTTCTGTAGGAAGTGGAACTGGACCTGAAACCTGAGCGCCTGTACGCTTTGCTGTTTCAACAATCTTTTCCGCTGCCTTGTCTACAAGGTCATGGTCATAACCCTTAAGTCTGATTCTGATTTTCTTGCCTTTTGTTGCTGCCATTTTGTTTTCCTCCTAATTTACTGGGCACGTTATTTTACTTGCAACTCATCCGGGTGTTTCCACCCTTCCGTTTTTAAAACCGAAAAATCGGTTCTGATTTTTCGGACGGCGTAAAATAGCGCAGAATGCTCCTGCAAGTACCGTTATGGCACAGTTGGGTTATGCCACAAGGTTTTAAAAGCATTATTGGTCGCCCGATTTAAAATCAGACATACTCCACGGTAATTCCCTGCATCGTCGTGCAGCCACCTACCGCTTCATCGCATATCGCACACCTTCTATAAACGGGCACACTACGCCCATTCCCACATGTGCTCGAATATTCTAACACATAATTTGTGAAAATGCAATAACTTTTTTGAAAAAAGTTTGTTAAAAATGCAGATTTTTTTCTTTCGCAAAACTCGACACAATATCTTGTGTTTTCCATCGTTTTCAATACAAATTCTATATTATTTTTTACAACAAATTTCCTATATATATAATATGTATAGCAAAAAGTGTTTGAAAAAAGAAAAAATACGGCAGAAAATCCACCGTATTTTAAATACTTATATACTTTTTGCTCTTTCAAGAGCAGTATCAATATTAGGACAGAAATTATCCTTACCAACTGATTTGTAGAGTCCTGACTTCTTCATAGCATTAAGTGGTTGTTCATTAACATGAGAAAGAATCAGCGTTACATCCTTTGCCTGACACTTCTTGTAAAGATTTTCGAGAGAATTCATAGCAGTAGCATCAATAGCAGGCACACCTCTCATTCTGAGAATAAGACACTTTGTATAATCCTTAAGCTGAATATCAAGAATTTTATCTGCTGCACCGAAAAACATCGGACCAGTAATCTCATAAACACGGACATTCTTAGGAACAACCTTTAAATCAAGACTATCAGCGTCATTTTCACTATCAACATATTTCCAACCTTTTACTGCTGTTTCTTCACTCATACGTTTCATAAAGAGCATCGCAGCAAGAATCATACCAACTTCAATAGCAATAACAAGGTCAAAAATTGCAGTAAGACCAAAAGTAATCACCATAACAACAATGTCACTTTTTGGTGCAGACTTAATAATATGTATAAACTTCTTGTATTCACTCATATTGAAAGCAACCATAAAGAGGATTGCAGCAATAGTTGGCATTGGAATAAGTCCTGCAAGTGGCATAAGGAATAAAAGCACAAGAAGGAGTACAACTGCATGAACCATACCTGCCACAGGAGTTCTGCCGCCATTTTTTGCATTTGCTGCAGTTCTTGCAATAGCACCTGTTGCAGGAATACCACCGAAAAGAACAGATGCAATATTACCTACACCCTGAGCAACAAGTTCAGCATTTGAATTGTGTCTTGAATTTACCATACTATCGGCAACCACACAAGACAACAAAGATTCAATTGCTGCTAAGATTGCGATTGTAAATGCATCAGGCAAAACTGCCTTAATAGTTTCAAAACTAAAATCCATTCCTGTTAATGCAAACTTTGGGAATCCTGATGGAATTGTGTAAAGCTCACCGATTGTAAACACACCACTATCAAGTCCCGGAATAAACTTAACCATCAAAGCACCAACGATAACTGCAATAAGTGATGGTGGGACTCTCTTTTCAATTTTTGGATATACAATAAGTATAGCAAGTGAAACAGCACCAACTAAAAGTGCCTGCCAACTGAATGTACCGATAGCGTGAATATTTGCTTCAATTTTTTCGATAGTTTCAATAGGCTTAACACCATCTGCATACTGAAGACCAAGGAAATCCTTAATCTGACCGATGAAAATTGTAACGGCAATACCTGCAGTAAAACCTGTTGTAATTGTATAAGGTATGAATTTAATAAGTGAGCCTAATTTAAACACACCCATTAAAATAAGAAAAATACCTGCAATGATTGTTGCTATAATCAATCCACTCATACCCTGGGTTGCAACAATTCCTGCAACAACAGTTGCAAATGCTGCAGTAGGTCCTGCAATCTGCACACGACTGCCACCTAAAAATGAAACCATAAATCCTGCAAAGATTGCTGTATAAACACCACAAGCAGGTTCAACACCAGAAGCCAATGCAAGTGCAATTGACAATGGCAGAGCAATAATCGCAACGATTACACCTGCAACGATATCCTTTACAAACTGGTCTTTTGAGTAATTTTTAACTATACTGAAAAATTTTGGTTTAAGATAAAAGTTTTTCAAAATCATCACTTCCGATTATAATTTTACCGAAGAGAATATTAGCACTTTTTATCTTATCCGTCAATAAAAATTTAAAAGAACAAACCTCTTTTTTCAAGAGGTCTTTTAAACTCATCTATTTGCCTGAGCCTGTATATGCTGCTACTAAAACTCTTAACTGCTCAACAGTGTCGAATTTTGCACCCGACTCTACAATAGCCGACCTGATTGATACAGGCAAAGAGTCAAAATATGCTTTTACATCTAAATTCATATTATTCATAAAAAATCACCTCGGTAATATTTTACCAAGGTGAACTCACTTTATACATTATAAAACTTTTGACAAGAAATCCTTAAGTCTTGGATTCTGTGGGTTATCAAAGAATTCTTTTGGTGTGTTTTCCTCAATGATTCTACCTTCATCCATAAAGATTACACGAGTAGCAACTTCACGAGCAAATCCCATTTCGTGAGTAACAACAACCATTGTCATACCTTCACGAGCAAGATTCTTCATAACGTCAAGAACTTCACCAACCATTTCAGGGTCAAGCGCTGAAGTTGGTTCATCAAAAAGCATTACTTCAGGCTCCATACAGAGAGCACGAACAATAGCAACACGCTGTTTCTGACCACCTGAAAGCTGACTTGGATAAGCATCTGCTCTGTCCTTAAGTCCAACTCTATCAAGAAGTTCAAGGGCTTTTATTTCAGCATCTTCTTTACTCTTTTTAAGAAGAGTCATAGGTGCTTTTGTCATATTCTTAAGCACATTCATATTTGGGAAAAGGTTAAAGTGCTGGAACACCATACCCATTCTCTGTCGATGAAGATTGATATTAGTCTTTTTGTCAGTAATATCTGTTCCGTCAAAATAGATTTTACCTGATGTTGGGATTTCAAGAAGATTAAGCGAACGCAAGAGTGTTGATTTACCTGAACCTGATGGTCCAACGATAACAACAACCTCACCTTTTTTGATTTCACAGTTAATTCCGTCAAGAGCTTTAACAGAACCTCCTGTATAGTGCTTTTTAAGATTTTCGACTTTAATGAGAACTTTGTTATCTATCACTCTTACGCAACCTCCTTTCAAGTCTTCCTACAAGGTTTGTAAGAATTACAACAAGAACAAGGTAAACAACTGCTACTGTGAGAAGTGGAATGAAATATGAGAATGTTCTACCAGCAATAGTGTTACCTGCTTTTGTAAGGTCGATAACACCAACATAACCTGCAACCGATGTTTCCTTTAAAAGTGCGATAAATTCGTTACAAAGTGTTGGAAGAACTGCCTTGAACATCTGTGGAATAATAATAAAACGCATTGTCTGGAAATAATTGAAGCCAAGACTACGACCAGCCTCAAACTGACCGTGGTCAATTGACATAATACCTGCACGGAAAATTTCAGCAACATAAGCACCTGAATTTACACCAAATGCAAAGATTGCAACAGGCACACCATTATCAGCAGATGCGAATATTACAAAGTAGCAAATCATCAGCTGAACAACAACAGGAATACCACGAACAACTGTAATATAGAATTTGCCGATTGCATTCAATACAGCAAGAAAATAATAACCAATTCCACCACGAAGCTTCATTGATTCTCTGTTTTTATCAAATGATGTACGAATTGCAGCAATAACGATACCGATTACGATACCTATTGCAAGAGCACCAAATGTAATTGTGAAAGTGTTTTTAAGACCATCAATAAGGAACTCATAACGGTCACCGTCAATCATAACTCGTTTGAACTCTTCTATCAAAGATGTAACAAAAGAAATGATATATGACATAGGTCACTCTCCTTTCTTAATAACGGAAAAAACAGGGCGGAATTTCATCCACCCTGAAATTATATATAGAAATTAATTATTCTTTTGGAAGATAATATGGGTCAAGGTCTTCAATTGCCTGAATTTTGCCGTCTTCAGCAACGATAACTGCCTGAACACCTGTTGCATAAGAATCAGAGAAATCTACCATTTCAATTCTATCTTCAGTAACAGTCATACCAGCCATACCCATATCAAACTTACCTGTCTGAACACCAGGGATAATTGAGTCAAATGCAACGTTTGCGATAACAAGGTCATAACCAAGCTTGTCAGCAATAATCTTTGCAACTTCAACGTCGATCCCATAGTACATATCGCCATCAATATATTCATAAGGTGGGAATTCAGCATTTGTAGCCATAACAAGGTCAGGCTTATCTGTATCAACTGCTTCAACAGGAACACCTGCAAATTCTGCACCGTCACCTGTGTTGATATACTTATCAACAATAGCCTTTACTGAACCGTCAGCAATAAGTTCTTTAAGTGCACCATTAACTGCATCCTTAAGTTCTGTATTACCTTTCTGGAAACAGATAGCATAATCTTCAACTGCATAAGCTGTTTCAAGAATCTTAAGTCCTGTATTTGCTGCAACATAAGCCTTTGCAGGTTCGTTGTCAATAATAACACAGTCAACCTTACCTGCCTTAAGAGCTTCAACAGCAAGAGCACCATTGTCATAACGTGTAACAGCATCGTTACCAAAGTCACCTGATGCGTAAATATCACCTGTTGTAGTTGTCTGAACACCGATTTTAATTCCGTTTGTTTCTTCCTTATCACCGCCACAAGCTGCGAAGCAACCAACTACGATAACAAGAGCAAGAATAACTGAAAGAATTTTAACTGATTTTTTCATTTCTATCTACTCCTTTTAGAAATTATTAATTTTGCAGTTTAGATTATATATGTCTTTTTATCAAAAATCAAGTATTTATGCAAAAATTCAGGTCGAAAAACAAATTCCAATGCATTTTTATACATTATTTGTGCTAATATACATAGTTTTATGCATAAAATACACATTTCTATTACTATAGAATAGAAGCTCTTATCCTTTTAATTCATTTAGTAACAATCGTTAAATCATAATTGTTCAGGATAATTTACAAATTCGGACTTGTTGTAATATCACATTGCATATAAAAAAAATAGGTACTTCAAAAGAAACACCTATCTTTTGGAGCTACTAACCGGATTCGACCGTCTGCTGCGGCTACGCCTTGCATACTTACTGGCTCGGCGACCCAATGCTTCGCATTCGGTACCCGCCTCACCACTCTGTGCTAAAAACAATTCACTGAATTGTTTTCTTAACGCCCAGACCCAAGGGTTCGAATCCTAATCATACATAAAAAAGATAGGTGTTTCAAAAGAAACACCTATCTTTTGGAGCTACTAACCGGATTCGAACCGGTGACCTCTTCCTTACCAAGGAAGTGCTCTGCCTCCTGAGCCATAGTAGCATATTAAATTTGCAAGGGATATTATACAAATAATCGAAATGTTTGTCAAGGTTGGAAAACAAATCTCTTCCTCCGTCAAAACTTCGTTTTGACACCTCCCTCTGATGAGGGAGGTGATGTAATCTTTTACTTTGTTCGAAGCCCTTTTGGATAGTGGTTTTTTGCTCTGCCATTTGAAACTTTTACGCCACCGACTGTGTAGCCATCAACAAGGACTACTGCCCAACCGTTTGCACAATCCGTATTGAATTCTTCACCGTGAAGATACTTCTTGATTTCGTCACTTTCAGCTGTCAATTCGATTTTCCTTTTGAAATCCTTACCCATAGCCATAAAAAACTGATGATGTGGTTGGATATAATTTTTACGAATTTCACCGATTGTCACGCCACAAGAAAATGCACTTCCCTTTCTTATTGGGAAATCAGATGTGAAATAAACAGGATTCCCATTATACATCAACACATTATCCACATCATACTCAACGAGGGTGTCGTTGAGGAAGGCAATCACCGTTTTATCGATTTTTTCGTTTTTGCTTTCTATTCTTGAGATGTTTCCATAACCCTCATTTGTATTATGAAGCACAGCAACATACTGACCTTCGCCTTTTGTCTTATGAGAATAACAACGTCTTGTATAATGTATATTTTCGCATTTGCATCCATTAAAATTTATTCCGTCTGCAGTGTTTTCTCTTACTATTTCCGTTACAGGAATTATTTCAAACTCAGGATGTCGTTCTATAAACGCATCAACAGTCATTTCATTTTCTTCCAATGAAAATGTACAGGTTGAATAGACTATATATCCACCTTGTTTAAGCATTTTTACCGCACAATCGAGAATTTCAGCCTGTCTCTCTGCACACATCAGGACATTTTCAGGAGTCCACTCGTCAATTGCAATATCTTCTTTACGGAACATTCCTTCACCTGAACAAGGTGCATCAACCATAATCATATCAAAGGTTTCAGGAAACTCTTTTGACAACTTCTGTGGATGCATACAGGTTGTAACAGTATTTTTAAAACCCATTCGTTCCATATTTCCAGTTAAGATTTTGCATCTTGATGGAACGATTTCATTTAAAACGAGAACACCATTTTCACCTAATTTATTCTTTATTTGGCTACTTTTCCCACCAGGTGCAGCACACAAATCGAGAACTTTCCAATCAGGCTGAATGTCGATACTTTCAACAGGAACCATTGCAGCAGGTTCTTGAATATAAAACATTCCTGCATGATGATATGGATGATTTCCAATACCATCATAGTTAAAATAAAAACCGTTTTCCACATATGGAATTTTATCATTTGAAAATATGTTCAGTTTTTGAAAATCTTCAAGAGAAATTTTATCCGTATTTACACGGAACGCTCTTACAGGCTTTTCATCATATGACTTTAAAAAGTCATCATACTCATCACCTAAGAGATTTTTCATTCTCTCTGTAAATTCTGATGGTAATTGTTTCATTATTCATCACCTAAATACATTTCAGCATATAACATACACATTGATACAGATGTAATTGCAGCAGTTTCAGTACGAAGAATTCGTTTGCCTAAGGAAACCACTTTTCCTCCGTTTTCCAAGGCAAGATCAACTTCTTTTTCGTCAAATCCGCCCTCAGGACCGATTAAAATGCCTACTGACATTCCACTTTTAAGCTGGGATAAAGCATTTTTAGTGTCTTCCATACCATTTTTACTTTCATATGGCACTAAAAACAAGTCCATTTCCTTTGCTCTTGCCATAGCTTGTTTATATGTAACTATTTCTTTGATTTCAGGAATTGTATTTCGTTTGCTCTGTTTCGCAGCACTTTCGGAAATTGCCTGCCAACGCTGTTGCTTACTCTTTTTCTTTTTTTCGTCAATTTTTACAACACAACGATTCATTTCAACTGGAATGATACTCTCCACGCCCAATTCAACTGTCTTCTGGATAATCAATTCCATTTTATCACCTTTTGGTAATCCCTGAAAAAGATGAATTTTTATTGGAAGATTTGTATCGTTATAATTTTCTTCAATTATTTTGGCAACAACTGTGTCTTCTTCAAAGCTTTCAATCTCACAAAGATTGCTGACACCATTTTCACTAACAAGAAAAGTGTCACCCACAACCATTCGCAGAACATTTTTTATATGATTAAAATCTGTTCCGCTGATAAAATAACAGTCATTTTGTCTTTGATTTTCTTTTGCAAAAAAATTAAACATAAATATCGTCCTTTATGAATAATAATGGCGGAGTCGAAACCCCGCCCTACCGTCTTACTTTATCATATCAAGGAATGGAGAACCACGATGTACAACAAATGTAACTTTGCTTTCAAGCATCTTAAATTCTCTTTCTGTAACATAATCGCACTCACCATCAACATTGACTGCTGCAGGAATTGCACTTTCAACCTTAACATGTTTACATCTCTTAATTGTTGTGAAATCCCACTCAACGTGTTCGCCCTTCTTATATCTACCAAGAAGAGGAAGGAGATTAAGTGGATTACCCTGATTGAGTCCCTGAGGGAACTTAACCATTACGCACTCAATCAAACCATCATTAGGCATAGCATTTGGTGCAGCCATATATCCTCCACCGTACCAACGTGAATTACCGATATAACAGAAAAGGTAGTCGTCCTCGTCATAAAATTCTCCATCAATGGAAATTTTAAAACGATTTGTAAATTTACCGCCAAAAATAATCTTAATAGCAGAAAGAGTGTATGCTAATTCTCCACTTACAAATGGAAGTTTCTTGAAATCAGCCTGTTTTGCACAAACTTCAGAGTCAATACCCATTGCACACTCATTGATTGAAACTTCACCATTTGCTGTTTCGATAAGGTCAAGTTTTACAGGAACACCATTTACATGGTCATCAATATTTGTATTTCTGCCAAAAAGACGATTGAAGTCATTACCTGAACCCAAAGGAATGTTTGCAATCTCACAGTTAGGATATTTATAACATCCGTTAACTACTTCGTAAAGACAACCGTCACCACCACAAGAGTAGAAACGAACGTGTTCACCTGTTTTTGCAACCTCTTCAGCATGTCTCATACCGTCACGAGGACCTGTTGTTCTGTAAACATAGCCATCTAAATTATTCTTCTTTAAGTAAAGTTCTGCTGCTTCTGCAAATTTTTTCGCTTTACGTCCTTTACCTGATTTTGGATTGATAATAAAAATATGTTTCATGTCTCTGTCACCTTAAATTACTTGTAATACATATAAAGTTGGCATTTAATCATACCATTATATAACTTACGTCGTTTATCTGCTTTTCTACCAAAGCATTTTTCAAATTCCTCATCCGGACTGATAATATAGTAAGCCCATCCACGTTCAGGAGTAAAGATTTTACCCATTGTTCTGTAAATTTCTTCAGCATCCTTGATTTCAAGCATTCTTTCACCATAAGGTGGATTACAGATAACTGTACCCTTTTCCGTTTTTGGTTTGAAATCCTTTAAATCCTTTTTTGAAAGGTCAATTTTCATTCCTACACCTGCTCGTCTTGCGTTCTCACGAGCAATTTCAAGTGTACGGAAATCAATATCAGAGCCGTATGCCATAAAGTCAGCATCCTGAATAACCATATCAGTTGCTCTCATTCTTTCCTGTTGCCAAACGGATGAATCTATATTTTCAAATCTCTCTGAGATAAATGAACGTTTAAGACCAGGTGCAATATTAAGTGCCTTCATAGCGCCCTCGATAAGAATTGTACCTGAACCACAAGTCACATCATAAAGAGTATGATAGTGACGAAGTCTTGCAAGTTCTGCCATAGCAGCAGCAAGGGTCTCTTTAATAGGTGCTGCATTTGAGATTGGTCGATAACCACGTTTGTGAAGTCCCACACCTGATGTATCGATAAATACTGTTACAACGTCCTTCATAATTGAAAACTGTATCTGATGAATCGGACCTGTTTCATCAAACCAGGAAATTCTGTACTTTTCCTTTAATCTTTCAACAACTGCTTTTTTGATAATCGCCTGACAGTCACTTACTGAAAAAAGTTTTGAATTAAGAGAATAACCCTTTACCGGAAAAGCATCTACCTTACCAATCCATTCCTCCCAAGAAAGTTTTTTTACTCCCTGAAAAAGCTGTTCAAAAGTTACTGCTCTGAACTCACCAAGACGAATCAAAATTCTTTCACTATATCTTGAGCAAATGTTAGCACGTGCAAGGATATTTTCATCACCCTCAAAATCAACTCTACCATTATTTGCTACAACATTCTGCGCATCCATATCACGCAATTCCTGTGCTACCAAACCCTCTAAACCTAAAAGACATGGTGCAGAAAACTTAATTAACATTAAATTACTCCATTATACGTTATTAAGAAAAGTATAGATTATATTTTTGCAAAAGTCAACTAAAGTGGGGCAAAAAATAAATATTGGACACTGTGTACCTTATCTCTCATCATTTACAAAACACCGTGTTCAATATTCATATAACAAAATGTAAAAAAATGGCGTTTTAATCAACATAAAGTTGAATAAACGCCATTTATTATATAAATCAATCCTGAGTCATTTTGCGAACATATCTCTTAAAGAATGCAATTGCATCTTCACAACAAGCAATCGGAATTCTTTCGTTTGTACCATGAGTACAGAGAAGAAGTTTTGTATCTGCAACAAACGGAGCAAATCTGTAAATGTTTTCACAAACAGGCTCATAGTTATATGCATCTGTACCACCCATTACAAGGAATGGTGTAACAAGGTTTTTGTTGTTTTGTGCTTCTGCTAATTCCTTAATTGTTTGGAATGCTTTTGAATCAGTTGGTGAAACCTTTGATGATTCTTTACCAACAAGGAATTCCACTTCGATATCCTTATTTCTTACACTGTCACGGATATGTTTTTCAACATCACTGATTGAAACACCAGGCATTGTACGGAAATTAACAGTAACAGATGCTTTTTGTGGAAGAACATTAAACTGTGGGCTACCCTCAGCCATTGTAACGGCTGTACAAGTACGGATAAGAGAAGCTGCTGCAGGAATTTGTTTTGCTATTGCGAGAATAAGTGGTTGTAAAATTGGAGCATTCACAAGAACAACTCTCAATGGATATCCAGCATTCATACCTACTCTCTTAATAAGTTGTTTAAGGTAATCAGGCATTGTTGCTTTGAACTGATGATTTTCAATATCCTTAATAACATCAGCAAGCTTACCAACTGCTGTATGCTTTGGTGGTTGTGATGAATGTCCACCCTTTGCATTTACGCTTACCTTATAGTTTACACTACCTTTTTCAGCAATACCAACACCTGTAAGGTTAATGTCAAGAAGCTTGCCAAGCTTAACAGGGAGAATTGCGCCACCCTCATCAAGAACTGCTTCAAGGTGAACACCCTGTTCCTTAAGATAGGCTGCAATCTGCTTTGCACCATTGTCAGGTGCTGCAACAACTTCTTCATTATGACCAAGACATATATATACAGTTCGTTTTGGTTGGAATCCTTCATTAAGCAACTCTTCCATACACTCCATAACAGCAATAAGGTGGTTTTTCATATCCATAGCGCCTCTGCCCCAGATAAATTCACCGTCATTATATCCGCTGAATGGTTCGTGTTCCCAATCCTGTTCTGTTCCTGCTGTTATAGGCACAACGTCCTGATGAGCAAGCATTGCAATACCGTCAAGACTGGGGTCAGTTCCTTCCCATTTGTAAACAAGACTTGCATCAGCAACCTTTGTCTTTGTCATATTTCTATGAACAAGAGGAATACGTTCCTCTAAAAATGCATGGAATCTGTCAAACTCTGACCAGTCAACAAGTTCTCTGTCATAATTTGAAATTGTCTTGATTTTAATCGCATCACTTAAGTCACGACAATACTTTTCCATATCAATCATTTCAGGCAGGAGTTTTTCTGTGTCTTGTCTTTTCTCCTTGAAGAAAATTGCACGGATAAGTGTTATTACAATAAAAATGCCAAGCAACACTAAAATACAACCTAATACTTTCATTTTCTACACCCTCATATCCTAAATATGCTTTTAAAAAAACACGAAAATATTTTTTCTGTAACAACGAAGAAACCACAAGACATACGAGTGTATTTCGAGGATTTTTGAGGCAGTTACAGGGAAAATAGGTCGTGTTTTAAGTATTCTTATCTACTTGGTGGAATACTTTTAAATTCCCTGTCTTATTACTACGTTTATCAAGTTCTGCCATAACATCTTCAACTGCAATTCCTTCATTTGCCATCATAACAAAAAGGTGGAAAATAAGGTCGCTGATTTCACCTACTGTTTCCTCTTTATTGCCATTTTTTGCAGCAATGATTGTTTCAGAACATTCCTCACCAACTTTTTTAAGGATTTTATCAAGTCCCTTTTCAAAAAGATAGCAAGTATATGAACCTTCTTGGTTGTTTTCTTTTCTTTCAAGTATTGTTTCGTAAAGATTTACTAATGTATCGTTCATTTCTATCACCTATTTGATTTTATTAAAGAAGCAAGACTTGCTACCTGTATGACAAGCAGGACCTGTCTGCTCAACTTTTACTAATAATGTATCGTCATCACAGTCACCATGAATTGAAATTACTTTCTGAAGATGACCTGAAGTTGCACCCTTGTTCCAAAGTTCCTGACGTGAACGGCTCCAGAACCAAGTATAACCAGTTTCAAGTGTTTTTGCCATTGATTCCTTATTCATATACGCAAGCATAAGGATTTCTCCTGTGCTTTCCTCCTGAACTATTGCAGGAATCAAATCTGCATTTACAAAATATTTATCAAGGTTCATATTATTCACACTCCTTGACAGCATCAGCTAAATTAAGTGTGCCACTATAAATACTTCTGCCACAGATTGCACCATACATATTTGCATTTTTAAGGTCGATAATGTTGCTTAAATCCTTGATACCACCACTTGCAGTAATGTTACAAGAAACTGCCTCATTAAGTTTGATTAACTGTTCAAGATTTGGACCTGAAAGCATACCATCACAGTCAATATCTGTAAAGATAATATACTTTACACCAAAATCTTCCATACGCTTTGCAAGATCGATATAGTGAGTATTACTCTTTTCTGTCCAGCCTTCAGTTGCAACCATTTCGTTTTTAGCGTCAATCCCAACTGCAATTCTGTCACCAAATTCCTTACAAGCTTCCTCTACAAGTTCTGGATTTTTAAGTGCAGCAGAACCAATAATTACCCTTTCAATGCCGTTTTGAATATAGAAATCAACGTCGTTCATTGTACGGATTCCACCACCCACTTCAACCTTAAGTCCGCTGTTTTTAGCAACATCAAGGAAAATATCGGAATTTATACGAACACCGTCAAGTGCACCATTAAGGTCAACCATATGTATCCACTCTGCACCTGCTTTTTTGAAATTAAGCGCAGTTTCCATATAACTGTCTGCTACTTTACCGGCTGTTGCAAAATCACCTTTATAAAGACGGACACATTCTTTATCTTTTATATCTATCGCTGGAAAAATAATCATTCTCAAAGAGTCCCCTTTGTTGAAAGTGTTTTATCTGTTTTTTCTGTTGCAATACTCATTGCATGACCGAATGCTTTGAAAATTGCCTCAGCAATATGGTGTGAATTATCACCATAAGGTGCTCTTAAGTGTACTGTAATCTTTGCATTGTCAGCAACTGCACGGAAAAATTCAACACACATACAATTATCAAAATCTCCACATTTTTCCTGTGGGAAATTTGCTTCAAAAACTGTATATGCACGATTGCAGATGTCAACAGCACAGAAACCAAGTGCTTCATCCATTGGCACAAAGAAACTTCCATAACGGACAAGATTTGACTTGTCACCAAGACACTCAAAAAATGCCTGACCAAGTACAATACCTATATCCTCAACAGTGTGGTGACAATCAACTTCAATATCACCTTTGCAAGTAACAGTTAAGCCATAACCTGCGTGAGTTGCAAATGCAGTAAGCATATGGTCAAAGAATCCCACACCTGTATCTATCTTAACTTCTCCACCATCAAGACAAAGAGTCAAATTAATATCAGTTTCTTTTGTTTTTCTCTCAATTGTTGCAGTTCTCATTACACTTCCTCCAACACTTTTTTGAATGTTTCAAGCATCTTTTCGTTTTCGTATTCTGTACCTGCTGTAATTCTCAGGTAATCACCCATATTACGAATGATAATGCTATTATCTTTCATTTTTTCAAATACAGCCTTTGCATTTTTCACTTTCATGAACACAAAGTTTGTATGTGTTTCGTAAATTCTTTCGATTTTGTCACTTTCGATTTTAATAAGTTCAGCATAAAGCTCTTTCTTTGAATTAACGACTGTCTTGATACAGTTATCAATGTAATCAGGATGTGAGAAAAGCACTTCACCGATTGCCTGTGAAACTGAATTCACATTATATGGTGACTTAACTGCACGAATCACATTTGTAAGTGTCTTGTTAGCAACTGCAAAACCAAGACGAAGTGCAGCAGACCCAAGAGCTTTTGAACAGGTTTTTAAGATAATGAGATTATCGTAGTTATTGAACTCACCTAAAAGACTTTCATCACCTGCAAAGTCCATATATGCTTCATCAAGGACAACAAGAGAATCAACGCTGTTTACAAGCTTTCTTACATCATCTTTTGTGACAATTCTTGATGTTGGGTTACAAGGATTTGAGAAAATTACAATTCTCACATTTTCCTTGTTAGCCATAGTAATTACATCATCAATATTTACATCAAGATTTTCGTCTTTCTGATATTTTACACTTTCACATTCTGCAATTTCAGCATAAAAACGATACATTGAAAAATCAGGTTCAAGAGTTAATATCTTATCACCTTTTTGTAAAAATGCATTCATTATAACTGAAATAATTTCGTCAGAGCCGTTACCTGCTGTAACACAGCCAGCATCTACATTGAAATAATCTGCAAAACCTTTAAGAAGTTTTGTTGCCATTGGGTCAGGATAACGATTAAGTGCTGTATTTTTAAGTGCCTCTACCATTTCATTCTCAATTTTCTCAGGAAAAGTGAGAAATGATTCGTTAGCATCAAGACGAATTTCATATGTACCGCTGATTGGCTCATACGGTGTTAAATTTTTTACTTTTTCGTTTAACTGAAACATTATTAGTCCTCAAATCTAACCTTGATTGAATTTGCGTGAGCTGTTAAGCCCTCTGTTTCTGCAAGAGAAACAACCTTATCTTTGCACTCACGAAGTGCATCTTCTGTATAGTAAATAAAACTTGATTTTTTAATAAAACTGTCAACTGACAATGGTGAGAAAAATCTTGCAGTACCACTTGTTGGAAGAACGTGGTTAGGACCTGCAAAATAGTCACCCAATGGTTCAGGAGAATAGTTTCCAAGGAACACGCTACCTGCATTATCCATTCTGCCGATATATTCCATTGGATTCTGAACACACATTTCAAGGTGTTCAGGTGCAAGTCTGTTTGCAAAATCAACAGCCTTATCCATTGTGTCGCAAATGATAATTGCACTGTAATCCTTAAGTGATTTTTCAATGATTTCTTTTCTTGAAAGCATTGCACACTGTCTTGCTAACTCTTTCTTTGTTTCCTCTGCAATTTCTTCACTTGTTGTAATAAGGATTGCAGAAGCCAAGACGTCGTGTTCAGCCTGGCTCATAAGGTCAGCTGCAAGGAATTTTGGATTAGCTGTTTCGTCAGCAACGATTAAAATTTCACTTGGACCTGCAACCATATCAATATCAACTGTACCGTAAAGAAGTTTCTTTGCAGTAGCAACGAAAATGTTACCAGGACCAACAATTTTATCAACCTTTGGTACAGATTCTGTTCCATAAGCCAATGCTGCAACAGCCTGTGCACCACCCATTAAGAAAACTCTATCAACACCTGCAATCTTTGCTGCTGCAAGAATGTCAGGATTTGGTGTGCCATCTTTTGATGGAGGTGTTACCATAACGAGTTCCTTAACTCCTGCAATTTTTGCTGGAATAGCATTCATAAGTACACTTGATGGATATGCAGCTGTGCCACCAGGAACATAAAGACCAACACGTTCAAGTCCACGGACACGCTGTCCCATAATAACTCCGTTTTCCTTTGTTGTGAGCCAACTCTGCTGTTTTTGACGAGCATGGAAATCACGGATATTTTCGGCAGCATCTTCCAATGCTTTTACGAAAAATGGGTCACACTTTTCAATTGCTTTGTCAATTTCTTCTTTTGAAATTTCTGCTTTCTGGGGAGCTTTACCATCAAATTTAATTGTATATTCCAAAACGGCTTTATCACCGTTTGCTTTTACATTTTCAAGAATATCAGTAACAGCAAGAGTAACTTTCTTGTCAACCTCACCACTACGTTCTTTAAGTTGTGCGATAAGAGCTTCGTCAGCCTTACCGTCTGCAAAAACTGTATTTATCATATTATCAATCCTTTGAAATTACTTTTTCAATGTTTTCAAGGAAACTGTCGATTTCCTCACGACGAAGTTTCATACTTGCCATATTCACGATTACACGAGCAGAAACCGGCATAATCTTTTCTTTCACTTCAAGTCCGTTTTCTTTAAGTGTTGTTCCTGTTTCAACAATATCCACAATACCGTCAGCAAGATTTAAAAGAGGAGCTAATTCAACAGAGCCTTCGATTTTAATAATCTTGACATCCATCCCTTTTCCTTCAAAATAAGCTTTTGTAATATTAGGATATTTTGTAGCTATTCGTTTTGTATTGAATCCGTCATAGAAATCAACACCCTTTTGTGTTGCCAATGCAAAATCGCATTTACCCAGATTCAAGTCAGTCATTTCATAGAAACTTTTGCCATTTTCAACGATTGTATCCTTACCTACAATACCGATATCGCACACACCATGTTCAACATATGTAATAACATCAGCTGCCTTTGCAAGGACAACCTCATAGTCACCTGCTGTAAGAATCAATCGTCTGCCTTTATTAATAAGTTCATCACAATCGATTCCCATTTTCTGGAAAAGTTCAACACTCTTTTTCTCAAGACGACCTTTTGTAAGGGCAATTCTTAATTTTCTCATAATATTTCCTCCCTTACATCTTCTGCAACTATACAAATCTTCTTGATACCTGTAGCAATTGCATATTCTTTTGTTTCTTCGAGAGTTTCAAAAGTGCTATTTTCACAGTAAATACCCTCTGCACGAAGATTTCTTGAATATTCAAGTGCTTTGACAATGTATTCTTTTTCACCGAATACCATTATTTCAGGAGTCTGTTCATCATCAAGTTCATTTCGTGAAAGCATAACTGTTGCAAGTGCTCCAGTTTCAATACCGAAACCTGTTGATGGCATTTCTCTACCAAATTCAGCACCAAGGCTGTCATAACGACCACCTGAAACAACTGAAATACCACTACCTTGAAGATATCCCTTAAAGATAATACCTGTGTAGTAATTTGTACGGTTAACAAGGCTTAAGTCAATAACGATTTTATTCTCAAGGCCTGCGTCACATAAAAGCATATACAATTCTTTTAAGTAATCAAGGCTCTTCTGTCCTTCATCACCCAAGTCAATCTGTTTTGCTTTTTCGATAATTTCAACACCGCCGAAAAATCTTGGAAGATTACGGATACAATCAGTTATATCTGATTTGCCTATTTTATCAAGAATATTATTAAGTGAAACAAAGTTTCTGCTTTCAACACAATCGTAAATTTCACTTACAATTTCATCACTTACGCTGAGTTTTTTGCAAAGTTCCTTAAAGAAACCTGCGTGACCGATTTCAAGTTTAAAATCAGCGGATGTACAACTTTCGATAGCTTCAACAGCAGTTGTGATAACTTCCAAATCAGCACGAAGTCCGTAAGCGCCCATAAGTTCGATACCTGTTTGTGTTGCCTCGTCACTTCTCCCTGTAAGATTTTTCTGTCTGACGAAAACATTCTGATTATAATAAAGACGAAGAGGTAAACGAGCATTCTGAAAACGAGTTGACACAAGTCGTGCAATAGGAAGTGTTGAGTCAGGTCTGAGTACAAGCAGTCTGCCGTATGAGTCAGTTAAGCTGTACAAGTCCTCAGGATTATAACCTGAACTTTCACGATTGAACACATCAAAAAATTCGAGTGTAGGTGTCATTACCTTTTCATAACCTTTTGATTTAAATACAGAGGAAAGTCTTTTTTCTGCACAACGGAGAGCACGGCTTTCCATTGCCAGATAGTCTTTTGTTCCCTCAGGAGTAATTTTTGAATAATTTTTCATTGAAAAAGTCCCTTTTCTTAGTATTCGCTTTAATGTGCTACTATGCTACCATAACAAAGCATATAAGTCAAGTAAAATATTAAACAAATCAATTAAAAACTGAAAAATGAGATTTGTGCAGTTTCAGGCAAATCACCAAAAGCACCGATTTCCTGCAACGCTGTTATAACAGCACTTGAAGCACCTGTCTTTGCCTGGAAATCATCAACAGAAACGAAAGTTCCGTCACTTTCATCTCGTCTCTTTACAATTTCGTGTGCCGCCTTTTCACCGACACCTGACAAAGCTGAAAACGGCATTCTTATTTTACCTTCGTCAATATAATAAACTGTTGCACGTGATTTATAAATATCAACAGGAAGAAGTTCCACACCTCTTGCCATCATTTCATTAACAACCTGCAAAGCAGTAAACTGGTCTTTTTCTTTTGTTGTCATTGGTTTTCTGTCTTTTGGTTCAGCATTCAAAGGTCCATGGAGTTCAACCATTTTTCTCTTGACTGCATCTCTGCCCTGACAAACGGTTACCGCATCAAGGTCACCGCCACGGACAGTTAAAAATGCTGTGTAATATTCCGTTGGTTTATAGATTTTATACCAACCAAGTCGAAGTGCTGCAATAACATAAGCAGCAGCATGAGCTTTCGGGAACATATACTTGATTTTACGACAAGAATCCATATACCACTGAGGAACGTTGCATTTTATCATTTCTTCCTCTGCACCTTCAGGGAATCCAAACTTTGCAACCATACCTTTACGGGTTTTTTCCATAATATTGAATGCGAGACCTGAATCAAGTCCCTTATGCATAAGATATGTCATGATACTATCTCGAGTACCGATAACATCAGAAATTGTACAGGTGCCATCTTTAATAAGTTCCTGTGCATTACCCAGCCAAACGTCAGTACCGTGAGAAAGACCTGAAATCTGTAAAAGGTCAGAGAAGCACTTTGGCTGCGCTTCCATAAGCATACCACGAACAAAATCTGTTCCCATTTCAGGAATTGAAAGAGTACCTGTCTGTACACCGATATCTTCAGGAGTAATTCCCAGAGCCTCAGGACTTGTACAAAGACTTACGATTTTAGGGTCACACACATCAACATCCATAACAGGAATTCCCGTCATATCTTCAAGATGCTTATAAAGTGTCGGCACATCATGGCCGAGAATATCAAGTTTCAAAATTGTATCGTGAAGGAAATGGAAGTCGAAGTGAGTTGTTTCCATATCCGATGATGTATCATTTGCAGGGAATTGAACTGCAGTAAAGTCATAAACATCAAATTCGTTAGGCACAACAACCATACCACCAGGATGCTGACCAGTTGTACGCTTAATACCTGTACAACCTTTTGTAAGTCTATCCTCTTCTGCACGAGTAACTACCTTTCCTCGTTCATCAAGATACTTTTTCACATAACCGTAAGCAGTTTTATCGGCAACAGTTGCAATAGTACCTGCTTTAAACACGTGGTCACGACCGAAAAGCTCTTCTGTATATCTATGAGCATTACCCTGATAATCACCTGAGAAGTTAAGGTCGATATCGGGAGCTTTATCACCATGGAAACCAAGGAAGGTTTCGAACGGAATTTCGTGCCCGTCACGAATCATAGGAACACCACAATGAGGACAATCCTTAGGTGGCATATCAAAGCCTGAACCATATTCACCGTGAAGGAAGAATTCACTGTATCTGCACTTTCCACAACGATAATGTGGTGCTAACGGATTAACCTCGGAAATACCCGCCATTGTTGCAACGAATGATGAACCAACAGAACCTCGTGAACCAACGTGATAACCGTGTGCCTCTGAATCCCACACAAGTTTCTGTGCGATAATATAAAGAACGGCAAATCCGTGCTTGATGATAGATTCAAGTTCTCGTGTAAGTCTGTCAGCCACGTATTCAGGTACTTCTTCACCATACCAGTCCTTTGCTTTATCCCAACAAATCTGACGAAGTTCATCCTCAGCACCAGGGATTGATGGTTGGAATGTGCCCTCAGGAATAGGTCTTACCTGTTCAATCATATCTGCAATTTTATTTGTGTTTGTAACAACAACCTCGTATGCAGTATCTTCACCTAAATAGGAGAATTCCTCAAGCATTTCGTCAGTTGTTTTAAAGTAAAGAGGTGCCTGGTCATCGGCATCATCAAAGCCTTTACCAGCCATAAGAATTGCACGGAATTTTGCATCCTCAGGGTCCATAAAGTGAACGTCACCTGTTGCACAGACAAGTTTATCAAGTTTATCACCAAGATGGATAATCTTTCTGTTAATGTCTCGAATATCCTCAAGAGTTTTGATTTTGTTATACTCTTTATTTCTGTCAGGATTTTTCGCATTAGGGTCTGAATGGGAAGCAATCATAAACATATTGTTTCCATCAGGCTGAATTTCAAGATAATCGTAGTAATTTGCGATTTCTATAATTTCCTCTTCAGGCTTTTCAAAGAGAATTGCTTTTATCAGCTCACCTGCTTCACAAGCAGAACCAAGAATAATGCCTTCTCGAAGTTCGTTAAGCTTTGAACGAGGAATACAAGGTCTTGTGTGGAAATATGTAGTATGTGCCAAAGACACAAGTTTATATAAATTCTTAAGACCAACTTTGTTCTGCACAAGAAGAATAATATGGTATCTTGGTAACTTTTCCCAAGGTGTTTCAGGATTTGCGATATCATCAATGAGGTAACCTTCCACACCATAAATGAGTTTTATATCGTCCTTACCTTTACCCTTCATAGCATCAGGATAACCCTGAACATTACCATGGTCAGTGATTGCAATAGCAGGATGACCCCAACTGATTGCTCGCTTAACAAGTTTATCAGCACCTGTCATACCATCCATATCGGACATATTTGTATGAAGATGTAATTCAACTCTCTTTTTCTCTGCTGTATCCTTTTTCTTTATCTGTGTTACTGTATTAACAGCAGTCGCAGAAATGATGTTTTCACCTGAATATTTATCAAATGTCACTCTACCATAAACAATTACTGTTATACCCTCACTCAAAGCGTCCAAGAACGACCTTGATTTTTCACAGGATTCAAAAATCTTTACTGTGTATGAATATGTTTTATCTGTAATATTAAAGTTGATAATATTGTTCTTACCATCACGAGTTGTACGCACATCAAGGCTGAACACCTCACCCCAGACAGCAACTGCACCACTTTCAATTCCCACATCAGAAAGTGTCTGTAAGTTATTTGTCCTGATAAGACTTCCGTATATAGGCTTCTGTGTTTCAAGATAAAGTGGAAAACCCTCTTTGACTACATGAGGTTTTGGTTCACCCGGTTCTGTCGGTAATTGTGGTTCAGGAATATTCTTTTCACGACGAATTTCCTCATCAGCCTTTTTCTGCATAGTATCAAGAGCCAATTCAGTATTGAAATCCTCTTCCTGAGAAAGAGTTACTGTATATTCAACACCAAAAATACCCTTTATAATTCTCTCGATTTCTTTTTCACAGTTTGCAGATGTGAGGATGTCTTTTCCACCTTTTTTAAGGCTTATTTTCAATTCTCTGCCTTGAATCTCATACTCTGCACCATTGAAATATCCGTTTGCAACGACAATTTTATCTCTTAAAAGTTCCACAACCAAACTCATAAATTCAGTACGGAAACCTGTTCTTGACTCGTCACAAACAACCTCTATATTAACACCAACAGCCCCTGAAAGTTTGCTTTCAAGAGCCTTGATTCTATCTTCTTCAATTTTTCTGTATGGCTTAATGGTAAGTTTTGCACTCATTTTTTCCTGAGATACTGAAAAACCCACAATTTCTGCTTGGGCTATATCCATATTCAGAGTGCAATCAAAATACTCACCAAAAAGTGATTTTACTATTGCCATATGTAACTCACCGTTATAATTTTTCTATTTCTTTTAATAATTCGTCTACGATTTCTTTTTCGTCAACTTTTTTGAGCACTTCACCGTGTTTGAAAATAACACCACAACCGTCGCCACCTGCAACACCGATGTCAGCTTCTTTTGCTTCACCAGGTCCGTTAACCACACAACCCATTACAGCAACTTTTATTGGTTTATCATAATTTACAAGTGCTTTTTCTACTTTATCTGCAAGACCAATAAGGTCAATCTTTGTTCTGCCACAAGTAGGACAAGAAACAATCTGCGCACAGTCAGTTTTAATTCCTGCTGCTTTTAAAATATCAAAACCAGCCTTAACTTCTGTTACCGGGTCAGCGGTCATTGAGACACGGATTGTGTCACCGATACCGTCAAGAAGTAATGAACCGATACCAATGCTTGATTTTACAAGTGCCATATTATGTGTACCTGCTTCGGTAACGCCAAGATGCAAAGGATAATCACACATATCAGCAACTATACGATATGCTTTAACCATCTTCTGAACATCTGATGATTTAATTGAAACCACAATATCATTAAAATCAAATTTTTCAAGAAGTCCTATGTGGTACATAGCACTTTCAGCCATAGCTTCAGGAGTTGGTGAACCGTATTTTGCAAGAAGATGCTTTTCAAGTGAACCTGAATTTACACCAATACGGATTGGAACATTATGAAGACGACAAGCATCAGCTACTGCACGAACTTTTTCATCATCACCGATATTACCCGGATTAATTCTTATTTTATCAACACCTGCTGC
>JAZLAH010000044.1:0-64062 GCA_045613065.1 Candidatus Fimenecus sp.
CTTCTGCCTTCCATTCAACACCATTTGTTTCGATACCTGTCCATTCAACTGCGTTTACAGGAGGATTTTTGTCAAGACCTTCCCACCAAACTGTATTGTCGTCAAGGTTACGAGCAACGTTTGTGAAGATTGTGCCCTTCTTTGTTGAAGCAAGAGCATTTGGATTTGACTTAACATTTGTACCAGGTGCAACACCGAAGAAACCATTTTCAGGGTTGATAGCGTAAAGACGTCCGTCAGCACCCTTTCTAATCCAAGAAATATCGTCACCTACACACCATACTTTGTAGCCCTTTGAAAGGTATCCTTCTGGTGGAATAAGCATAGCAAGGTTTGTCTTACCACATGCTGATGGGAAAGCAGCACAGATGTACTTAACTTCGCCCTTTGGATTTTCGATACCAAGGATGAGCATGTGTTCAGCCTGCCAACCTTCGTTCTTACCCTGATATGAAGCAATACGAAGAGCAAAGCACTTTTTACCAAGAAGAACGTTTCCTCCGTAACCTGAGTTAACAGAAATGATTGTGTTATCTTCAGGGAACTGGCAAATCCATCTCTTTTCAGCGACAATGTCGCAACGGCAGTGGAGACCACGAACCCAGTCATTGCTTTCGTCACCGAAAGCTTCCATAACCTTAGCGCCAACACGAGTCATAATAACCATGTTAAGAACAACATAGATTGAGTCTGTAAGTTCGATACCTACTTTTGCAAGAGGTGAACCAACAGGACCCATTGAGTAAGGAATAACATACATTGTTCTACCCTTATAGCTGTCCTTTGCAATATCGTAAAGCATTGCATATGCTTTTTCTGGGTCCATCCAATGGTTTGTAGGACCTGCATCTTCTTCTTTCTTTGAGCAGATAAGAGTTCTGTCTTCAACACGAGCAACGTCGTTAACTGCTGTCTTATGATAGTAGCAGTCAGGAAGAAGTTCCTGATTGAGTTTTACGAGTTCGCCTGAAGCACAAGCTTCTGCACGAAGAGCTTCAATCTGCTCTTCACTACCGTCAATCCAAACAATATTGTCTGGCTTAACAAGTTCTACCTGTTTGTCAATCCACTCAAGAATTGACTTGTTCTTTGTGAGTGCCATAGTAGTTTACTCCTTTATATAAATTTCAAATTGATACCAAAATAAGCCATTCTTACCTATTTTGCATTATTATATACTAAATCTTGCATTTTTTCAATAGTGAAAATGATAATAAATTATCAATCATCTATGAACATTTTCTGTATATATTATATACAATTATATAAAACATTTAATTTGCGTAGTCTTTTTCTATATCTGCCGTTGCTTTGCCATTCAAATCCATATGGGCAATCGTACCCTTTAAAAATTCAAAATAGCCCTGTGCACCAACCATTGCACCATTATCACCGCACAATGATAAATCAGGCAAATATAAATCCCAGCCTTTTTCCTCTGCTAACTTTTCCATACGACTACGAAGTACAGAGTTTGCAGAAACACCGCCTGCTAACACAAGTGTTTTTTCGTTATGCATTTCCATAGCTTTAACTGTATTGTCCGCAAGTGAATTTACAACAGCATTTATAAACGATGCGCCAACATCAGCTGTTTCAAGTGTTTCACCTTTTTGTGTTGCATTATGAACAAGGTTGATAACAGATGTTTTAAGTCCTGAAAAGCTGAAATCAAGAGGACTGCCGTCAACTCTTGGTTTTGGGAATTTATACTTTGTATTATCCCCATTTTTTGAAATTTTATCAAGATTTACACCACCAGGATATGGAAGGCCTAATGTACGTGCTGCCTTATCCATAGCCTCGCCTGCAGCATCATCACGAGTACGACCAACAACTTCAAAATCTGTATAATCATTCACTTTGCATAGCAATGTGTTACCACCGGACACAACAAGACACATAAACGGTGGTTTCAAATCTTTATGAGTAATATAATTTGCTGCAATATGTGAACGAAGATGGTGAACAGGAATTAATGGTTTACCGCTTGCTAAAGACAGACCTTTCGCATAGTTCACACCAACAAGCAAAGCTCCTATAAGTCCTGGCGCATAAGTTACAGCAATTCCGTCAATGTCTTGGAGAGTACATTTTGCATCACCTAGTGTTTTTTCAACAACTGCAGAAATGTTTTCTGTATGTAATCTTGATGCTATTTCAGGCACAACGCCACCAAATATTTTATGTTTTTCAATCTGTGTTGACACTACATTTGACAATACATTTCTACCATCCTCAACAACTGCTGCAGCAGTTTCGTCACATGAACTTTCAATTGCTAAAATTTTCATAGTTATTCCTCAATATAGTAAGTATAGATTAATGCATCTTCAGTTGGCTTTGAATAAAAGTTTTTACGCTCGCCAATGAGTTTAAAGCCACATTTTTCATAAAGTGATATTGCTTTTTCATTGGATTTTCGCACTTCAAGCGTAATGAAAAATGCATTTTCAACTTCACTTTGTTTAATCAAGTGGTTTACAAGAATTTTACCATAACCATTACCACGACATTCTTTATTTACTGCCACATTTGTAATGTAAACTTCGTTACAAATATTGTTTGAACCTATGTAACCAAGGAGGTTTTCACTGTGACGAACCACATAAAATCTTGCAGTTTCATTTATCAGTTCATCCCTTAATGAGTTTTCACTCCAAGGCTCAGAAAAACACTCTTTTTCAAGGTCGGCAATTTCTTTTATGTCACTTTCCTTCATTTCACGGATAACAACAGTATTTTGAATCTTTTCAATGATTTCAGAGAACTTGCTTTCAATCTGTTTTGCACATTCTTCATAAGTTTCCATTGGTCTGCCATAAGGGTCAGCCACATCCAGAACAACGATTTTGTTTTCGTCACAATGTCTTAAAAGAACTTGCTTATGAGAATCACTCATACAACAAAACAAATCAGTTGTAAGTAAATGTTCAGAATTTATATTTCTTGCTCTGTGACCTGAAATATCAACACCTCTGCTACCTGCAACAAGAATTGAATTTATACTGACCTCATCACCAGGAAATGCACCAACTCCTGCACTACCTACTTCAATATCGTTTATATTATTGTCATTAAGATATTTTTTGAATAGTCCTTCTGCCAATGGGCTTCTACAAGTGTTACCACTGCATATAAACATTATTTTTTTCATAATTATTTCAATTAACCTTTTGCATCGTACCAGGTCTTGCCTGTATTAACATCTGCTCTTAAACGAACTTTCATCTGGCAGGCATTTTCCATTTCTTCCTGAAGAATTTTAGCGGCTTTCTGTATCTCGTTTTCAGGTGCTTCAACAATCAATTCGTCGTGCACCTGTAAAATAAGTTTTGCATCCATTTTTTCTTCTTTAAGACGGTTGTACACTCTTACCATAGCAATTTTGATAATATCTGCTGCTGTACCCTGAATAGGCATATTTCTTGCAACTCTTTCACCGAATGCCCTTAACATTCCGTTGGAAGAATTAAGTTCAGGCAAATATCGTCTTCTGCCCCAAAGTGTTGAAACATAACCTTTTTCTTTAGCATCATTTGCAACTGTTTCCATATACTTGTCAACACCTGCATAATGATGGAGATAGCCTTTTATATAATCATCTGCTTCTTTTCGTGTAACACCAATATCCTTTGCAAGAGAAAATGCACCGATACCATAAACGATACCGAAATTAACTGCTTTTGCACGACTTCTCATAAGTGGTGTAACCATCTGGACAGGCATATTGAACACCTGTGAGGCAGTAACCGTATGAATATCAACCTCGTCATTGAATGCTTTAAGCATTTCTTCATCATCGGCAATATGTGAAAGCACACGAAGTTCAATCTGTGAGTAGTCAGCATCTGCTAAAAGACTGCCTTCTTTTGCTATGAAAAACTTTCGCATTTCTCTGCCAATTTCCTTACGGACAGGAATATTCTGAAGATTTGGTTCAGTTGAAGAAATTCGTCCTGTTCGTGTTTCTGTCTGTATAAACGAGGAATGAATTCTTCCGTCCTCACCGATTACCTTCAAAAGTCCTTCACAGTATGTTGAATAAAGCTTTGAAAGTGTTCTAAACCATAATATTTTATCAATTATAGGATTTTCATTTTGCAGACTTTCAAGTACATCTGCATTTGTTGAATATCCACTTTTTGTTTTTTTCTTTGCAGGGAGTCCCATTTTTTCAAAAAGAATTACACCAAGCTGTTTTGGTGAATTGATGTTAAACTCCTCACCTGCAAGTTCATAAATCTCACTTTGAATATTTTTAAGTTCTCCGCTGATTTTCTCGGTAAATTCAGCAATACCTTTACGGTCAACCATAAAGCCTAAATGTTCCATAGATGCAAGAACTTCTGCTAAAGGCATTTCCACATTATAGAGGAGATATTCCTGTTCATTTGCTTCTATTTCAGTTAAAATCCTTGTGCTGACAGATTTCATTACTGCACAATCAACTGCAAGTGGCAATTCTGTTTTCACCTTGGGTATTGGTGCTTTGTACTCCTCACAAAGTCGTAAAGGATTGTAACCATTTGCTGACGGATTAAGAATATATCCCGCAAGAGATGTATCAAGAGTCATTCCTACAATGGAAATGTTATTCATAAAAGCAAACCGATGTAAAAGTTTTGAGTTATCTGTATATTTCTTGATATTTTCATCCTCAAAAATTGTCTTTACAAACTCAAAGTATCCAACATGCATTGGTTCAAGGTGATATACAGTGTTATCACAAAGGAAACAGAACTGAGGATTGTCCAAATCCTTATAATCAGCAGTAAAATATGCCTTGTTTTCTACTTTGATTCTATTTAACAAATCATTTGTATCAAAATCAGAAACAAATTCAAGTTCTTTTGTTTTTTCCTCTTTCTTCTCAACAGATGTTGGTGCTGAAAAGTTGAGTTTTTCAATAATTTTGAACATTTCAAGGTCAGCAAGCATTGCTCTTGCTTTGCTTTCATCAACATTCTGTACACGCAAATCGTCCAATTCACATTCAATAGGCACATTGTTGATGATTGTACCAAGTGTATAACTTAAAAAAGCTTTTTCCTTATCGTTTATAAGCTTATTTTTAAGGTTATCCTTGATTTCAAGTGTGTCAATATTATCGTAAATATTCTGAATTGTACCGAATTTGTGAATGAGGTCACCTGCTGTTTTCTGACCAACACCTGCAACACCTGGAATACAGTCAGATGAGTCACCCTGGAGCGCTTTAATGTCAATCATCTGTAATGGTGTAACACCATATTCCTCCATAATTCGTGCAGGAGTGTATGTTTCAGTTATTGTAGTGCCCATTTTTGTATGAGGAAGTAAAACTGTAACATTATCACGGATTAACTGAAATGAGTCACGGTCACCTGTTGCAATATAACATTCATTTCCGTTTTCGCACATTTTTGCAACTGTACCAAGAATGTCGTCAGCCTCATAACCCTCAAGAGAAAGAATTTTATATCCTAAAGCTGTCAAAAGCTCCTTGAGTACAGGTAACTGTTGTGCCAATTCAGGTGGCATTCCGTGACGATTAGCCTTATACCCATCATACATTTTATGACGAAATGTAGGTGCTTTAAGGTCAAAAGCAATAGCCACACCGTCAGGCTTAACCTCATCTGAAAGCTTCATAAGTATAGTTAAAAAGCCATATATACCATTTGTAAATCTGCCATCTTTTGTTGACAGGGCACGGATACCATAAAAGGCTCTGTTCAATATACTGTTACCATCAATTGCTAAAATTTTCATAACGAAACTCCAAATAATTAATATATAAATTATTGTATCACATTTCGTACACAAATTCCATATAAATATTAAATTACTTTATATATAACAAAACGGCGTAGTCAACTACACCGTTTAAAATTAATTATTCATTATATATTCTGTACGCTACGTCAGGAACATCAGACATAATGCAGTCAGCACCAATTTCCTGAAGCAATCTCATATCATCCTCATCATTGATTGTCCAATACTGAACAGCAAGATTGTGTTTATGAGCATAGTTTACGAAATGTGCATTTGCAAGGTTAAGACCATATCTTTCCATTGGAACCTGTAACGCATCAAACTTCAATACTGACTCTGGTGCTTTTATTCCAAAAAGAGAAAGTGCATATACCAAGATAACTTCATTCTGTGATGCAGAACGGCTGATTTCAGGATAGTTATTATCAAGATACTCTGAAACCTCTTCATTAAAAGTACCAACTACAACTTTATCAACCAAATTCAAATCACTTAATATTCTGTAAAGTTCATCAGCTGCTTTATAGCCAAGTTCCATACTGTTTTTAATTTCAATGATGTAGTCGAAATCACCCTTGCTCTGGATGTAGGTAAGAACATCTACAAGCTTTGCTACACGAAGATTATCAGGAATATCTTCACCTCTTAATCCTTTATAAGGTGTTTCACCCGCGTCAGTTTCAAAACTTTCACCGAAGTTAAGTGCTCTCAACTCATCATAAGTATAATCTTCAGGACGAATCTCTTCTTTTCCGAAATATTCAACAGCATCTGTTGTTCTGTCCAATGTGCCGTCGTGAAGAATAATCAATTCACCATCACCAGTGATATGCAAATCAAATTCAAAAACGTCAATTTCATAATCCTGAGCATTCAAACAGCCTTCGATAGCCATCATAGTGTTTTCAGGGAAAATTCCACGTCCTGAACGATGAGCTGAAACCATTGTATCCATATATTCAACAATGTATTTGTTGTCTGTATCATATTCCTTGTATGTATCTTTCCATTCGTGTTTAATAAGAGCAATTAATATTACTGCAATTATTAAAAGTATTGCAAGAATTATAGCAATTGTCTTAAAAAACGCTTTGAAAAATTTGCCAATTTTCTTTTTAATATTTGCTTCCATATATTTTCTCCTTTAACATCCTAAATAGTTCTGATAGAACAAAAATTTGTGCTAATATATCACACACAATATGCTATGTCAAGGAAAAATCCCCACTTTCTTAAGAAAAGATTTACTTTTTTACGCTTTTAAAAATTCAAATTTGATATGCTCGTCACTTACATTTCAAACTGTAGCTTATGCAACACACTGTTCAAGTTAATTAAATATAAATCTTTTCAAGAAATTACTATTGACAATATTTATTCACGGTGCTAAAATTCTTGTAAGTTAATATTCAACCTGACAAACCGATGAGAAAGAGTAGTAATTGATTTTATCTTATTTTTAGAGAGCTGTTGATGGTGAAAATACAGCAATAAGAATTTCAACGAATGGACTTTTGAGGGCAATCCGATATGTAGGTGCGACGGAGGGCAACCGTTATAGTGCTATGTGTATGAAAGTACACGGTGAGTGCGTATTTAAAATACGAATTTGGGTGGTACCGCAGATTTTTTCAGTCTGTCCCATAGTTGTGGGATGGATTTTTTATTTTTTAAGGAGGAATAATTATGATTCTCAATAATGTTGATTTTGAAACTTATTTTAACAACTATCCTGATAAAAACGGTTATTTCGGTAAATACGGCGGTGTTTTTATCGACGACAAGTTAAAGGCTGCTATGGCTGAAATCACTGAAGCATATTTTTCAATATGTCAGTCAAGAAAGTTTATTGCAGAACTTCGCAGAATTCGTAAAGAATTTCAGGGTCGTCCTACTCCTGTTACACACCTTGAAAGACTTTCAGACTCTCTTGGTGGCAAGGTTCAGCTTTATGCAAAGCGTGAAGATTTGAACCATTCAGGTGCCCACAAACTCAATCACTGTATGGGTGAAGCACTTCTTGCAAAATACATGGGCAAGAAAAAGGTTATTGCTGAAACAGGTGCAGGTCAGCACGGTGTTGCTCTTGCTACTGCGGCTGCATACTTCGGTCTTGAGTGTGATATGTATATGGGCTCTGTTGATATTAAGAAACAGGCGCCAAACGTTGCAAGAATGAAGATTCTCGGCGCAAATGTTGTTGAAGTTACTCATGGTCTTCAGACACTTAAAGAAGCAGTTGACGCTGCATTTGACGCGTACAGCAAGGAATACAACGATTGCATTTATTGTATCGGTTCAGTTTTAGGCCCTCACCCATTCCCAATGATGGTTCGTGATTTCCAGAGTGTTATTGGTATCGAGGCAAGAGAACAGTTTATGGAAATGACAGGTCATCTTCCTAACGCTGTTGTTGCTTGTGTTGGTGGTGGTAGTAATGCTGCGGGTCTTTTCTCCGGATTCTTAAACGACCCTGTTGACATTTATGGTATTGAGCCTCTTGGTCGCGGCCCTAAAATGGGAGACCACGCAGCAAGTCTTAAATACGGTACAGAAGGTGTTATGCACGGGTTCAACAGCATTATGCTTAAGGACGAAAACGGTGAACCAGCTCCTGTTTACTCAGTTGCAAGCGGTCTTGACTACCCTTCTTCAGGTCCTGAACACGCATTCTTACAGGAACTCGGCAGAGTTAAGTATGATGTTATTGATGACGAAGAAACAATCGATGCTTTCTTCAAGCTTTCTCGTCTTGAGGGTATTATTCCTGCTATCGAAAGTTCACACGCGGTAGCTTTTGGTATGAAACTTGCAAAACAGATGGAACATGGTTCAATCCTTATCAACCTTTCAGGTCGTGGAGATAAAGATATGGACTATATCATCGAAAATTATGGCATAAGATAAATTTTCAATATAAGACGAGGTTTTTCACCTCGTCTTAATTTTTTAGCAAGCTAAAAAACACACCGATTAAAATGTCTTGATTTATTGTTTTTAAAGGAATATAATTAATGAATAAAAAATGTAAATATCGAGATGTAGCGCAGATGGTAGTTTTGAGCACGACCGCTGCCTGTGACAGATAAAGGGAGTGCGAAAAGGGGCAAAACAAGGAGTTATGCGAACCGGCAGTGAGCAGAACGACTATGTTTTAACCGTAAGCCACGTAGTGGCGCGACAATAGAACAAATCATTACAAACAACAAATAATTACAACAGAACATCGAGATGTAGCGCAGATGGTAGCGCGCCACGTTCGGGACGTGGATGCCGCAGGTTCGACTCCTGTCATCTCGACCAAAACCCGATTTTATTAAAATTCGGGTTATCTTTTCAATAGGTGAAATTATGGGTAAACGAAATATTGATATGCTCAACGGTTCTTTATTTAAGAACGTTATTGCATATACCATACCAATAATCCTTACAGGACTTTTACAACTTCTTTTTAATGCTGCCGACCTTGTTATTGTAGGTCGTTATTGTGGCAGTATTTCTGTTGCAGCAGTTGGTGCAACAGGTTCAATTACCAATCTTATTGTCAATCTGTTCATTGGTCTTTCCGTTGGCGCAGGTGTTGTTGTAGCACAGGCTCTTGGAGCAAGAGATAATAGAAAGGCTCACAAAACAGTACATACTGCAATTCCAACAGCACTTGTTGGTGGTGTTATTCTTACAATAGTTGGTATTGGTTTTTCTGAAACCTTTTTGAAATGGATGGATACACCACAAGATGTTCTTCCACTTTCTGCACTTTATATGAAAATATATTTTGCAGGTATCATCTTTATGATGATTTACAATTTCTGTGCATCGATTCTTCGTGCTGCCGGTGATACGAAATCTCCACTTATATTCCTGACTATCGCAGGTGTCGTTAATGTTGTACTTAATGTTATTTTTGTAACTGTATTTGACCTTAATGTGGCAGGTGTTGCACTTGCAACTACAATTTCACAAGGTGTTTCTGCAACTCTTGTTGTGATTGCACTTGTAAAACGGAATGATGCTTGTAAACTGTATTTTTCACAACTGAAATTTTATAAGAATGAGCTTTTTGAAATTATTAAAATTGGGTTACCTGCAGGTATTCAGGGTTCACTTTTCTCAATTTCCAATGTTATCATTCAATCTTCAATAAATTCATTTGGTTCAGTTGTAATGTCAGGAAATGCCGCTGCACTTAACATTGAAGGATTTATGTTTGTATGTCTTAACGCATTTCATCAAACAACACTCAACTTCACAGGACAGAATATTGGTGCAAATCAATACAAAAGAGCAAAAAAGATATTCATCTTAAATATGTTGTGTGTATTTATAGTTGGATTAGTTATTTCAATCAGTGTTTATCTTGCTGGTCCATACCTTTTGAAAATATATCTTCCGGATTCAGCTGATGCAGTAGCTTACGGTCTTTTAAGACTTAAATGTTTATGCCTTGCATATTGCCTTTTGGGAATGATGGACGTTTCAGGTGGTGGACTTCGTGGAATGGGTGTATCCTTTGCACCAATGGTAATTTCTGTACTTGGTGTATGTGGTATCCGTATAGGTTGGATTTACACCATATTCCAAATACCTCAATTCCATACACTTGATGTCTTATATCTGTCATATGCTATCTCCTGGGGAATTACTTTTGTTTCTCAGACAATTGCGTATTTTATCACATATAACAAACGAAAAAGGGAGATTGCCAAATGAAATTGACCAAATATCTTTTTTGTTATTTCACAGGTAATGAGCCTGAAAACGAATCCGTACATTTTGCTGTTTCAGAAGATGGGTATAATTTTACAGCATTAAATAATAATGAGCCTGTGATAATTCAGACTCTTGGGAGAAAGTGTTGTCGTGACCCATATATTTTCCGTGATGAAAATGGTGTTTTTCATATAATCGCTACCGATATGCGATGCTATGACGGTTGGGCTAATAACAATTCAATGGTAATATGGGACAGCGTTGACCTTATTAATTGGGAAAATGAAAGAATAATTGATTTTTCTGGGTTTGAAGCTACTAAAACTGCAAACCGTGTCTGGGCACCTCAGGTGGTTTACGATAAGAAAAAACAGGAATATATGATTTATTGGAGTAACAACAACGAAGATGAAGGTTGGCACACTATTCCTTGGTATGCTTATACAAAAGATTTTGTGACTCTTACAACTGAACCAAAAATCTTATATAATCCAACAAGTGGTATGGCAGCCATTGATGGTGATATCATCGAAAAAGACAACAAATTCTATCTCTATGTTGCTGATGAAAAGCAAGACGGAATCTGTTATGTTGTTTCCGATAACCTTTCAGGACCATACACAGAGCCTGAAAATAACAGAATCTCTGTTGCTAATACAGCATTGGAAGGACATTGTACATATAAAATTCTTGGTACAGATAAATACGTACTTATTGCTGACCAATTCAGAGCAGGCGGATATTTTATGCAGGAATCAACAGATATGATAAACTTTACAAAGGTAGATAAGAATAAATATTCTCTCGACCATCTTTCTCCTCGTCATGGGTCTGTTATGCACATAACAGATGAAGAATATCAAAGACTTATTGACAAATACAATATAAAATGTTAAAGTTTATCATCATTATAAAAGGCGGCTAAAATGAGAAAAGGTAATTTAATGAGTGTTCGTCACGATATTCGATTGCTTGATGCAACCATCCGTGACGGAGGACTTTGTAACAACTTTAATTTTTCGGATGAATTTGTCCATGAACTTTATAAAACTAATATTAAATGTGGCGTTGACTATATGGAATTCGGTTATCGTGCAAGTCGCAATCTTTTTAATGAAGATGAGCACGGCAAATGGAAATTCTGTAAAGAAGAAGATATTCGTGCAATCGTTGGCGAAAACAATTCTCCTATGAAAATTTCCGTTATGGCTGACGTTGGTAGATGCGATTACAAAACTGATTTTATTCCTAAAAAAGACAGCGTAATTGATATGATTCGTATTGCTTGTTATATCAATCAGATTCCATCGGCTATTGAAATGATAAATTATTTCAATGAATTAGGATATGAAACAACATGCAATATTATGGCAATTTCACAGGCAAGTTTTCATCAGATTGACGATGCTCTCCAGATGCTGTGCGACTCAAAAGTTGACGTAATCTATCTCGTTGACAGTTATGGTGCACTTGTTCCTGAAAACACCGTTGAACTTGCAAAAAAGTATCTTGAATACGGTGAAAAGAGTGGTAAACAAATTGGGTTCCACGGTCATAACAATCAAAATCTTGCTTATGCAAATACCATTGAAGCATTGTCATACGGTGTATCTTATCTTGATGCAACCGCTATGTCTATGGGACGTGGTGCAGGCAACTGTGCTATGGAATCTTTGTTGGGATTCCTTAAAAATCCAAAATACAGCACATATAGCCTTGTTAAGTTCATTGAGAATTATATGGTTCCGTTGAAGAAATCAGGTGTTGTGTGGGGATATGACTTGCAATATCTTTTGACAGGACAACTTAATCGTCACCCAAGGGAAGCTATAAGATTTACTCAACAAAAACGAAGTGACTATACAGAGTTTTATAAAGAATTGCTTGACAATAACTGATATAAAAAATCATGCGAGGTTCAAAACCTCGCATTTTGTCATTTAAGTATGAAAAAAGGCATCTTTCTCAGACGCCCAACATATTTAGAATACCAAATTTTCTATAAAAAGTCAATAGAATTTCAAAATTTTCATGAGCATAATGCACAAAATCTACGTTTTAAATAATTAAAAAGTATCAACTTTGTACAAAATTACATATTGAAAAATACTTTTCTCTGTGTTATATTATAGACACAGAAAGGAAACGGTGATTCCAATGTACAGGTAAATCACAAAAGGTTCTTAATAGAAAATAGAACTTAGTTTAAAAGAAAAATTTAAGTGTAGCAAACAGCACAGACGAAAGTGATAAAAAATTTGATATAGATTTAATGTTTGCAAACTAAAGTTTATTTTTGAATGAGAACCAACTTAAGAGTCTTCTGAAAATTGAAAATTAGGTTCCGATGCATAAAAGAGTCTCGCTTTTCGAGAATATTGATGACTGTAGAGAGTGTAGTGGAGTTGAAAATCAAAAACGAGAAGACTAAAAAAATCTGTAGAATGAGAGGTAGATAAAAAGATGTTAGATATCAAGAGTGAACAGAAGTAACCCTCCGAGTCAGTGAAAGGTGTGTAAAGAAACATCGGCTCTGAGGGTTATTTCATTTTTATAATCACTTTTTTCACAATCTGTTCATTACGTCCCGATTGGGCGATTTTTTTTGCCCTGATGACTGATTTTTTTAGTTTTTTATTGAAATAGCCTTTTAAGAGTATTATAATTTATAGGTTACTAATCGTTCAACCTAAAATTATAATAAGGAGGGAATTCAATGAGGTGGATTAAACTTCACGAACCCGTTAAGGTTCCTATTTTCAAAAATGCTTTATTTGCTTTGAAGCTTGTTTGGAAAGCAGATAAAAGACTTTTAATTGGCTATCTTGTTACGGAAATTTCCAACAAAGTTTTATCTATGTATGTTCAAAACATATTGTTCTTAAAAGTACTTTTAAGTATCATTGATGGCGATGCTGATTTTAAAACATATTTTACATATCTTTTACTTTTCTTCGGTGTGTATTTCCTTGTAAATGTGATTTCAGCATTTGCCGAGAGAACAAGACTGATTTCAACAAAAGTTGTGCTTAAAGAACTCAATAATAAAATCTTCCAAAAAGCTACACAAATTGATGTAAGTTGTTATGAAAATCCTGAATTTTACGACAAGTATCAACGAGCAACTCTTGTGCTTTCATCGAGTTATTTTGACTTGATTTGTTGGGATGTAGCTGCAATTATAGGTGGCATAATTGCACTTATCTGTGTTGTGACAACAGTTACAGTTATAAATCCTTTATACCTTTTATTCCTGTTGCCTGTCACATTGGTATTTGTCATTGAAATATACAAGAGTAAAGCTGTTTATAAGCGTGACCTTGAAATGACAACAAACAACAGAATCAAAGCATATACACAGCGTACAATGTTTCTTAAAGAATATTCAAAGGATATGAGAACATCAAATATTTTTGCTGTTTTAATTGAGAGATTTAAAAAGGCAATTGATGGAAACATTGAGATTCTTAAAAAATACGGTTTAAAACTGTTTATTTACAGTATGCTCAGTTCACTTTTCAGCGATTTTATTCCGATTATCGGCACATATGCTCTTGCAGGTTATCAATTCATTTACACAAAGGCACTTACAATTTCCGATTTTTCTGTTGTACTTTCATCAATCAACTCTGTCCGCGACTCAACAATGAGCATTGCCGAAGGTTTTGATGAACTTTCACAGATGGCTCTTTTCTTCCAGAATTTAAGAGATTTCTTTGATTACGAACCAAAGATTACTGATGGTGGTAAAGAAGCAGAGGAATTCCAGAGTCTTGAATTCAAAAACGTCACATTCAAATATCCTGATACAAGCAGAATCATTCTTAAAAATGTTTCATTCAAAATTAACAAGGGTGAAACCATTGCTGTTGTTGGTATCAATGGTGCAGGTAAATCCACTCTTGTAAAACTGCTTTTGCGTTTTTATGACCCTGACGAAGGAGAAGTACTTTATAACGGCATAAACGTAAAAGAGTACAATGTGGCTTCTTTGAGAAACGCTTTTGCAACTGTTTTCCAGGATTATAAAAACTTTGCAGTTTCCGTTAACGAAAATATTCTATGCCACGAATGTACTGATGAAGAGAAGCAACTTGCAGAGAAGGCACTTCGTCAAAGTGGTGTATGGGATAAAATTGCAAGTCTGCCAAAGGGTGCCGACACAGTTCTTACACGTGAATTCGAAATTGACGGAGCAGGACTTTCAGGCGGTGAAAATCAGAAAGTTTCGGCGGCCCGTCTTTTTGCAAGAGATTTCCAAATTGCAATTCTTGACGAACCAAGTTCTGCTCTTGACCCTATTGCAGAATATAAAATGTATGAAAACTTAATTGAGGTAACAAAAAATAAAACTGTTATCTATATTTCACACAGACTTTCAAGTGCTGTACTTTCTGACAGAATTTTCGTTCTTGGCAACGGCACAATCCTCGAATCAGGCTCACACAGTGAACTTATGACACAGAATGGTGAATACAGTAAGATGTTCACATTACAGGCATCAAGCTATAAAGGTGAAAGTGAGGTGAGTGAAAATGTTTAAGAAAAAGGAAAAAGAAAAGACACTTCACTCAATGCCTTCTAACATTTTCTTCTTTGTAAAACTTCTTTTCAGCGTATCTCCCCTGCTTGTACTTGGTGAATTTATGTGGGGACTTTTAATGATTCTCCCCAACAACCTTATCCGTGTTATCGGTGTCAAGTACATTATTGATGTTGTAACAGAAGGCAAGGACCTTGAAAGAATTTTCTATGCAGTTATTGTAATTGGCCTGATTTTAGTCGGCTCAACTGTGATATCCTGGTTATTCCGTGAATTTTATTGGAATATAGAAAGAGAAAAACTTTACTATGGTCTTAACCAAAAACTTTATGATAAAGCAAGAAGCCTTGACCTTGAATCTTACGACAATCCAGAATTTTACAACAATTTCATTCTTACCATTGAGTCTTCTTCAGGTAATATTCAGAATCTTTTAGGTCTTGTAAGAATGTATGTGGGACATATTATTTCACTTGTAACGGTTTCATCAGTATTATTGACTATTGACCCTTGGTGTCTTGTAATAATTCTTGTTGTTATATGTGTCTTTTTACCTATCAGCAAAAGAGTAGGTACTCTTATGATGGAAAGACGAATTGACAATGCCAAATATCACAGACGTGCTGACTATTTCCAACGTATTTTCTATTTGCAGGACTATGCAAAGGAAGTACGAATGAATAATATTTCACCTTTACTTATTGATAGATACAACGATGCTGCTAATGATGTTATCAACAATCAGAAAAAGTATTGGAACAAGATTTCAGCACTTAACTGTACACAGAAGGTTGGTGTTCAAGGACTTGGATTTATGTTTGTTCTTCCACTTTATCTTGGATATTGTGTACTTGTAAAAGACACTCTTTCAGCAGGTGACTTTGTTGCTACATTCAATGGTGCTCATGCGGTTGCTATGTCATTCCAATTCCTGACAATCTGGGCATTAGCTCGCTTTTCAGAACAAGGTAAAATGATTGACAAATATCGTGAGTTTCTTAACGCAGACTTCAAGATTAAAAATGGTGGTAAGAAAGCTATAAAGACTGAACCAAAAGAAATACAAATTAAGAATCTTTCATTTACCTATCCTAACAATGACAAGCCAACACTCGAAGACATCAATCTTACCATTAAGCCTTACGAAAAAATCGCATTGGTTGGTTATAATGGTGCAGGTAAAACAACGCTTACAAACCTGTTATTAAGACTTTATGACGCAACTGAAGGTACAATACTTATTGATGGCGAGGACATCAGAAAAGCCACTGCAGAATCCCACCGTGACAGATTTTCTGCAGTATTTCAGGATTTCCAGATTTTCTCCTGCAGTTTAGGTGAAAATGTTGCTCTTGATATTAATCCTGACGAAAAAAGAGTTATGGATGCATTGAAACACAGTGGTTTTAATAAGAAACTTAAAAACGGAATTAACTCTGAACTTCTTCGTGAATTTGACGATGATGGTGTAATGCTCTCTGGTGGTGAAGCGCAAAAAACTGCTATTGCACGAGCATTCTATAAGGATTGTCCTTATGTTATCCTTGACGAACCAAGTGCAAATCTTGACCCTGTTGCTGAATATAATCTTAATCAGGCAATGATTGAAGCAGCAGACCAGAAAACTGTTATTTTCATTTCTCACAGACTTTCAACTACCGTTAATGCAGACAGAATTTATGTTATGGAAAACGGACGAATCATTGAAAGTGGTAGTCACCAGGAATTAATGGAACTGAATGGCACATATGCCTATATGTTCAATCTCCAGGCAGAGAAATATAAAACGGAATAAATCATATCGTAGGGACTGGTGTCCCCGACAGCCCATTGTCATTTTGACTGCACACTTCGTTCGGGTCGTTGAGGACACCGACCCCTACAACTTTCAAAATGACTTTTTTCTTTACATCGTTTCTTGTTTTATGCTATAATATGCAAAACAATACAAAGGAGAATGTTATATGTTATCTGTTGTTCGTTACATCACTGCTATCGTTATGGTAGCATTCAATCTTTTTAACTTCCTTTTCAACGATTATGCTTATCCTGCATTATCAAGAAAAGACGCTTATCTTTTCGTGTACTTTACAGGTAATTCTGTTGAAGAACAGAGAATCAATATGGCAATAAGCTCAGATGGTTACAGATTCCAGGCACTCAATGACAACAAGCCTATTATTGACCAGAAGTTAGGTACCGAATGTTGTCGTGACCCTTATATACTTAAAGGTCAGGATGGTTGTTATTACATTATTGCAACTGATATGGATGCAAATCTTGGTTGGACATCTAACCACGCTCTCGTTACTTGGAAATCAGAAGACCTTATTAACTGGACTGACGAAACAGTAATCGACATTCGTGAACTTGGTGGAGAATTTGCAAACACAACTCGAGCTTGGGCACCACAGGCAATCTGGGACCCTGAAGTGGAAATGTATATGGTTTACTGGGCACATTCAACTGTTGAAAATGATATTGCAGGTCACTATTATGCATATACAAAGGATTTCAAGACATTTGAAACTGAACCAAAGCCACTTTATGGTCGTTGGGAAGAAGGTATTCAGTGTATTGATGCCGACATCGTATATAATGAAAAGAACGATTATTACTATCTCTATTTCAAATATGACGAAACACAGAAAATTGCTTATGTTAAGTCAAAGAATCTTACAGGACCTTATGATACAGAAGAGCCTGTAATCGTATCTCTCGGCTACTTTGGTGTTGAAGGCAGCACAATGTACAACATCAACGGTACTGATGCTTGGGTTATGATTATGGACGAATACGGCACAGGTCATTTCTATACACAGCAGACAAACGATTTTGAAAACTTTAAACGAGTTAATCGTGACATTACTGCTATGGACCACTTAAAGCCTCGTCACGGTTCAATTGTTACAATTACAGAAAAAGAATACAAAGCTCTTAAAAATGAATTCGGTGTTCAGAAAATCCCTGCTAATCCAACAATTAAATAAGTAAAAAAATAAGGAACGATTGTGAAATCGTTCCTTTTTTTTATCATAAATTAGAGTTTGTCGAGGAGTTAATTGTTGTTACGGTAGGGCGGGGTCAAGACCCCGCCCTACCGAATTACACCAATACCAAAGAGAACGACAAATTATAATTTATTGAGTAAAATACTATTAATTATTTCTCTGTTTTCTTCTTCGCTTTCGGATACAAAATCCTTAATTTTTCTATCTTCTACTACATACTCGATTTTCAATTTTGTTGCAAAAACACCTTTGTTAACAAAGAGTATAATTTCAGAGTCAATATTATCATAAATAAAAGCAATCTTGTATCCTTTTACCTGTGGCTCAAAAACAACTTTTTCAACATTGCTCATTGCATTAGCTTTTTGCTTAAACTCTGTTAAAAAATTAGTCATCAATACAAATTTATCATAATCATTTTGAGTAATTGGCAGTTTATCCATATTAATAATCCTCTTATTTAAAGTAATCTAATATAGCCTCTTTTGTACCGACAATTTTACCCTGTGCATAGGTATCTCTGCCACCACCTTTACCGTTAAAGGCTTTGTTGAGATTCTGCACATTTTCACGGACGTTCTCTGTTTTACTTGAAACAACATAAATATAGTTGTTGTCATCTGTATTTGAGAATAAATAACAATGTTCATATTCTTCAATAAGCTCATTTGAGCAGTTTCGCAACTCATCATAAGAAACACCGTCAATAAATACACAGGATGTATTTCCGTTAATATGCTTCTCCATTTTAAGGGTCGCCATTTCACCCATAAGCTTTTTGTTTTCTGCTTTAAGAGTTGCAATTTCATTCTGCAATCTTTCAACTGAATCTGCAATTTCAAAGCGTTTTGCAGAAAGCATATTCATAACAGATTTATTGGTTGCGTGAAGATTTTGATAATCATTAAGTGCCAACAAACCACAAATCATTTCAATTCGAGTACCCTTTTTATATGGAATGAAAGAAAGGATTTTAATAATTCCTATTTCACCTGTTTTCAGTACATGCGGTGCACAACAAGCACAAAGGTCATAATCCTCAATCTCAATAAGACGAACACCTTCTGTAATATCAAGTTTGCTACGATAATCGTAATCAGGCAATTCTTCTGCTGTCGGATAAATGGCTTTTACACTCTTATTATCATAAATAGCCTTATTGGACTTTAGTTCAACTTCTCTTATGTTTTCTTCTGTCAAAGGTCCATCAACATCAAGAGTTATAAGGGAATCGTTCATGTGAAAACCCACGTTGTTATAACCGAAAAGGCTATGAATCACGCCTGAAACAATATGCTCACCCGTGTGATTCTGCATTCTCCCGAATCTTGTGTCCCAATCAATCGTACAGTTTACTTTTTCATTCTCTGTAAAAGCTTTGTTTACTTTGTGATAAATAATTTCATCCTTAATCTGTACATCAAGAACTTCTGCACCACTTATTTTACCTTTGTCAGCATCTTGTCCGCCACCCTCAGGAAAAAAGGCAGTTTTATCAAGGACAAGTAAATATGCACCGTCTTTTTCTTCACAGGAAACGACAGTTGCAGAAAATTCCTTTATATATGAATCATTTTCGTAAAGTTTAACTGTAGGTTTAATCATATAAAACACCTCTCGACAATTATACTAAATATCAACCACTTTATCAACTATTTGTTTATTGTAATCTCCTATTTATTATGTTAGAATGAATCTATTCCACAATAAACACGAGGTAAAATTATGTTTTATTGCGATAACCTGAAAATCAAAGACAACTACGGTAGAGAAAGAATCTTCAGAGGAGTCAACATCTGTTTAAAACCACACTGGATAAACGAGCATTTCGTTCGCAAACACCTTTTAAAAGAAAGCAACTTTGAAAAATTCAGGTCTGTAGGTGTAAATATTATCAGACTTGGAATTACATGGGCAGCTATTGAACCTGAAGAAGACAAATACAACGACAAACTTATTTATGCACTAAAGGATTATATTCATAAGTGTGCTGAAAATAATATATTCATTATGTTTGATATGCATCAGGATTTGTTCTCACACTATTTTCATGGTGATGGTGCACCAAAATGGGCTATTGATTCGTCTTACGAGAATCCTCGTCAATATGCTATCTGGGCAGAAGGATATTTCTATATGCAAGGTGTTCAAAAGGCTTTTAACGACTTCTGGACAAACAGAGACAACATACAGACAAAATTTATAAAAATGTGGTCTTATGTGGCAGATGCTCTTTCAGATTGCAAAAACATAATCGGTTATGACTACTTAAACGAGCCATACATTCATAAAGATGGCAGAAAAGTATTTCTTACGCTTGCATCAAACGTTATAAAAACAGCCTACGGAAAAGATGTGAATTTTGAGAAATATTTTAATAAGTGCAAAGACAAAACAGGTTTTGCAAAAATGGCTATTAAGATTTATTCTTTTATCCGTACAAGAAAAGGTCTTCTTAATCTCCTTGAAACAATGGATAGTGAAGAAAAATTTTATGATGCAATAAATGGTCTTTCTGAATTCACAAACGATTTTAACAAAGACTACTATCAACCATTTTTCTATAACATCAGTAACACTGTAAACAAGACAGGAATTTTCAATTTCTTTGAACATAGTTACTATGCAAACCTTGGATTACCATTTGAAATTGAAAAGAGAAACAATGATATTTATTCTCCACACGCATACGACATCTTTATTGATTCACCTTTATACAATAAATATTCAAGTAACAATCGTGTCAAGTGTATTATCTCTGAAATAAGAAAAAACCAGTTGAAAATGAATGTTCCTGTGCTTTTTGGTGAATGGGGTGGTGGTGCACCTGGTCACGACTGGATTCAACATATTGATTTTATTATGGGTGAATTTGAAAAGAATCATTGGAGCAGCATTTATTGGAGTTATAATTTCAAAAAAGATGAATTAAAAGAGGTATTTAACAGACCTTATCCTGTTGCTGTCTGTGGTGATGTTGAAGAAATTAAAACTGACAGTAAAAATCGCAAATTCATATTGAAATGGTCTTGTGAAAAGGATTTTCCTGATAATGTTAAGACAGAAATATATATTCCGAATAAAGGTATCGTAAAATTTGATAATCAAATTGGCAAAAATAAAATTGAAATAGAATATTAAAAACCAAGGGACGATGTGAGCATCGTCCCCTACTTTTTATATAAAAAATACCGCGAGCCGATAGACACGCGGTACCATGAAATCAAATTGTAAAATTGAGTTATTTTTTTGTTAGGCAATCTCACGAAACCGAAGCTGTATCAAGATACTGCGAGGTGAAGACGAGGAAGCATAACGAAAAAAGAAGCAATTTAAATTATGCTTTGTTAGCTGAACCGAAGAGTTCAATCTTTTCTCTAACTGTTGCCTTGATTGCTTCACAACCAGGAGCTAAAAGCTTTCTTGGGTCAAAGCCCTTACCTTCAAGGTCTTTACCTGCTTCAATGTACTTTCTTGTTGCTTCCTGGAATGCAAGCTGACATTCTGTGTTAACGTTGATTTTTGAAACACCAAGAGAAATAGCTTTCTGAATCATATCTGCTGGAATACCTGTACCACCGTGAAGAACGAGAGGCATTGTGCCTGTCTTTTCCTGAACTGCTGCAAGTGTGTCGAATGAAAGACCTGCCCAGTTTTCAGGATATTTACCGTGAATATTACCGATACCAGCTGCAAGCATTGTAACACCAAGGTCAGCAATCATCTTGCATTCTTCAGGATCAGCACATTCACCTGCACCAACAACACCGTCTTCTTCACCACCGATTGAACCAACTTCAGCTTCAATTGAAAGACCCTTTTCTTCACAAATTGCAACTAATTCCTTTGTCTTTTCGATATTTTCATCGATTGGATAGTGAGAACCGTCGAACATGATTGAGCTAAAACCTGCTTCGATACAAGCTTTTGCACCTTCGTATGAACCGTGGTCAAGGTGAAGAGCAACAGGAACTGTAATTTTAAGTTCTTCAAGCATACCTTCAACCATACCTACAACTGTTTTGTAGCCACACATATATTTGCCTGCACCCTCAGATACACCAAGGATAACAGGAGAATTCATTTCCTGTGCAGTGAGAAGAATTGACTTAGTCCATTCAAGGTTATTGATATTGAACTGACCAACTGCGTAATGACCAGCCTTTGCTTTTGTAAGCATTTCTTTTGCATTTACTAATGGCATAATTTAATACACTCCTATAAAAATTTATCGCAAATATTATATATCACCTACAACTAAATGTCAACAAATTAACAAAATAAACTGCATAGAATAGTATAAGTTGGAGAGTATAATCCGACTTATATCAGGGGTGGTATGGTGAAAAAGTATTTCTCAAGTGTTATCTGCAGTAAAGGTTACACAAGTACATACAATACAATTTACAAAAAGGATCCGTCTGCAAGTGTTTATATAGTCAATGGTGATGATTATGAAAAGTCAATATTCTTTTCGGAAATAATAAAACATATGTCAGGATATAATATTACACTTTTTAATCCGTTTTATGACGAATCAACAGATGGAATTCACATAAAAAACCTGAATACATATGTTCTTTCTGACGGTGGATATAATAAAATCTATCCTGTGTTTCCTGGCATATGGGAAAAGCAGATTGACATTGTATCAAACAAGAATTACAAAACAGATTTACTTCGAGAAGTTTTGATTCACAAATCACAAGAAAACTACCATTATAGTGAAGCTTGTTCCACATTAAAAAAAGCATCACTTATTAAGGAAAGACTACACAATGAGCTTTCACCATATCTTAACGAGGATAAAGTCATCAATTTCATTCATCGATTTAAAAGTAAAGAACTAAAATCAGTAATCACTCACGCAAAAGGTGAAATCCGACTACTTTCCTCACCTACTCCATTAGGGTTTCACACTCATTACGAAACAATTTTTAGCCTTTGTGAAAAAGTTATAAATATTGTTGATGAAACAAGTTTTATAGCCTCAATCATTTCAGGAGTTATAAAAAACTGTGCTATTCGTGAAAAAATTCCTATAATTGCAAGTCCATCATATTTCAACAATGATTTTTTTCAATTTTTAATTTTTCCAACTGTAAAAATAGGCATCTGCATCTCCGATAAAAGTCACATTCTGCCTTTTGAGCCTTATGATAAAATAACTGCATCACGATTTCTCACAAATCCCGATATTCTCAACAGTAGATATGTAGAAATTCTTCTGTCCGTGGAAGAAAAATTTCTCGAAAAAGCAATTCTTTCAATTTATAACGGCAGAGACGAACGATATAAATATAACGATTTGACAAAAGGATATTCCAATCCTGACGAAGCCATAGACTCAGCTAAAAAATTAGCAAAGAAAATATTGAATTTTCAGTAATTATTCGGGAAGAATAATTTCAGACTGAAAGGATTGATTTTATGGCTGAACGAATTGGTAAGCATACAATTTTATTACCGACAAAACCATCTGTTTACGGATATGCCTCTGTTGTTGGTAAAGCTGAAAGCGAAGGTCCCTTATCACAAGAATTTGACAAGACATATGACGATGACACAATCGACGGATGTCCCACTTGGGAGAAAAGTGAAAGTGCTTTGCACAATGAAGCTGTTTCACGTGCAATTGCAAAAGCTGATTTATCTCCAAAAGATATTGACTTAATTATGGCTGGAGATTTGCTCAACCAATGTATAGGTACTTCATTTGGCATAAGGGAATTGCAAATCCCCTTTTTAGGAATTTATGGTGCATGCTCCACAATGGCACTATCAATGGCTCTTGCATCAGTTTTGGTTGATTCTCAGGTTGTGAATACAGCAGTTGCCTCAACCTCATCACATTTTGCATCTGCAGAACGACAATTCCGTTTGCCACTTGAATATGGCGGTCAACGACCCCCGTCAGCACAACGAACAGCAACCGCTTCAGGTGCTACGGTCATCTCTCACCATAAAGGAAATGTGCCATCAATCGAAGCTGTGATTTTCGGTAAAATTATGGACTTAGGCATAAAAGATGCCAACAATATGGGTGCTGCCATGGCACCGGCTGCTGCAGAAACCATACAGAGTTTTTTGAATGATACAAATACGAAGCCAAGTGATTATGACTTAATTCTCACTGGTGATTTGGGTAAAGTTGGTAGTGAATTGTTAATTGATTTGCTGATTAAAGACTTTAATATTGATATTTCGTCTGTTCACAATGATTGTGGTCTGATGATTTACGACTTGGAAACACAGGATATGCATGCTGGTGGTTCAGGTTGTGGTTGTAGTGCTGCCGTTGTGAACTCGGTCATCATGAAAAAGCTTACAAATGGCAATTTAAAACGAGTTTTATTCGTTGGTACGGGTGCTTTGCTATCCACAACATCGTCATTACAAGGCGAAAGTGTACCTGGAATTGCACATGGAGTTCTTTTAACAAATGGAAAATAATATAATGAATATGAGCCACGATATAACTGTAATTTCACGACTTGGTAATACACTTAAAATGTTAAAACTTCTTGAAATGGCACTGACCGTTGGGATAATAGCCTTTACCGTTTTAAGAGTAATCAACATATTTCGAGAACAGAATTAGAATATCTAAAAAACGCAGAGAAGATTTTATTCTTCTCTGCAATTTTGTTTGGCATTAAAATTAAGAGATTTTCCTCTCCACTAATAATGATGTGTTTTCTCAACATTTGCAGTTGAAAAAGTGAAAATTATATGGTATTATTTAACTGATAATTTTTACAAAGGTGTGATATTATGGGAAAATATCTTTTAGTTAATGCTGATGACTTTGGTATGTGTCATAGTGCTAACGAAGCAATTTTTGACCTTTTCAAGTCAGGCAGACTTAAATCATCTACAATAATGATGCCTTGTCCTGCTGCAAAGGAAGCTGTTGATTTTTCTATTGAAAATCCACAGTATGCTATCGGTGTTCACCTTACTACAACAGCAGAATGGGAAACATATCGTTGGAAAGCATTAACAAACGGACCAAGTCTTCACGATAAAGAAGGTTTTATGTGGCATACCGGTGAAGATGCTGACAAATACGGTAAATACGACGAGATTGAAAAAGAAATTAGAGCTCAGATTGACCTTGCACATGCTTGGGGTATGAAACCATCACATGTTGATAATCACATGGGTTCATTATATGGACATCTCACAGGAAGATTTTCACTTCTTAAATTGACACTTCGTGTTTGTGGAGATTATGGATATGCATTCCGTATGTTCACTTCTGCAGATAAGCGTGTTGCTCCAAGAGGAACTCCATATTTTCTCTGGAATGCTTGTACTCTCCTTTCAAGAAAATGGGGCAAGCAATATAATGTAATTATGCCTGATTATCTTCTTTTCCCTGATTGGGATGTTATGCCAACAGACTCTTACGAAAGTTACAGAAAGAAAATTCTTGACATCTGGTGCAATATTCCAGAAGGAATTACTGAAACTTATGTTCATCCTGCACTTGAAACAGACGAACTTAAATCTATCGTACCTCTTTGGGAACAGAGAGTATGGGAATATCAAGTTATGAAAGACCCTGAAACTGAAAAATATCTCAATGCTCATGGTGTTGAATTGATTAGCTACAGAGATATTATAAAAATGAAATCTGCAAAGTAATGCAAAACAGAAGCCTTGGGAACGAAAAAATTCTCAAGGCTTAATTTTTACTATTAAATATTAAATGGTAATCAAAACAAAAAGCCGAGTGTCCATTACGAACACTCGGCTAAACTTTTATTTAGATATTAATAATGACGTTCGCCACATTTACAAACTGAGTTAAGACGGAAAATCTTCTGGAAGAAGAGCGCAAAGTCAAAGAAGAACTTTGAAATACCCTTCTTGTGGCAATTACATGAACAATTTTCAGATGGGTCCTCTGGTTCAACCATAATTCTGTTACAGTAGTCACAGTGGTTGTTGTTATCAGCGTCAGCACATTCTGCAATCTGAGGAATTACATCGCCACCTGCGATTACTATGTCACATTCTTCACATACGATAGAAGGTGTATGACCAGCTGCCTGACAAGTAGCATCAGTGTGATGAAGATATTTAAGTTCATGTTCAACATTTTTTGTTATTTCTGATGTTGTACCATCCTCATTTGTTATTGTTTCTTTCACTTCTACTGTATGAGAAGTTCCATTAACGATTGTAAAATACCAGTCATCAGAACTTAAGTTTCCATCTTTAAGACCGATGAAATATCTTTCACCTTTTTCAAGTAAGAATGGGAAATTAAAATTCTTATTATCAGCGCTCACATTAGCATCATTAGCAAGAACAACTGTACCTGTTTCATCAACAATTACGAAATTAGGGTCAGCTGCCCTTTTAACCAATGTCTCCACATCATCAGGATTTTCAGATTTTAAAATGTATGGTACTGTTTTATTAGGTGTAAATCTAAACCAAACACGGTTTGTTTTTGAAGCAAGTTGAATTCTTTCACCTGCGTTAATATCTACACCGTCAAACACTTCACCACATGGACAACAACCAACGATATTGTCAGCCTTTTCATGTGTACAGTCATTAAGGCATGTTACACATTTTCCATCTACATATACTTCGTGTAAACAGTTGATTGAAACATCCCATTGATTTCCACTAAGTGAGTTATGCATTGCAAGGTAATATGTTGTACCTAATTCACAATTCAATTCATATCTAAAGTTATGATAAGAACCATTGTTTTCAGCTTTTCCCACAAAGTTACTGCTACTAAGGCTATTCTTATATACTTCAAGAACAGGATTACAAGTTAAACTTGATTTCCCATCAGAAGTGATTACAACCTTACCACTTCCTACAGGAACAAACTTTACGATAACAAAATCATCGTGAACAGCACCTGGAAGATAAACTGTTTTTGTCTCGCCAATAGTCATTGTACAATCAGCTTCTTGTTTAGCAACAGCCAACATTGAAATTGCTGAAAGCATCATAACAAGTGCGAGTACAACTGATAAAACTTTTTTCATAATTCATTCTCCTTATTTGTAATATATTTTTGCTAAAACTTTTCAGTACCCATAATTTTATCACTCGTACCAAATAATGTCAATACACACAAAGTGATTTCCATGTTGTTTTACACTTATTAAAGACATGACAATGTCCTGATAAAACAGCCATCAGGACATTGATATCAATTTAGTATGTAATTGAATAATCTTTTATAAATGTAATACTTGCACCGACATTATGAGTACCAAGCAAATTCACAACAACGTTCATTGTTAACGGAGTTGAATAAACAGCGTGAACCATTCTACCTGTTGCCTTATCGATAGTTGCTGTAACTTCGCAATTGTAATAGGTTGCTGAAAACTCTTCAAGGAATGATGGTGCTTTTTCAGCGAGTTCTCCCGCTTCAATAACATCACAAACTGAACCTACACCTGAACCTGCTTTAGGATTTTTTTCATCCTTAAGTTTAAAATAAATTACATATTCTTTGCCGTTATCCTTACACTCTGCCTTTACCACATCACTTGCTTTAAGGCAACTTGCATAATCCTGACCAGGAACAATGAAGTTTTCACGGATTTCTTCTTTTGTTGCATAAGTAATTGGTTCAGTATCATCTGCCATAACTTCGTTTATAAATGTGCCTGACATTGATTCAAGAGCTTTTGGAACAACCAAATCATCAACATTTCTCTTTTCATAGTTTTTAACTACTTTTGTTGCCTCTGTTTTTACTTTATTTGCACATTTATTAAAATATGCAACCAATTCTTCGGTTGAACCGAATGCACTTTCCTGATTTTTATTTTCGTCAAGTGTTTCTTCATTATCTGATGGATTAACAGAAATTTCCACATCTGTAGAAGCATCAACTCCACCCACAGTTGATTCCGCTGAATCGCCAATAACAGGTGATGACTCATCAACAAATCCGGAATCACTGTTTACACTCTGTTGAACATCAGAATTTACAATTACATTATTTCCTTTAACCTTTCCTGCAAAAGTGTGTGCTGTTGAAACAACACTAAACGCAATAACAATAGAAAGTAAAACTGCAAGTACAGAAACGAAAGCATTTGAAAAGTTTTCAGCCTTTAATGCCTTCTTATCCATTTTTTCCTTGTATTCTTCAGGAGTTAATTGTTTTTTAGCCATTATCCTTCCTCTTTTCCCTAACATTAATTATAAGAAGATTATATCACATCAAATATTTGTTGACAATTATACATAATAAACAATAAAAAGCAGAGGAAATTGTAACAATCTCCTCTGCATAAATATTACCATCTATTTTCTACATATTCGCAAAATGCGTACATATCCTTGATTTCAAGTTTTGTTCCGTCATCAAGAGTAACATCACCACTCCAAAGACCATGAACCTGATGTGAGTGCATTCTACCGATTTTAAGGTCAAGGTCAGAATGATGGTCATAGAATGGTTTCATAGTAAGATTAAATCTTCCATCCTCAGAAACAAATTTCCAAGGTTCCATATATTTATCGTCCTTAGGGAAAGTTTCAACGTCAACAGCACCGAATTTATGTACTTTTCCGTCATAGAAAATAGCTGTTTCAGTTGCATTGCTCTCGTTACCGATAGCCCATGTAATTTCAAAACCGAAAAGATGCTTTTCTCCATTTTCATCTGTAAGATATGTAGAACCGTTACCCCAATACCATACCATTTCGTGGATTGTGTTAACACGTCCCCAGTCAAGGAAACCGAATGTATCATCCTTTGTGAATGTATATGTATCATTGCCGATTCTCATTGTACCCTCACATGGCATACAGTTCTGTTTAGTTGTCATGAAATATCTTGTTGGGTCTTCGTCAAATGGGAGAACAGTTGTGATATTTTCAAGACCAGGCATAATATCCATTTGGAAATTACACTCAACAACGCCTCTATCCTTTGTTGCACATCTGAACCAGAGTGTTCTTTCTGTTTCCTTTGTATCGAAATCGAAATCAGCACCACTGATACTATCTCTGTAACGATTAGGAACGTCACCTTTTGCAGGTGGAACATGTTTGCTGCCACCCAAGAAGAATTTAGTACAATCGATAATCTGTTTGCCATTCACAAGGTCAATAAGCTTTGCACCAACATAACCACCGATGTTAATGTTTGCAAAACTTAACTGAACCATATATTTACCGTTTGACACCTGATAAAAGTCCCATTCCTTACGGCTCATAACACCTGTTTTAACAAGATTACGGTCGTACTCGAAAACATTGTGTCTTGCCCAGCCTTTGGCATTAAGTGTACCATTAGCATTGAGAAGTGGTGTGCTTTCTGTGTATTCAGTCTGTTTTGATTTTTCTTTCCAGTCCCAAAATGGAACATAGGTTCTTTCCATTTTCATCTCTCCCATAAAAATTTCCACTTTAAAGTAATTATACTAACTTATTTCCCCATTTGCAATACTTATACAGATTTTTTTCAATTATTTGCATAAAAATACATATCATATCCACCAACCGTTATGGGCAGAGTCAATTCTTTTGTTCCATCAGCAAAAGTAGTGTACGCAACAGTTGCATATCCTTCTTCACCTTTTATTATGATTTTATAGTCACCTGAGTTTTCAGTAACATACATTTCCTCATAAGCACCCAGATATGTTTCATTCTTCGTTTTATCCTCGATGACAATTTCACCATCTTTGGCAGTAAGCACAACATCAACCACTTCCGCATCCGGATATGTCTCATTCTTTTCATCAACTGCCACTACAATATTCTCTTCATTTAAGTTTGCTGCTGTACGAAGTTGCCACTCATAGCCCTCGATTTCCAACTCACTGTTTCCACAAGAAGTGAATATCATAGCCAGAATACATATGAACAACACTGGAATTAATTTTTTCATTTTTTTACCTCTCAAACGGATATACAAGATTCATCTGACGACGACACTCGTCCATAATTTTCATACACTCTCTTGTTGCTTCAAAAGGAATATATGACGACTCTTTTTTGCCGTTTCTTATTTCTTCTGCAACACAATTAAATTCAGTAAGATAGTCAGTTTTACCTCTGAAAACTTCTCTTTTAAGCCCTTTTTTGAGAATTGCTTTTGATGCCATATGAAAGAATACAGGTAAATTTATATTACCTTTTGTACCTATAATTTTACAATTCTCTTTAAGTTTACAAAGTGACATATTAAGTGTGCATTTGAAACTACCATAATCAAGAACCACAGTTTCCGAGATATCAATACCATCTTTAATTTCACCATCACATTTTATTCCTTTTGGTACACCAAAAAGATTGTAACAATATGTAATCGGATAAATACCAATATCAAGAAGTGCACCACCTGCTGTTTCAGGCATCAAAACTCTTGAATCCTTCGACATCCTGATACCTGGAAATGCATAGTTAATGACAACATCTTTAATCTCACCTATTTCACCACTCTGCACCCATTCTTTCACCTTAAGTGCAACAGGTGAAAACCAAGTCCACATAGCTTCACAGAAATATGTATTAGTTTCTTTTGCAGTATTTATAAGTATATCAACATCTTTTACTGACACACCAACAGGCTTTTCACATAACACGGCTTTACCCAATTTCATAGCTTTTACTGCATACTCAATATGAGAAGTATGAGGTGTTGCAATATAAACGCCCTCAACGTCATCACGATTTACTGCACTTTCAAAGTCTTTATACGCCACAGCACTATATTTATCTGCAAATCTCTTTGCTTTCCCGAAAGTACGGCTATATACTGACACTATTTTATGATTACCCTTTGAAATATTCATTGCAGTACTTTTTGCTATACTGCCACTACCTATATATGCCCATCTGAAATCCACCATTTTCAGCTCCCCTTTAGGTAAAATCCACTTTTTGTGGAAAAATCCTGCTTTCTATTTCCAATATATCGTCAACCTGAACTTCGGTATTATCTGTAAAACAAATAACTCTATTAAGATAATCGTATTTCTTTACTTTCCCCACAAAATCAACATACATTCCACCATTTTTCAAACTATCTGGAATAAAATATGTTACTGTAATTTCGGGTTGGTCGTAAATATGCTCCATAATAAAATTGAATTTTTCATTGAGCATCGTTTTCGTTGTTTCATCCAACTCAATTTTTTTATCGGTAAGTCTTGCTGTTTCTTTAATCGCCTCATCATGTCCTGTCAATGCTGCAAAAGGAGAAAATTGTGCAGCACGGTCGTGAGCCGACATAAAAGGTCTTTTCTTTGACCTATAATGAGGAAGATTTATAATATCGTTATATCTGTCGTCCATTTCTCTATCCTTTATAAATTAAGTTTCATATAAATCGTATTATCTAACGGGCTATCATTGTAGCATCCAATTTCATAAAACCCAATTTTCTTATACATATTTATTGCTGTTGTTAAAAAAGGTAATGTATCAAGCAGCATACTGCTATAACCTATCTCTCTTGCATCAGAAATAACCTTCTCAACAAGGATTTTTGCAATTCCCCTATTTCTGAATTGACTTTTCACATAAAGCCTTTTCATTTCGCATTGTGTATTATTAAGTTTTCTCAATGCAATACATCCTGCAATCTGATTTTCAAAATATGCCACATAAAGTCTGCCATAGGGCAAGCCATATTTTTCTTCTAAATTCTCTACTTCATGGCCATATTTTTGAATTTCAAGATACTTTTTAAATTTGCTATCTCCTGAAACAAGGAAATCAGTGTATTCAGTAAACAAAGCTTTAACTTCATTTTTCAATTCATATCCATATACAATTTTCACACTCATTTTATGCTTTGTGACCACCAATCTGTCTGTTTCTGTCTTTTGCTGTTGCACCTTCTTCAAGATTCATGCCTTTAAGAATTGCATTTTTTCCGTATTTCTTTTTTATCTCTATAACAGCCTGTTGCATACGCTTTTCTTTTTGGAGATTTTCTTCTTCCTTCTGCCTTCTTTTTTCCAAAGTCTCATAATCAGTAAACAAATCAAGTTGTTCAGGCATTTTTTCCTGTACGTCACTTTCTCTTGCAAGTTTACAAACTGCTATAGTTATTCTTCGTACCAACAAACTTTTATTTACAATTTTATCAAACAGTTCCATAGTTGCATCCACAATCAGTTTTGAGGATGATGTCTGTCGTGTAAGATTCCATGTCCCGTGAGCATATTTTGGAACTTGTCTGCCATAATGGTCAGTGATAATTTCACCTTTATACGTACTTCTTATGGTGTCATTTGTAAGATTTTCAATATCATATCCTACCGTCAGCACTATTTGATTTGTCACAAGTCCCTTTTCAACAAGGTCAAGGACAAGAAGCTCTGTCATTTCTCTTGTTACAAGCTTTGCTTTATTGAAATAATATGGAGTCTGAAGCACTTGACCTGAACTCAAACTGTTTGTTGATGGTTTGTATGCTTTAACATCTGCTATTGTACAAGGCTCCCAACCCCATGCATGGTCAATAAGCAATTCCGCATTGATACCAAATAATTTATACAAGAAATCCTCATCAAATATGGAATATCGGGCAACATCTCCCATTGTGTATATTCCGTATCTTTCAAGTTTGGTTGCATAGCCCTTGCCAACTCTCCAGAAATCTGTAAGTGGTTTATGTGACCATAGTTTCTCACGATAACTCATCTCGTCAAGTTCTGCAATTCGTACACCATCTTTATCAGCAGGAATATGCTTTGCCACAATATCCATAGCAATTTTAGCAAGATACATATTGGTTCCGATTCCTGCAGTAGCAACAATCCCTGTTTCTTTAAGCACTTCCTGAATAAGCATTCTTGCAAAATCGTGTGCAGTCATCTTATATGTTGCAAGATAATGAGTTATATCAATAAAAACTTCGTCAATGGAATAAACATGAATATCTTCCGGAGCTATATATTTCAAATACACGTTATATATGCGTGTACTGTACTCCATATAATATGCCATACGAGGTGGAGCAACAATATAGTCAAATTCTAATGATGGATTACTTTCAATTTCAACAAAATTTGATGATGCACCTGTAAACTTTTTTCCAGGTGCATTTCTTCGTCTTTGGTTATTAATCTCATTCACCTTTTGCACGACTTCAAAAAGTCTTGCTCTGCCTGAAACACCATAAGATTTAAGAGATGGTGTCACAGCAAGACAAACAGTCTTTTCTGTACGACTTTTATCTGCCACAACAAGATTTGTGGTTAATGGATTAAGTCCTCTTTCAATACACTCGACCGAGGCATAAAACGACTTTAAATCTATGCAAAGATATCTATGTTCTGTCAATTACCTCAGTCCTCTCGTTTAAATGCATCTATATCATATAACAATACCATATTATTTTCAATTATTTTTGTTGTTTTTGTCTTTACAAATTAAAAAAAATAGCATATAATTGTTTTAATTTATTAAAGTGAAAGGATGGGTTCAATTATGGATAAGGGACTCAAAAAGCAATACGGCCTTTTAATGGCTATCTGCATGGTTGTAGGTACTGTTGTAGGCTCAGGTGTTTTCTTTAAAGCTCAGGCAATTCTTCAAAAGACAAATGGTGATATGCCAATGGGTATCATCGCATGGATTATCGGTGGCGCAGTTATGATTTGCTGTGTTCTCGCTTTCTGTGTTATGGCTCAGCAGTATGAAAAAGTTAACGGTCTTGTTGACTATGCTGAAGCAACAATCGGTAATAGGTATGCATACTTTATGGGTTGGTTTGCTACAACTATTTACACTCCTGCAATGACATCAGTTCTTGCATGGCTTACTGCAAGATATTTCCTTACATTCTTAGTTTCTGTAAATCCTGATTTACAGCTTGCAGGTGACCCTGTAACAGGTTCTGAAACATTCCTTCTTGCAGGTTTCATCCTTATCTGTGTTTTCGCTATAAACACACTTTCATCAAAGCTTGCAGGTAAACTCCAGATTAGTGCTACATTCATTAAGCTTATTCCACTTCTCTTAATGGCAGTTGTTGGTACAATTTATGGTCTTTCACACGATATGACAGGTGCTCCTGTTGATGCAGGCACATCAATGCTTTCATCAAACTTTGCAACAGGCACAGGTAACTATTCAGTTCTTTTTGGTGCTGTTGTTGCTACTGCATTCGCTTATGAAGGCTGGATTCTTGCTACATCAATCAACTCAGAAATCAAAGATTCTAAAAAGAATCTTCCTATCGCTCTTGTATTAGGTGGTATCATCATTATTGCAATCTACCTCTTCTACTACATCGGTATTGCTGGTGGTGCTCCTGTTTCAACTCTTATGGAAAGTGGTACAACAACTGCTTTCACAACTGTTTTCGGTAATGTTCTTGGTAACATTCTTAACCTCTTCGTTGCTGTTTCTTGTCTTGGTACACTTAATGGTCTTCTTATCGGTTGTATCCGTGGTATGTACTCAATTTCAGTTCGTGGCTATGGTCCAAAAGTTGACCTTATGAAACAGGTTGACCCTGCATCTGGTATGCCATCAAACTCATGTATCATCGGTCTTGTAATCGTTGCCGGATGGCTCGTTTACTTCTATGGTGCAAATCTTACAGCAACTCCTTGGTTCGGTAAATTCAGCTTTGACTCATCAGAGCTTCCAATCATCACAATCTATGCGCTTTACATTCCAATGTTCATCCAGTTTATGAGAAAAGAAAAGAACCTTCCTCCACTTAAGAGATTCGTTCTTCCTTCACTTGGAGTTATCGGTTCTGCATTTATGGTATTTGCTGCTTTCTATTCACATGGTTATATGCCTTATCTTGCAGCAAAAGAAAATGGCGAATTCTCATGTCCTGTTCTTTTCTACCTTATCGTATTTGCAGTAATTATGGCAATCGGTATGCTCGCAATGAACCCAAAGAAAAAGGCAAAATAAAAACCAACAATAACAAACAACACCCTGTTAAGGAAAAACCTTACAGGGTGTTTTCTTTTGCATATTCTTGAAATGTTGTGCTTATTGTTATATAATAATATCAGTTTTAATAGGAGGTAGTTTCAATGAATATTTACCATAGTGTTTCTGAGTTAATCGGCAGAACGCCACTTCTCCAATTATCAAATTTAGAAAAAGAACTTAACCTTAAAGGAAAGCTTGTTGCTAAACTCGAGTATTTCAATCCTGCAGGAAGTGTTAAAGACCGAGTTGCTTTACAAATGATAGAAGAAGCTGAAGAAAAAGGTCTTTTAAAGGAAGGTTCAGTTATTATCGAACCTACAAGTGGCAATACCGGCATTGGTCTTGCTTCTGTTGCAGCTTCAAAGGGTTATCGTCTTATTATCACAATGCCCGAAACAATGTCCGAGGAACGCAGAAAGCTTATTGCTGCTTACGGTGCTGAACTTGTGCTTACAGATGGTATCAAAGGTATGAACGGTGCAATACAAAAAGCTGAAGAATTATCAAAGGAAATCCCAGGAAGCATTGTTGCAGGACAATTTGTAAACCCTGCTAACCCACAGGCACATCGCAAAACAACGGGTCCTGAAATATGGGAAGACACAGACGGAACAGTTGATATTTTCGTTGCAGGTGTTGGTACAGGTGGTACAATCACAGGTACAGGTGAGTATCTTAAATCAAAAAATGAAAATATTAAAGTTGTAGGAATTGAACCTTGTGACTCACCTGTTCTTTCAGGAGGAGACACAGGACCACATCCTTTGCAAGGTATTGGTGCAGGTTTCATTCCTGAAGTTTTAAATACAGACATTATTGATGAAATCGTAACCATTTCAGGTGAACAGGCATTTGAAACATCACGTCTCCTTGCAAAAAAAGAAGGAATACTTGTCGGTATTTCATCAGGTGCAGCACTTCACGCAGCCATTGAACTGGCAAAAAAAGAAGAGAATACAAACAAGAATATTGTTGTACTTCTCCCTGATACTGGCGACAGATATTTGTCAACTGAATTATTCTGACAAAAATATAAGAGTGAGGTTTGAACCTCACTCTATTTTTTATAACTTTTTATCTTTGTCGAGAGATGCTTTTACAGCATCCATAACTGCTGTGTCAAATCCCTTGCTCTGGAGTTTTGCAACTCCCTCGATTGTTGTTCCACCAGGTGAACAAACGCTATTGATAAGTGCCCAAGGATTATTTTCCTTATCCTCAAGAATCATTTTTGCACTACCCAAAACAGCCTGTGCACAAATTTTTAGTGCTTCATCCTTTTTCATACCATTCTTTACAGCTTCACGAGCCATTGAATCAATGAACATAAAGGAATAGGCAGGAGAGCAACCTGCTATAACACCAAACAAAGGAAACTGACTTTCAGGAAGTTCCATCACTTCACCAAAAGACTTGCAAAGTCCTTTTACAAAATCAAGTGACTCATCATTGGCATTGTCATTTTTACAGACAGCACTCATTGATGCACCAACTTTTGCATTGATGTTAGGCATTACACGAATAACTGATGTGCCATTTTCAAGGAAACTACCGATATATTCAAGTGTTTTTCCTGCACCGATTGAAACGACAACAGAATCCCTAACACTGTCCTTAACCTGTGGCAACACTGTTGGAAACACTTGTGGTTTAACTGCAAGAACAATGAATTCACAGTTTTCTGCAAGTTCCTCAACAGTTGACATAGTTTTCACACCATATTCTTTATTGAGAAACTCTGCTTTTTGTGTATCAACATCAAAAACACAGATTTGGTCACCTTTGAGAAACTCTGAAGAAACGGCACCACCTATAATTGCAGTTGCCATATTTGCACAGCCGATAAAACCAAGTTTATACATAATTATTCAACATCTGATGTACAGTGACAGCACTTTGTAGCATCAATTGCAATTTCACTCTTGCAGAATGGACAAACTTTTGTTGTTGGAGATTCTTCTACAACAGGTTCTTCTTTAGCTGTCTTTGCTCTGAGACTATTGATACCCTTAACAAGGCAGAAGATAACAAATGCAACAATGATGAAGTCAAGGATAACTGCGATAAAATTACCATATGTAAGAATTGCAGCACCTGCTTCTGTTGCTTCTTCGATAGATGCATAATCGCCACCATCAAGAGCAATGAACTTTGTAGTAAAGTCAGCACCCTTTAATGCAAGACCGATAAGAGGCATAATAATGTCGTTTACAAAAGAGTTGATGATTTTTTGGAATGCGCCACCGATAATAACGCCGACTGCAAGGTCAATCACGTTACCACGCATAGCGAATTCTTTAAATTCTTTGAAAAATCCTTTCATTTTTAAATCCTTCTTTCTTAAAAATTATATACTAATTATATCATTTTTTTTATGGATTTCAATACTATTTTACACCTGTCATATCAAAATCAGGAATAAAATCTGTCTTTGCAGAAGACTTTTCCTGCATAAAGCCGTTTTGGAGTCCTAAATCAAGGAAAAAGTCAACAACCTTGTTGTATTCAGCAGTTGTAAGTCGTCTGTTAAGTTCTTTAAATTCAGAAACTTTTCCGTATGGTGTGTACTGACTCATAATACTTATAAAAGTGTCTTGTGGCAAATTATTTTTTATCCATAAAAGAATGTTTTTGCTTTCGTCAACATTACCAGGAAGCACAAGATGGCGAATAATAAGTCCCTTTTGAACAATCCCCTCCATAAATTCATTTTTCGGTTGTTGACGATACATTTCGAGAATCGCTTCACTTGCTTTTTCAAAATAATCAGGACATTTTGCATATTTTAATGCTTTTTCGTTGCTGAAATATTTAAGGTCAGGGAGATAAACATCAACAAGTCCCTCCATCTGTTTAAGCGTTTCAACGCTATCATAGCCCGAACTGTTATATACAACGGGAACTGATGGTTTATACTTTGCAAGTGCATCAATCAAAACATGAGAAAAATGTGTAGGGTTCACAAAGTCAATTGTGTGAACTCCTTTTGCCTCAAGTTCTTTCATTATTTCAATAAGTCGGTCGTTGGTTATCTCTTCACCATTGTTTTCGTGACTTATTGGAAAATTCTGACAAAAGCAACATTTAAGACTGCATCCTGAAAAGAAAATTGCACCTGTACCCTTTTCACCACTTATACAAGGTTCTTCCCAATTGTGAATATCAGCACGTGCTAGCACAGGATTCAATGGCATTTTACAAAATCCGTTACCTGTATTTTCAATTCTTTCTGCATTACAATTTCTCGGACAAAGATTACAGAGCATATTTTTCACCAGCTTTCATTGTTTAATTGTACCACATACCTACTTGATAATCAAACTGTTTTGGAGTATAATGTTTTCATTGATTTTGTGAGGTGATAATATGCTTCTTACAATGGATATAGGAAATACCAATATTAATATCGGTCTTTTTCAGGGTGATGAGCTTACTTTAAGTTTAAGACTTGCAACAGAAAGACAGAAAACTGACGACCAATATGCTATGGATTTCACTAATATTTTTGTAATGCATAAAATTCAGTTTAATGGCATTTCAGGTGTTGTGATTTCTTCTGTTGTTCCTGAAATTACAGAATCCGTTACAAGTGCCATTAAAAAACTTACGGGAAAAGACGCTCTTATTTTATCTCCAGGAGTGAAAACAGGTCTTAATATCCTTATCGACAATCCTGCACAATTAGGTGCTGACCTTGCAGCAGGTGCTGTTGGTGCTGTGGCACAATATCCGTTACCTGCATTTATTATCGACCTTGGTACTGCAACAAAAATTTGCGCAGTTGATAAAAACAAAGGTTTCAGAGGTTGTATGATTGCTCCAGGAGTGCAGATTTCTCTTAAAGCACTTACTGACACAAGCTCACTTCTTCCTACAATCAGCCTTGAGCCACCTAAAAAGGCTTGTGGAACAAATACTGTTGAAAGTATGCAGAGTGGTGTTGTACTCGGTACAGCTGCTATGATTGACGGTATTCTTGACAGATTTTGTGAAGAGCTTGGTGAACCTGCAACAATCGTTGCAACAGGAGGTCTTTCATATTTCATATCTCCCGTATGCAAACGTGAAATCATATATGACCGTCACCTTATTTTGAAGGGTCTTAAAGCAATTTACGAAAAAAACAAATAACTTATTATATTATTTTCATCATTATTTTGCGTTGCATCCATAGTGAGCAACAGCAAGGAGGAATATAAATGAAAAACAAAAAGATTGACCGCAACAAAACGGTCAAACTCACAACTGCTGGTATTCTAACTGCTATTGTTATCGTTTTTCAATTCATCGGTGCATCAATTAAATTCGGCACATTTTCAGTTTCACTTGTGCTAATTCCTATTGTAATTGGTGCAGCTCTTGGTGGAAAAGGTGTCAGCACATGGTTAGGCTTTGTATTCAGCGTCGTAGTTCTTCTTTCGGGAGATGCAGCCGCTTTTCTTACAATTAGTCCCATAGGAACTGTGATAACGGTAATCACAAAAGGTACACTTGCCGGTTTTGTAGGTGGATTCGCTTTTGAATTACTGAAAAAAATAAACACATATTTTGCAGTTATCATTTCAGCGATTCTTGTGCCGCTGACAAACACAGGAGTTTTCCTTATCGGATGCAGAGTTTTCTTCTTTGATACAATCAAGGAATGGGGTATCGGCTTAGGATTTGAAAACACTTTCGCTTATATGATTGTTGGTCTTGTTGGTATGAATTTCATATTTGAACTTGTAATCAACATTGTACTCTCACCATCAGTTGTAGGTGCAGTAAAAACGCTAAGTAAAAAAAGAAAATAAATAATCAGACCACTTGATTTCGTCAAGTGGTCTTTTCTTATAATATGTTATTCTTTTTGAAAAACTCAATGGACTGATTCACCCATTGTCCTGCTTCAAGTCTCTCGGCAAGTCCAAATCCGTGAACATTTCCACGATAGATATGTAGCTCGTTTGGCACACCTTTTTCATTCAGCACTTTTTCAGCCACAAGGCAATTTGATTCAGGTATCACAAGCGGATCATATTTCATTGAGAAAAGAAATGTTGGTGGATATTTTTCATGTATAAGATTCTGTACACACAATTCGTTTGACAAATCTTTATTATAATTCTTACCAAGAAATATTTTATCACAAGTGATACCAAATGATTTACACTTCAAATCAATTAAAGGATATCCGCCAATAATCCCATCAGGCTTTCCATTTATATGACTTAAATCACCTGTCATTTCTCTTAATTCATCATAAACACCATTAATACTTGTCACAAGATGACCACCTGCTGAAAAGCCCAACGCAATAACCTGATTTTCAATTATATTCCACTTTTCAGCATTGTTCCTTACAGTCTGAATTGCACGGATCAAATCAAGTTGAGGACAAGGGTAACGACAAGGAGATGTACGATAACAGACGATAATAGCATGGAAGCCAAGCTCATTAAATCTCTTTGCAATATCCACACCCTCATGACCCATACAAACATGAAGATACGCTCCGCCCGGTGCAATTACCACAGCAGGAGCTTTTTTGTTTTCAAGAAGAAAAGGCACTATATAAGGTTTTCTTTCACCATCATAAAGTGGGATTTTTTCTTCATCCCAAAGGAGAATGCTTCGGGAATCCGTTACAGGCACAACATCATCTTCACCATTAAAGAATCCTATTAAATCCTTAATAAATCCTTTTGGCAACAGTTTTTCAAGTGTTCCGAATTTAAACGGCGCCATCAATCGAAGAAGCCTGTTAATCTCAGGCACCGAGGAATAACACTCAAGCCAATAATTAGCCTGTATATCTGCACGAACATCACGAAGTCTATGATTCATTGTAATCATTTAAAACACCTCCACACCTATTACTAATCTATCCTTTTTTGTAGTACGAAGTACTCCTTTATAAATAAATCTGCCAAAGCCACGGACAGAAATTTTATCATTTACATTAACGGTTACTGACGGACTTGTTTTAACTGCACCATTTACAAAAACCTTTTCCGTATGAAAAAGTGGCAAAACTTGACTTCGCGACATTTTGTAAATTGCAGAAACAATTACATCAAGTCTTTCGGATGATACAATTATCTCTCTGTTTTCAGGTTGTGGCAATACATCAGTAGGAATTTTTTCTGTCAGTTCACATTTTACTGTTGTGTGTCGCACTTGTGTAAGATTATCAATGATATATTCCGAAATTGTATCAAGGCAGAAAAGATAACCACAATTCTCGCTAATAATTATGTCACCCAGCACCTCACGACGGATTCCAAGTCCCATAAGTGAACCTAAAAAATCACGATGAGTAAGATTATCTGCAAATTTCTGATTAACAGGTTTTATGAGAATGCATTTTATAGGGTAATCGGTATTATCTTTAAAATATTCCCTATCACCAAAACAGGCAACACATCTTTCAGCGTTTTCATATCCACCCCAAAGTGTTGCAGGTACAGGAAAACGAACAGCACAAAGTTCCGATATTTCGGACAATCCTAAAAAATCGGTATAAACTGCATATCCTCGTTCATTTGAACGAGTTGCCAATTCTTCAAATCGTTTTTGTTTTTCTGTCATTTCTCACCTATAATTAAGGCAGGGTTATCCCCTGCCTATTTTATACATCATAAAATTTTGCCATACGCTTTTTCTCTAAAATATTTGCGATTATAATTACCACGACGACTGCAATTACAGAGAAAAAGCCTATATAAAGTCCTTGGGCATCATTTTCACCCTTGACTTTCATCCACAAGGAATTCATATACTGCAACGTATCTGTTGGAAGATTATGAAATTCCTGTGTATTTTTTAAGTGTTTAGGATAAACAGCTTCACTGTCAGCAAGGAAATATTCCTCATTCTGCAAAACAGCTTTATTTGGTGTTGCATAATAAATATACTCTGCATTTGCAAGTGCAACCTCAGGTTCCATCATAAAGTTGATAAAAGCCTCTGCACCTTTTTTATTCTGTGATGCAGTCGGAATACACATTGCATCATAGAATGTGTTTACGCCTTCTTTAGGAAATGCAAATCCCAAATCAGGATTATTCTCAACCATCAGCTCATAGTCACCTGCATAATATGTTGCAAAAGCATATTCGCCACTTTCCATTTTAATGAAAACTTCATCCATTACATATTCAGGCTTAACTCTTTTACGCTGTTCCATAAGTAATTCGGCAGCAACGTCCCACTCAACCTTTTCAGTTGTGTTAATGCTTTGTCCCAACACAAACTGTGCAATAGCAAAAGAGTCACGAGGGTTATTGAACATAAGGATTTTTCCTTTATACTGTTCGTCCCACAGCACTTTCCAGCTATCAGGCTTTTCCTTTACCATATTCTTATTATAAATAAGAATTGTTGTACCGATATTGTAAATTACTGCATAATCACTTATACCGTTTTCCACAAGATGACCGTATTTCATACTATCAAAATACTTGTCATAATTTGGAATATTATTGTAATCAAGAGGCAAGAGCATTTCTTCAGAAATAAGACGCTCAACCATATAATCAGATGGGATTATAATGTCATAGCTGACACCACCACCTGAAAGCTTTGAATACATATTTTCGTTTGACTCAAATGTTGTATAGTTCACGTCACAACCTGTAAGTCGTTCAAATGCACTTATAACATCAAGTTCTTCGTCGTCGATATACTCACCCCAGTTATACACATTAAGAATTGTACCTTGTAAACCGAGATTTTTATAATACTCGATTGTTTCCTGTGAAAAGATTTCATCGTTTGCATTAACAGGAACTACGAAAACTGATAATACGATTATTACAGAAAACATAAGGGAGAAAAACTTTTTCATTAAGATTCCTCCTTTTGCTTTCTTCTTTGTTTCTTATCAGAACGGGACTGTGCCACATTCATAAGAATAAGAAGTACCAACATTGCAACAAATATGAGAGTAGAAAGAGCATACATGTCTGGTTTTACTCTCTTTTTTGTCATTGAAAAAATATGAATAGGCAATGTCTGGAAATCAGGACCATTTGTAAAGTAACTGATTATGAAGTCGTCAAGTGACAAGGTAAATGCCATAATTGCACCTGAGATAATTCCTGGTAAAATCGCAGGAAAAACCACTTTGAAGAATGCTTGAACAGGTGGACATCCCAAATCCTGTGCTGCCTCATAAATTCTGTTATCTGCTTGTCGAAGTTTTGGTAATACAGAAAGAATAACATAAGGTAACTGGAATGTGACATGGGCAATTAAAATTGTCCAAAATCCGAGAACATCACGCTTATTGAACATCACACCTGCAAATACGAACAAAAGCATCATTGAAATACCTGTAACGATTTCAGGATTCATCATAGGAATGTTTGTAACGGTCATTACAGATGACTTTATGTGCTTATTTCTCATTGAGTTGATACCAACTGCAGCAAGAGTACCAAGAACTGTTGCGATAGCAGCAGAAACAACGGCAAGAACAACTGTATTTTTAAGGGCATCCATAGTAACTTTATCATGGAAGAGTTTTTCGTACCACTGAAGCGAAAATCCCTCGAAAATATATGTACTTTCTGTTCCGTTAAATGAGAACACCATCATAACAATCATCGGTGCATAAAGGAACATAAATACGAGTGCTAAATAAAATTTAGATAATGGAGATGTTTTTGTCATATAAGCACACCTCCGTCGTCATCATTGTCTGTGAAATAATTAAGAACACCAAGACAGATTAAAATCATTACCATAAGAACAAGTGAAAGCGCTGCACCAAGGTTATAGTTATATGCAGTCTGGAACTGACCTTCAATAACGTCACCGATAAGTGTAATCTGACCTCCGCCCAATTTCTGTGTAATATAGAATGTACTTACACAAGGGACGAAAACCATAGTCACACCACTTGCAATTCCGGGAACTGAAAGTGGAAAAATAACTTTTCTAAGACAATAGAACTTATTACACCCCAAATCCTGTGCAGCCTCAACAAGTGAATTATCCATTTTTGAAAGCGCTGTATATAACGGCAAAATCATATATGGTAAGAAGTTGTAAACCATACCCAGGATAACTGCACCACCAGTATTGAGCATTCTAAGTGGCTCAACGCCAAAAATGCCTAAAAATCTGTTAATTACACCTGACTCACCTAAAATAGTAATCCAGGAATAGGTACGGATAAGGAAACTCATCCACATAGGAAGCATTACAAGCATTGTTGCAACACGCTGGAAAGAAGCCTTAGTCTGTGCTAATGCATAGGCAAAAGGATATGCGATAAGAAGGCAAATCACCGTAGCAACAGCACCATAACTGATTGAAAGAATAAATGTTGTTGTATAATCCCCAATCTGGTTAATGTTGTTCATTGTGAAATTACCGTCTGCATCTGTGAATGCATAATAAGCCACCATTATGAGCGGTGCTACTATAAATAACACCGACCAGAGCATATACGGTGCATTAAGCACCTTATGAAGAAATGAGGATTTTTTCATTATTCCTCACCCACTTGCACTTGAGAAAGTTCGTCAAACTCGTCACTGAATGAACTGTAGTCACCGTAAAGACCTGAATACTGTGATTTTTTCATAATGTGCATTTCGTCAGGTTTAATGGAAATGCCGATAACATCGCCAACCTCACTCTTATCTGTTGTCTGAATCATCCATTTGTAGTTATCAATATCAACGATAATTTCATAATGAACACCTTTAAATGTAACTGAAGTAACAGTACCCTGAAGCATACCTTTTTCCGGCTCAACAACGTCAATATCCTCAGGACGGATAACAACGTCAACAGGTTCATTATGCTTAAAACCTTTGTCAACACACTGGAACTTAATTCCGTGGAATTCAACAGTAAAGTCTTCTTTCATAACACCATCAAGAATGTTACTTTCACCGATAAAATCAGCAACAAAAGCATTTTTAGGCTCATTATAAATATCAAGTGGAGTACCAATCTGCTGAATAACGCCACCATTCATAACAACAACAGTATCGGACATTGAAAGAGCTTCTTCCTGGTCATGAGTAACATAAATAAATGTGATACCCAATTTCTGCTGGATATTCTTAAGTTCAATCTGCATATCCTTACGAAGCTTAAGGTCAAGAGCACCCAAAGGCTCGTCAAGAAGCACAACTCGAGGATTCACCGCCAAAGCGCGAGCAATAGCAACACGCTGTTGCTGACCACCTGAAAGTGAATCGATGTTACGAGGGCCAAATCCTTTTAAATTTACAAGAGTAAGCATTTCACTTACCTTTTCTTTAATATCCTTTTCTTTCCACTTTTTAAGGCGAAGTCCGAATGCAATATTCTCATAAACATTCAGATGTGGGAAAAGGGCATAACGCTGAAAAATGGTGTTCACCTGACGCTTATATGCAGGAACACCATTGATATTTTTTCCTTCGAAAATAACATCACCTGAGTCCTGCTGTAAAAAACCCGCAATAATACGCAGGGTTGTTGTTTTACCACAGCCCGAAGGTCCGAGCAAAGTGATAAATTCACCGTCACGGATATAAAGGTTAATGTTATCAAGTATTTTATGGTCGCCATAGCTGACGCTTATGTTTTTGAGGTCGATAATAACTGGATTGTTTTTCAATTATGCAGCCCCTTTCCAACCGATAGATATAGTTGGAACGGCTTAAAAGCCGCCCCTATTTGGTATGAATTAAATATAATCTTAAATCGACAAAAAGTCAATAATTTTTGCGAATTTCCATAAAAATTTTTACTTAATTTCGTTTACAATTCTGCTCAATTCATCAGGATGACGAGTTGTGATGTTATCAGGTGCGAACGAGAGGATTTTGTACATATTTTTTTTGTCATCAACAGTCCAGATTGACACTAAAAGACCTTTTTCGTGAAAAATCTTTACAAGCTTTTCTGATGCACCTGTGTACTTGAAGTTTATTCCCACAGCACCTGCCTGTTTCACCTTACCAACAACTGAAAGAATGTACTTTTCGTTGTTCTTTTTCCACCATTTCACCTTAAAATTAAGGTAGTATGGGACCCTCGGACTATCTTTTTTCACTGATTCCACAAAGCCCTCATGAACGCCTGTATAGAAAATTCTTTTTTCGATACCGTATTTCTCAGCCAACGGATAAACCTTCCCGAGAGCATCACAAGTTTTTATATCTACATTCACTTTGATATTGTCAAATTGTGAAACATATTCAAATGCTTTATCAAGAGTAACCTCTCCACCGACAGGTTTGTCGTGAGATAATACAGGCTCACCGTCATCTGCAAATCGCAAATCAAATTCCACAACAGGTGCGCCCCTTTCTGCACCGGCTTTAATTGACTCTAAACTGTTCTGTGCAGTTCCCATACAGCCTGTATGTGCTGTAAATGTGAAATCTTTTGGTAATTTTGTGCATTTATCTTTGTACTTATTCATTTTCCTCAACCAACTTTCTGATTATATTTTAATATTATTTATGTTATAAATCAAGTTGATTTTACATTTATTATATGATAAAATTCCCTTGTAAAGGTTCGGTATGTCGGGGAATCAGGTGAAATTCCTGAACGAGTCCGTCGCCGTAAGCAGAAAAGATGTTTTCACTTGCTGCCGCAAAGTAAGGTAAGCCATTGAATGTAAATTTGAGAAGGCGAAAACATCACAATTCTGCAAGTCGGAATACCCGGTATTGAAATTTTCTTTGTCACGGTAACTGATATATGGAAAAGCCTTTATGAAAAATAAAATACTCTATAAGGAGAGAAACAGTATGAAAGAAATTATTAAAAATCGTTTCCGTTCTGTTCTTTCATTTGTACTTGTTGCGGCCATAGTACTTATGTTTGCAGGTTGCGGACAAAAAGGAGTTCAGGGAAATCCTGAAACAACACAGAATCAACAGGAAAATGTGGAAAAGTCATTTGAGTTCCAAGTTGTTGACCTTGATGGCACAAAAAAAGAATTCAAAATCACGTACGACACAGAAACAACTGTTGGTGAAGCACTTATTAATGAAAAACTCATTTCAGGTGAAAATGGTCAATACGGTCTTATGGTTGACACGGTCAATGGTCAGAAATATGACTATAACGAAGATGGTGCATATTGGGCTTTTTACATCAATGGTGAATACGCTATGACAGGCGTTGATATGACACCAATTAAAGATGGTGAAGCGTATTCATTTGTGGCAACTAAAGCATAATGAAAAATCAAAAATATCAACAATTAGTTGACCTGGTTGTTTTTGCCCTGTTGGGTGTCATAATGTTCATTTCAAAGTACATTACAGATGCGTTGCCTAACATTCACTTTATCGGAATGCTCACAATGACATACACCATTACATATCGAAAAAAAGCACTTGTTCCAATTTATGTTTTTGTGCTTTTAATAGGACTTTTTAATGGCTTTGGATTATGGTGGATTCCGTATCTGTACATTTGGGCTATCCTTTGGGCTGTCACCATGCTTTTGCCAAAGAAAATGAACACAAAAATTGCAGTTCCTGTTTATGCAGTAGTCTGTGCACTTCACGGACTTTGTTATGGCATACTTTATGCACCTGCACAAGCACTTATGTATGGACTTGATTTCAAAGGAATGTTAGCGTGGATTGGTGCAGGATTGTACTTTGACCTACTCCACGGAATCGGCAATTTCGCACTTGGATTTTTGATTATTCCACTATCAAACACCCTGAAAAAAGCCCACAAAACAGCCGAAAAATAAAATTAAATAACACATAAAAAAGCAGAGAAGATTTTTACACCTTCTCTGCTGATTTTATTTTATGGGTTGTAGGCTTCTGTCTAATATGCCGTTGATTTGAGCAATTGCTGTGCCATAATTTGTGATTGGCACATTATTTTCTTCGCAAAAACGTCGTCTGTACTGCATTTCTCTCTCTGTCAACATACATCCTCCACAATGGATGACAAGCGAAATATCCGTTAGGTCTTCGGGAAAATCTTTACCTGAAGTAAACCTGAAATTGAGTTCTTTTCCTGAATATTCCTTAAGCCATTTCGGAAGTTTTTGTGTGCCGATATCACCACATTGACGATGATGAGTGCATCCCTCGGCTATGAGAATAGTATCACCGTCATTGAGATTTTTCATTTTATCAGCACCGTTTATAGCACTCTCTAGACTCCCTTTATATCTTGCCATAAGGATTGAAAATGATGTGAGAGGAATATCTTCACCCACAATTTTTAACACGAAACCAAAAGCCTGAGAATCAGTTATGACCATTCTTGGTTTTTCCTTTAAGGCATCAAGAGTTGTTTTAAGTTCTGTTTCTCTTGTTACAACAGGAATTGCTCCTGAATCAAGAGTGTCACGGATTGTCATTTGCTGAGGAAGAATAAGTCTTCCTTTTGGTGCAGCTGAATCAATAGGTGTTACAAGTACAACTATATCGCCCGTTTTGAATAAATCACCAACGACTCTTTTATTCTCATTCTGTACTTTGACTGCATTTGCAATTCTGTTTTTAAGTTCATTAATATTTGTTCCGTTTTTAGCACTTACAAAAATTGTATTATCATCTAAAACAACATTTTCTGTGAACAAATCAGCCTTATTATATGCTACAACAAAAGGAATTTTCTTTTTGTCAAAAAGAGTTAGCATCTCTCTGTCAAACTGTTGCAATCCCAATGTAGCATCCACAACAAGTACTGCTATGTCAATATAATTAAGCACTTGTTTTGTTTTTTTGACACGCATTAACCCAAGTTCGCCTTCGTCATCAATACCAGGAGTATCAACGATTACAACAGGTCCTAATGGTAAAAGTTCCATAGCCTTTTTTACTGGGTCTGTTGTTGTGCCTTTTACATCTGACACAAGAGATAACTCCTGTCCTGTAACTGCATTCACCACACTTGATTTACCTGCATTTCTCAGTCCGAAAAAACCTATATGCAGTCTTTCTGCTGATACAACATCATTTAAACTCATAATTAAAACCTAAAATCTCGTCTGTTTGACGCTTTAATATCTTCTACATTCTGGATTGCGATTTCTCTTGCCTTTGGATTTGGCACTTTCTGGAGTTCTTTTTCGATAAGTTCAAAACCAATTTTCTTTGTTTCTTCACTTGCATAGTCCACAAGGAATTCTGTAAGTGTCATAAGAGCATTTGGATGACAGCAGTTCTGAATCTGTCCGTTTTTGCAAAGTGCCATAAATCTATCACCAGTTCTGCCTTCACGATAACAAGCAGTACAGAATGATGGAATGTGACCTTTTTCCATAAGCCAACGAACAACTTCGTCGAGAGTTCTTTGGTCAGAAACATCAAACTGTTCTGAATCGTGAGGACGTTCTTCTTCTGTATAACCACCAACAGACGTACGAGACGCACCGCTGATTTGTGAAATACCCATATTAAGCACTCTGCCACGAACTTCTTCTGATTCTCTTGTTGAGATAATCATTCCTGTATATGGAACTGCAATACGGATACAAGCAATAATCTTTTCAAACATTTCATCGGAAATTGAATTATCAAACGCTGTTGGGTCAATATCGTCTGCTTTTTTGATTCTTGGAACGCTGATTGTATGAGGTCCAACACCGTGAACAGCTTCAAGATGTTCAGCGTGCATCATAAGACCAACAAATTCATATTTGTAAAGCTCAAGTCCGAAAAGTACACCAAGACCAACGTCGTCAATGCCACCTTCCATTGCTCGGTCCATTGCCTCTGTATGATATGCATAATTATGCTTTGGCCCTGTTGGATGAAGTTTTTCGTAACTTTCCTTATGATATGTTTCTTGGAAAAGGATATATGTGCCAATTCCTGCATCCTTGAGTTTTCTGTAATTTTCAACCGTTGTTGCTGCGATATTTACATTAACTCGACGTATTGCACCATTCTTATGCTTAATACTGTAAATTGTATCAATACATTCAAGGATATATTCGATTGGATTATTTACAGGGTCTTCACCTGCTTCAATAGCAAGACGCTTATGTCCCATATCCTGAAGTGCAATAACTTCATTACGAACTTCTTCCTGAGTAAGCTTTTTACGACAGATATTTTTGTTCTGATAATGGTATGGACAGTAAACGCAACCATTCACACAGTAGTTTGAAAGATAAAGTGGAGCAAACATTACGATACGATTACCGTAAAATGCAAGTTTGATTTCCTCTGCAAGCTTATACAACAGCTCATTCTTTTCAGGAATATCGCAAAGGAGCAAAACCGCTGCCTCACGGTGAGAAAGACCTGCACAAATTGTTCCTTCTTCTGTTTTCTTTGGTCTTGCTTTTTCTAAAATTTTGTCAATCAACTCTGCATTATGCTTATTCTGTTCAGCATACTCGAGAGTCGCTAATATTTCTTCATCACTGATAAATTCTTCAGCTTTTAATGATTTTGGATTATATGCCATATTTCTCAACCTTTCTTTATATCTCCTCGGTCTGTTACGATTTTATAACCGATATTTCTCATACTGTTTTTAAGATTTTCTATTTCCTGTGCAGATTCGTTTCCGCTGATTAACTTATTGTTATAAAGCTCATATTTCTTTCTAACGCTATGTGGTGAAAGATTTGGCATTATAACATTTGCTCCACACAAAATTCCTTTTTCACGACCACCTTGTTCTGCTGTGCCAAGTGCAGTTGTTGCAGGAAGCAGAATTGTGGGCTTTATAAGTCGGATAATTGACAACAAATAGCAGGTAAACTCCACATCTCCTGCATAAAAATCTTTAAACTCAGTTGCCTTGTGAGGAATAAACGGACCTATTCCACACATTTCCGGTGAAAATTCTTCAATGAATTTTAAATCCTTTGCTAGATTTTCTGTGGTCTGATACGGTGAACCAACCATAAAGCCACAACCTGTCTGGAACCCGATTTTCTTCAGGTTTTTAAGACATTCCATACGGGTCTTAAAACTCATTTTTTCAGGATGCAACTTGTTGTAATGGTCCTCGTCTGCTGTTTCGTGACGGAGAAGATACCTATCAGCACCTGCCATATATAGTTTTTTATAGCTTTCAAAGCTTCGTTCACCCAAAGAGAGAGTCACTGCACAATCAGGATATTTTTCTTTAATTGACCTTATAATATCAACAAGAATTTCATCGGTGAAGTGCAGGTCTTCTCCACCCTGCATTACAAAGGTACGGAATCCTAAAGAATAACCTTCGTCACAACAAGAAAGAATCTCCTCTTTTGTTAGCCTATATCTGTCGCACTCTTTATTTCCAGATCTTATTCCACAATACAGACAATCGTTTTTACATATATTGCTAATTTCAATAAGACCACGGATGAAAACTGAATTCCCATAAACTTCTTTTCGTTTTTTTACAGCTTCCGTCTTTAAAAACTCTGCAATTTCACTATTTCGATTATCAATTAAATATTCATATTCAGTTGTTGATAATGAACCTGTGCTGATTAGCTTTTGTCCGATTTTTAATAACTTATCATTCATTTGTAATCACATTTGAGTATGCAGTTTTTACGCTGACACCCTGAATTTTCCCGATTTTTCCTGACAAAGCAGAAATAACATCCTGAGGTGCATCTACTGCGATACTTACTATATTAACATTTTTCTTTCTGTATGGGATTCCCATTCTACCAACGATATATTCGCCATAATCGTGAAGAATAGCGTTAAGAAGTTCAACTGACTCCACATTCTCAACTATAATCCCCATAACAGCAATTCTTGTTTCCATATTATCACCTCTGATATGTTGAAAAATAAAAAATAGTACAATACCCCTGAAGATATTGTACCGATAAAAAATTACAAGTGTAGTATTTTTGATTATACATTACACCTTTCATCCGGAAGCTATCAGCATCTTCATGTCAGGTCATATATATTTTATCATATTTATTCTTTTATGTAAAGAAAAAAACATTGTAATATGTCTCATTTTTTGGTATTATTTTTATATCTTAAAAAAGTTGGTGTAACTATGCTTAAAATTATAAGTTTAATATTAAGTTTTGTGACAGTTATCTCAATGGCTGCCCAGGGACTTCCCTATTGTTTCCGTCCTACACTTGAGGTTGATGCAAACTCATTTTTAGGTGAAGTTTCAAGCAGAGCTTCAGGCTATCTTTACGGTGTGGCTGAAAACGGTGTTCCTGATTCTGCAGTTGTTGAAAGTATTGATGTTGCAAGTATTTCACAAAAGGTTGTTGACGGACTCCAACACCCTATCGGTGACGTTGACCACGTTGCACCTGTACTTGACAATTGCGATTACATTACAGTTTATATGCAGGACTGTTTTGACACCTGGTACTATTGTCACGATGAAATTATGAATATTCGTGCAACCGGCAATTATGATAGTTTACAGTTTACTCGTGAACGATTTTTACCACAAGTTGAAGAGGCTGTTAAAAAATTAGTACAGACAGATTATCGGGACAGACTCGTTTACTGTCTTTATAATGAAACTGACAATGCAGTGTGGTTTGGTACTGAATCACCTGACGGCACATGGCTTATGTATGATGACGAAGCAAAATTCCGTTTTTATGAAGCTTGGAAAGAAACTTACCAACTTGTCCGTTCAATTGACCCTGACGCAGTAATTGGTGGTCCAGGATATTGTGACTTCGATATCTATGAACTTGAACACTTCCTTACATACTGTCAGGAAAATGACTGTATGCCTGATGTTATGATTTATCACGAACTTGGTGAATTCTCATCATATTATTGGCAGGACCACGTTGACGAATATCGTGAGCTTGAAGACAAAATGGGTATTGAAGATTTACCGATTATAGTTACAGAATACGGCACAATGTATGAATGTGGTGCTCCTGCAGATATGGTGAAATACATTTCTGCTATTGAATATTCAGGCACTTACGCAAACGCTGCATACTGGAGACTTGCTAACAATCTTAACGACACAGTTGCTGACAACAACAGCCCTAACTCTAATTGGTGGCTTTTCCGTTGGTATGCTGATATGGAAGGTTATCTTCTCGATTCAAAAATCATTGATATTACTCATTCCGACTTTGCAAATGCTATTAAATACGGATACGACAGATTCCACTACAAGTATTTCAACGGTCTTTCATCAATGAATACTGAAAAAGACGAAATTTCAGTTATCTGTGGTGGCTCTGACTATGACAGTTATATAAATTTCAAGCACCTTGGTAAAACAAATCTTGGTAAAAAGGTTAACGTTAAAATCGAAAGTGTTTGTTATGAGGGATTGAGCGGTATTGTAAACTCTCCAACTGTTGTTGCTGAATATACCGATAGAATAAGTTTAGGTAAACTTCGTGTTGACCTTAAAAACCCTGACCGAAACACAGTTTATCGCATTACACTCACTCCTGCTGAAGATGGTAAAGAAGATTTTTATAACGACAATCTTCCTGTAAGATATGAATTCGAACACGGTGTTCGTCAGGGACTTACATACACTTATGACAGCGCTTATGCCACAACAGGTGATTTACAGGGCATGGTTGGTGGACTTGAAAACGCAGGTGACAGCGTTACTGTAAAATTCAATGTTCCAGAAGATAATTATTATGATTTATCAGTTATTTTCGGTAATTCAAATGATGGAAGTACGCCTGCTGACAGAGTTGACACAATGGCAATTATGACTCTTGATGGTCAGAGAGAGGAAATCTATTTCCCTAACACAATAAAGAGTGAATATACTGATAAAATGACATTTGTCCGTTATCTTGCAAAAGGTGAACACACACTTACACTTGAACACGGTGAAGGCACTTTTGTTGTTGACAGTATGCTTGTTCGTCGTCACGAAGATGTAAATGAAATCACACTTTTGCCTGACTCTGACAGAACAAATGACACTACAAAATCATTCCTTGCTGTTGCACCATATGACGGATTCTATAATATGATTACTAATATTTCAACAGACTTTACTGTTGACGGTGCATCTGCATACACAGATGGTGACTGTGTTGTTTATCTTCGTAAAGGTCTTAATTACATTGACTTTGAAAGTGCTGAAGTTGTTGATTGTACAGTAACTGTTACAGACAAAAAGAATTACAATATGAATATTTCTGCTGAAGAAATGAGTCTTTTTGATGGTACAATACTTGTAGATGACCATATTGAAAACATTTCATGTAATGGTGGTTCAGCAAGTTTCATGGTAAATGTTCCTGAATCAGGAAATTATCGACTTACGGTTGCTTACTCAAACAATGACGAAGGTGGAGTTCACAGCTATAACGTTGACCTTATTGAAAGATATGTCACAGTTGATGTGAATGGCACAGCACAGAATCTTTGGTGCAGAAACACATACAGCTGGGACACAGTTAAAACTGTTACGATGAACGTTCAACTTACAGAAGGTGAAAATACAATCACTTTCACAAATGATGGTTCAGTTAAATTCAATGACAGAGATTCATATGCACCATATATTTTCTCTGTTAGTGTAAATAAATTATGCGATTGAGAGGAATAAAAAATGTTGGTTAAAATTATCAGAGCATTAGTGGCTTTTCTTATGCTTATCTCACCTGCTTTGCCACAAAAATTAAGTCTTCCTGCGATTCCAAGTGGTCAGGATTTAGAGCTTGATTCTCGTTTTGAACTTGTATGGTCAGACGAATTTGACGGTGACAGTCTCGACACAACAAAATGGGGATTCCCATGGTGGGAAACAGAACGCAAAGGCGGTTTCTGGCACGAAGATATGGTTGCTGTTAAAGACGGAAATCTTGTAATTACCACAGCATATTTTGAGGAACCACTTGAAAACTATTATTATGACAAATGGCACGAAACAATCAACTTTGATGATTACAGAGAAGGTTGGTACACCGGTTGTATAGAAACAAAAGGCAAATTTGAACAAGCTTATGGATATTTTGAGTGCAGATGTATTTTACCAAAATCATCAGGTATGTGGTCTGCTTTCTGGATGATGAATAGTCAGGTACATAATGTTGACGGAAGTGGTCAGGACGGTACTGAAGTTGACGTATTTGAATCAATGTACTACAAAGATGTGTGGTGGGGTGCTGGTGATGCTGTTATAACAGGTATCCATTATGATGGTTATGGTGAAGGTCACCAAGGTGACAGCATCGATAAATGGTTCGCAGAAAATCCATACGAAGAATACAACACATATGGTGTTGAATGGAACACAGACGAATATATCTTCTATATCAACGGTGTTGAAACAGGAAGACTTAACAAAGGTGGCGTAAGTCAGAATCCTGAATATTTGCTTCTTTCTTGTGAGGTTGCAGGTGAAAACGGTGTAGCTTTTGCTGACCGTCATGGTGTTGGTGAAATGAGCATGGAACCTGGTGATACTGCAGAATTCATCGTTGACTACGTAAGAGTTTATCAGTATAAATAATAGTAAAGCAGAGAGTTTAAACGCTCTCTGCTTTTTCTTTACCTATTCAGAATATATATTCCAAGATTCAAATATCCTGCAAATGTTACCCATACAAGATATGGTATCAACAATTTTACTGATGTCTGATTAATTTTTGAGAAGAAGTAAATATTCGCCACGATAGCAACCCATAACAACAAAAGCCAAATAAACGCAAACAGATATGCCTGTGCATTGAAAAATATGATAGACCAAAAGAAATTAAAGAACAACTGTACACCAAATGAAATTATGGCAGGTAATTTTTCTTCTTTCGTGATTGTTGTTATTACCTTATATAACGCAACACCCATAAGCACATACAGTATTGTCCAGACCACAGGAAACAACCATCCGGGTGGTGACAATGGTGGTTTATCTATGGTTTCAAACATTTTCATATTGCCTGATGTGAACAATGCTGACAAACCACCGACACCTAACGGTATTGCTATGCTGATTAAAAGTTTTTTCCAATCAATTCTCAAACATATCACCTCATCTCATTGTATGATCGTTTGCAAATCGGTATCACAAAAATTGACGCATCTGAATTATCATATCTTCCTCAAGGTTTATAAGGCGTTTGCAGATATCTTTTGATTTTTCGTCGGCAGCCTCGTATTTGTTGAGATATTTGTTAAGGGATTTTACACCCATATTACAACCGTCCGTAATCAAATCGGCAATTGTATGGTCAGATTCATTCATAACTAATTTTACATTTGTTTTCATCCACGACATACCTTTTGCCATTGGATTGGGCTCTTTGCCGTCGTCGTGATATTGGTCGAGAAGTGACTGCAATTCCTTATCAAGTTTAGTGTGCTCTTCTCGTTGGTCATTAAGGTCTTTACGAAGTTTTTCTGACTTTACGTATTTAAGCACATCATCAATAGATGAAATACCCATTTTTACTCCTGCATCACATTCACGCAACAACTTTATTGTATCCTGTTCAACCATAATTAAATCTCCTTTATTTTTTTAATAGTATAAGCTAAAAATAAAGGATTATAACAAAAAGACAGAATTACTGAGACTCTGTCTTTTCTTCTTTTTTATCTTCTGTTTTTTCTTCTTTCTTTTTAAAACTCGCAATAGCAGCTGTTACACAATAGACTTCACTTGCGCCTCTTATTTTTAAAATTGCAGCACAATCGTCAAGAGTTGAGCCTGATGTTTTTACATCATCCACCAACAGAATCGTTTTCCCCTTAACATTTATTCCGTTTTTTACATCATATACTCCAAAGACATTTCCTTTGCGTGCTCTGCTATTCATTTTGTGTTGTGCTTTTGTTTCAAAAAGTTTTACAAGAATGTTGCACAATGGTATTTTCAGTTCTTTCGATAGATTTTCAGCAAGAACTTCACTTTGATTATATTTTCTCTTTATCTTCTGCCAGTTTGTAAATGGTACAAAGCATATAAAATCAAATTTCTTATCCCCGAAATCTTCTTTAACTACTGTTGCCATATCCTGTGCAAGAATACTTCCCAAAACAAGTTTACCGCTGAATTTGAGTCTGACAATACATTGTTTAATACAATCCTCATAATAAAATGGTGCTGTTACTCCATCATAACTCAATTTATGCTTTTTACAAACACATCTTGATTTTTCTACACCACAATATTTACATTTCTCGCCTTTGATTACCGGCAAATTCTCTGTACACTCTTTGCAGAGTATTTCATCTCTTTCTAAGGTTTCACCACAGTACCGACAACGATTAGTAAAGAAGAACCAGAGAACTCGGTCATAAAAGAACCTTTTAAGTTTTTCTTTCATTCTGCGCTGACTCCTTCCGTTACAATTACGGAAATGCATTAACCTATGATTTGGTTGTTTGATATATAACTTTTATACTTTTTATATAATTCTGCAGAATTATCGTGACCTGAAAAGACTTTGGAATCTGTTGGATTCATAAGTCCCAAATACTGATAACCGAGAATTTTATCAGCATATGGTGCAACATTTTCAATCTGCTTTTTAATTCTGTCGAATGATGCAGGAATCAATGCACTTTGGTAAACCATTCCTTCAAAGTCAAACAGTTCAATATCTGCCCAAAGTTCAGCACGGCCAGCTTTATCATGAGCTTTTCGAAGTTTTTCAAAAAGCCTTTTTGTTCTGTCAACTTTCGTTTTTCGAACACCAACTTCATCCTGATAAGCAATAAAATCTACATCTAATTCTGCAAGTGAACGGATAAAACGATTATTTGCAAAAACGAGATTTGTGCCATACGGTGCTATTAAAGTTTTCTTATCTGGAGTTAATTCATGACATCTTGCAGAGCAAAGATTAACATACTTCATAAAATCCTTTGAATAGTTTAGGATTATACAGGTTTCATCAGGGAAATACCAACCATAAAAGCTTTTGTGATGAGAATACAGTGCAGTTATTTCTTCCATAGCCCTGAATGAACGGTCAATTACTTCTTTGCTTTTGATATTATCGTTTGCTTTTCGCCAATCACCATAAAAACCATTACCTAAAAACACCTTGACACCACAAATATCTGCTTCACAAAGCAACTCCTCAATCGGGTCGACACAAGGAATATCTGCAAACGGAAAAACTGACGACTTGAAATAACATTTTTCATAAAGTGCAGTTGCCATAACTACGATATAGTCCATACCAACTTCTGAAATTTCACGAACTTTTCGTCGCCAGTCCTCTGCTTTGAACTGGTCGATTGTTGGATTCCAATACTTTCCTTCAGGAGTATTGTGATGATGGAACTCAAAGAATGTTCCGTCAATTTTTCTATTCATTATTTCACCTCGGTAAATTATAAATTATTATGCTCTTTTAAGCAAAAATGCTTTTGCTCTGAAATCACCGTCAAGGCTACTACCAAATTCCTTTTTGATTTCCCAATTTTCAAGAAATTTCTCATATGAAGGATTTGCACCATTTTTAAATGTATGAACAATCATTAATGCTTCGTTTTCAATTTCACGAAGTACAATCTGATAACCCTCTGGGTCGTTGTAATCCTCCACATTACATTCAATAATGCTTGTAAAACCATCTTTTATAATATGCTTGATTTCGTCATAGAATTTAACAGACTCCAGTGCGATATCCCAGTTTTCCTGTGGCAAATCAAAGATTTCACCGCTGATGCAAAGACGACCCAAGAACCCTGAAATAAGGCTGTAATAAGTTCTGTAAACATCGTCCTTTGCACGAAGAACTGCCCAAATTTGACTTTGACTTGGCTTAATCATTCTCTGCACATTAGCAGCAATAATCGGAATACTTGTACATTCATGAGCATCTGAAAAGCTCGCTTGTGAACAAAGTTCCATTGTTGATGGCTCAAGTCTGTGACCACCACTTGCACAGTTTTCGATTACCAAATCAGGTAATTGCTCTTTAATTCGTTTAAAATAATTCTGACTCGCGAGTACGTACTGACGAAGACCTTCGCCAAGGCTTTCTGCACCATCACAACCCACGCCGATATTCTCGTTATAATCAACTTTAAGATATCCGTAACCACTATCACGAAGAAGTTTAATTACCTTTTCATCAAGATAATTCACACACCACTCATCACGCAAGTCAAGGAATCTGTGACCACAAACATTAAGTGGTGCACCCATACGAGAAAGCAAATGGTCTGTTTCACCATAAATCTGTGACAACGGTGCAACATTTTCCATTTCGAACCATATACCAGGAACAAGTCCATATGACTTAATCATATCGTTGACTTCCTTAAGTCCGTTAGGGAAGAGCTTTTTGCTCACATTCCAGTCACCGATAGTATCCCACCAATTTTTATCCTCTTCTTTATACCAACCACTATCCATTACAAGGTATTTAACTCCACTACCCTGTAATTTTTTTGCAGTTTTCTCGAGATTTTCGATTGTAGGATTACCCCATGATGTGCAGTATTCGTTGAAAATTACAGGCAAGTCCTCATCAACAGGTGAAATATTCGGATTCTGTGCTTTAACAAGCATATCACACACTTTATTGAGTGTATCCCCAACGGCAACAACTGCTTTTGGAGTTGTAAAACTTTCATTTGGCTGTATTTCCTTACACCAATGACCGTAATCGAAATCTGCAATACCACCCACTAATGTCAAAGGCTCTTTATGACGGAAAAGCTCAATCTGCCAACTTGATGGAATATAAAGCTGAACGCCGATAAACTCATTTGTTTTGCTGTTTTCCACTGCAACAAACGGAAACCACTTACGAACAGGCATTGAGCCAACCTGACCGAACTTTTCGATTCTTATACCATGACCACTCCATGAGCGTTCCATATTAAGTTCTGTCAGCTTTTGGCTTAACATTTTGCCCTCAGCACTCCAGAATGATGTTGCTCTGTGCAGAGTATCAGCATCAATATCTGCAATTGCAAATGATGAAATCATATCAAGAGTTACAATTTCATCTGTATTGTTTTCAAACACTGTATGACACTCGAAAACATCACCTTTTTTTATATGATATGCAGTAATTTTATATCCGTCTGCTGACTCATACACGTTTTTTTCATCATCAGCAGAAACAAGTTTGCATTTCCACACACTTTCACTATCTGCCATTGAAATACCATTTATAAAGTGACCTCCAAAGTCGTCACCTCTTACTTTAAATTGAACAGTAAAATTCATAATTTCACCTCTGAAAAGCTTTATATCAATTCAACTTCTATATCTTCCATCAATTTTCCACTCAACATCATCTGTCGGTTCAAAATGCAACACTGACAATGCTCTAAATTGCAAGAATTTTTGCGTTTTCAGGTGTGCAATAATAAAGCTCAAAATCACCGCCTTGATTAAATCCCAATGGTGACAAGTCTATTTTCATTTTGTTTAATGATTTAATATCCATTTCGAACCTCACAGACAATTTCTTAAAGATATTATATCATTTTCAATATATAAAAACAACAGAAACCCCTGACTTCTCAAAAGTTTCTGTTATCTTCTGTCTTTGCTCTCTTTAAAAATATTAGACCTTTTATTATTAGCAACAAAAAAGCTACAATAACGGCATAAACCTCTCTTGTTAATGCAAGAAACACCACCATCAAAATACTAATTATCATTGATATTTCCATCATTGTTTTACTATTTTTCTCTTTGCTTGTTTTTGTAAATATAACTTTTACAATTCCAATAACAATTAGGGTAATATACATAGCCCAGAAAACTATTTTGTTGATTTGTGTTGTTTGTACATAATTCAGCAAATTTACTGAATACACAAAATCGTCAATTGTATTTGGATAAAGAGGTAAAACAATTAGTATAAATGAAAATAAATCCACAATACCAAACAACAAGTCACACATGTTTCGCATATTGGCTTTGTTTTCTTTTTCAGCAATCGAGAGTAGTTTATCCCCCGATAACAAATCATCAATTGTTACAGAAAAGTAATTGGCAATTCCCTTTAATGAATCAATACTGGGATATCCTCGTCCCGATTCCCATTTCGAAATAGCTGTACGGGAAACATATAAAGCCTCTGCTAATTCCTCTTGTGTAAGACCTCTGCTTTTTCTTAATTCCTGAAGCTTTTCATGAAATTCCATAGCGTGACCTCTCTTTATTACTTAACAATACAACCGCCTTGTATATATAAAACAATCCTGCACTTATAAGAATTGACCCGACAATGTCAGTAAACCAATGAACACCTGAAACAAGTCTACCTATAACCATAAATGAAGAAAATACAGTTGATAAAACTCTGATACAAGTTTTAATTCCATTATTTTTTAATCTCCTATTAGCCTGAAAAACTAATGTTGGCATAACACTTAATACAAGCAATGTTGTCGAAGACGGATAAGACGCTTCCATAAATCCATCAATAAGTACCGGCCTGTAATTAATTGGAATCATCTCAAAAATCAAATAGCATAATATTACTATAACATAATATATCCCTAAAACACTAATATCAAAATCAACTTTTAATAAACTTTTTCTTTTTACTAATTGAATAAAGCCAATTATACCAAAAATCATACAAATAAATAAAGGAACAAACCCCAACCAATCGGTGATACCGTATATCATCATATTCACACCTGTTGTTTTGTGAAACCAGCTGTTGAATATAGCAAACCCTATATTCGTTTCATTTAACCCTATAGGTTGCACATCGACTGTTTGTATCAATATTGTCCAAACGGTAAAAGATAAAACTAATGCAAATCCTGTAATCAATGCTTTCTTTCCAAGACTTTTCATATTATTTATGTCCTCTCTGTTATAATAATTGTCTTATTTAAAAGTAACAAAAGACATAAAAATAGTAAAGAAACAGTCTGTAACATCGTGATACGATTCGTATCACGTGAAAATTCAGGTTAAAATACCGTGTACAAGTTCGATAATCTGGAATTTGTAAGAATTAATGCAAAACGCAAAATGACACGTAAGCAAAATCCGCACCCTCAAAGGTAGGACGGAATGTTTTCATTCATCCCGGTAAATTCTGATTTATTTGGAAATATGCATTTTTGCCCAAACAAACAACTTTTCAGACATTTCATTAAAATTTATAGTTCCACCTTTTTTCAAGGTCATAAATGTATCGACAATAACTCGTTCATCAGGTGAAACAACATCTAACAAATCTTTTTGGTGAGTAATATAGTTGCCTGTTTGCATAAAAATAATTGCCTGCACAACAAAAGATGCCGATTTGTATAATGCTTTTAGAATTTCTTCACTCTTTTCATAAAGCATATTATGCACACAGCCATGATAAATGTTGCATACACCGATTTTTATTGCTTGGTCAATAGCTTTATCGTCAATTAATTCTAACAGGTCATCAAGACTTCCTTTAATAGGTTTTGTGTCATAATAAAACTGAAAAAGGTCAGACAGTTCCCAATTTAAAATTTCGTTTTTACCTGACAAAAATCCACAAATCAGTTCTCTATCTGGTAACATATCCAACATTTCATTATAATTTTGAATATCTTCAGCAGATAATTCATCAAGTATAACGACCATATCAATATCGCTGGTTTCTGTTGCTTCACCACGACCATAACTGCCTTGAAGCCCTACAAACCATACTCGTTCTCCAAAAACATTGTTTAATTTTTGTATAAACTCATTTATCCAAATAGCAATGTCAATCATACAAATTACCTCGTACATTCCATATATAATAAGAACATTATATCATATCGCATATATATAAATCAATTTATTAAATTTGTTACTCAATTCCTTAAAAATAAATAAAAAAATAAAGCATCAGCTATTGCAAATGCTTTATTGTGTGTTTACAGGATGGAATGGCCCACTGTAATTTATTACCCTGTAATCAATGGTTCAATATATTTCTGAATAAAATCAACTCTATCAAGTATAGTTGGCATAATCCACGGTTTTCATATTTGTTGCTTTATATAAAATTCCCGTAAGGATATGAAGACAGACCGTCTGATAGTTGAATTCATCCATTAAGCCTTTTCTTCCACCCAAAAAATCAAGGGATGAAAATGTCCAATTGTCACCCCCGCAAACCTTAGACCAAGGGTCACCTTTACACTTATATGGTGCTCTCATAGTCAATAAGTGTTTAATGGTAACATCGTAAATTGTTTTTTCGCCTCTTTTAACTTTATAGTCAGGGAAAAAATCCAAAACCTTATCATCAATACTTTTTATTTATCCTTTGTCCAAAGCAATTCCGATAAGTAAAGATAATATACTTTTTGTGGCTGACATTATATGTGTGCAATCGTCTGGTTTATAATCATTCCAACAATCAGAATATACTTTCTCGTTATTTTTATATGCCACAACTTGACAGATGTTAGGTTGTTGTTCTTCAACAACTCTGTGTAACTCTTCTTTGTTCAAAAATCTACACCTCACAATAACTTATTTGCGCTAATAATTATATCATACTTTGAAAATAAAATACGATAAATATTGTTTTAACCATAAAATAATAAAAACCCTTGATTTCTCAAGAGTTTTTATGAAAGCATTATTAATTATTCATCAACGAAGAGACTTCATTATTCAGTATTCATTTGATAATCCATTCTTCTTTAGTGAATAATGAATGATGAATATTGAAATAAGAATGATACAAACAAAAATCCGCCCTCTTACGAGAACGGATTTTTCTGGCTCCCCCAGTTGGACTCGAACCAACGACCCTGCGGTTAACAGCCGCATGCTCTACCGACTGAGCTATAGAGGAATATTTATGTCGGCATTACCTATTTTCCCGGGCCGCTTCCAGCCAAGTATCTTCGGCGCGAATGAGCTTAACTACTGTGTTCGGGATGGGAACAGGTGGACCCTCATCGCAATCAACACCGACTATGTATCAACCTTTTGAGCTGATAATTACTAATATTTAAAGACCTTTTAGTCTAATGGTGACCCGTACGAGATTCGAACTCGTGTTGCCGGCGTGAGAGGCCGGAGTCTTAGGCCACTTGACCAACGGGCCAAATCTGACGTGGTACACCTTCAGGGACTCGAACCCTGGACACCCTGATTAAGAGTCAGGTGCTCTACCAGCTGAGCTAAAGGTGCTTATACACCCTGAAAACTGAACAAAGTTAAGGTGATTAATTATGTCATTCTGAGAAATTGTACTGTTTGAACCAAGCATAATGGTCAAGCCCTCGACCTATTAGTACTGCCAAGCTAAACACGTCACCGTGCGTACACCTGCAGCCT
>JAZLAH010000045.1:0-42418 GCA_045613065.1 Candidatus Fimenecus sp.
ACCTTATCACCCTCACGGAAAAGACGATAACCTGTGTTATACTCTCTTTTGTCTTTTGACGGAGGATTTATTGCCTCCTGCAAGACAGCATTAAGATTAACTGTGCCTGTGTCACCCTTTTTTGAAGGACAAAGCACCTGAATCTGTGACATAGGGTCAAAGGAATAAGCATTGGGAAGTCTTGTTGTTGTAAGCTCTTTTATTGTCCTTACAGCATCTGACGGGAAATTCCGTTGAAGCAGATAAAAATCTCCCTCTTTATTATCAGTCTTGATTTTATAACCATTAACAATGGCGTGAGCATTTTTAACAATATTACTCTCCATTGACTGTCGGAAAATTTCCTTTAACTGAACAACCGGAATAATACCACTATCAATCAAATCCTTAAGCACATTACCGGGACTTACTGATGGTAACTGGTCACTGTCTCCTACCATAATGAGTCTGCAACCAAAGGGAAGCGCATCTAAAAGACTTGAGAAAAGGAAAATATCTACCATAGACATTTCATCAACAATAATTGCCTGACAATCAAGAGGATTACGAAGATTTCTTTTAAAAACAGGTTTATCTCCCTCTCCCCACTCAACTTCTAAAAGTCTGTGAATCGTTGTTGCCGTTCTACCAGTAGTTTCTGTCATTCTCTGTGCTGCACGACCTGTTGGTGCACAAAGAGCAATATCAAGAAAGTCCTTTTCAAACATGCTAATGATTCCATTAAGAGTTGTTGTTTTACCTGTACCAGGACCACCAGTAAGAATGAGCACACCTTTATTTACAGCGGTAATAATAGCCTCCTTTTGCAATTCTGCAAACTCAATATTACATGATTTTTCTATTTTATTAATATGAGCAGCAACATCAATAGGATTTTCCGGTGGGAATTTGAGTAAAACCTTAAGTCTATTGGCTATTCCTTTTTCAGCATGATATGCTTCAGGTAAGAAAATAAAATCTCTTTCACCAATTTTTTCAACGACTACTCTACCAGATTTCACAAGATTATCAACTGATATTTCAATGTTATCTCTTGTTTCACTTAAAAGACTTCCCGATGGTTCAAAAATCTTTTCTAACGGAAGACACGTATGACCATTATTATAATTATGTCTTATAACATAGATAATACCTGCTTCAGTTCGATATTTTGATTCTGGTTTTTGTGGCAATAATTCAGCAATTTGTTCAGCACGTTCAAATGAAATTCTTTTTTCGCCTTCACATAATATGTATGGATTATTTTCAATAATTTCAACTGCACTATTACCTAATTTATCGTATGCAATCAAGCACTCGTTTGTATTAAGACCATATTTAGAAAGATTGATAATAAGTGCTCTTGTCGATGATTGACGACTGTACTCCTTGCCTATTTTTTTTGCTTTTTCAAGTGAAATACCTCTGATTTCAGCAAGTCTTTCCGGTTCATTTTCAAGTATATTAAAGGTTTTTTCACCAAATCTATCAATAATTTTTAAAGCAGTTGATTCTCGAATGCCCTTTATAACACCACTTGCAAGATAATGATACAAATCCTCAACAGTTTCAGGCAAAAGTTCATTACAGAATTCAGCCTTAAACTGCCTTCCGTAAACAGAATGGTAAGCATAGTCACCTACTAATTCAACTTTATCACCCAATTTTAAATCAGGTGCTGTACCGACAACTATAAGTTCTTCTTCACCTGTATCAACAGCAAACACCGTATAACCATTCGTATCGTTTCGAAAAGTTATATCATTAACTGTACCTTTTAACTTTATTTTTGTTTCAAATTCGTCCATCAAAATAATCCTTTAAATAATCATTTTTCACATAATAAATGCCATTACATTCCTTGCAAATTTCCAGAAGTTGTTCTTTTTCATCATCATTCACACCATAATCAAGAATAATAATTTTGCTGTGAACATCTTCACCAAGAATATTTAATCTCATTCGCATACCATATGCTTTCTTACGAATCTGCGTTGACGACTTATTGCAAGGAATTATAACATAATAATCTTCTTTTTGTTTTGGTACTAATAATTTTAACATAATCACATAACAAAATGCAACAGTTCCGAAAAGTATCAATATAACAAAAAGAGACCATATAATTGAATCAAGCATAAAATCACCTCATCACATTATATGGTCTTTTATTTATTCTGTTAAATTGTTATCTACTGTTTGCAACTTCTACTACTGAGAAATAGAAATCATCATATGATGTTGGATAATCTCTTGTACCACAGAAGTCAAAATGGTCAGTACCTTCAAGTGTTTCCATATAATACCATCTTCCTGGTTCAATAGTCTCTCCATTAGCTATGCTTTCTTCATAACTTTTTGCAGTTTCAGCATCACATTCAGGATACAAAGCACTTGCAAGTGGAACAATTCCGTCGTGAGCAGCCCAATTACCTTCTATTGTTATTCCATCATAAGTTTTGCCTTCTGACAACAACATCATACCTGAAGAAATATAGAAAATTGGTGTAACAGTTTTATTTATAATCTGTGGACCATTTTCATATAGCTCATTAGTCGCTGATGTACTATATGAATAATAGTATGTGTTTGGTGCAAGTTTAATTTTTTCATTAAGTTCTTTTGCACCTCTTATGGTCAAATCATAGTAGCAATTATCTTCAGCATAATAGTACTCACTAACACTTCTCATATTAATATTTGTACGATATTCACCTTGTGCAGGTGTAAGACCAAAATGACTCATCTGAAGTGAGAAAACAAGAAAATTATTACCAAGTGTTGAACCAATTACATTATAAAGGAAACATACACCGTAAAGTGGATAACCAGGGTCATAGAGAATATTAGCAACCTGAGTTCCGTTATGAGGACTTGAAAGAGTTATACAAGAGTGTACACTATCATTTCCTCCCTTGAATAAAGGACTTAAATCATCACCTGAAACAGCAATTTCTTCTTCACAACCAAATGCCATTAAAGATGTGAAAAGTCTTATTGTTTCGCCACCAAAAGAATGACCAACAAGGTTAATTTTATCCTTGTGGTTCCAAGGTTCTCCCATTAAAGCATTTCCTTCATAAGTAAATCCATATCTATCGTGATTATGTGCCTTTGAATGTGCTTCACCATAATCAACAACTGTTCCTGTAAGTTGTGCATAAAGTTCACAAGCTCTGTCCCATGCACTGTTCAAAGGACCTACTTCAGCAGCATATGCTTCTACACCCTGTTCATTAAGCATTTTAATAAAATCCGTATCGGAAAGTGAAAGACCACCACCCCAATAAGGTGATAATGAATAGAACTGATTAGATGGTCCCCAACCACCCATACCATGAACAAAAACATATGGATAATCTGTTACAAAATTTGTTTTATTCACAGGACGAGCCTGAACATCATTATCAGAACCAACACAAGCTGATGCAGGAACAACTGCGATAGAAAACAAAATAGCGACTGTTAACATAGCAACTAAAAATTTTTTCATATAAATCATCCTTTACTTTTATAAACTTATTTTAAAAATAATTTTTAGATTTGTCAATAAAAAAATAACAGAGCACTTATGTACCCTGTTATAAAAATGAGTAAATCTGTAAGCCGAGTTCTGTCGTTTAAGGCAATTATCTATCTGCGATATGTGTTGCCACATACCTGAAGCCATCTTTCGGAGTATCTGCCCAGCTGACAACTCCAATCGATGTTGCATCGGGTAGGGTTTGCTCGGCCGTTACATCTCTGCAACGCCGGTGAGCTCTTACCTCACCTTTCCACCCTTACCGTAAAAACGGCGGTTATTCTCTATGCACTTTCCCTAAGGTCACCCTCGGCGGCCGTTAGCCGTTACCCTGCTGTATGATGCTCGGACTTTCCTCACAAGTAAATACCTGCGCAACTGCCCAACTTACTCATTAATTATTAAATTTTAACACCGTCTTTTTTAGTCTGAGTAATCTTATTACCATCAACCATAAATACATTTTTTGAAATATCCATCATAGGTTTATCTGCCATTGAATCTGTATAAAAATCGTCAATAATAACATCACCATAAATGGAACGGAATACCTCAAGTTTATGTTCTTTATAACAAATGCTGTTTATTTCACCTTTTATCGGGTCAATATCAGAGCCGATATAGTGTTTGATTCCAATTCGGTCACATATAATTTTCAATAAGCAATATGGACAACCCGAAACAACAACATCGTCTTCCTGTTGAATATCGAAATAAATCTGTTTTACTTTCTTTTCATTGATATTCCAGAAATTTTCAAATTCATCATAAATGTTATCGTATTTCTGACAATACTCTTTAAAAGTAGCACCATAACTTGCCATTGCTTCTTCAACAGTGATTTTATCGAATTTATAACGAACAAAATCTTTTATAAATTTAGGTGCAAATTTGATAATAGTTTTAAAATCTTTCTTTAAAAAATAAAGAAAAACATCCATTATACTTTCGCCATCATAAATTGTATTATCAAAATCAAATACTCTCATAAATTAAAAACCTCGTGATGAGCCGCCGCCACCGAAAGAGCCTCCACCACCTCGGAATCCACCGCCTCCGCCGGAGAAACCTCCTCTTGAGCCACCTGAGAAACCACCGTAGAATGTAGTGCCACGATAACTTCTTCCACCGCCGTGATAAGTACCACCGCTACCTGGACCATTACCCAGGAATTTATCAAATACAAGTGCAACAACTACAATAATTGCAACAATAAATAATCCAATAAAAAGAGTAGTAATTTCGTCTTCGTCAGATTCATCAGGAATTTCTTCATAGGTGTCGTAATAGTTTATTTCATAATCAGAATTAAGTTCAACTCCATATTCTTCACAGACAACATATACAACTGCTTTATAAGCTTCTAATAAACCTGTTGAAAAATCATTATCAGAAAGGTACGGAATTGCATATTCATCAAGTATTCTGCCTGTTCCTGCGTCTGTTAAACAGCCTTCAAGTCCGTAACCTACCTGAATTGTAACCTCTCTGTCATTTACGGAAAGCAAAAGTACAACACCATTGTTGGTTTCCTCACTTCCCACGCCCCATTTACGACCTAATTCAAGAGCGTAATCGTTAACTTCATATCCGTCAAGTGAATCAACAGTTACGACAACAATCTGTGCTGAAGTCTGCAAATACAAATCAGCACCGATTTTCATAATTGCCTGCTCATCTTCTTCACTTATGACATCAGCAAAGTCGTTGACGAAGAAATCATTTGTAGGTTCAGGAATATTGATAGCAAAAGACGAAAAAGACAGGGATAAAATTAAAATCAGAACACTGACAAGTGTAAATACCTTTTTCATATCTTCAACAATTATTCAAAATCGACTGTTGGAACAGTCTCTATCTCGCTTGTTATTTCGAATAAATCAACTTTTTCGAAACCAAATAATCCAGCAAAAATTACATTAGGGAATTTTTTAATAGTAGCATTATAATCTGTTGCTTTATCATTATAATCCTTACGAGCAACTGAAAGTCTGTTTTCTGTACCTGCAATTTCATCTTGTAATGCGATAAAATTCTTATCTGCTTTAAGTTCAGGATAATTTTCCACAACAACTAAAAGTCTTGAAAAAGCCTCTGTAAAAGTTTCATTTACTTCTGTATATTCTTCAGGAGTTGATGCTGAATTGAGCTTTGCTCTTGCATCGGCAAGTGCTGTATATACGCCTTCTTCGTGTGCAGCATATCCCTTAACAGTATTTACAAGGTTAGGAATCAAATCTGCTCTACGCTGAAGCTGAACCTTAATTTGTGCATCTGCATTTTCAACATTAGCCTGTTTAACAACAAGTTCATTGTAAGATGAAACTAAACTACCACCAAGAATTGCGATAACTGCAACGATTGCAATTACAATAATTAAGACTTTTTTCATTTAAAATCATCCTTTCATTTTAACATTATTAAAAATTAGTCATCAAATCCGTTTGGGTTATTACTCTGCCATCTCCATGAATCTTCGCACATTTCAAGAAGGTCTCTTTCAGCTTTCCAACCAAGTTCTTCAAATGCTTTTGTAGCGTTTGAGTAACAAACATCAAGGTCACCAGGACGACGAGGAGCAATCTTATATTCAATTTTCTGTCCTGATGCCTGTTCAAATGCTTTAACAATATCAAGAACGCTGTATCCATTACCTGTACCAAGGTTATACACATTAACCTTTGGTTCATCCTTAAGAATCTTTTCAACTGCTTTAACGTGGCCAAGTGCCAAGTCAACAACATGGATATAGTCTCTAACACCTGTACCGTCAGGAGTATTGTAGTCATCACCAAAAACATTGAGATATGGTAATTTACCAATAGCAACCTGAGTAATATATGGCATAAGGTTGTTTGGAATTCCATTTGGATTTTCACCGATACGACCACTCTTATGAGCACCAATTGGATTGAAATAACGAAGAAGAGTTACTGCCCAATCACTGTCTGCCTTATGGAAATCATCAAGAATAATCTCAATCATATACTTTGTTGTACCATAAGGATTTGTTGTTCCACCTGTTTTCATATCTTCCTTAAGTGGTGAAATATTATTCATACCATAAACTGTAGCAGAAGAACTGAAAACAATCTTTTTACAGTTATACTCAGCCATAACCTCACAAAGAGCCAATGTACCACCAATGTTATTATCATAATACATTAATGGTTCTCTACAACTTTCTCCAACTGCCTTGAGTCCTGCAAAATGGATACAAGCATCAATTTTATGATTTTCAAATACTCTACGCATATTCTCTTTATCACGAATATCGTAAGGATAAAATGAAAAATCTTTTCCTGTTAATTCCTTTACTCTATCAAGAGATTTTTCACTTGAATTGTAAAGATTATCAACTATAACAATTTCATATCCTGAATTTAAAAGTTCAACACAAGTGTGAGAACCGATAAAACCTGCTCCGCCTGTAACTAAAATACTCATACAATTGCCTCCCTATTGAGTGATGTACCTTCATAATATTTTTCAAGAATTGCTTTATAACCATAGCCTTCTGATGCAAGTTGTTTTGCACCTGCCTGGCTCATACCGATACCATATCCTTGACCAAATGTTTTTACTATAAATCTTGACTGGTCTGCTTCATAAGTAATTGTGAAACAAAGAGATGGTAAATCAACCGGATTCAATACATTCATTCTGAATTCAATACCTGTCATTTCCATACCATTAAATGAAACTTGTGATACATAACCTGATTCAGCTGAAACAGATGAATTATGAGCTTTTACAACAATCCATTCAGAAGGATTATCTGAAAGAACGACTGAGCTGTTATTTTTAGTCAAAAGTGCCTTCATTTCTTCTACTGAATATATTTTTTCAGTAATAAAATCTCTTGTATTAGAATCTGTAGCACCATCAATTACTATACTCTTAAGGTAAGGTAATTTCATTGACATATCGAAAGGTGAACCTGCTGTAAGACCATGGTAAATAGGAAGAGCAAGTGCATTTTCAAATGTGAGGTATTCACCATATACATCCTCAACAGCACTCATTACAATACTACTATAATTTTCGGAAATTCTTACGCCTTCAAGATTAAACCCATTACCAAGGAATTTAAGACAAGAATATGCTGCAACAACATGTGCTTTAACAGCTTCAATTCTATAACCTGAACTTAATTCAGCTGTAACAAGTCTTGCAAGGGCAACTTTAGGGTCAATTCTTTCACCATTAACTGTTATGTATTCTGGCGTAACACCATTTACAGCAGTAGCTTTAGCAGCAATTTCTGATTCTTCCATACTCAAAATTTCTGATACAATATAATCAGACAACTTCATAAGAGTTGGGTCATATGCCTGTACAGGTATATGTTCAGTAGTTGTTTCTGTCTGTGGAGTAGTAGTTGTACTTTCATACTCTGTAGTGGTTTCTTTATTAAAAATGGAACCAAAAGTGTCGCCTAATCCACCATTATTCTCTGTTTGAAATACAAGTCCGATTACTGCACAAAGAATAATTGCGATACCAACAACGATAGCTAAAATTGCTAAAGGCTTTTTATTTACTATTTTCTTATCTTCATCGGTAATTGCATTATCATCAGCAATTTCAATTCCAACACTTCTCTTGCCTGATGCTTTTTCAGCAACAAGTTCAATTAATTCAAGAGCCGCACTTTCTACAAGGTCTTTTTCTGTTTCATTTTCTGACATATAAAGTTTTCTTACAAGAGCTGTATCATCCTTTGAAACAGCAATACAAATATATTTCAAATCACCATTTGAATAAATATCACTGATACATGCTCCAATATTAGCTGCTGACAAATCAAGACTTGCTCGAGCAAGTTGAGCTGTATATTCTGTTGGATTAACTTTACCCTTATCCTCAACATATGGAGTGAAAATAAATGCATTATTAAAACCTTCAACAGAGTTTCCACAACTTTTAAGGACTTCTGCATTTCTTGTTCCATTAACAGCAACAAGCGAATTTGACTCTAAAATACGGTTAACCGCGATTGCAACTTGATCAGAAATAGACAACTCCATTTCCATATCATCAATCTCATAAGAAGAGACACGTTCGTATAAGAATGGTACTAATCCATTTCTTAAAATCTCATCAATTCTATCATTATCAATTGGAAGAAGAACGAGATGTTGGTTTGAGCTTTCCATCGCCATACCTGAATACAAACCATCTTCACTAACAAAAACAGTTGCAGGTTCAGGAAATGCAGAATAAGCTTTTTTCTTTTTATCATCAAGTTCTAATGATTCAATTTTATTAAGAACAGCAGAATTATAAACAACATCTGTTCCAAAAGCCTGAATCAATGCATTTTTAAATTTTAAATAATTTTTTTCATCAACAGCTGTAATAACAAGTCCTTCATTTTCAAGAGCACCTTGTAAAGCAACAAACATTTCCCTAATATCTTCAAATTCTGTGAAATTGCAATCATCAGTAAATGGTTTGATACTGCTTTCTAATCTTGCCTGAAAACGAGTAAAGGACATATTTTTGTCAACATTAAGTGCTAACACATTAGTTTTCATTTCCAAAAACCTCTCTTCTTCCCTACTTTTTTCTTATTTATTCTGCAAATGGATTATTACTCTTATTATCATACCACGCTTGTGGATATTCAGGTGATGCATTAAGAGTAGCAGAACTTACATCAACCTCTGCAGATTCGTTCTCACGAACTAATCTACCCATAACAACAAGTTTTGCACCTTCAAATTCATTTGATGATGTAACAAGTGTTATAATTTTATCATCTGTCTGTACTGAAACATCTATATTTATAATACTTTTAGATTTTACTTTATTTATAAACTCGCTGAATTTCGCATCTGAAATAAAGTCAGTTGTTGTATAACTGAAACCATTATCCTCTATAGGATTGCTTGTTGAAATAAAAGCCGCAAAGACCTTAAAAGTATATGTTTCATAAAGTGTACTAAATTCAATTAATGGTGATTTCTTATATCCATCAACAGTTTTGTACTGTTCAAGAGATGCAAACATAAGATTGTTTGACATATACGGACCATAAATTATGGTATTATCATCAAGACCTTGTGTATGGTTTTTGTAATCCATATACGGACAACCATATTGACTTAAATTTTTGTAAAAATCCCTGGATGAATAGTATTCGTTATCATCACCCTGCACAATTTGAACATCAAGATTGGTGTTGTTAATTTTAAGCCAACCTATTAAATCTTGATTAACATAGTAAAGATATGCATATTTTGAATTCATTCCTGTCGGAAAATCTGTACCTGAACTTTGTGCATAAGCATCTTTCCACGCTTCAGCATATTTATTATCCTGTAGTTTATCTACCGTGGCAATTTGGCCACTTGCATCCATAGATTTCTGTTGATACTCAACAAAAACGCCAACAATACCAACAATACAGCAGATAATCAGGATAAGTGATATATCCATTGCAACCTTTTGAATTATATCTTTCCCACTATCAGCTTTTACTGGAATAAAAAACTTTACAAAATCTGCAAAAATCTCTTTAAACGTTTTTATTCTTTTCCTTGGTACAACAGAAGCAATTTGACTTTCCACCACAACAGATGCAAATTCCACATCTCTTTTAGGTTCAGCCTCATTAAATGTGAATTGATCAGTAATGTCAATAAACACTTTTCCGTTTTCTACAATTGATTTTCCCTCAACGGTAGAAATGTTCACATTTTTATCAGGTTGCGTTGCAGTATTTTCAGCTATTGCGTCAACTTTTGTTTCAGATAAATCATCTTCAATACCAAGACCCGAACGGAGCTTATCAAAAGAAAGCATTTTTTTATTGTTTTCTTTTTTACTCATTATTTTTTAACCTCGGTAAAATATGTTTTTTCATCATTTATGAATGGATTTACTATACCATGCTTATCATAATAAATCTGTGGATATTTTGGATTTTCATTAATATATGCTTTTGATACATCAACTGTTGGGTCCTCACCTGGTCTTACTGCACGAGCAACAACGATAATACCAGCCTGTGCACGATAATAAGAAGAACCACCTGATGAATAATTGTGTGGATATTTAGAATTTCCTTTGATATCAAAAGTTCTCATACATGTTTGTAATGTAAGTAATTTGTCGCCCTCTTTAACATCAACACCAGTAAAATATAATGTACGTTTATTTAATTCATTAATATATTTTCCAAAGTTAGAACCTTCCATATGAGGATATGTATAGTTAAAAACATATCCATTATCTTCATTTGGCAAACGATTTGTAATGATAACTGCATAAATCTTCCACTTGTAATACTTATCAAGCGTATTAAATTCAATTACAGGATGTTCCTTATAATATTCAATATCTTCATAATGTGAAAGTTCTGAAAATACAACACCATCATTATAATTGTTATGACCATAAATAACTGTATTTGCATCAAGATTTGTAGCATCATTCTTTTTATCCATAAAAATAGCGCCACAATAGTGTTTTTTCTGTTCAAAGTTATGAGTCATATAATATTCATTATCAATTGTCTGTACAACAGGAAAATCAATTGTTGTTCCTGGAATACTAATCCAACCAACTGTTTCAGGGTTCATTGCAACATACTCTGAATAGTCAGGTCTTGGTTCAGGTTCTGTTGGTTCAATTGATTCTGTTGATTCTGTTGAATTATTAACATCAATATCGCTGTTATTATTCTTATCAATGAAGAATTTTGTTAAAAATACTGCGCCAACAATCAAGATAACTGCAAGAACAGCAATTACTATTTTTTTGACATTTGCATTGTTTTTCTTTTCCATAGTTTAATCTCCTATCATTTTAATTATCATTTTCAAGGCTTCATCGGAAGCACTTATTCGGTTACTGTTTCTTATATCGAACGTAAAGTTATTGTTCAGTCTCTTTATAACAGTTTCTTTTCCGTTCGATACTGCTAAATAAATCAAACCAACTGGTTTGCTTGTATTGTCTGAATTTGGTCCTGCAATTCCTGAAACAGAAACTGCAATATCAACGTCGGATATCTTCAGTACACCCTCAACCATTTCACGAACAGTCTGTTCACTAACTGCACCATACTGAAGTAGTGTTTCTTTTTTTACACCAAGAATACTTTCCTTAATCTCATTACTGTAACTCACAATGCCACAATTAAAAACTGCTGATGAACCGCTGACATCGGTAATCCGTTTTGCAATTAGACCACCTGTACAGGATTCAGCACATGCCATAACAAGATTCTTTTCAAGGAGCAAAGCTACAACTTTTTCTTCAAGTTTCATAACCTACTCCTAAAAGCAAATATTGTTAATTGTTACATTTGCAAGTGCTCTCTCAATCAAACCTTCAACATCAAGTGCTTGTTCAGCCGTCTCGATAATTGAAATCTGTGGTTTTGTTTTAGGATGTTTTGGAGTGAAAACAGTACAACAATCTTCATATGGTTCAATGGATATATCAAAAGTATCAATTTTTCTTGAGACCTTAATGATTTCATCCTTATCAAGACCAATAAGTGGTCTAAATACAGGCATCCCAACAACTGCATCTGTACAAGCAAGAGCATTTAATGTCTGACTCGCAACCTGACCGAGACTTTCACCTGTTATGAGTGCTTTTGAGTCTTCCTTCTCAGCAATCCTCTGAGCAATTCTCATCATGAATCTTCTCATAACCAAAGTGAACAATTCTTCAGGACACTTATCTCTGATTTCTTCCTGAATTTCAGTAAATCCTACAGTTAACAAACAAATGTTACCGCTATACTTTGAAACCTTACGAAGAAGATTATGAACCTTTTCTTCAGACTGAGGTGATGTATATGGTGGAGAAGCAAAATGAATTGCATTAAGTACAAGTCCTCGTTTTGCCATCATATATGCAGCAACAGGACTATCAATTCCACCTGAAATGAGTATTGAAGCCTTACCTGCTGTTCCTGTTGGCATTCCACCTGCACCTTTAGTCTGATTACCACGGATAAAAGCAAATTTTTCTCTTATCTCAATAGTAACAAGAATATCAGGATTTCTCACATCAACTTTAAGGTGTGGAAACTTACTTAAAATTGCACCACCTACCTGAGCAGAAATCTCTGGTGATTTCAATGGAAACTTTTTATCAGAACGCTTACCCTCAACTTTGAATGTTCTTGCATTTTTCAACTGTTCAGCAAGATACGCAGGCGCTTGTTCAAGTATTACTTCCATATCCTTTTCAACCTGTAAAGCTCTTGAATACGCTGCAATACCAAAAACACGGCTGATTCTGTCACATACCTCATCCATATCTATGTAATCTTCCATTGGTACAACAGATACTGTAGATTGTTCTTTTCTGTATTCAAATTCACCAAGGGGTTTAATTCGTTTACGAATATTTTTTATTAATATATCTTCAAATGTAGAACGGTTCAAACCTTTTAAAGCAAGTTCACCATTCTTAATCAATATAATTTCTTTCATATTCATCTCCTGACACGATTAACAGTTTCTTTTATTCCATTATACAATATTTCCATATCATTTTCCGTGGTAAATTTTGACAAGCTTATTCTTATTGCACTATCAATGTTTTTAGGTGAAACTCCCATAGCAGTAAGAACATTACTTCGATGCCCTTTCGAACAGGCTGAACCTGCTGAAACATAAATTCCAATAGAAGATAATGAGTTGAGCATAACCTGTGACGGTACACCCTCAACAGAAATATTGATAATATATGGCAAAGCATCTTCAGGTGAGTTTACATAAACCTTATCAATAGTGTTTATTTTATTTATGAAACAATCTCTTACACCTTTAACATCATGATAATTTTTATCAATATTTCCAATATCACTGACAGCTTCACCGAAAGCACAAATTGCAGGCATTGGTTCAGTTCCTGAAATCAATCCACTTTCCTGACCACCACCAACAATGTGTGGAAGAATACGAATGCCATTACTTACAAATAATGCACCAGCACCTTTTACACCATGGATTTTGTGAGCACTCATACTCATAAGGTCGATACCAAGCTTTTTAGGTTTTAATGAAATTTTCCCAAAAGCCTGAACAGCATCACAATGGAAATATGCTTTTGATTTATTGTCCTTTATAATACCTTTAATCTTTGAAATATCCTGAATTGAGCCAACCTCATTATTAACTGCCATAATGCTGACAAGAATCGTATTTGCATCAACCGCATTAGAAAGTTCATCGAGGCTGATTTTACCATTGGAATCCGGCTTTAAATAAACAACTTCATAGCCTTGTTCCTCAAGAGTTTCAAAGCACTTAAGCACGCTTGGATGTTCAAACAATGTGGTAATTACTTTTTTGCCGTCACGACGACGAGCTTTTTCAGTGCCAAAAATTGCTGTATTATTAGCAACCGTTCCACTTGATGTGAAAAGCACCTCATTTTCCTGACAACCAAGAAAGGATGAAACAGTTCTACGAGCATTATCTAATTCCTTTTTTGCACCGAATCCACAATTGTGCAGCGAAGACGGATTACCAAAGTTTTCATTCATCATTTCAAGTGCTTTTTTTACCGCCTTTTCACACGGTTTTGTCGTTGCACTATTATCAAGATAAACGTTCACATTCTTCGCCCCCATTTTACATACTTAAACATAGTAATTATACTACATATTAAATCATTTGGCAAATAAAAAATGCAAATTTTTCGAGTATATTTTTTAATTTTTTGTAAACAATATTTCCAAAAGTTTAAAGGAGTGCTTTATTTTGGAAAAAATGCCTTTTTTGACTCGTAAAAAAGCAAGAATTATACTATTCACCTCTTCACTTGTCATCGTATTGTTAATATCTTCTATCGTGCAGACTATTAAAGCAAACAAGTATGAACAAGAAGCAACGCTTTCAAAACAAATGGCTTTAACATCACTTGATGAAAACCTAAATAACATCTCAACAAATCTTGAAAAAACAATTTACGTCAGCACACCAACAATGTTGTCAAAGTTATCTGCAGAGTTATGGCGTGAAGCATCAAATGCAAAAACCTGTCTTTCAATGTTACCAACAGGCGAAAACACCATCTCTAACACATACAAATTCCTTTCTCAGGTTGGAGAGTTTGTTATGTCTCTTGAAAGAAAAAGTGCTTCAGGTGAAAAAATAACAGACAAGGAAAGAGAACAATTAAAAAACTTATACTCATTTTGTAACGACCTGAATGAGCAAATTAATCAAATGTGTCACGATATGCAAAATAGTAATTTCTCATTTGAAGAAATCAATTCGACTATTATGAATAATAACAGTGAAATAAAATTTGCAAGTCAGGGTTTTGAAGACACTGAACAAACAATGACAGATTTACCAACGCTCATTTACGACGGACCATTTTCAGACCATTTAACACAAAGTGAACCAAAATATTTAAAAAATCTTGAAAAAATAAGCAAAGAAAAGGCTTTTGAAATTGCAAAAAATATATGCATATCTGAAAAGGACAATCTTATTTTTTCGCACGAAGATGATGGTGATATTCCCTGCTATGTTTTCAAGGGTAAAAACTGCACAATCGCAATTACAAAACAAGGTGGTAAGCCTTGCTATATGTTAAGTTCTGAATTTTCAGGTGAAACAAAAATCAAGTATAGTGAAGCCATACGAAACGCTGAAAGTTTCCTGAAAAAAATCGGATACAAAGATATGAAAGAAAGTTATTATTTTACTGATGATGGTATTTGTACAATAAATTTTGCTGCAACTAAAGACGGAATTATTTTGTACCCTGATTTAATTAAAGTTTCTGTTTGTCTTGAAAAAGGTAATGTTCTTTCTTTTGATGCATCAGGATATATTTCCAATCATATTGAACGAGATAATCTTAATGTCAGTTTATCAAAAGAACAAGCTGAAAATACATTGAATAATCAATTAAAAATTATCGACACACAACTTTGTGTTATCCCAACAGAATGGTCAACAGAACAGTTATGTTATGAAATTCATTGTAAAACAGATGAAGGTCAGGATTTGCTTGTTTACATTGATTGTATGACCGGTGAAGAAGATAATATTCTCATATTGCTGTACAGTGATGGAGGAGTCCTGACAAAATAGTATAAATATAAATATATGGCAAATAATATAAACACAAACTTTTAGGAGGATAAAAAATGAAAAAAGCAATTATAGTTTCACTATTAGTTACTGCTCTTGTTTGCGTATTCTTAACAGGTTGTAACAATGCTGAAGACGGAATGGTAACTGACAGTGACGGAGGTACAAGCACAACCACAACAAGAAACAATATTGAAAACAATTCAAGCACCACAAACAAAGACAATATGGCGGATAACGCTGTAACAGATGCAAGTAATGTGGTTGGAGAAGCAGCAAGTAATGTTGGTGAAGCCGCATCTAATGTTATTGGCGGTGTTGGTGAAGCAGCTTCTGATGTAGCAGACGGTGTTGGAAGAGGAATCAGGGATTTAACTCAATAAAATAACAAGCCGATGTTTTAACATCGGCATTTTTTATTTATTCAATTTTTGTGTTTTCTCCATTTTCATCCAACTGATAAATCCATATAAATCATTTACTAAGAACACAATAAAACAGATTACAACAGATATATATGAACTGTCAGTTACAGATGCTAATATCCATAAAACAATTAATACTATATCATTAAATGCATATGCAAGAGCAAAATATGGGCTTCGTCGAAATGTAAGATAAGCAGCAAAAAAGCTCGTTGTTACAGAAAAAGTACTTGGAATAAGATTTGCAGTATTGAAATGATTTAAAATAAAGTAAAAAATTATTGAAACTATTATTGTTACAATGACTAACAATATTGCTTCTTTTAATGAAATGGTATTTACCTTAACCTGAGATTTTTTGCCTTTATATGGGTTTCTCAACCACGAAATCAATGCAATTAACGCCATTGGCATCGTCATACAAAGATATGTAATCATCTCACCGTAATACGAAAATCTGTACGATATTATTCCATAAAGCAGACTGAATATAATTGTAAGAAATTGACCGATGGGATTGCCTTTTGCATTAAATATCAAGAATGTTGCTCCGATTATAGATGCTGACAAAATTAAATAATCATTCTGTTTAAATAACAGAAATGGAATAACAATAAGCAACACAGATGTTGACCAAAGGATAATTTCAAATTTTGTAAAATAATTCAAAAGCTTTTTCATAAGCTACCTCAAAAAAATAACACCCACCGATATATCTTCAAAGACCTAACGACATATCAAATGGATGCTTTGCATCTCACTACCCGGTGGCAGTATTTATTTAATTTTGAAAATTTATATTCTGTTTATTAGCCAAATTATATATTATTAATTCATTTGTGTCAAGATTTTCCCTATGCAAATCAACCGCTGATATTTGATTATTATTGTATGTGGTGTAATAAAATACTCCCTTATCCGTATTGCAACAAGAAGAATAAATGGTTTTCTCAAAGGAATCCCCTACTCTTGCACAACCATTTGTTTGAGAGACAGAATTAAGGATATGAAAAAACTGACTTACACTTTCATTTTCTGATTCACCACAAACAGAATTCAATCTTGTAAAACTTGCTCTTACAAATCTTGACATTGATGATAAATCTCCCGGTAAACCGATAGCACCCATTCCTCTACTGTATTTGTTAAGATCAAACCCTTCTGCAAAACGAGTTTCAGGTTCTTCTCGTGTTAGATTCATATAATTATTAAGATTAAAAATTTGCATTGGAAATTCCGGATTATTTGTCAACACGTGAACAGGATTATAATATATTTTTAAACCATCCTGAACACATTCTACCGTTATAGAATAATCTCTGTCCGAAATCATCCAATGAAGTTCAGCAGTCCCCAATTCATCATTAAACGGAGTTGTTACAATGTTGATTTGTTCAAATAGTTCTCTTGCTTCATCTACTGATGAACATTTTCCAAGAATAAAAGGAATCAGTTCAAAAACACAAACATTTTCTTTATCAATATCAAAATCGTTATATACAGCACTTGTATGAAATCTAAGACCAGCCATCGATAATCCCTTTTCATTTGTTGCTTCGTAGTATAACGGATAATTGTCACTTGTAATGCCTATACCAATAAAAGCATAATGCTCACTATCTTCTCGCAGATGTTTAAATTTTAATGGATAGTTTCTTGGTGTTATTATAACTTTTTCATCATAAGAGCACTCCATATCAAGATTTCTGCCAAAATAATGGTCTTTTGTCGTATAAGAAATTGAAGTACACATAATAATTTCCATAGCCTTTCCGGCTACAAATCTGTTTGAAATAATCATATCACTCCTTGCTGTAGCCGGACAAGGCGTGATGGAAATTTAGTCCATCTCAAAAGTTGTTAATTACAAATTTTGAGGGACATAAAATCTGAATAGCGTGAAAAATCACGCTATTCACGTCCTTTTAGATTAGTATATGTACTTCAATATAAATTATTTTTTCTTTAGTAATGAAATTGTTAATTCATTTGCCATAAAAGTTGCAATAGCGATTAACATCAAAACGAATGTTGTAATCTTAAATGTTGTAGCTGTTGCGATAAATCCAAAGACAAGCTGAACCCCAAAACCGACGCCATAAGCACCACCCATATGGAAGCCTGTTATGTCTGCAGAATATTCCTTTCCAAATCTGTCGGGAACACTATGAAGAACACTTGGAAAAATTGGTCCAAAACCTACACCAATGAGTAATAAACCCAAAAGAGAAACCTTACCAATTGGAAGAGTTAAAAGAATCATTCCTAAAAATGAAATTATGATACCTGAACGAATCATTGTATTGTCAGATGCCTTCATTGCAATAAAACCAGATATAATTCTACCTACTGTGATTCCACAGAAATACAATGAAATCCATTTTGCTGCCTCGTCAGGTTCTAATGTATGAACATGGACAAGAAATGATGCTCCCCATGTACCAAGAGTAAACTCCATACCACAATAAAGTCCTTGTGAAAGAAGACTGGTAAGTACACCTTTTATTTTAAGCAAAGCAAGAAATCCTTTTTTATTTTCATTTGTATTTTCTTGTGTTTCATTACTTTCTTTTACTGTTCGCCACTTTTTAAGAGAGATAGCAATTACAACTGCTACTAATAGCTGTAATAAAGCTACTACACGATAACCATTACGCCAAGAATCCATTTCATCCGTTAAGAAAAATGATAAAATCAGCGGACTTATTGTAACACCTATACCCCAAAAAGCATGCAACCAATTCATATGTTGTGCTTTATAATGAAGTGAAACGAAATTATTGAGTGCTGTATCAATTACACCTGCACCATAACCTAAAACAACTGCACCAATCATCATTACAACAATGTTCGGTGAAACGCTCATAATAAAAAGACCGAATACAGTAAGCAAAGTTGAAACTAAAGTTACTAATGGTGTACCAAACTTTCGTATAACCTTACCTGCAACAAAACTCACTCCACCAACGCAAAAACCCGTAATGATACCATAAAGAGAAGCAAAACTTTCTTCTATACCAAAATCCTTATGAACAACAGGCCATGCTGCACCAAACAACGAATCAGGAAGTCCTAAAGATATAAATACAATATAAATTACTACTAAAATAAAAACCATAATAACTCCTCATATTGAAATTAACACATTATAACATAACTTAATTTTAATTTCAACGAGGATAAATCATAAAAAATTTATTGAAATACATTCTTATTTATTTTATAATTGTACCATACAGATTATGGAGAGATTTTATGAAGACTTTTGTTCCAAATTATTATAAGAATTTCAAATGTATTGCTGATAAGTGCAAACACAGTTGCTGTATTGGTTGGGAAATTGACATTGACGACGATACATTAGCAATGTACGACAACATAAGTAATCCATATAACAAACATCTTAATGAAGGAATAAATCGAGATGGTGAAAATACTTGTTTCAAGCTTGATGGAAAAGGTCGATGTGCTTTTCTCAATGAAAATAATCTTTGTGATATTATCTTAAATTTAAGTGAAGACTCACTTTGCCAAATATGTACCGACCACCCAAGATTCAGAAATTATTACTCAAACCGTACAGAAATCGGACTTGGACTTTGTTGTGAAGAAGCAGGAAGGATCATTCTTTCACAAAAAGATAAATTTTCACTTATAGAATTGTCTGATGACGGAATTAATATTGAAAATACTGTGGACGAAACTGATTTTTTTAATTTTAGAAATTACATTTTTGATAAAATAGAAGAAAATAAGTCTATTCTAGGTTTATACAATTGTGAATTTCCAGATAAAACAATCAGCCAATGGGCAGATATATTTTTATCTCTTGAACGACTTGATGACCATTGGACAATTCTTCTTAACGATCTAAAATCAACGGATATTGAGAACATTTCTATTCCTACAGAGTTTGATAATTGTTTTAAAAACCTACTTTTGTATTTTACATATAGACACTTAAACGAGTTTTCAACAGAGAAAGATTTGATGTTCATACATTTAAATTGCGAAATGATTAAAAATCTTTGCAAAATGCATATATGTAAATATGAAAATATTACTATTGACGATATAATAGAATATTCTCGTATGTACTCATCGGAAATTGAATATTCAGATGAAAACATAGAAAAATTAATAGAAACACTATAAAAATGCCTTGAGTTTTACACTCAAGGCTTATTTTTATAACTCTAATGCTTTTTCCATTACCAATCTTGCATCTATTGCAGTAATTACACCATCACCATCCATATCACCAGCCATAAATTGCTGATTTGTGAATGTTTGAATTCCTGCAACATTTTTCAATACAAATCGAACATCAATTGCAGAAACATTGTTATCACCATTAAGGTCCCCCATAACGAAAGAGTGTTTAACCAATTCAAGAGCAACGCTCAACTGACTAACAAATGCATCAACTATGTCCTGTTGTGATAACTTTAACCCTGAAATATCGGTTTCAAGGAGTTTATCAAGTTCTTCAAGGTCATCTTCATCATATATTGTACGGTCAAGAGCGTTTATTTCTTCAATAAGTTTATTGTACTCTGTATAGTCAGCAGTTCTGTATTCAGGTGCATTCGGCATAGGATCAGTTACTGTAGTTCCAATATTAGTACCATCATTGCTTGTTATAACGCAATAATATGCTGCACAATCATCTTCAGGTGATGGCTCATAGAAGAAACGCACAGCACCTTCAATTGGAGTACCACCAACATTTGTTACAGTATCATTTCTGTACCATTGATATGTACAATTAAATCCAATTACATATGCAATAATAAATCTTTCATCAACACTCACCTCGTCGGATGTTTCGTGATAAATTGCAGGAACAGGTTCAAATCTTTTATTCACATCTGTTGCATATTGCTCTGCATATGTTTCATCAAAACCATAAACAATAAAATCTGTACTTGGAGTTGATGCTGTTATAGAATTTACTGTACTTGGTAAAATAAGTGCCTGCAACGTTGATGGTAAATTCTTTATAGTTTCAATCTTTTCAAATCTTAACAATTCAATTGATGAATCCTTGAATGCAGATTTAGTAACAGAAGTGGCCTTTGGTAAATAAAGATTCAGAAGAGATGGACAATTTGAAAATGTATTATTATTTAATTCTTCAAGTGAAAGAAATCCCACAATTTTTAAAGCTGGACAATTAAGAAATACATTCGTACCTGTTGAGATAGCCACAGGAAAATGCACCAACTCAAGATAATGGTTATCAGCAAATGCATAGTTACCAATTTTCTCAACTAAAATTCCACTGAATTTCTCAATTGCAGTATTTCTAACGGCATTTGCACCGATTTCAATTAAAGACGGCATATCAATATTTTTTAGTACAATACAGTTTTTAAAAGCACCAAGTGTCAAAACAGTTAATTCAGGTGCAGATACTGAAACAAGATTGTAGCAATCAATGAAAGCATTATTGCCTATTGTTGATAATTTCGGTGCATTAAAAGAAGTTATTCCTGATTGACTGAAAACATACATACCCATTTCTGTGAGCTCATTACATGCAATATCTTTTATATTAGTTGTATTCTGGAACGCATAACTTCCAATTTCTTTTACTTTTGACAATGTTACAGACCTTAAATTAGAGCAATCTGAAAAAGCATAAGCTCCAATTGTCTCTAAATTAGGGAATATGATATTTTCAACAGACGAATCTTCGAAGATGCTGGATGCAATATCTGTAACACCCATACCAGAAACAGAAACAAGTGATGAACATTCCCTAAATGCTGACGCATTTATTTTTTTACAAGAATCAGGCAACACAACATTCTGGATATGCCTATTTCCTTTAAAGGCGTTAATACCAATACCTTTTACGACAGTATCTTTGATTACATCTGGCACAATAACATCAGATTCCGACCCATAGTATTCAGTTATATACCCAAGCGAATTGATATCATAAAAATCCTCTTCAGATTCACCTATTCTATCATATTCAACCGTTACAACTGAACTTGGTATTTTTCCATCACTCAATGCTACAGCAGAAATTTTTATATCAACAGAAATTCTAATTGGTTCAGAATATTTTAAACTATCAAATATATTGGTCGAATCCAAATTTGTGTCATACATGATGTAGTAGATTTCTGCATCTTCATCAGCACAAGTTATTTCAACAGTAAAAGTTTCTGTAAAAGTGCAACTGTTCACACTAAAAACAGGGTCAGAAACTTTTGGTTTACCATCCAACAAATACTTTAAGAACAAGATACCTGCACCAAAATGATTTTCTCCTTCATTCTCGTGTTTTTTTATTGCATACTCTTTAATTGTTGCTTCACAATTCTTAGCAGGTTCATCCTCTAAAATGGACTGAATTAACGCAAGTCCTGCTGCAACTTGTGGAGCAGCCATAGAAGTACCACTCAAAGATAAGTATTTATTATTCAGATAACTGCTTTCAATATCTGTTCCGGGTGCCGCAATATCAATTGTACCATCATAATTTGAAAAACTTGCAAGATTATCGTTTCTGTCAGTAGCGCTTACTGTAATTGCAGATTCAATATTTGCAGGACATATATATTTGTTATCAAGGTCAACCCCACTATTTCCTGCAGCAACAACAACATTAACGTCGTTTGCAACAGCATTATTTATAGAATCAGTCATGACCTGACTTTCACCATTTGCAGAAAGACTCAGGTTGATAATATCCGCACCGTCCTGGACTGCCATATCAATTGCAACAGCAATTGAGCTTAATGCACCCCTACCTTCATCATTTAATACTTTATATGGTTTTATTTTAACATTACTCAATGTATTATTTGCAACTATACCTGCTACATGAGTACCATGACCATAATCATCTTCAGAAGAATTACGTTCACCGGATGAACTGAAATTAACATTACTTTCAACAAGACGATCAACAAGAAGCTCGTGGTCAGTATCAACACCACTATCAATTATAGCCACAAGAACATAATCATCCTGTATTCTTTCGGCAAGTCTTTCTTTAATATCCGAAAAACCTATTTTATCCGACAACCATTCAAGAGCTGCAGAAGTAACTTCATCAAATGCATTTGCTTCATCATCGGGCAAATCTTCACCAGGAATATCTTCAACAGTTGCTTTTACAACCAAATCAGGCTCAACATATTCAACGAAGTCACATTTAAGATAATACTCATAAGCATTTTTTGTTGCAAGTTCACTATCATACTGCAGAACATACAAGTCATTATATCCACTTACACAATCGATTGCATTTTGATAATCAATTTTTACTTTTGATTTTACAATGAGTCTACATGTTTCAAACGCATCTACAGCCATATTATCAAAAATAGAAGAATCTAAGTCAGTTTCATCCTCAACAGTTCCTGAACTAAACATAGGATTAATAATCATATTATCTATATCAGGAAAATTATCAACATAATTATCACGAATCATTTGTGCCAAATTTTCTGCAAAGATGTCCATATTACTCTTTTTGTCGTTATCACGAGCAAATACAAAAAGCCCCTGAGAAACAGAGGTCAATAATATAGTTATTATAATAATTAAAGATAAAATCTTCTTCACAAAATCACCTGATATATGATAATATTTCAATATTGAACAGAATGTTAATTCATTTGTAATCTTTTTGTAATTTTTATAACCAAATTGTAACATATATAATATTATATTTCAACAGATTAAAAGCAAAATGAACACCTGTAATTAAAATTGTTAATTTTATGCTGAAAATTGTATAAATATATCGCAAAGCAAACCTGCCGTATCAGAATACTGACACGGCAGATTTTTTAATAGTAAAAATATTTATAAAATGTAGGATATTCGTTTAGAAACTGCTGTAAATTTGTTCTGTACTTTGTTCCAGGGTCATTAATTGCAAATCCAGACGCAGTAAGAGAATTACCGCCTATAAAACCTGTAATCACAACCCAATGCTGTGTACCAGCAGAATTCTTAGCACCAAGAAGTACAGGTTTACCTTCTTTAAGCTTCTGATATATTTTATTGAGATATCCTGCACTACTTGTAATAACGGTATAATCACTTGGCCAGTACAAGTTACCAGTTGATGAATAACTAAGCTTTTTTGACATTGTATCCGGGTAAATAATTGTACCCATACGGTATGATTCCATCATTGCTATACCCGTCGTCGCACAACCAATTTTACCAATCGTTTTACCTGAATTTCCTATTTGAACACTTGCCCAACGAGAATCAGTCTGTTTAAAGTCAGGAACATTTAAAGAAACTTTAGAATATGTTGTTGAATTTGTTGATGTTGACAGATATTGACTACTGACATATCCAGTTTTTACACCATCATATAGGATTTTACTCCACGAACCTGATGTTGAAAGTACAATCACTATATCCCCTTTAGGAATTGAGCCCTTTACATAATAACTTGTTCCTGCACCTGAACGAACATTAAGTGATGTTGAATTTGTGACCACTTCTGCTGTTTTAGCAGAATCAGGTTTAATATAATTTTTATGACAATAACCGTATTTACCGTCAGCATATTCCACATAGTACCAATTTCCTGATGTTGAAATCAAAGTAATATATGAGTTATTTGACAACGATGTCAAAACACTACTGCTTGTCGATGCAGTTTTACGAACATTAAGTCTGCCACTTGTTACAGATACAATTCCAGCTTGTGAAGTAAGTGTTGCACCAGAAGTTTTAATTGGAATTATAATGACTGATAACATAACAGACGCTAATAAAATTGAAATTATTTTTTTCATTAGTTACCTCGTCTTTCTGCATATATGCATACACAGTATAACAGAGGTTACTACGTTTGTTAATACTCCAAATAATGGAATGATAGTACATAAAATTCTTCTAAACTATTGAAATCATTGAAATATCATTATATAATTTAATTATAAATGTTCTACTTTGGGAGGGAATACAATGCATTTATTAAAAGTTGATAAAACACATTATGTTGGTCAGGCTGACCCATATATTATAAAGAGTAATGGCAGATATTACATCTACGTAACAGGTCACGATGGTGTTTACGCTTATCATTCAGATAATCTTTTGGATGGTTGGGAATATTATGGTATTGTTATGACAGTACCAAATCATGACTCATTCTGGGCACCAAGTGTAATTGAGTTAGACGGAAAATTTTATATGTATAATTCAATTGAAATCTATAACGATACACCTGACAAAGGTGGTCATAGAGGCGCTATGCACGTATCAGTTGCTGATAATCCTCTTGGACCATTCACAGGTACAAAACAGATTCTTCACCCATTCTCAATTGACTCTCACATTGTTAAGAATGAAGCTGGACTTTTCCTTTTCTATTCTGCAAATCGTTTTGAGGGAGAAAGAATTGGCACTTGTATTTATGTTGATAAGATGCTTGACCCATTCACACCTGCAGGAAATCCTGTTTTAGTTGTTGAACCTACTCTTGATGAAGACATTTACTGTCGTGACAGATATAAGAAAGGTCAACATTGGCATACAATCGAAGGTGCTTTCTATTTCAAAGAGGGTGACTGGCAGTATCTTATGTATTCAGGAAACTGCTTTGAACAACCAACTTACTACATCGGTTATGCAAGAGTAAAAACTGATGAAACCGACCTCACAAAAATTAAATTTGAGAAATATCCTGATGATAATACATATCACCCTGTACTCAAAGCAAATGAATTTGAGGAAGGTACAGGTCATCACTCAATGATTAAAGAGGATGGTCAATGGTATGCAATTTATCATGCTCGTGACTATGATGATGGATTGAATGCAAGTGCATTCGATGCACGAAATGCAAGAATCTGCAAATTAAATGTAGAGGATGGCATAATTACAGCAGAGAGATACAAAGACCATATATAATCAACAAAAAAGTCGTAATCCACATAGGATTACGACTAATTTTTTATTTATGATAACGAAGAGAACAAATATCATCACCTTTTGCGATACATTTCGGTAAATCAAGAACTGCACCATAGCTCTCTCCTATTCCATGGTCACCACACATTGCAATATCGCAAAGAATTGCAATTTCTTCATCAGTGCAACCAGCTTTCTGCCAAGCCTTTACAAGAGGACAGTAATGGAAATCAATAGAAAGTTTATCATCAGTACTCTCAAGAATTTTCATTTCAAAAACAAGCTGTGCAGGTAATGTAAAAAGTGATTTGCGGAGTCCGACAAGACTGTCAGTACCACCTTTTTTAATATGATTCGCACCATGTGAAAGACCACATCGTTTGATAGCAACACTACCAAAATCCCACCAATCAAGACCTCGTTTTCCCGCTTCGTCACAAAGAAGATAGAGCCAATATGCACGATGTTCAAGCTGTTCACGAACCGCACCAATTAACGGATTTTTGATTTTGGCTTCATTCTTTACTTTACTCATTTTATTCGCCTTCTCTAAAATAATATAAAATGGCGGAGATGAAGAGATTTGAACTCTTGCGCCGCTATTCACGACCTACCGCATTTCGAGTGCGGACCCTTCAACCACTTGGGTACATCTCCATATTTTTATTAAATATTTTATCATTTGAGTTTTTCTTTGTCAATAATTTACATCTTTCTTGATTTTTTAATCTGTAATGTTATAATATCACAGAAGTGGTGATGTAAATGACAAAGATTAAAGAATTTATTAAAAATGAAATTGTACTTATACTATCTTTTATTTTAGCAATAATTTCAGTGTTTTTTGTTGCTCCAAACAAAGGTTATTTCGAATATATTGATTTTAAAACAATAGGTCTGTTATTCTGTCTAATGGCTGTTATGGCAGGACTTAACAGCATGGGTGTTTTTAAATTTATTGCAGAAAAGATGCTATCGAAGGTAAAGAGCATTTCAGGTCTTTCTTTGATTTTAGGATTACTCTGTTTCTTTTCTTCAATGGTTATTACCAACGACGTGGCACTCATTACCTTTGTACCTTTTACAATAACAGCACTAAAATTATCAGGCAAATCAGATAAACTCATTTGGATTGTAACAGTCGAAACTATTGCCGCAAATCTCGGTAGTATGCTGACACCTATCGGTAATCCACAGAATTTATATTTATTCTCTGCTTTCAACATGAGTATGAGTGATTTTCTATCTACTATTCTACCCTATGCATTGTTATCACTTGTTCTTGTTATAATATCTTGTATTCTTACAGGAAAAGGTGAAATTCGCTCTGAATCGTCAGGTAACAAATACAGTTTTTCAAAAATTCACATTGTAATATTTTTAAGTTTATTCTTACTTTCATTACTGACCGTTTTCCGTCTGATTCCTTACGTTGTAACTGTAATAATAACCATTATTGTGTTGCTTATTTTCGATAGAAAAGTAATTTTAAAAGTTGATTACAGTTTACTTTTCACATTTGTTTTTCTGTTTATATTTATTGGAAATCTTGGTGAAATCAAACCCATAAGTGACTTTTTAAAAAGCATTGTAACTGAAAACGAAGTATTGGTAGGAGTTATATCAAGTCAGGTATTTTCAAATGTTCCTGCTGCAATTCTTCTATCAAAATTCACAGAAAATGCAGAAGATTTGTTAATTGGAGTAAACCTTGGTGGACTTGGTACTTTAATTGCCTCTATGGCAAGTCTGATTTCCTTTAAATTTATTGCAAAAGAAAAAGTCAGCACAGGAAAATACATTCTGACTTTTACAATTGTTAATATTGTATTCTTATTGTTGAATTTAGGATTATGGTTAATAATAAAATAAGCACAAAAAATGGGTACTCAAGTGAGTACCCATTAATTTTATTTTTTCTGTCCGTAGTAGGCATTTGCACCGTGTTTACGAAGATAGTGTTTATCAAGAAGTTCCTGCTGCATTGACTTAATCTGTGGATTCATCATAATATTATGCCATGCCATAAATGCAAGCTCTTCAAGAACAACAGCATTATGAACTGCATTATGTGGGTCTGTACCCCAAGTAAATGGACCATGGCTATGAACAAGGACAGCAGGAATATCATTTGGTTCTTTGTCATTGAATGTTTCAATAATCACATTACCTGTTTCAAGTTCGTACTTACCACTGATTTCGTCATAAGTCATTTTGCGTGTACAAGGAATCTCACCATAGAAATAATCACCGTGAGTTGTACCTAATGCAGGGATTCCCATTCCTGCCTGTGCAAATGTTGTTGCCCAACGAGAATGAGTATGAACAACACCTTTTATATCAGGGAATGCATTATAAAGTGCTACATGAGTATCAGTATCTGATGATGGATTTAATTCACCCTCAACTTTTTCACCAGTTTTTAAGTCAACTACAACCATATCTTCAGGTTTCATTGTGTCATATTCCACACCTGATGGTTTAATTACCATTAAACCTTTTTCACGGTCAACACCTGAAACATTACCCCAAGTGAATGTAATCAATCCGTATTTTGGCAAAAGCATATTTGCCTCAAATACTTCTTTTTTTAACTGTTCTAACATAAGCTACCTCTTATTTCAACTTCCAAGCAAGGTCAGCAAGGAATAAGTCCTTCTCAAGACCTGCAACTGTTGTATCTTTATTGATATGAACAAATTCAATATCCATCATATTAGCCCAGTCCTTCATCTGTTCTGCAGTAATATCATAACTGAGAACTGTATGATGAGCACCACCTGCTGTAATCCAGCATTCGATACCTGTTTCAAGGTCAGGCATTGCTCTCCACATCACACGTGCAACAGGAAGGTTTGGCATTTCCATAATTGGTTTAACACATTCAATATCCTGACAGATAAGACGAAGACGACCACCCATATCAACAAGGCTTACTACAATAGCATTACCTGCTTTCCCTTCAAAAACAAGTCTTGCAGGGTCTTTTTCATTCATACCGATTCCAAGGTGATGTGTTTCGATTCTTGGCTTATCAGCTGCCATTGATGGACAAACTTCAAGCATATGTGCACCAAGGCTGTATTCTTCACCTTCAACAAGATGGTATGTATAGTCTTCCATAAAGCCTGTACCACCATTTTTGCCCTCTGCCATTGCTTTCATGATTGCAGTCATAGCTGCAACCTTCCAGTCACCTTCACCACCGTAACCGTATCCCTGTGCCATTAAGTGCTGGCTTGCAAGACCAGGAAGCTGTTCCATGCCATAAAGATCCTGGAATGTATTTGAGAAAGCCATACAACCCTGTTCATCAAGCATTTTCTTCATTGCGATTTCTTCACGAGCCTGATAACGGATTGCTTCAATATTATCTGTTGCAAAATCATATTCTGCTTTATAAACATCCATTAATGCGTCGATTTCAGCATCAGTAACTTCGTTCATAACCTTTACAAGGTCACCAACAGCCCATGTATTAACCTGCCAACCGAGTTTTGCCTGTACTTCAACTTTATCGCCTTCTGTAACAGCAACTTCACGCATATTGTCACCAAAACGCATAACCTTAAGTTCTTTACTTACTGCAACACCAACTGCTGAACGCATCCAATCACCAAGACGAGTACGAACTGATTCCTTTGTCCAATGACCAGCAATAACCTTACGAGGCATACGAAGTCTTGCTGCGATAAATCCATGTTCACGGTCACCGTGAGCAGCCTGATTAAGATTCATAAAGTCCATATCAATTTCATCGTTTGGAATTTCTGTATTATACTGTGTTGCAAGATGACAATATGGTTTCTGTAAATCTACAAATCCATTAATCCACATTTTTGATGGGCTGAATGTATGACACCAAGTAATGATACCTGCACACTTTTTGTCATAATTTGCTTCTCTTACAACATCTGTGATTTCTTTATTTGTCTTTGCAGTTACTTTATAAACAACCTTACAAGGAAGTGTACCTGATGCATTGAGCTCATCAACCATTTCCTGTGCACGAGCTGCAACTGTTTCTAAAACTTCAGGACCATAAAGGAACTGACTACCAACAACAAACCAAAATTCATAATTTTTTAAACTCATAATATATTTCTCCTTATTTCAAGTTAGCAATGGCAGCCTTTTCAACTGCAACCGCTGACTCATATCTCTTAATATAATCATTGAAACCATCAACATCTGCTTTATCAGGTTCAATTACACTTGCTTTATAATCGGCAAAGACTTTATTTTCAAGATAATCCTCAAGTGCTTCGTTTTCATTTTTATTTACCATATATGCCGCAAGAAGAGCAATACCCCAAGCACCACCCTCACCTGCTGTTTCCATAACAGCAACAGGAGTATTAAGTGCACCTGCCATAAGTTTTTGTCCTACAACAGGAGTCTTGAAAAGTCCACCATGTCCTAAAAGCTTTTCAATTTGAACATTTTCTTTGTCAAAAAGGATATTCATACCGAGACGAAGTGTTGCCATTGTACCATAAAGCTGGGAACGCATAAAATTAGCAAGGCTAAATTTTGTATCAGGCATTCTTACAAGTAATGGTCTACCTTCAGCAGTATCTGTTACTGGTTCACCTGAATAATAGTTAAAGCTAATAATACCATTGCAGTCTGCATCACCTTTAAGTGCCTCTGCATAAAGCATATCATAAAGAGCAGGTTTATTAACCTCAACACCACTGTTTGCCAAAACCTCTGCAAAAAGCTTTACATAAGCATCCAAATCGGAAGTACAAGTGTTACAATGCACCATAGCAACAGGCTTACCTGTTGGTGTTGTAACCATATCAATTTCAGTATAAACATCTGAAAGTGCTTTATCGAGAACTATCATACCAAAAATTGATGTACCTGCTGAAATATTACCAGTTTTTGATGCCACACTGTTTGTTGCAACCATTCCTGTTCCTGCATCACCTTCAGGTGGACAAAGAGGACAACCTGACTCCAACTCACCTGTTGGGTCAAGGAGCAATGCACCATCTTTTGTAAGTGTACCTGCATTATCACCTGCAACAAGAATTTTTGGAAGAATATCAAGAAGTTTCCAGCTATATCCTTTATCTGCAATTTTCGCATCGAAATCAGCTACCATTTTTTCGTCATAGCAGTTCTTTGTGCTATCAATCGGAAACATACCTGCTGCTTCACCGATACCAATTACCTTTTCTCCTGTGAGCATCCAATGAACATAACCCTCAAGTGTAGTTAAAAAGTCGATTTCAGGAAGATGATCTTCACCATTAAGAATTGCCTGATAGAGATGAGCAATACTCCAACGCTGAGGAACATTGAATTTGAAAAGTTCAGTAAGTTCTGCTGCTGCCTGTTCAGTAATTGTATTTCTCCATGTTCTAAACTCTGCAAGTTGTTTTCCATCCTTTGAAAAAGGAAGATAACCGTGCATCATCGCAGAAAAGCCCATTGACTTGAACTTTGTGAGCTTAACTCCATACTTTTCAAGAACTTCTTCTTTAAGATTTTTATAAGCATCTTGAAGACCTGTCCACACATCATCCATATGATATGTCCAAACACCGTTTTCAAAACGATTTTCCCAACCATGACTTCCCTGTGCAATAGGATTATGCTTTTCATCAATCAAAACGGCTTTAATTCTTGTTGAACCCATTTCAATACCAAGAACAGCATTGCCATTTTCAATTGTATTCTTTACAGTTTGAATATCCAAATTTTCCAACTCCTTACATGAGTATATATCTTATAAATTATATCATTAAACAAAAGAATAATCAATAAAAACTATCTAAGAATTCCCATTTCTTCTGCATTAAAATTAAATGTTGATGTTCTTGTATTTTCAACTATAAATGACATTATTTCTTCATAAGATGCAGTTTTTATATCAATTCTCTCTACATCCTTATTGAATATTCCCCAGCTATCTCCTGCGTTATAAGTTTTATAGTTCCATTTAATTCGGCTGATGTTATTTTTTTCATATTGTTTTTGTGCGTATTCTTCACATTCGTGATTGTTGTACTCACCAACAACAACTGCAACGCCCCAATTCTTTCGAGCTGTTTTAAGCTCCTTAACTCGATAACGAATCATACCTTTATCACTATCGTACAGATGTAATTGATAAAGCATATTTTCATATCCCATTTCATCAGGATTAGGCAAAACTGTTGTTGACCACACACCTTCAAATGAGATTATATGATTCTGGTCAATTTCACGGATTGCTTTATAAAGCGTATCATAGACCTTATTTGTTCGGGAAACTGCATCTTCACTTTCTGCTTCCCATGAGTATTCACCATCATAACCACCATTGTTCTGTGGTTCATTCAAAAGGTCATATGCAACAACTGTTTTATTATCCTTATATCGTTCTGCGATTGCACACCAAAGTTCAACTGTTGCATCCAGCTTTTCTTCATTTTCATAAAGTTCATTGCGTCCAGACTTACCTGTACAATGGTTTTTACTCTGGCCACCCGGTGCACCATGTAAATCAAGCATTACATAAATACCATATTTTTCACAGATTGATATAAGCCAATCAAGTTTTTGAAAACCTGGATTATCATCATTATTTTCAGTAAGCCATTCTAAATCTTCTGTCATAAAATTGCGATACCAAAATGGCACACGAACACAGTTAAAGCCTAATTTTTCAATTTGAGCAATATCTTCTTCAGTTACAAAATTATCCTCAAAGGTTTTCACAATTTCATTTGTTTTTTCTTCACCAAATCGTTCAAGCAATACTTCAAGTGTATCGAAATATGCCCAATCCTCTGTATATTCAGGGACAAAACCCATCCATGTTTCCCACAAAAGCCAATTTCCTAAATTTACGCCTTTAAGAACAATTTCTTCACCATTTTCCTTAATCAGATAGCCATCTTTTACCGTTATAAGACTCATTTCTTTTGGATTAGAATTATCATATTCCTCAAATGACTTTACTTCTGAATGAGAACATCCAGACAAAGAAAAAATTATAACAAAAACAAGTAGTAGTGAAATTAATTTTTTCATAAAATCTCTCCTTTTTCTTTATTATATTGGATATTGTTATTTTTTTCAACAACAAAAGAAAAACCGCCTCAAAAAGAAGCGGTTAAAAGATTATTTTATTGCATCGAGCCATTCGTTTTCACGAAAACCTACAAGAATTTTGTCATTAGTAATTAATATTGGACGTTTAACAAGCATACCGTCAGTTGATAAGAGTCTGAGCTGTTCTTCTTCGCTCATTTGTGGAAGTTTATCCTTCAAATCCATTGATTTATACAAAAGTCCACTTGTATTAAAGAATCTTTTTAATGGCAAACCACTTTTTTCATACCAACTTTTAAGTTCATCATATGTTGGTTTTTCATCCTTAATATGGCGTGATGTAAACTCAACACCACTATCTACAAGAAACTTTCTTGCTTTCTGGCAAGTTGTACATTTAGGATATTCTACAAACAACATACTTTCACCTTATTTCTTTTTACATACGAAGCAAAGCCATCCACCATCTTCGTATCTTTCAACGATTTCGAAATTATTTTCGTGGAATGCCTTTGTTACCTCTTCCTCACGAGGCTCAATAATGCCTGATGTAATGAAAACACCGTCATCCTTTAAAAATTCGCCAACCTGTGATGAGAAAAGAATAATAATATCAGCAACGATATTTGCAACAACAACATCAAATGTACCTGTCACCTTATCAACGAGGTTACCATTGAGAATGTTGTATTTTGGTGGTTCAAAACCATTTACCTTACCATTTTCAATAGCAGTTTTAACAGCAAGTTTATCAATATCAACACCTGTTGCGTTATCAGCACCCATTAAAAGTGATGCAACTGAAAGAATACCACTACCACAACCACAGTCAAGAACACTATCACCAGACTTAACGTGTTTTTCAAGTGTTTCAAGACAAAGACGAGTTGTATTGTGACCACCACTACCGAATGCAAGACCAGGTTCAATGCTTAATACAGCTCTATCTTCTGCATCATAATCATCAATCCACAAAGGACGGATAAGAAGCTTTTCACCTATTTTCATCGGTTTGAAATATTCTTTCCAGTTGTTTTCCCAATCTTCATTTCTGCATGGCTTATATTCGATTGAATGAGGAATTTCTTCACTTTCGTATCTTTCAGTTAAGAATGAAATTGCCTCCTTATAATTTTCTTCAGGTGAGATATAAATATGCACACAACCTTTTGTTCTGTCTTTTGCAAGAAGTTCTTCATCAATAAGGTCGATGTTTGCTATTTCCCAAGCCTCTTCTTCAAGTGTTCGATAGTCTTCAATATAAATGCCATAAGGTACAGCCATACTTGCTATATCAGCAGCACGGTCAATATTTTCAGCATCAATTTCTATTTTAATTTCTGTCCAGTCCATAATAAATTCTCTTTTCTGTATTATTTCGGGTCGTCGAGAACGCCGACCCATACCATAAACAAAAAGCAGAGATTTCTCTCTGCCTTGTTTGCATCTTGACGATTCGATTATATCTGCTCTTTAACCTTAGCAGCCTTACCAACTCTGTCACGAAGATAATAGAGCTTGCTTCTGCGAACCTTACCGCGTCTTACTGTCTCTACCTTTGCAACGTTTGGTGAATTAACAGGGAATACTCTTTCAACACCAACACCGTATGATACACGACGTACTGTGAAAGTTTCAGAAACACCAGCGCCCTTGCGAGCAATGATTGTTCCTTCGAATACCTGAATTCTTTCTCTTTCGCCTTCACGAATCTTAACGTGTACTTTAACAACGTCACCGACTCTGATTGCTGGGTTTGCTTCTTTAACACAACCCTCTGCGATTAACTTTAATGCGTCCATAACTAACCTCCGATAATTAATTTTTTCAAGTGTTCGTACCGAAGTTCAGCAGAGGACCACCCGAGATAATAGTTATTTTTTTGCAGTTTCCCACAAATGCTCAAATATCATATCACAAGTCAAGTGAAAATGCAAGAGTTTTTTATTATTTTTTTGCCATTTTTGACTGTTTAAGCATTGTAATTGTTGCGATTGCAGTAAATAAAAATGCAACAATCTGGAAAAAACTGAAAATATCTGTGGTAAATCTTTCTGCAAGTAAGCCGAATACTATTGGTGACAAAAGAATACTTCCATAGGAAATTGCACCCTGAAGTCCTATAAATGATTGTGCAATATCACGACCCATATGAATTGGTGTCAAGTGTGTCATATTAGGAAAAACAGGTCCGTTTCCGAGTCCTATCATAAAAAGTCCTGCTGTACAAATTACAGGATTTTTTAAGAATGTAAGGAGAATTGCAACAAGAGTAACTGACTCACCTATTACAATAATAGTTTTAGGTGAAATTTTATTTGCAAGGACACCCGATAAAAATCTACCTGTCGTCATTCCTATAAAATATAACATTGTCATTTCTGCTGCTTTGTCGGGAGTCAGTCCTTTTGAATTAACAAGGAATGTACTGCACCACACAAGACATACTGACTCGATTGCACAAGAGCCATAATAGATTATAAGGCTTGAACGGGCAATCGGCACCTTAAGAAGTTCAGGAATTGAAACAACCCTTGATTCATCATATTCCCCTACCTCCTCTTTTTTCTCTTTAACCCTGTTCCAGATTGGAATTGACAGGAAACACATAATTGTAAGGGCAAGCTGGAAAGCGAACATTGTTCTGTATCCACCCTGCCAATTATTGCTTTGCTTTAATGCCAAAGACATTAAATACGGGCTCAGCGCAACACCAACACCATAAGAACAATGAAGGAAATTTACGTGAGTTGCCTTGTAATTCAGTGCAACATAAGTGTTAAGAACATTATCAATACCACCTGCACCAAGTCCCAATGGAATTGCAAACAGACAAAGCATTAAAATATTCTTTGAAAATGAAAATCCGAGAATTGCAACTGCAGTAGATAGTGTACTCAATGCAACAACGAGAGGAGTACCCAGCTTTTTAGTAAGTCTTGCACTAAAAAGGCTTGAAATGATTGTACCTACATACAAAACACCTGTTACAAAGTTGGAATATGATATAGGAATGTCAAATTCAGTGTAAATTGCAGGCCAGGCTGTACCAAAAAGAGAATCGGGAATTCCAAGTCCCACATAAGTAACAAAGATAATAATTACTAATAAAGTAGCCATTACTTAAAAATCTCCATATTTTCTGTAAATGACTGAACCTTAATTATATCAACATCCTGCTCATCAGTGTTTGTATCTTTAACTAATGCACCTATTAAAAGCATAGGATTTATATTAATACTTGTACCTGAAGAAAGGATAGTATTGAGAATAAGCATTCCATTTTCTTCGATCAATTCAAAGGATTTGATATGCTCTTTGATATTTACTTCTTTTTCGACTTTTCTTCTGCCCTGCTTACCCTTTTTAAGAACAAGAATTTCGTCTGCTGAAAGGACTTTCTCAGCATTTTCCATAAGTAATTTATCAGGATTATTAAATACGATTTTATACTCTGCCCAACGAATATCGTTAGGAGAAGTTTCATAAACATAGATTTCTTTTACAGTTATGTCAACGGGCAAAGCATCGTTAAGTCTTTCCTTAAGTTCATTCAAATCCACATCTTCCAGAAGTCGGAAATCAACAGTTTCACAAAGACTTTCAAAACCTAATGAAAGTGGCATTGCGAAAGTTAAAAATGCGTGAGGATTAAATCCTTCCGTGAACCAGATTGGCACACAGGCTCTTTTCATCGCACGAGTAATACAACGAACAGTGTCAAGGTGAGAGATAAATTTGGCCATACCTGTTTTTTGAAATGACATTCGGACATCCATAGCCCATTTTTTAACTTCTGGCATCACATTTACCTCCGTTCAATTTATTTGCACCACAAGCTGCACATTTTATTCTGCATTGAGGAGTTGTTTCACTCAAATGAGCTTTTTTATTTTCTTCAATAAGGAATTCTTTACGGATACCATAATCCATAACATCCCAAGGCAAGATTTCATCATATTCTCTACGACGATTTGCGTAAAATTCTGTTGTAAGTCCACATTCATTGAATGCTTCTGACCATTTTGAGAAATCAAAAAATTCGTCCCAGGCATCAAATTTGCATCCCTTTTGCCAAGCCTTATAAATAACCTGACCAAGACGACGGTCACCACGAGCAAAAACACCCTCAAGAACAGATGTTTCAGACTGATGATAACTGATTGTAATTTTTCGACTTGTTGTACTGCTTAACAAATGCTTTTGTTTTTCAGTCAAGCTTTCAGGGGTATCCTGTGGCTCCCACTGGAATGGTGTAAATGGCTTTGGAACAAACGATGCACAACTTACACTCACCTGTACACCCTTGCCTTTTGGTTTGTTTGGATTGCGATAAAATGTATCAACAACCTTTTGAGCCAAGTCAGCAATACCTTTGATATCATCAAGAGTTTCTGTTGGAAGACCCATCATAAAGTAAAGTTTAACACTTGTCCAACCACCATCAAAGGCCTTGAGTGCAGTACGAAGTACTTCTTCTTCAGTTACATTCTTATTGATTGCGTCACGAAGTCTCTGTGTACCTGCTTCAGGAGCAAATGTAAGACCACTACGACGAACTTTTTTAAGTTCTTCCATAAGTTCATCAGAGAAGTTATCAACTCTCAATGATGGTAATGAAACATTAATATTTTCTTTCAATGCCCAATCAAAAAGCATTGGAATAAGCTTTTCTATCTTTGTGTAGTCACTTGTTGAAAGTGAACAGAGAGAAATTTCATCATATCCTGTTGCATTGCTTATGCTTCTGCATTGTTCATTGATTGTTTCAGGTGATTTTTCACGAATTGGTCTTGTAATAAAACAAGCCTGACAGAAACGGCAACCACGAGTACAACCACGGAATACCTCTCCCACAGTTCTATCCTGCACAACATCGATGAAAGGCACAATAAAATCTTTTGGATAATGTGCTTTATCAAGGTCAGATACGATTCTTTTCTTTACTTTCACAGGAACATTTTCAGTGTTTTCAATTGACTTTACAGTTCCGTCTTCATTGTATTGAACATCATAAAATTCAGGAACATAAACGCCCTGAATCTGTGCAGCTTCTCGTAAAAATTCAAGTTTAGTTGAGCCTAATTCTTTATGTTTAATAAGTAAATCAATAAGGTCATTTGTTACTTCTTCACCCTCACCAGGTAAGAAAATATCAACAAAATCAACCATTGGCTCAGCATTACATACACAAGGTCCACCTGCAATAACAATTGGAGTAAGACTTGTTCTGTCCTTTTTAAGTACAGGTACACCACCTAAATCAAGCATATTAAGTACATTCGTATAGCACAATTCATACTGTAGTGAAAAACCAATTAAATCGAACTCATCAAGGCTGTCTCCGCTTTCAAGAGCATAGAGCTTAACATCGTTTTCACGCATAAGTGCTTCCATATCTTCCCATGGAGCAAAAACTCTTTCACACCAGGCATCATTTCTCTCGTTTACAACGCTGTAAAGAATTTTCATACCAAGATGTGACATACCGATTTCGTAGTTATCAGGAAAACAGAATGCATATCTTAATTTTACATCTTCTTTATTTTTTACAACACTATTTAATTCTCCACCTGTATATCTTGCAGGTTTTTGAACTCTTTTAAGTAATTTTTCAACTTCTTTTTTAACCATAATTAACCTCACAAAAAAGTTATTCATTATATTTTACTATAAAAAAACTTTTATTTCAATATTCATTATTACTGAACAATGAAAGAGTTAAAAATATTGCAATAATAATTATTGAAATGTTGTATCTGCTTGAAATCAACACATAAATTCCCCAGATAAAAATCAGGCCGATGAATAAAACTGATATTATATGTAGAACTTTTGAAGAAAAGGATATATCAAATTTTTGAATCAGTAAATAATACAAAGAATTCCCACCATCAAGTCCTTTTACTGGCAATAAATTAAACAACATCAAAATGAGATTAATACAAGCAAGTGTTAAAATAAAGTTACCGTCATAAAAGCTTAAGTATATACAACACATTAACAATATAATCGCATTTGCTAAAGGTCCACCAAGAGAAATGTAAATTTCATTTTTATTACTAATTCTGATTTCTTGATTTCTTATTATATTAATTCCAGTTAATTCGAATCTTACCTTTTGTGGTTTATTCCCCAACACAAGCATCATGATAAGATGACCAGACTCATGAATCAGAGACGATACAACAGTTATTAACAGATTTGATGGTGATTTCAAAGATAATACAAATGCAATAAAGGCAACAAAAAGAAAAGTTATTTCAACTTTAATGCCAAAAATATTAAATATCATAATCAAGTACCCATAAAGGATTTATGTATTTATCATTAACTATAACTTCAAAATGAAGATGATTACCCGTTGCATATCCTGTTGCACCAACCAGTGCAATGCAATCACCTCTTCTTACTTCATCACCAGTTTCCACAAGCAATTTATTGCAATGATTATATGTTGTTTTTAATGAATCACCATGTTTGATAACTATATAGTTTCCATTCATATAATGATATTCAGATATTACAACAACACCATCATAAGATGCATATATTTTCGTATTTTTCTCTGTTGCAATATCCAATCCTTTGTGTAAGGAATCTTCGTTTGTTATAGGGCTTATTCTGTAACCAAAGTTTGAAGATATAACTCCGTCTTTTAAAGGATTATTCAATTTTACTGTCAAAAAAACAGGAGAAAAGATTACCTTCTCTCCTGATTCTTCATTTGTTTCTCCAACTGCTTCCTTAGTCATTTCTTCATGTTTTATAGGTGCAAAAGTTTGTTTAACAACATTTTTAAACACATCAAGAATACTCGAAACTGCAATATCCTTTTCACAAATTTCATTATAAAAGTTTTTTATTTCACTTGAAAGATTACCGTCAGTTCTACAAATTGCATACAACAATCCTGATATTGCAAGTGACAAAACAAGTTGTACAACGACCACTCTTGTCATAAAATTTTTAGGTTTTTCCTTTGTTTTATTTTGAGCTCCTTTTGTATTTCTATCATAAAAATAATTGTCCATAATATCACCAATTAAATATATGTGAGTATTATGGACAATATGTTATCTTTTAAAGAAACGGATAATTTTGGCAAGTTCATTAGAACTTACTGTTTCTCTACCTTTTGTATTTTGAATATAGTTAAGTAGAAATTCTTCATTATTAAAAATTGCAACATTCATATCTGCATCGTCAATTATTTTAAGTTCTGTTCTGCTGTCAACAAAGTATAAAACTGAAAATACATTTGCAGAAATATTAAAATCTCTGAAAACTTCTTCCATTCTTCTGCACTGACGATAAGATTGTTTTACAGGATTTGTAATCTCCTTTTCATATACCTTATCATTTTTACCATGTTTAACTTGCCTCCAACTAGGCTTTGAGGTTTTACCGGTTATAATTCCACGATGGTTTTTAGATTCAATAATGAAAACACCATTTTTACCGACAACTACAAAATCAAGTTCCATAGTAATTCCACGATTGAGAATCACAGGATTTGTAAGTACAGTAAATTCTTTCGGAAGTCTTTGCAAAATCTTAAGAGTTGTTTCTTCACCTCGAACACCTGATTGTAAAATTCCATATCTCTTGCGAAATATTATGAATGCAATCAAGCAAACAAGTGCAAGAACAAGTAAAATTACTGGAATTACAATGTGAAGTGTTGATTTTTTCAAAAGAATTGAAACAAGAAATCCAAAACCAAGAACAGCACAAACTAATGCAAGAACAAACGCCAATGCAACCTTTAAAAATACTTTATTTTTATTCTGTTTTAATTGTGACTTGATTTTTACAACCTTTGACATAATTAAAATACTTTCTTCATAACTGCGCCGTCTTTTGCAGATGAAACAAGTGTTGAATAACGAGCAAGCCAACCTGATTTAACATTTGGTTCAGGTTTTACATATGTTTTTCTTCTCTCGTTAAGTTCTTCGTCTGAAACCTGAACATTGATTTTGCTTTCAGGAATGTTGATTTCGATAATATCGCCTTCATAGATAAGACCGATTTCACCACCTGCAGCTGCTTCAGGAGATACATGACCAATTGATGCACCACGAGATGCACCACTAAAACGACCATCAGTAATTAACGCTACTGTCTTATCAAGTTTCATACCTGCAAGTGCTGATGTTGGGTTGAGCATTTCTCTCATACCAGGACCACCAACAGGACCCTCGTAACGAATAACAACAACGTCACCATCAACAATTTTGCCATTATAAATAGCATCAATAGCAGCGTCTTCTGAATCAAACACTCTTGCAGGACCTGAATGAACAAGCATTTCAGGAGCTACTGCTGAACGTTTAACTACGCAGCCATCTTTTGCAATATTACCCCAAAGGATAGCAATACCACCAGTTTCGCTATATGGATTATCAATAGGACGGATTGCATCTGTATTCTTAATATATGCACCTTCAATATTTTCACCAACAGTTTTGCCTGTTGCAGTAATAAGTGACAAGTCAAGAAGGTCTTTCTTTGCAAGCTCAGCCTGAACAGCAGGAATACCACCTGCATTGTTAAGGTCGTGCATATGTGTTCCGCCTGCAGGTGCTAAATGACAGAGGTTAGGCACCTTTGCACTGATTTCGTTGAACATATGTAAATCAACAGGCACTTCTGCTTCATTTGCAATAGCAAGAAGATGAAGAACGCTGTTTGATGAACAACCGAGAGCCATATCACAAGCAAGAGCATTGCGGATTGATTTTTCGTTGATAATATCACGAGCCTTGATATCCTTTTCAACAAGGTTCATAATTGCCATACCTGCGCGTTTTGCAAGCTGAATACGGCCACTATGTACAGCAGGAATTGTGCCGTTACCAGGAAGAGCAATACCAACTGCTTCTGCAAGACAGTTCATTGAGTTTGCTGTGTACATACCTGAACAAGAGCCACAACCCGGACAAACATTTTCTTCAAATTCACAAAGTTTGCAGTCATCAATAAGGCCGGCCTTACGAGCACCAACAGCTTCAAACATTTTTGAAAGTGATGTTTCAACACCATCAACAAGACCTGACATCATAGGTCCTCCTGAGCATACAACTGCAGGAATATTAAGACGAACTGTTGCCATAATCATACCCGGAACAATCTTGTCACAGTTAGGAATAAGCACTGCACCATCAAAACCATGAGCCATAATCATTGTTTCAACACTATCAGCAATAAGTTCACGGGATGCAAGTGAATACTTCATACCAACATGACCCATAGCAATACCATCGCAAACACCGATTGCTGGCACCATAACAGGAGTGCCGCCTGCCATACGCACACCGGCTTTTACAGCTTCTGTTATCTTATCAAGGTGAATATGACCCGGAACGATTTCACTATGTGCTGATACAACAGCAATCATCGGTCTTTCAAGTTCTTCTTTTGTATAGCCCATTGCATAAAAAAGGCTTCTG
>JAZLAH010000046.1:0-22241 GCA_045613065.1 Candidatus Fimenecus sp.
CTTCGTCAGCGTTACAAACAACATATTTCTGGTCAGCAGCATTAGCAGCTGTAAAACTCCATTTAAGACCTGTTGGGAATCCGCCGCCGCCACGGCCACGAAGACCAGAATCTTTAACAACCTGAACAACCTGTTCAGGTGTGTATTCTGTAAGACATTTAGCAAGAGCCTGATAACCGTCATAAGCTATGTACTCGTCGATATTTTCAGGGTCAATAACACCACAGTTACGAAGAGCAACACGTTCCTGCTTTGCATAGAACTTTGTGTCATTAAGAGATTTGATTTCTGTTTCTGTTACTGTCTCATCATAGAGAAGTCTTGTAACAATTCTACCCTTGAGAAGGTGTTCTTCAACGATTTCAGGAATATCTTCAACCTTAACCTGTGAATAGAAGCTTCCTTCTGGGTAAACAATCATAATTGGGCCGAGAGCACAAAGACCAAAACAACCTGTTCTGATAACTTTGATTTCTTCGCTCAAGCCTTTTTCAGCAATCTGAGCTTCAAGAGCTTCAATGATTGCCTGGCTGTTTGAAGAGGTACAACCGGTACCGCCGCAAACAAGTACGTGTGAACGATACATTATGTTTCCTCCTTATTTAACTGTATATTCAGCAACAGGGTTTCCGTTAACGATATGGTCATTAACAACCTTTGCTACTTTATCAGCAGTCATTTTTACATAAGTTACTTTTTCTTTACCTGGCTGGATTACTTCAACGTTAGGCTCGTACTGGCACATACCGATACAACCTGTCTGTGAAACTGTAACGCCCTTAAGATTTCTTTTTGCAACTTCATCAACAAAAGCATTAAGCACTGGACGAGCACCTGCTGCGATACCGCAAGTAGCCATACCAACAACGATTCTGATTGCATCGTCACCTGTATCTTCACGAACAGTCATTCTCTGCTTTGTTGCTTCTTTAATAGCCATAAGCTCTGCAAGAGTTTTCATTTATAGAGCACCTCCGTGTTTTCTTTAATAAAGTCATTAAGCCACTGTGATACTTCATAAGTATCAAGTGGAACATCTCCCAGAATCTCCTTAATTTCACGGGTATCGGCAACAAATTCCTTACCATCAACTGAATGTTTATACAAAAAGTCACGGTCAGTATTCATTGTAATCAGCATCTGAACTGTTGATGCCATATCACCAAGCGGTGTGAAATCAACACTATCAGTCATAAAATATGCACGAACCTCTGTCCCGACACCGATTTCCGACTTGATTTCAAGTCTGCCTCCCGTTTGTTCTGCTGCCATTTTGAAAAGTGGAATCCCCATACCCACCTTTCTGGTTGTTCTTGTTGTAAAGAACGGGTCAATAACGCTTCTCACCTGTTCCTCAGTCATACCCTTGCCATTATCGTAAATGCCGATAAGCAAAGTGTGGAGTTCAGTATTTTCATTAACTTCAATTGCAATAAGTGAAGCACCTGCAGTTATTGAATTCTGAGCAATGTCTAAAATATTAAGAGATAGTTCTCTCATTATGCCATGTATTTTTCAAGGATACCAGGAATATCGTCACCTACAAGCTTACCGTAAACTTCATCATTTACTGTAAGAACAGGAGCAAGGCCACAAGCACCTATACAACGACAAGCTTCGAGTGAGAATTTACCGTCAGCTGTACATTCATCAGGACCGATACCAAGCTTTTCTGTAATTTTGTCAACGAGGTCCTGAGCACCCTTAACATAACAAGCTGTACCAAGACAAACTGAAATGTTGTATTGTCCCTTTGGAGAAAGAGAGAACTGTGCATAGAAAGTTGATACCCCGTAAACCTTTTCAAGTGGAACATCCATACCCTCAGCAATCATAACCTGAACTTCATAAGGAAGGTAACCGTAGATACCCTGTGCTTCCTGCATTACGTGCATAAGCATACTCTTGTCATCCTTATTCTTTTCAATGACAGCTTTGAGCTGTTCCTCTTGCTCTGGTGTTCCTGCAAATGGAATGGAACTTAATTTTTTGAGCATTTTGGAATTTCCTCCTTTTTTTGATTATGGTGAATTTAATTCACCCTCATTAATGTTATAAATACCACATTTTTTTTGCATAGCAGTATATGTTAAAAGTATAACAAAATTATCTACAAAAGTCTATCTTTTTTTCGAATTTTTATACTAAATATATAGAGATTTTTGCTTTTAAATATATAAAAATATATTTTTTCTTATTCACCAACGATTTTGCACTACTTTTTGAAGTATTTTTACACCATCTAAAAAGCTATTTTGTCCTACTGTTGCAACGGAAAATGCAATTTCAGGGAAGCGTGTTTCCGAGTTCGCAGGAATTAACAAAATCCCATTTTTTTCAGCCTCTTTGCAGAGTTCTTCTGCAGAACAATTTATATTAAATTGACAACGGACATAAAGAGGTGAATTTGTTCGTAGAATCTGTACTTTATCCTGAAAAATTTCAGTAAGCAAATCTGTAAGAATTTTTGATTTTTGAGAATACAGTTTTCTCGATTTTCTGATTTGCGAGTTAAGATGTCCATCACGAATATAACTGCAAAGTGCTATTTGGTCAGCTTTTGAAACAGTCTGGTTATACAAATCCTTTTTCTTCTTGTATCGACTTATAAGGCTCTGTGGAAGAATCATAAAACTTATTCTGATTGATGGTAACAAAAGCTTTGAAAACGTGCCCAAATAGACTGTATTTTCACCTCGGTCAAGACCTTGAAGTGATGGAGTTGGTCTATTAAAATAACGAAATTCACTTCCATAATCATCCTCGATTATCAGCTTATTATTTTGTCTTGCATACTCTGTTAAGTCAAATCTCTCCTTGACACTCATAACGTCACCCCATCGAGTTGAATATGACGGTGATGTGTAAATTATATTTGAAAATTCCCTATCATCATTAACCTTAAAACCATAGTCTGCAAAAATCGCAGTACCCTGTCGATATGACAAATCATCAAAACATACAGTTTTCTTATTCTTTATAAGAGGACAAAGGATATTAAGAAGCGTCTGCACACCTGCACCTATAACGATATTTTCTTCTGTACAAACACAATTTCGAGTTTCTCTTGCATATTTCGCAATTTCACATCGCAAATCATATTCACCTTGTGGATCACCATAAAAAAGCAATCGTTCATTCTGTCTCAAAGCACTTTTAAGATATCGACGCCAGATATCCATATTAAAGCTCTCTGCGTCAACACCTGATGAAGCAAAATCATAAAGAATTTCTGATTTTTGATTTGCGTTTTCATTTTTGATTTCCTGTTTTGTAGTAAGATTTCCTCGATTTGAAACGTAATATCCACTTTGATTTTTTGGCAGAACATAACCGTCATCACAAAGACACATATACGCTGATTCCACAGTAGTTTTACTTACATTTCTCTCCTCAGCACATCTGCGGATTGATGGAAGTCGTGTGCCCTCAGGCATTTTTCCTGTTTCAATCAAATCTTTGTAATAATCATAAATCTGCATATACAATTTGCGATTTTGTTCCATAAATTGTCCCCTTAAAAATTGTTGATTTTGTGTATTTTAATAAAGACACTTTTGTATTATTATATATCCGTTAAAATGAAAATGCAAGAGGTGACAACATTGAAAAATATAGCAGTAATAAATGATATTTCCGGATTTGGAAAATGCTCTCTTACTGTGTCACTTCCTATAATTTCTGCTCTTGGTGTTGAGTGTAATCCAATACCTACTGCAATTCTCTCAAATCAGACGGGTTTTGACTCATATCATTGTGTGGATTTCACCGAAAATATGACCTCATATATTGACGTGTGGAAACAACAGAATGTTAAGTTTGACGCTATTATGACAGGTTATCTTGCAAGTGAAAAACAGGTTGACATCATCATTGATTTTATCGACCATTTCGGCAAAAATTCACTTGTTTTTGTTGACCCTGTTATGGCAGACGACGGTGTACTTTATGACACTTATGACGAAAACCTTTGCAACAAAGTAAAAGCACTTACAGAAAAAGCAGATATCATTACACCTAATCTTACCGAACTTTGTATTCTTTGTAATGCGGACTACAAAAAATTAACAACAGAAAATGATGTTCAAAAAATCAGCAATCTTGCATCTTCATTGATTGGCGAAACTGCAAAAACAGTTATCGTCACTGGTATAAAACATAACGATGAGATTATAAATCTTATCGTAGATAAAAGTGGCACAAGTACAGTAAAATCAACACTTTTAAAAGGTAGTTATTCAGGTACAGGTGATATTTTTTCAAGTATTGTCTGTGGTGCAGTCACCAAGGGAATGAATATTCTTAATGCCGTTACTCTTGCTACAAAATTTATTACAGAATCCATAAAAAATACTCCAACTGATAACGATTATGAACCAGATGGAGTAAATTTTCAAAAACATCTGGAGATGCTTATAAATGCAAAATAAAAAGTCACTTTTGAGAATTACATACACTGCAATTTTTACTGCAATCATTGTTCTTGCAATTTCAGTTATTAAGTTTTCAACAGGGTTAGGTGAAGGATATATTCATTTGGGTGACAGTATAATTTATCTGACAGCATGTGTACTTCCATTCCCCTATTGTCTTGTTGCAAGTGCATTAGGTGGTGCATTGGCTGATATTGTTTCAGGATTTGCCATTTGGTCAATACCAACAATGATTATCAAAATGATGAACGCATTACCTTTTGCAATTGTATGTAGAAAATATAAATTAAATAAAATCTTATGCAAACAAACGGTTTTGATTGCCATACTTTCAGGCTGTATAACCATTCTCGGTTACTTTGTGGCTGAATGTATTCTGTATTCGGTTGCATCGGCAACACTCTCTTTACTCGGCAACACGATTCAGGCTGTTGCAAGTGGAATTATATTCGTAGTTATGGCAACATCACTTGATAAAATTAACTTTAAATCAAAACTTTCTAAAGGAGCTTAAAAATGGCTGATATAGTTTATACTTACGGAAATCAGGCTTATCTCAACATAACAAACGCTTGTCCTTGCAGATGCACTTTCTGTATCCGCAACAATGGTGATTCAGTTGGTGAGGCAACAACTTTATGGTTTGAAGACCACAACCCAACAATCGATGAAATCAAAGCTGAAATTGATGCTTTTGATTTCGAGAAATACAATAACTCAATCACAATCTGTGGTTATGGTGAACCAACTTGTGTGCTTAATAATCTCATTGAGGCATGTAAATATTTAAGAGCAAAAGACATTAATGTCCGTCTTAACACAAATGGACTTTCAGACCTTATCAACAAAAGAGAAACTGCAAAGGAAATCTGTCAGGTAATTGATTCCGTTTCAATAAGCCTTAATGCTCCAACAGCAGAAAAATACAACGAAATTGCAAAGCCATCATTTGGTGAAAAGTCATTTGATGCAATGTTAAACTTCGCAAAAGAATGTAAGGAATATGGTATTCCAGTAAAACTTACTGTTGTTGATGTAATCAGCAAAGAAGATATTGAAGATTGCAAAAAACTTTGTGAAAGTATTGATATTCCATTAAGAGTAAGAGAATACACTGCAGAATAATCTAAACTCAACATAGAAAAAGCACCTGAGACCAACTAAGGTTTCAGGTGCTTTTCTGTGTGAAAGGAGTTTGTTAAAATGAATTTCATTTTATGCTACTGTTGAATTCGAGTTCTGAACACAACCATTTGATGCGTACAAATGAAGATGTTCGCCTTTTTCAACAGCTTTTTTGTGATTTCTAATACGGATTGCACGACGAATGTTACCTATTACAATTCTCTTAATAGCCTGTTCAAAAGCGATAACCTTATCCTCATGCATAAATCCATAAACGAGAAGGATTGCTACTGCTAATTCTATTAATGTTGTGATTGCAAATGTTGTTGACATAAAATCTACCTCCGATGTGTTTAAGTAAAACTGTTCGATACCGAACAAACTTGAACAAATGTTCTTTACAAGTCATATTATAGACATTTTTTTACAAAAGTCAATACAAATGTTCGAATATTTTTATATTTTCAGTCCGATTTAACGGACAGTATTTTCTTTTTAATTGCCATTTTTCTCAATATTTATTGTGTGTAATTGTATAATAACACAACATATAGTGGTTGTCAATATATTTTTATACTATATGTTTGATTTTTTTACTAAAAAAATTAATTTTACAAAAATAATAAACTTATGTTCTGTTTGTTCGAGTATTTTTTCATCATAAACAAATAAAAAATATTGAAAAAATATTGAATTTCCTATTTATTATTTTATAAAAATAGTGTAAAATATTAGGGATAATGGGTTTTTGTATATAATTGTATTCTATACGAGGTAAAAATATGTTTGTTGATATTGCTAAAATTAAGATTAAAGCCGGTGATGGTGGTAATGGTGCCGTTACATTTCACAGAGAAAAATATATAAACGCAGGTGGTCCTGACGGTGGTGACGGAGGCAAAGGTGGCAACATTGTTTTCCAGGTTGACGACAATCTTTCAACTCTTGCTGACTTCCGTTACAAGAGAAAGTATAAGGCTGAAAACGGTGCTAACGGAAGTGGTAGCCGTTGCAGTGGTAAAAAAGGTAAAGATTTGATTATTAAAGTACCTCGTGGTACTGTTATCCGCGAAGTTGAAAGCGGAGTTGTTATGGCTGATATGTCAACTGACGACCAATTTATCGGCGCTAAAGGTGGTCGAGGTGGTTGGGGTAACTCTCACTTTGCAACATCTACTCGTCAAACTCCAAAATTCGCAAAAAATGGCGCTCCCGGTGAAGAATGGGAAGTTAGCCTTGAATTAAAACTTATTGCTGACGTAGGACTTTTAGGTTTCCCTAACGTTGGTAAATCTTCTCTTATTTCTGTTGTAAGTCAGGCAAAGCCTATTGTTGGTGACTATCATTTCACAACAATTATTCCTGTTCTCGGCGTTGTTTCAATGGGTCCTGAAAAGAGCTTTGTTATGGCTGATATTCCTGGACTTATTGAAGGTGCTGCTGAAGGTATCGGTTTAGGTCACGAATTTCTTCGTCATGTTGAAAGATGCAGAATGCTTGTTCATATCGTTGACGTTGCAGGTAGTGAAGGAAGAAACCCTATTGAAGACTTTGAAGCAATCAACGCAGAACTTGAAAAGTTTAATCCTGAACTTGCAAAGTGTCCACAGATTGTTGCTGGTAATAAAATCGACCTTGCTACTGACGAACAGTTAGAAGAATTCAAAAAATATATTGAAGACAAAGGTTACGAATACTTTGAAATCGTAGCTCCAATCAAACACAACACACAGGAACTTATCAATGCTGTCGCAAGAAAGCTTGACACACTTCCTCCTGTTAAGCGTTATGAAAGCGAAGAAATTCCAATGGAAGTTATCGCTAAAAAGAGTAACGATGGATTTACAGTTACAGTTGAAGATGGTGTTTATATCGTTGAAGCAGACTGGATTTACAGAATTCTCTGTAAAACTGACCTTGACGACTATGAATCACTTCAGTATTTCCAGAGAGTTATTCAGGAACGTGGTGTTATCAAAGCACTTATTGATAAAGGTATTCAGGAGGGTGACACAGTCAGCATCTATGATTTAGAATTTGACTATGTTCCGTAATAGTTATGAGATTATATGGTAAAGATATAAAAGTAGATACATTAAGTCCACTAACATTGGCTTTTACAGGTGATGCAGTATTTTCACTTTATATTCGTGAAATGCTTGTTTGTGAAGCCAATCGTCCTGTTGGTCAGTTACATAAACTTTCGGTTAATTGGGTTAAAGCTGAGGCACAAAGCAAAGGTATGCACGCTATACTCCCTATTCTTACAGAAAAAGAATTAGAAGTTTTTAAGCGTGGTAGAAATGCTCACACCTCTCATACACCAAAAAACCAAAGTGGATGTGACTATCATTACGCAACAGGTTTTGAGGCACTTGTAGGCTATTTGTACTTGAAAGACGAAACAGAACGCCTTAACGAACTGCTTAATGAAGTTATTAAAGCAATCGAGGTTGATAAGTCTGAAAAAACTTCAGTATAGTGGAAAAGAATTTTTAATCGACACACTTGTATTTATTTTGGCGAGTGCAGCGTTTTCAATTGGTATAAACTGTTTTCTTGCCAACAACAACATTCTTAACGGTGGGCTGACAGGAATTGCAACAATATTTAACTATCTTTTTGACTTTCCTATAGGAATGGGAATTTTCATTATGAATGTCCCTTTGCTTCTTATAGCGTTCAAAAAGCTTGGTGTGAAATTTGTATTCCGTACATTCTGGGTAATTGCAATATCATCAGTAATAATTGACCTTGGAGCATTTTTACCGGTTTACAAAAGCGACTTGCTCCTTTCATCTATTTTCGGTGGTGTGCTTTCAGGTTTTTCGTTAGGCATTATATTCTTGCGAAATGCCACAACAGGTGGTGTTGACATAATTGCAAGACTCATAAAACTGAGATATCCACACATCACTCTTGGCAAATCTATTTTCATTCTTGATGCTGTTGTAATTATTACAGGTGGAATTATTTACAACAATCTTGAATCAATGCTTTATGCTGCTGTTACAGTTTTTGTAAGTGCACAAGTCCTTGATTATATCATTTATGGTATCAGTCGAGGTGCAACAATTATGATAATTTCAGAAAAAAATGACGAAATACGTCAACTTCTTATAAACGACCTTAATCGTGGTGTTACCATATTTAAAGGTCACGGTGGTTATTCAGGTGAAGAAAAGAGCGTTCTGCTTTGTGCCTGTTACGATAACCAGACGCAAAAACTTATTAAGAAAATAAAATCAGCCGATGAAAATGCTTTTTTTATTGTTACACAGTCAAAGCAAATTGTCGGTGAAGGATTTATGAGGTAATATATGGCTAAAAAAGATAACATCCGAAATTTTTCAATTATCGCTCATATCGACCATGGTAAGAGTACCCTTGCTGACAGACTTTTAGAACTTACTGAAACTGTTGCAAAGCGTGATATGACAGAACAATTACTTGATAATATGGATCTGGAGCGTGAGCGTGGTATTACAATCAAGGCTCACGCTGTTAAACTTGACTACAAGGCAAAAGACGGTGAAACATACGAGCTCAATCTTATCGATACTCCAGGTCACGTTGACTTTAACTACGAGGTTTCACGTTCACTTGCTGCTTGTGAGGGTGCTGTGCTTATTATTGACGCATCTCAAGGTGTTGAAGCACAGACACTTGCAAATACATATTTAGCTCTTGACCACGACCTTGAATTAGTACCTGTTATCAACAAAATTGACTTACCTGCTGCTGACCCTGACAGGGTTGCAAATGAAGTTGAAGAAGTTATCGGTCTTCCTTGTGACGAAGCACCAAGAGTTTCAGCAAAAACAGGTCAGAATATTGAACAGGTTCTCGAGAGTATAGTATCTCTTGTGCCACCACCTGAAAATCGTGATGACCAACCACTTCGTGCTCTTGTTTTTGACTCAGTTTATGACAGCTACAAGGGTGTTATCGTTTATGTACGAATTATGGATGGTAAAATCAAACCTGGTGACACAATGCGAATGATGGCAACAGGTGCTGAATTCAATGTTGTTGAAGTTGGTTATATGCGACCAAACGCTATGGAACCACAAAAAGAACTTACATCAGGTGAAGTTGGATATATTACAGCATCTATCAAAACTGTCAGCGATGCACGTGTTGGTGACACCGTTACTACTGCTGAAAATCCTGCTTCAGAAGCTCTTGCAGGTTATCGAAAAGTTAACCCGATGGTTTTCTGTGGTGTTTATCCTGCTGATGGTGCTGACTACGAGAATCTTCGTGAAGCACTTGAAAAACTACAGTTAAACGATGCTGCGTTGTCATTTGAACCTGAAACATCAGGTGCTCTCGGTTTTGGTTTCCGTTGTGGTTTCTTAGGTCTTCTTCACCTTGAAATCATTCAGGAAAGACTTGAAAGAGAATACAACCTTGACCTTGTAACAACAATTCCAAGTGTTATTTACAGAGTTCACCTTACAAATGGTGAAGTTATTGAAATCGATAATCCAAGCCATTATCCAGACCCAGCAAATATTGATTATTGTGAAGAACCAACAGTTGAAGCTCATATCTATGCTCCACCTGAATATATCGGTGCAATTATGAATCTTTGTCAGGATAGACGTGGTGTTTACGTTAATACAACTCACTTAGCAAGTGACCGTGTTGACTTACATTATATTTTACCACTTAACGAAATCATTTACGACTTCTTTGATGTGCTTAAATCACGTACTCGTGGTTATGCATCATTTGACTATGAAATGAGTGATTATCAGCGTTCAAGCATCATTAAACTTGATGTTCTTCTTAATGGTGACATCATTGACGCTCTTTCATTTATGATTCATAGTGAAAAAGCATATGCAAAAGCTCGTCGAATCGCTGAAAAGCTTAAAGATAATATTCCACGCCAGATGTTTGAAATTCCAATCCAGATGGCTATCGGTGGTAAGGTTATTGCCCGTGAAACTGTTAAGGCTATGAGAAAAGATGTTCTTGCAAAGTGCTATGGCGGCGACATTACTCGTAAAAAGAAATTGCTTGAAAAACAGAAGGAAGGTAAAAAGCGTATGCGTCACTTCGGTACAGTTGAAGTACCACAAGAGGCATTTATGGCTGTGCTTAAACTTGATGATGAATAAAGAGATTTTCCAGAAACTTAAAGAATTAGAAATTGAATATAAAATGGTAGAGCATCCTGCAGCATTCACTATGGAAGAAATTGCAGAATATCGACTTCACGAAAATGGTCATATTCCAAAAAATCTTGTCCTTCGTGATGTTAAGGGTACTCGTAATATGCTTGTTGTTCTTCACGGTGACAAAAGAGCAAATCTTCAGTTAATCCGTGCTGAAATCGACTCAACAAAGTTGAGTTTCTCTTCTGATGAAAGATTAGAAAAATATCTTAAAGTTGAAAAGGGTTCTGTTTCTCCTTTTGGTGTAATTTATGACACAGAAAGAGAGCTTGAAATCTATTTTGACGCAGATTTAAAGAATGAAGATATTGTGGGTTGTCATCCGAATGACAATCGTGCAACAGTTTTCCTTAAATTCAGTGACCTTGTTACATACGTAAAATCCTGCGGTCATACAATTACATATATCAAAGTATGAAAAAAATAGGATTATATCTGCATATTCCCTTTTGTAAATCAAAATGTCCTTACTGTGATTTTTATTCTTTCAGTGGTCAGGATAATGAAAAAAATCAATATACACAAGTATTAAATGAGAGAGTTTTGTCAAGCATTTCTACTTTACAAAGTAAAGGTGATACACTTTACTTTGGTGGTGGAACACCATCAGCATTAGGTGCAGAAAATCTTGCAACTCTTGTAAAAGCTTGTAAATCAGGTTTTCTTACAGATGAAGCAGAAATTACTGTTGAGTGTAATCCACACGGACTTAATGAGGATTTTTTCAAGACTTTATATACTTCAGGTGTCAACAGAATTTCAATGGGACTCCAATCAGCTGTTGATAGTGAAAGACGAGTGCTTGGCAGACTTTCTGACAGAAATCAGGTTGAAAATGCTGTTAAAACTGCTCAAAAAGTTGGTTTTAACAACATCACCCTTGATGTTATGCTTGGAATTCCTGAACAGACTGAAAAAAGTCTTCAGGAAACTCTTGATTTCTGTATTTCTCTTGGTGTACCACATATCAGTGCATATATGCTGAAACTTGAAGAGAATACTCATTTTTATAAAATGAAACACAAATATAATTTTCCTGACGATGATTTGACCGCAGATTTATATTTGCAGATGTGTGAAACCCTTGAAAATCACGGTATAATGCAATATGAAATCTCAAATTTCTCGAAAAAAGGCTTTGAAAGTCGACACAATCTTAAATATTGGCATTGTGAGGAATATTTAGGTATTGGTCCATCTGCTCATTCGTTCTTAAATGGCAAAAGATTTTATTTTGATAGAAATTTTCTGTCTTTTATGAATGGAAACCCACCTATTGACGATGGTTTTGGTGGAGATTTTACAGAATATGCAATGCTGAACTTAAGACTTACTGAAGGCTTAAATGACCATAAAGTTTTAGAACGTTATGGTCATTCAATCCCTAATGAAATATACGAAAAATCAAAGATTTTCATTGATAATGGATATATAACAAAAACCGAAAACGGTATAGCATTAACCCGAAAGGGCTTTTTGATGTCAAATACAATATTGTCAGAGATATTATGAGCAATAAATATTCAAATTTGACATTACTTTTTTCTTATGATAAAATACATTCCTGCATATTAAAGAATTGAGGTGGACAGAATGCCTATTAAAATTGATGACCAATTACCAGCAAGACATAATCTTGAGTTGGAGAATATCTTTGTTATGACAGAACAAAGAGCAAAGATTCAGGACATTCGTCCGCTGAAAATTATTCTTCTTAACTTAATGCCAACTAAAATTGAAACGGAAACACAGATTTTAAGATTGTTAAGTAACTCACCTTTACAGGTTGAGGTTGAACTTTTACAGGTGGCAACTCACGAAAGCAAAAACACAAGCAAAGAGCATATGCTCAAATTTTATAAGACTTTTGACGACATCAAAGACCAGAAATTCGATGGTATGATTGTAACTGGTGCTCCTGTTGAAATGATGCCTTTTGAAGAAGTTGACTATTGGGAAGAGCTCTGCACAATTTTTGACTGGGCAAAGACTCACGTTTACTCATCATTCCACATCTGTTGGGGTGCTCAGGCTGCACTTTATTACCACTATGGTATTCCAAAGTATAAGCTCCCTGAAAAGATGTTTGGTATTTTCCCTCATAAGCCTCTTGATATGTATCATCCTCTTCTTCGAGGATTCAGTGATTTGTTCTATGTGCCACATTCAAGACACACAGAAACTAAAAAAGAGGATATTGCACTTGTTAAGGAGTTGCAGATTCTCTCATATTCCGAGATTTCAGGTGTGCATCTTGTTGCTGATATGGATTGCAGAAATTTCTATTGCACAGGTCACACTGAATACGACAGCGATACTCTTGCTCGTGAATATTTCAGAGATTTACATAGAGGATTAGACATTAAACTTCCTTATAACTATTTCCCAAATGACGATACACAGTTGACACCACCACTTACATGGCGTGGTCCGGGAAGCCTTTTATTCCAGAACTGGCTCAACTACTTTGTATACCAAAGAACACCATATGATGTAAATGAAATTAAATAAGTTTTTTCATTGGCTCCCCTTGTCAGGGGAGCTGTTTTTTTACAAAAAGATTGAGATAGTAAATTTTCTATTATCTTTCTCTCCCTCCGTCACCTTACGGCGACACCTCCCTCGTCAGAGGGAGGCAAAGAAAAAGGGTGATTTTAAATCACCCTTACATTTTGCACTTTGCACTATTCAATTACCTTATAGCCTTTATCTTCAACTGCTTTTTTGAGCGTTGCAACACCTAAATCAGCATCAAGAGTTACGATTGCTGTGCCGTCTTTATGGCTTACTACTGCTTCACGAACTTCTGCAAACTCTTCAAGAGTTTTCTTAACATTTGCTTCACAGTGAGGGCACATCATACCTTCGATTTTCATTGTGATTTCCATAGGTTTTTTCTCCTTTATTTTTGATTTTATTTTCTTATCTTTTTTACTGTTATGAATATTCTTAAAATTGAGCCTTAAGGCATTTGACACAACACAGAATGAAGAAATGCTCATTGCAGCTGCACCAAACATTGGATTTAATTCCCAACCAAAAAGATTTATAAACAATCCTGCAGCAAGTGGAATACCGATTGCATTATAGAAAAATGCCCAGAAAAGATTTTCGTGGATATTCTTAAGTGTTGCACGACTTAAACGTATTGCAGCCGATACATCGGATAACTTACTGTTCATAAGTACAACATCGGCTGAATCAATAGCAATATCCGTACCTGCACCGATTGCAATTCCCATATCAGCTCGTGTTAATGCAGGTGCGTCGTTAATTCCGTCACCTACCATAATAACTTTGCCCTTGTCTTTCATTCGTCGGATAACTTTTTCTTTACCATCAGGCATAACACCTGAGATAATCTCATCAACACCTGCCAACTTACCTATTGCATTGGCGGTTTTTTCGTTATCACCCGTAAGCATAACGACTTTTATGCCCATATTCTGCAATTCTTTAATTGCTTTTGGACTATCATCTTTAATCACATCAGCAACTGCAATAATACCAAGAAGTTTTTCGTCACTTGCAAAAAGAAGTGGCGTTTTACCATTTTCAGCAATGTTTTCTGCAATATTTATAGTCGTATCATCAATGACTATCTTTTCTTTGATAAATTTAAGACTACCACCAAAGATTTTCTTTCCATTAAATTCTGCAACAACACCATTTCCTGAAAGTGCTTTGAAATCGGTTGCGTCCACAGGAGAAACATTCAATTCATTTCCCTTTTCCACAATGGCTTTTGCGAGTGGATGTTCACTCTTTAATTCAATAGAATAAGCAATATTAATCAACTCATTTTCTGTTGAATTAATTGGAATAATATCTGTTACCTTAGGTTCACCCTTTGTTATTGTACCCGTTTTATCAAGGACTACTATGTTTGCTTTGCCTGTTTCCTCTAATGAAACAGCAGTTTTGAAAAGAATTCCATTTTTAGCACCTACACCATTACCAACCATTATTGCAACAGGTGTTGCAAGTCCCAATGCACAAGGGCAACTGATTACAAGAACTGAAATTCCTCGTGCAAGTGCATATCCGAATCCTTGACCCGAAATAAGCCACGCAATAATTGATATAATCGCAATCGTTATTACAACCGGCACAAACACACCTGAAACCTTATCAGCAATCTTTGCAATTGGTGCTTTTGTAGCAGCAGCGTCACTTACCATTTTAATTATCTGTGAAAGAGTAGTATCCTCACCTACTCTTAAAGCTTCACACTTAATAAATCCCGATTGATTTATTGTACCACCTGAAACTTTGTCGCCCAACGATTTATCAACAGGGATACTCTCACCTGTAAGTGCCGACTCATCAACTGCAGTTGAACCATCGAGTATCACACCATCAACTGAAATCTGTTCTCCAGGTCTTACAACAAAAATATCACCTTTTTGCACCTGTTCAATAGGGACTTCTGTTTCAATTCCATTTTTTAGAATTGTTGCAGTTTTTGGTGCTAAATTCATTAAGGATTTAAGTGCATTTGTGGTTTTACCTTTTGAACGAGCCTCAAGCATCTTACCAACTGTAATAAGTGTTAAAATCATTGCAGCAGACTCAAAATAAAACTCGTGTAAATAATGGTGAACCATTTCACCACTGACTGTTGTCATTTTGAAAAGAATATATACACTGTAAACAAAAGATGCACCTGAACCCAATGCTACAAGAGTGTCCATATTAGGTGACTTTTGCAAAAGACCTTTAAAACCATTTATGAAGAATTTCTGGTTAATCACCATTACGATAATGGTCAACAGCAATTCACAAAGACCGATTGCAAGTGGATTTGATGACAATATTTCAGGCAACCACCAACCCCACATCACATGTCCCATGGAGATATACATCAATATAATTAAAAATCCAAGTGATGAAACAAGTCTTTTTTTAAGTTTTGGTGTTTCGGTATCTTTCAGTGCATCATCATTCTTGTCTTTTTGGGATGTGTTTTTCTCATTTTTAAGAGTTGCACCATAACCAGCATCTGTAACTGCAGAAATGATTTTTTGATTGTCAAAATCACCCTCAACACCCATTGAATTAGTGAGCAAACTGACAGAACAGGATTCAACCCCATCAACTGAATTGACAGCTTTTTCGACCCTTGCAACACAAGCAGCACAGCTCATACCTGTAATATTAAATTGTGTCATTTACTCACCTTCTTTCATTTAAAATGGGACGATACAAACATCGTCCCCTGTAGTTATTATATTTACGGGTCGTCGAGGACGCCGACCCGTAAATATCACAAAATTAAAATAGATTTATTTTTTATGTTCTTTAGATGCTGTGAGTGTGTTTTTAAGAAGCATTGTTATCGTCATTGGACCAACACCACCGGGAACAGGTGTGATAAATGAACATTTATCTTTAACAGCCTCAAAATCAACGTCACCACAGAGTTTGCCCTCTGAATTCCTATTCATACCAACATCAATTACAACTGTACCGTCTTTTACCATATCTTCTTTTACGAAGTATGCAATACCAACTGCAGCAACGAGAATGTCAGCACGACGAGTCACTTCTGCAAGGTCCTTTGTCCGTGAATGACAAATTGTAACAGTACCATTCTGACCTAAAAGAAGCATTGCCATTGGTTTACCAACAATATTACTTCTTCCGATTACTACACATTCTTTACCCTCAACAGAAATATCGTAATATTTGAGCATTTCCATAATACCTGCAGGTGTGCATGGTAAGAATGAGTGGTCACCGATCATAATATGACCTGTATTTACAGGGTGGAAAGCATCAACATCCTTATGTGGGACAATAGCATTAAGCACCTTTTTTTCGTCAATCTGCTTTGGTAATGGTAACTGACAAAGAATACCGTCAACATTGTCATCATTATTGAGTTTTTCTACTAATCCAAGTAATTCTTCGGTTGTTGTTTCTTCAGGAAGAGCATATTCGAAAGACTCCATCCCTACTTCCTCACAACCCTTTTTCTTGTTATTCACATAAACACGAGAAGCAGGATTATTACCAACAATAACAACAGCAAGACCTGTTTTTTTACCCTGTTCTTTAAGTTTTTCAACTTCTGCCTTTATTTCGTTTCTTACAGATGCTGATACTTCTTTACCATCTATAATTTTATACATTTTCCTGCACCTCCGTCAGTTTCTTTTCTTTATTAAGCTTTGCAAATTTATAAATTGTGATTGCTGTGCAAACTATTACAAGCACCAATGACACAAGCTGTGACACACGAAGATTTGTATCTCCGATATAAAGGCTATCTATACGAAGTCCCTCAACAACAGCTCTTTCAAGACCATAAATGATACCGTATCCTAAAATCAACTGACCATCAAACTTGTGGAATTTCTGACAAACGATATAAAGCACAAGGAAACCTAAAAGGCACCATACTGATTCATAAAGAAATGTTGGGTGAACAGGTAAATCAGGGTTCATCTGAATTCCAGCATCTGCAAATTCCTGTTGGTGACTGTTTATGTAGTCAACAATTTTATCACTTGTCATACCGAAAAGACTTGTCGTGTTGATACCAAAAGCCTCTTGGTTTGTAAAATTACCCCAACGACCAATTCCCTGACCGATTGGAAGAGCCATACCAATTAAGTCAAGAAGCTTTAAGAATGGTAATTTCGTTTTTTTAGCTACGAAATATGCAGTGATTACACCACCGATAATACCACCGTAAATGGCAAGTCCACCTTCCCATATTCTGAATATGGAAAGGAGATTGTCTTTGTAATAGTCCCATTGGAAAGCAACATAATAGAGTCTTGCACCGATAACAGCACCGATGATTCCATAAATCAACACATCAACCATACTGTCAAGGCTCATTTTCCAAACATAAGCTTTTCTGCCACCGAAGAGGGCCGCAAGAATAAAGCCAAATGCAATGATTACACCATAGAATTTAACTGTAATTGTATCTCCACCGAATGGAATTTCAAGAAAGTTTTCATACACATCAAGAGAAAGTCCAAGTGCAGGGAAATGAACTTCACAATAGTCTGATAAAAATCTCATACAGCTACCTCCTTATTTCTGCTTAATGACTGACATTGAAGAATTTTCAATATTGATTGCACTTCTTAAACGATTATTTACATCTTCAAGAGTTACACTTTCAAGAACTGATAACTGTTCAAAAAGTCCTTCTCCATTGAAATATGAACCGATAAGAGAATTTGAAATTGAATCAATATCATTGAAATTCATTATGAAGTTACCATAATGCTTTTTCTTTATACGGTTAAAGTCTTCTTCATTGACACCATCTTTAATAACTCTTGCGAGTTCTTCGTTAATATACTCTCTCACCTTTTCATACTCGTGGCTTTCACCATTGAAAATATGAGCAGAATATCCGTAACCCTCAAAATATTCAGTATCAAATGTTGTGTTAATAAGACCCTCACCAAGGAGTTTTTCGTAAAGTGCAGAGGTCTTACCTGCAATAATATCCAGAAGAAGATTACTTTCAACTGATTCTTTAAGAGTTCTGCATGGAGTTTTGATTTCTTCCTTAAATCCAATAGCAAAAATAGGCATTGAAACTGAAAGATTCTTAACTGCAGTTTTCTCAACTACTTCTGCAGGTTCTTCCTGGAATTTTCTTTCAATTTTACGGCTTTCGTTTGGTTTAAGCATCTTATCAGCAACTTTCAAGACCTGCTCTACTGTCACATTACCTGCCACAGCAAGTGCCATATTTGCAGGATTATAGAATGTGTTATAACATTCATAAAGCAAATCTGCAGTAATTTCGCTGATTGACTCAACTGTACCTGCAATATCAATTCTTACAGGATGCTTGTGGTACATTGCACGGAGAAGAACGAATAAAGATTCCCAGCCTGGTTCATCCTCATACATTCTGATTTCCTGACCGATGATACCCTGTTCTTTCTGCACTGTCTGTTCTGTAAAATAAGGATTCTGCACAAAATCAAAGAGAATTTCAAGTGACTCTTCAAAATTATCAGTACAAGAGAAAAGATAACAAGTCTTGTCAAATGATGTGTAAGCATTTGCAGATGCACCTGTCTTTGCATATCTTGCAAAAGCATCAAGTTCTTCACTTTCGAAAAGTTTATGCTCTAAAAAGTGTGCAATACCCTCAGGAACTTCTGTGAAATTCTCATTACCCTCTACCTTAAAGCAAGTGTCGATTGAGCCATATTTTGTTCCGAAAATTGCGTAGGATGAAGAATAATTTTCCTTTGGATAAACAAAGATTTTATATCCTGATGAGTGGTCGATTTCATAATAACTATCGTTAAGCAATTCGTTTTTGATTTCTTTGATATTACTCATTCTTACCACCCTCTCCTGCAAGTAAATAAACTGAATCTATGCTGACACGCTTTGCACATTCTGTCACCTGTTCACGAGTTACAGCAGATATTTTCTCTGCATATTCCTTACCGCTGACAACTTCATCGTCAAACACCTGTGAGCTATAGAAAGTACAAACAGCAACTGGTGAATCCTCAACACCCTTAAAGGCATCAGAAAGGGCTTTTATTGATGAATCAAAGTCCTCATCAGTAAACTCACCGTTTTTCATAACATCTATCTGATTAAAAATTTCACTTAATGCTTTTTCATAATTTTCTTCTTCAATACCACTCTGGATAAAAATGATTCCTTTTTCACGAAGAAGTCTTGCACCACAATAATAACAAAGGCTCATTTTTTCACGAACGTTGAGGAAAAGTCTTGAATAAGGTCCTCCACCAAAGATATCTGTCATTACACGGAATGGGAAATAGTCGTCATTTTCATTTTCCATTCCTGAACGAAGACCGATAACAAGTTTTGCCTGATTAACATCCATTTCGTCTTTGAAATATCTAATTTTTTCTGCATTCTTGATGAATACTGTTTCGATTTTTTGAGGATTTCTCTCTTTGATTGAATCTACAAATTCTGTGAATTTTGCTTTGAGCATTTCCTCACTAAGCCCACCACAAGCAGTAATTACAATTGTTGAGGATTTCAACATATCCACATATGCATCATAAAGCTTTTTACCATCAAGATTTCTTACATCTTCTTCAAGTTTTTCACGGTCGATGCCATAAGGCTCACCCTGACACATAAGCTGACGAAGACGAGAAACAGCATAAGAACGTTTATCATTCTTTTCAGCCTCGATATTTTCAAGAGTAAATCTTACTTCTCTTTCAGTTGCATTTTTATCGAACTCACCATTTTCACAATGAGGATTCTTGATTATATCAACAAGGAACTCAACAGTTTCCTCTGCGATTGAATTTCCGTCAAGAGAAAAACGGTCATCAGGAATTTCAACAGAAAATCTGATTCTCACCTTTTCACCAATTGTTGCAATTCCTGTTTCAAAATCTGCACCATAAAGACTTTCCACTTTTGCATTAAATGATGTGAATGTATTGTATTTTGCAGAAGTATGACCCATTAATGATGTCAACACGTTCTGTGCAGCAAGATGTTCACCGATTGGAAGATAAAAATCCACCTTAATACAATTAGTCTTGAATTTATTACTGTTTATGCAAAGAAGCTTTACGCCGTTTGCAATTTGTGTATAAGCTTTATTCATTTAAACTTCACCTTTATTAAATAGTATCTTTTAATATATCATATTTTTAAAGATTTTTCCACTATTTTTCAGTTTTATTTAATTTCCGTTTATTTTGCCCGAATTTGGCGTAAAATAAACAAGTAACAAGTTAAATTATTGTTAATTAAGTCATAAAATTATTGACTTTATAATAGATTTGCAATAAAATAAAGTGATTATGTATTTATATGAAAGGTAGCATTATGAAACTTACTTACAATTTACAAAAAGCAAGTCTTCGCTTTGCACTTGACCGATTGCTCAAGTACATTGACAAGGACCCACAAGCAAATATTGTAAAATTAAGTCAGAAAATTGAACCTGTCTTTAATAAAATTTTCCCACCTGAAAATTTCAAGAAATTCCAGGAGGTTGCTAAGGACAAGGACAACATCTGGACTCAGTTTGCCCTGAGCCTTATTGCTGACCTTGACAGAAATGTGCTTAAGCAAATGCTTCTTTCTTTTGGTATCGATGCAGGTTATTACGGCACAAAGGCTGTACGTAAAAATCGTGAAAAATACAAATGTAACATACCTTTTAACATTCTTTTTGACCCTACAAGTGCTTGTAACCTTAATTGTAAAGGTTGTTGGTCAGCAGAATACGGTCATAAGCAAAATCTTACTCTTGATGAAATGCAGAGCATTGTAAGTCAGGGTAAGGAATTGGGCTGTCACTTCTATTGGCTTACAGGTGGCGAACCTCTTATCAAGAAAAAAGAGGTATTACAAATCTGTGAAAACAATAAGGATTGTATTTTCCTCATTTTCACTAATGCTACTCTTGTTGACGAGGCATTCTGCAAAGAAATGAATCGTATCGGCAACATCTCTCTTGCTTTAAGCCTTGAAGGTAACGAAGAATCCAACGACTGGCGTCGTGGCGCAGGTGCATACCAGACAACTCTTAAAGCAATGGATTTACTTAAGAAAAACAAATGCCTTTTTGGTGTTTCAGTATGCTATACAAGAAAAAATCTCGACACTGTTACAAGTGACGAGTTTGTAGATTTCGTTATCGGCAAAGGTGCTAAATATATGCTCAACTTCAACTATATGCCTGTTGGTCATGGTGCTGATAAAGAGCTTATTCCTACTCCTGAACAAAGAAAAGAACTTTATTTCTGGAACAAGAAAATGCGTAACGGTAAAACAGGTAAGCCAATTTTCATTATGGACTTCCAGAATGACGGTGAATATGTGGGTGGTTGTATTGCAGGTGGACGAAATTACTTCCACATCAACTCTGCAGGTGATATTGAACCTTGCGTTTTCATTCACTTCTCTGACTCAAACATTCGCACTCACACACTTTTAGAGGCATTACAACGACCTCTCTTTATGACATATTACAAAAATCAACCATTTAACGACAATCACCTTCGTCCTTGTCCAATGCTTGAAAACCCTGAAAAACTCCGTGAAGTTATTAAGCAGACAGGTGCAAAATCATCTGACTTACAGCGTCAGGAAACTGCAGACGAGCTTTGTAGTAAATGTGACGAATATGCGAAAGAATGGGCTCCTGTTGCAGAAGAAATCTGGAACAACACAAAACACAGAGAAACCCACACACAGTATTATCGTGATACTCCTGAAGGAAAAGCTGAATTCGGCGGTTGCACAGGAAATTGTGCAAACTGCAACGGACATACAAATTAAAATCATTATATAAAATCAAAGACTACACAAGATTAATTTCTCGTGTAGTCTTTTTACATTTCTTTTATGACTAATTATCCAAACCAATCGTCATCGTTACCGTTAGGGTCATTTTTGCCGATTTGAATATTTGATGCTGTTATTACATCTTCAACTTCATAAATTGTAACATCAAAATCTGGTGTTATATATTCTTTCATATTGTATTCCTTTC
>JAZLAH010000047.1:0-6771 GCA_045613065.1 Candidatus Fimenecus sp.
CCTACCGAGGATATTAGCATTTAATTAAAATGTTTCTATGCCTTTTCTGTCTTTGCAGAAGAGGCATTTTTTCTCCTTGCAAGCGCATTTGAAAATTTAATTAGGAGGTGAATCGTTTGCCAAGCGAGAAGGTTTTAGAATTAAAGAAACAGCAGGTGGCTGCTCTTAAGGAAAGACTTGATTCTTCTATCGCAGGTGTTGTAGTTGACTACAAGGGCATCAGCGTTGAGGATGATACAAAACTCCGTAAAGAGCTCCGTGAAGCAGGTGTTGAATACTCAGTTGTAAAGAACACTATTCTCGGTCGTGCCATCGACGGAACAAGCCTTGCTGATATGGGTAGTGCACTTGAAGGTACTACTGCTATCGCTACAAGTAAGGATGACTATGATGCAGCAGCAAGAATTCTTGGTAAGTATGCTGACAAGAGTAATAGTTTCGCACTTAAGACAGGTTACCTTGATGGTGAAGTTATCAGTCTTGAAAAGCTCGACGCTCTTGCAAAACTTCCTTCAAGAGAAGTATTGCTTGCTACAGTTCTCAGTGCGTTCAACGCACCTATCGCATCTTTTGCTCGTGCAGTACAGGCTATTGTTGACAAGGATGGCGAAGCAGCACCAGTTGCTGAATAATTAAAAAATAATCTTATAAAATATTTAGTTTAAAATTTGGAGGTAAATTACCATGGCATCAGAAAAAGTTATGGCTATCGTAGAAGAACTTAAGGTTCTTACAGTTCTTGAGCTTTCAGAGCTCGTTAAAGCAGTAGAAGAGGAATTTGGCGTATCTGCAGCAGCAGCAGTAGCAGTAGCAGCTCCAGTAGCTGGCGCAGCAGCAGCTGAAGAAAAGACAGAATTCGACGTTGAACTTACAGACGTAGGTGCAGAAAAGATTAAGGTTATCAAGGCAGTTCGTGAAGTTACAGGTCTTGGTCTTGCAGAAGCAAAGGCTGTTGTTGACGGTGCTCCTAAGGTACTTAAGGAAGCTGCTTCTAAGGAAGATGCAGAAAGCATCAAAGCTAAGCTTGAAGAAGTTGGCGCAAAAGTTACTCTTAAATAATTTAAGACTAATTCGAATTATCCCATTCCCTTGTGGAATGGGATTTTTTTTTACGAATAAAATGTTCGAAACTATTCAATATCAAAAAATTTGTTATCTGTATTTTGTTGAATATTATTATTTAAAAGTGTTGAATAATCAACATATATATGGTAAGATTATACAGGAAGAACAAGGAGGTGCACCAAATGGGTTTCGATTTTTCCGCTATATTTGAAGGCTTTGATTTTATGGCAGTTATTATAGGGCTTGTTCAGCTTGTAATGGATTTTATCGGTGGGTTTATTGCTTAATTAAGCTTGATTTTTAAAAGGGCTTTTTTGCATCTATTTTAAATTTCTTGAATAGTATTGAAATAATTGTTTTTTCATGATATAATAAATTGAATTATAAATAAGGAGGTGTCAGTATGCAGTTAGAGGGTATTTTAGAATTAGTAACTTCTTTGTTTGAGGATTTACCTGTTATGGATGTTCTTAATATGGTTATGGGTCTTCTCGGACCAATCATTGGAGACCTTTTCCAGTAATTTTTACATCAAAAAAGGTGTGGTTTCACACCTTTTTTGTATGAGGTGATAAATATGAAAAAAGTAATTTTATTAATAATGGTTATTTTAGCTGTAGTTTTTGCTTTTGTTGGATGCTCTGATAATAGTGAGCAAGAGACAACAACAGAATCTACATATCCTTGGGAAAACGAGAATTGGAATCAGAATGAACCTTCTACAAATGATTTTTACGATGAACAAACATCAAATCAGAATTTCCAGGAACAGAATACAGTTATAGATAATAACTATAACAATAATTTCAACAATGGTGATAATAACTATAATAACAACTACAACAGTAGTGATAATAATCAGTCAAGTCCGGTTGTTCCTGATTATAATAACAATCAGAATAGTATTAACCCGACACAAAATAATAATTCTGTTTCGGGAAATAATAGTTCAAGTAGTATAGGTAATGGGATTATCAGTGATGAAAACATGTCAAAGCTGGAAAACAGTCAGGCGGAGGTTTATTATTCAGATAATCCAAACAATAAAAGTATTGTAGCTATTTCTCAACGATATGGTGTTCCTAAAGAAAATTTGGTTGCATTGATTAAAGTAAATGCTGAGTTCCCAACAGTAACTATTCTTGAATTTTCTGGAGCAAGAGACGGAAATGGTGAACTTATAATGACATATGATGAGTTCGTTAATATATATGAGATTGATGAAATGGATGGTTCAATCGTCAAGGCAAGTAAAAACGGAATGAATAACGATGGTGTAAGTTACATTGAGGCAAAGGTGTATGTTGCTCTTGCGAAGGAATATTTTATTCCTGAATTACCAAACCTTAAGGCAAACAAAAGATATGATTAAAAATTATAAGTAGATGGTACAGCGTATCATCTATTTTTTATTGCAATATCTGGTATTATATGGTAAAATTTTAATATATATAGTTAAAATGGGGTGGTTTAGTTGTCTAAATATTCAGACAGAGCCGTTGAGTTGTTCCTCCAAGGAAAAAACTGTTCACAAGCTGTTTTTGCAGCATTTGCACCAGATTTAGGACTTTCTGAAGAAACTGCACTTGCAATTTCAGTAGGACTTGGTGGTGGAGTAGGCAGAATGAGAGAAGTTTGTGGTGCAGTAAGTGGTAGTGCAATGCTTGTTGGACTACGATGTCCTGACCTTGATAAAACAGAAGTTTATGAAAAAGTTCGTTTGATTATTGACGAATTTAAAAAGACAAACCATTCTATTGTGTGTAAAGAATTGTTAGGGTTATCAAAACCTGAAACCTCAAGTGTTCCTGAAGCAAGAACAGAAGAATATTATAAAACACGTCCTTGTGTTAAAATTGTTGAAGATGCAGCAATAGCCGTAGAAAAAGTTTTATTTGAATGAGATGGTGAACTATAATGAGCGCATATGCATATATCAAAGAAAATAAAGTAATAATTGGTAACGATTATATTGAAAGACGATTTTCTATAAAAGATGACCAACTTGTTACAAGTGAGATTATTAATAAGAGAATTGATGGAGAAAAAAGCATAAAGTTTAAAAACTATTCAGCTGAATTTATAGTTGCCTTCAAAAAGAAGAAAATGATAGGTTACGCTACTGAATTTTTATCTTCAAATAATCTTAAATTGGATAGTGTTAATGTTCTTAAGCGTCGAGTTGAGTTTATTTTTAAACGTTGTTCATATAATGGTGCAAAAATAACATTTATTGAAAGCATCGAAATTGGCGATAATGACCACTATATGCATAAGTATATTGAAATGGTTGTTGACCCTGAGGAACAACATTTGCTTACAATTGATTATATAGATTGTGAACATATCCTTATTGACACACCTGAACAACAATGGACAATCGGTGATATTGAACCTGCATATTTAAGTGCATATCATAGTGCTCTTGGTCAGCCTGTATATATAAATGGGTTCTTCCTTGGAAGTGAGTTTCCATTAGCTGAAAATAACATTCAAAATGATACTGTATATATGCGTTATTTCAGTGGTAAACGTTTCGATATGTTAAATCTTAATTGTGGACACACATTTAAAACGTGGAATACTGTTGTGGGTGCTGCAAGAGGATATGAACAAGCAGTTATCCGTGAGGATTTCCTTACATATATCAGAGAAATTGGCAGAAAAATCAAACCTCGTTTCCAGTATAATTCATGGTATGATCATATGCATGATATTACAAATGAGAATATTATGTCCTCTTTTAAAGAAATTGAAGATAATCTTTCAAAAACAATGGTACCTCCACTTGATTCATATGTAGTTGACGACGGATTTGTTGATTGGAGTGCCGATTTCTGGGAATTTAATGAGAAGTTTCCAGAAGAACTTTATCCTGCAGCATCAATTGCCAAGAAGTTCTCTTCTGAATTTGGACTTTGGAATGGACCACGAGGTGGGTATCATGATGTAAGAACACCAAGATTTGGTAAAAATATGGAAAAAGCAGGTACAGGTGGATATAACCGTGCCGCAAAAGATGTATGTGTTTCATCAACAGAATATATAAAAAATATTACAGACTACTATATAAGCTGTGACAAGAAGTTTGATATAAACTATTGGAAACTCGATGGATTCCTTCTTAAGGCTTGCCCATCAAAGAAACACGGCCATATGACTGGTGGTTTCAATCAGATGTACCAATATACGGAAATGTGGGAGAATTGGATAAATATTTTCCGAAAACTCCGTATAACTCGTGAGAGTGTTGGTAAGGATTTGTGGATTAATCAGACCAGTTACTGTAATGCAAGTCCATGGTTTTTACAGTGGGCAGATAGTCTTTGGATACAAAATAGCGGAGATATAGGATTTACGGATAAAACTGATGATGGTGAGAGATTGAGCAATCGTGATGTTGACCGGGTTCTTACATATCGTGACGGAAGATATTATGATTTCAGTGTAACAAGAGATTATCAGTTCCCTCATGAGTTTATTTATAACCATGACCCTATTTACGGAAATACTGCAAAGATTTCAATGACAGATGAAGAATTCCGTAAGTATATGCTTATGATGACAACTCGTGGTACAGCATTCTGGGAGCTTTATTATTCATACAATATGTTTAATAAAGAAAAATGGCGTATAAATGCAGATGCATTGAGATTTGTCCGAAACGATTATGAAATCCTGAAAAAATCTCAGTTTATAGGTGGTTCACCAACCAATGGAGAGGTTTACGGATATTCAGCATGGACAGAAGATGCCGGTATAGTTTCACTTCGTAACCCTTCAAATGAAGCTAAGAGTTACACACTTACTCTTGATAAGTTAATCGGTGTTCTTGAAGCAACAGAAAACCTTAAAAAAGTTCTAATTTATCCATATACAAATGAGACAGATGATAATACATATAAGTATGGAGATAAAATTACATTTAATTTAGCTCCTTGTGAAGCAATAATTATGAAGTTTTCTTCCAAAAAGGAAAAAGTCCCATCACTTGTTTATGGTAAATTTCAAAGTGCTAACGAACTTCTTCTTGTATTTGATGATAGAATTTATATAGATGCAAACTGTATCTCTTGTGATGAAGAAATAGCAAAAACAGAATTGCTTGAAGATTATAGTACATTAAAAATCACATTTACAAATCCTGTTGAAAAAGCATTTGTTTCTATGACAGTAAAGAATGCATTCGGAACACCTGTGGACGTTCAGTTTAGCGGTAAGAATTATCCTAGTTCTATCTGTACAGATAATGTTGTCCCAAGATTAAGAGATGTAACAGTTGAATTCGCACTGAAAAATAATGAAAAAGAAAATCTTATCTCAATGGGTGATTTCTTCAGTGTAAGTAACAGTGAAGGATATGGTGCAATCCGATTTGGTGAAAAAGCAAGTCGTGGAGATATAAAACTTTCAGCAGGTGATAGACTTACAGTTGTATTTGAGCCTAATGGTCTTGCAAAACTTTATGTTAACGGACAATTAAGCAGTTCTTCATACAACTGTGAACTTGGAGAATGCCTAACTGAGTATGATATTACAATTTCGGAAAATATAGAAAATCTTAAGGTAATAACAAAAGCATTATCCTTTAAAGATGTTCAATAACAGGGAGTGGGAATATGGAATTAAATAAACAGCTTTTAGCACATACAGACGCACAACCTTATGGAGATAATGTTATTTTTGCTAACAATGTGAAAATAACTGTACTTACACCGGAAATGCTTCGTGTAGAGTATTCAGTTGACAAGAAATTCACAGATTTACCATCACAGAGCATTTGGTACAGAAATTTTGGTGAAGTAGATTTTACTTGCGAAACTAAAGTTGATATTACTGTTGTGAAAACAGCATCAACTGAATTCCATGTAAATTGTCATACCGGTGCATTTCAGTTTGTAAAATACAATGGTAAAAAACTTACTTATTCAAAATCAAATAACCTTAAGGGAACAAAACGTACTCTTGATGGCTCTCGTGGTACAGAAGAACTTGATGATGGTATCATTTCTACAGATGGTGTATCAACCTATGATGACAGCAAAACATTGCTTCTTAATAATGACGGTACTCTCTCATCTCGTGAGAAAAATACAAAGGATTATTACATCTTTGTATATGGAAACGATTATGTTTTAGGCATAAATAATTTCTACAAAATTGCTGGCATGCCACCACTTGTACCAAGATATGTACTTGGTAACTGGTGGAGCCGTTACAGAGCATATACTCAGAAAGAATATGAAGATTTGATGGTGGAGTTTGCCCATCGTGATATTCCTTTGACAGTTGCAACTGTAGATATGGACTGGCATTGGGTTGACCTAAAAAAACAGTTCAACAAGAAATATAAGTCAAGCAATATTCTCAACAGTGGTTGGACAGGTTATAGCTGGAATACAGAACTCTTCCCTGATTATAAGGGCTTCCTTCAGAATCTTCAGAATATGGGGCTTAAAGTTACGCTTAACCTTCATCCTGCTGATGGTGTCCGTGCATTTGAAGATATGTATGAGGATATGGCAAAAGCTATGGGAATTGACCCAAACACTGAGAAATCAGTTGAATTTGACCTTACTGATAAGAAGTTTATCAATGCGTATTTCGATATTCTTCATCATCCTTATGAAAACGAAGGCGTTGACTTCTGGTGGATTGATTGGCAGCAGGGTACAAAGAGTAAAAAAGCAGGTCTTGACCCATTGT
>JAZLAH010000048.1:0-10133 GCA_045613065.1 Candidatus Fimenecus sp.
GATATTTCAATAAAAAATATGCTTACCTCTGCTATAATTGCAGCAAATGTCAGTATTTATGAAAAGGGACAAAGTGACCCTGAGCTTACGGGAATGGGAACAACGGTTGTTGTTGCAATCCTTATGGAAGATTCTCTTTATGTTGCTCACGTCGGTGACTCCCGTGCTTATATTTTATCAAATGGAATGCTTAATCAGTTGACTAAGGACCATTCCTTTGTGCAGGAAATGGTTGATAAGGGAAAGCTTACTCCTGATGAGGCAAAAGATGACCCGAGAAAGAATTACATTACCCGTGCTTTAGGTGTAAACTCTGATGTCCGTGTTGATTTTTGTCAGGAATTTTTATCAGAGGATGATGTTGTTATTCTTTGTACTGACGGTTTAACAAATTATGTCACTGATGATGAAATACGTAGTCTTACTGATGACCGTAATGTTGATGAATACACCGAAAGACTTGTTAATAAAGCCAATGAAAACGGTGGCGGAGATAATGTGACAGTTGTTACATTGTCTTATTAATCAGGGTGAAAGGAGCTTACAAAATGGATAATTTTTGTGGAAAGCGTCTTGACGGACGATATGAGATAAAAGAAATTATTGGCGTTGGCGGAATGGCTGTTGTGTATAAGGCTTACGACAATATTGACGATAGAGTTGTTGCTATTAAAATTTTAAAGGATGAATATCTTTCTAACGATGAGTTCAAGAGAAGATTTAAAAATGAGTCAAAGGCTATTGCTGTACTTTCTCATCCTAATATAGTAAGAGTTTACAATGTGAGCTTTGGCGACAGAATTCAATACATTGTTATGGAATATGTTGACGGTATCACGCTTAAGGAATATATTGAACAGCAGGGTGCTGTCAATTGGAAGGAAGCAGTACACTTTATGGGGCAGATTTTAGCAGCCCTTCAGCACGCTCATGATAAAGGTATTGTTCATCAGGATATTAAGCCACAGAACATTTTGCTTCTTAAGGACGGTTCAATCAAGGTTACTGACTTTGGTATTGCAAGATTCAGTCGTGCTGATGCAGATACAACATCTGATAAGGCAATCGGCTCTGTTCATTACATCAGTCCTGAACAGGCTCGTGGTGAAGTGACTGACGAAAAGGCTGATATTTATTCTGTGGGCGTTGTTATGTATGAAATGCTTACAGGTCAGCTTCCTTTCCAGTCAGAAAGTGCAGTTTCAGTTGCTATTATGCAATTACAGAATGAGGCAAAAAGACCTCGTGAAATCGTTCCTTCAATTCCAATGGGACTTGAACAGATTACAATGCGAGCTATGCAGAAAAATCCTAACAGCCGTTATCGTTCTTCTGCAGAAATGCTTATGGATATTAACGATTTCAAGAGAAATCCTTCAATTAAGTTTGATTATTCATATTTTGTTGACCAGGAGCCTACAAAATATATCAGACCAAATAATCTTTCAAGCAGAGAACAGCGCTTTGCAAAGGAAAACAACGCTCCTGTTGTTGAACAAAGCTCAATGAATAAGACAACTGCTGTTATGCTTGGTGCTATTGCAGGTATTGTTGTTTTAGGTGTTGTAATTGCTGCTATTCTTTTTGGTTTTAAAAATCAGAAGGTTGAACTCCCTAATTTCTCAGGCTTCAATTATTATACTCAGATTGAAAATGAAAAGAAATACACTGATTTATACGTTTTTGAGATAGAAATGATTGAAAATTCTACTCTTGAGGATGGTACAGTTATTGAACAGGACCCAATTTCAGGTACAAAGGTAAATAAGGGCTCAACAGTTAAACTTACAATTGCACAGAAGAACAGTATTCTTCTTGAAACATCAATTATCGGTATGACAGAAGAAAAAGCAAAGTCATATTTGAATCAAAGAGGTATCATTTCAACTGTTATTTCAGAATATTCTGAAACTGTTACACCTGGTTGTGTTATTAAAACATCTCCAGATGTAGGTTCAACAGTAAAAATTGGTTCAGAAGTAGCACTTTATATTGCAACCGATACTAAAGAAACTGTAAAAATGCCTGATATTCAAGGTACAACAAGAGAGATGGCAGAGGATTATCTTAAGACTATTGGATTAGAACCTGGTGTTGTTACAGAAGTTAACAGCGAGTTAGAAGCAGGTGTTGTTGTTCAGCAAAGTGTTGAGGTTGATGCAGATGTTCCTGTTGGTTCTAAAATAGATTTTACAGTAAGCAACGGAATCCCTCCTGAGTCTTCTGTTGATGTTTTTGTAACATTACCATCGGTAAATAAAACAGGAATACTTAAGATTTATATCAATAGTGTTTTATTCTTCACATCTGAAGAACTTTATCTTGATGGCGCAACAAAACAGTTTACTTTGACAGGTTCTGGTATTGATAATAGTTATACAATTACAATAGATGATTCTCCAGTTCAAAAAGGTAAAGTTGACTTTTCACAGGACCCTGCTGTCATAACAGAAGTTGAAGAAATTACTTTTGATAATAAGGTTGTTCTTAATAATGTTGTTGGAATGACTCAACAAGAAGCAATTGATAAACTTACAATGGCAGGTTTTAAAGCAGAAAATATTGAAACTATAAAACAAAACAGTACAACAGTTCCTGAAGGTGTAGTTATATCACAGGTTCCTGTTTCTGATGGCACAACAAAATTCTCAACAAATGAGTCAATTTCATTAGTTGTTAGCTCAGGACCGGTTGAAACATATTAATATGAGTATGAGCAATTTAAAAGGAATTATAACTAAAGGTATTGGCGGCTTCTACTATGTTGAAGTCGCCAATACGACATATGAGTGTAAGGCAAGAGGTATTTTCAGAAAAAATAGAATTACACCTCTTGTGGGAGATACAGTAGAAATATCGGTTAATGAGAATGCTGAAAATACAATTGACTTAATTTGTGAAAGAAAGAATTTTCTTAATCGTCCTCCTGTATCAAACATTGACAACTTAATTATTGTTGTATCAACGGTTGAGCCTCGTCCTAATTTTTTTGTTATTGATAAGCTTATAGCAACTGCTGAATATAAGAATATCGAACCATATATCGTAATTTCAAAAACAGATTTGTCATCTTATAATGAAATTTATGATGTGTATGAAAAAAGTGGAATTATAGTAATAGCTCTTGAAGATGATAATTCTTTAAATCAAATTAAAGATGTTATGAACGGTAAAATAAGTGCTTTTACAGGTAATTCTGGTGTTGGTAAAACAACCTTGTTAAACAGACTTGATAATACACTAAATTTATCAACAGGTGCAATAAGTGACAAACTTGGTAGAGGACGTCATACAACTCGTCAAGCACAACTGTTTAGTGTTTGTGGTGGTTATGTTATTGATACTCCAGGATTTTCATCATTTGAATTCGAAAAAACAGAAATTATCAAGAAAGATGATTTACCATATTGCTTCAGAGAGTTTAAAGAATACTTAGGTACTTGTAAATTTACATCCTGTGCTCATGTGAATGATAAAGGATGTTCGATTTGCGAAGCTGTAAAAAATGGTAAAATAAGTGAAATAAGACATAGTAATTATATTCAGATGTATAATCAGGCAAAGGAAATTAAGGAATGGGAACTTTAAAAGATAGATGCGTTATAATTGGTGGTGGTGATTGTACTGCCGAAATATTAAAAGCGAACATCACTGAACATGATTATATTATTTGTGCTGATAGTGGATATGATATTGCAATTAAAGCAAAAATACTCCCTGACCTTTTAATTGGTGATTTTGACTCTATAATATCAGTTCCTGATAATATGAGTATTATTACTCTGCCCATTGAAAAAGATGTTACAGACAGTGTAGCAGCTTATAATGAAGGAGTAAGGCTTGGTTTTAAGTCATTTGTCCTTTTTGGTGGAACAGGTGGTCGTTTCGAGCATACATTAGCAAACATCTCCCTTATGGCAAATGCGTCAATATCGAAATTTTATTTTGAAATAATTGATAATAAACATATTTTCAGAAGTATTACAAACTCTTCAATTAAAATTGAAAAAAAAGACAATCAACAGATTTCAGTTTTTGCCTATGGAAACAAAGCATTTGGTGTTACAGAAACAGGTTTTCATTATCCGTTAAATAATTATATCTTAGACCCATTCAATGGTGCATTAGGCACAAGTAATGACATAATTGATGATTATGGTGAAATTATAGTTAAAGATGGTACACTTATTATCATAGAAACTCAAATGTAACAAATAAAACCTCTTTGCGTATAATGTAGTAAATACATATGCAGGGAGGTTATTTTATGGGAAGAAAAAAAGGAACAAAAGGAATAATTTTTGTAGCATTGGGCTTGGGCCTGTTAATTTCACTTATTCTTCCCGAAAAAGCTATTATAGTAATTCTTGCAATTGCACTTGTATTGTGTGGAATTTCTCTCTGCAAAGGTTAAGGGAGGCAATTTAATGAAAGTTGTTGTAGTTAAAAGCCCGAAGATATTAGGTGGAATTTTGAGAAAAATATTTGGCATACAAAAAACAGAAATACAATGAAAAAACCTCCCATAATGGGAGGTTTTATTTTTATAAATATATATTTATCGTTTTAATTCTACTTGCTATAAGAAGTTTACTAAAGAAATTTTCAGTTAAAAGTGCATAACAAATGAGTTGTGCAAAAACTATTGCAATTATTTTATGTGAATGTTAAAATCATATTGTAAGGAACATCTTGATATGGCATTAATTTAGGAGGAAAATATGAAAAAACTTAAATGTTTTTTATCATTAATATTGACAATTCTATTGATTGTAACATCAATGCCTTTGACAGCTTCATCTGTTGAAGCAACATCAAATTTTGGTATATCTCGTCTAGATGAATTTGAAGCTGCTATTTTAGATGATGGAACAGTAAAAATCACTAAGTATTTTGGTGATGATTCAGATATAGTTATTCCTGCAACTATAAATGATTATATTGTTTCTGGAATTGATTTTAAGGTATCCGGTGTTTTAGAAAATCTTTCTTTTTGTTCAAATCCAGAAAATATTACGAGTATTACAATTCCTAAAACTGTTAAAACAATAGAAGGTCTAACATATATTGAAAAATATAGTTTCCCCTATGAAGATTTTGCATATAATGCATCATGTTTAGAAAATATCTATGTAGAAGAAGGAAACCAGTTTTTTTCTTCAATTGATGGTGTCCTTTATAATGCAGATGCAACGGCAGTGGTATGTTATCCACCTGGCAGATATGAAACAGTTTTTGAATTACCCAAAACTGTTCATACTGTAATTCAAAATGCATTTAGAGATGCAGATTGTCTTGAAGAGCTCATTGTTTATAATGACATTGTTGGGGACAAAAGGGAAACAGCAGATAGTCAAACGGATGCCCGAACAGGACTTGATAAAATTAAAAAATTAACTTTGGGTGATGAAACTACACCATTACCATATGACCTTATTTCATATATACCTGGGTTAACTGAAATAGTAATACCTGAAAATCATACACAATATAAGTTGGTTGATAATATTGTATATAATTTAGATATGACAGAATTGCTACTTTATCATTATAACGAATCGTATATTCCTGATTGTGATACCACCACAAGTGTAACACCTTCTGATGGTGTAACTAGTATAATTATTTCTGATGGAGTAACAAGTATAGGAGATAGTGCTTTTAGTGGTTGCTCGGGACTTACTAGTATAACTATTCCTGATAGTGTAACAAATATAGGCGAAAGTGCTTTTAGTGGTTGCTCGGGACTTACTAGTATAACAATCCCTGATGGTGTAACAAGAATAGGTGATAGGACTTTCTATGGTTGCTCAGGACTTACTAGTATAACAATTCCTGATAGCGTGACAAGTATTGGAGATGGTGCTTTTAGTGGTTGCACAGGACTTACTAGTATAACAATTCCTAATAGCGTAACAAGTATAGGAGATAGTGCTTTTTATGGTTGCTCAGGAGTTTTATCAGGACTTACTAGTATAACAATTCCTGATGGTGTAACAAGAATAGGTGACAGTACTTTCTATGATTGCAAAAACCTTAAAAGTGTAACAATCGGTAATGGCGTAACAAGTATAGGTGATAGTGCTTTTAGCGATTGTACATTGCTTAGTAGTATAATAATTCCTGATGGTGTAACAAGTATAGGAGATAGTGCTTTTAGTAATTGCGCAGTTCTTAGCAGTATAACAATTCCTGATGGTGTAACAAGTATTGGAGATGGTGCTTTTAGTGGTTGCTCAGGACTTACTAGTATAACAATTCCTGATAGCGTGACAAGTATCGGTAGTGGTATCGTTGATTCAACACCATTATTTAATGATACAAATAATTGGACAGACGATGTTCTATACATAGGGAAGCATTTGATTAAGTTTAATTCCAATGTTTTAGAATATAGCATTATCTCAGGAACATTGACAATTGCGTCGGATGCATTTTTAAGCTGTGCAGAACTCACAAGTGTAGTTATACCCGATAGTGTAGTAAGTGTTGGAGATAATGCTTTTACCGATTGTTTAAATTTAGCTGAATTTATATGTCCTAACACTTCTATAGTTTCAACCAATGCAATTAATAATACAGCTTATTACATAAATAGTGAGAATTGGAATACTGACATATTGTATGTTGGTAATACATTGATGAAGATTAAACCAACTGTAACTGGAGAATTTTCTATTAGAGAAGGTACTAAATCGATTAGTCCCAATGCATTTGATGGTTGTAGTGGAATTACTTCCATAATGATTCCTAAAACTGTATCTTCAATACCTGACGATTTGTTTATTAGTTGTTCATCATTGAAAAATATTATAGTTTATTCTGAAAATAAAAATTATTCTTCATCAAATGGTATTTTGTTTAACAAAGATAAAACAGAGTTATTATCATATCCAATAGCAAAAATTGAATCTTCTTACACAATTTCTGATAAAGTTAATAGCATTTCAGGATATGCTTTTTATAACAATATAAATCTTCAGGAGATTACTTTTGGAAATGGCTATAAAGATGATGTAAATGTTGTTTTAGATAATTGTAGTAATCTTACGACAGTTAATATTTCCGATTCAATTGAATCAGTTGATTTTTATGATTTTTGGTTAATGAAATCTTTGAAGAACATTAATGTAAGTGAAAATAATGCTAATTATTCATCGATTAATGGTATTTTATATAATAAAAACCAAAGTAAATTAATCTTTTGTCCATCTCAAAATGAAACAATTTATTTAACTGTCCCAGATACAGTAACAACAATTTATTCTCTTGCTTTTTATAAAAATAATAATCTTAAAAGCATTGAAATGTATGATTCTGTCACTGAAATTGGTCAATCAGTATTTTTTGGATGTGCTTCATTGGAAAGTGCTGTTTTTGGTAATGGTATAACTGAAATCAAGGACAACACATTTGCATATTCAAGTCTTCTTGAGTTTTTTGTTCCCGATAGTGTAATAAAAATTGGTTGTGCTTTTAGGGATACAAAAAATTTAACTGTTCATATTCCAAGTACGGTTTTAAAAATTGATACAGGTGCATTTAGATTTTCCAATTGCTATGCTTATGTGGATTGTTGTTCATATGCAGAGGAATATTTTATATATGTTCTTCAAAATACTCCCGATGCTTCCTATTTCCCAAATGTAAGTTATGATGTTGAACATGATAAATATTCAAGAATGGTTACAGTTAGTGAGGCAACATGTAATCAAAAAGGATATCATATGATAATCTGTGATAACTGTGACGTAATCTTAAATGATTATTATACTGATATGATTGAGCATGCTTTCACTGAATGGAGTCTTTATTCCGAAGCTACTTGTACATCTGAAGGAAAGAACGAAAGACATTGCCAACACTGTAATTATCAAGAATTTGAAAGTTTTCCTGCTTTAGGTCATTCATTTTCGGAAAGTTGGACAGTTGATACAAGACCAACATGTGAAGCAACAGGTATTAAATCGCACCATTGCATACGTTGTAGTGAAAAAACAGATATTACAGTAGTACCAGTGTTAGAACATATGTATTCTGATTGGATAATTAATCTCAATCCTACGTGTACATCTGATGGTGTAATGAATCAAGTTTGTGAAAATTGTAATAATACAATAATTGAGAATATTCCTAATTTAGGACATGACATTTTAGAAGAATGGATTGTAGAAACAGAAGCAACATGTACAACTGCTGGTGTAAAATATCATGGTTGTACTCGTTGTAATGAAAAAGTTGATATTTCAGTTATTCCTTCAGCTGGTCACGAGTATAGTGATTGGGTAGTAGATGTTGAAGCAACTTGTACAACTGCAGGCTCACAGTCAAGCGTTTGTGCAACTTGTGGTGACGTTCAGACTATTGATATTGAGCCTTACGGACATACTTATTCAACTCGTTGGACTACTGATAAGGTTGCAACTTGTACAGAATCTGGTTCAAAGTCACATCATTGCTTACGTTGTGGAGTTAAATCGGATATCACTGAAATTCCTGCAAAAGGTCATGATTTTACAGATTGGTTTGTAGATACTCCACCAACATGTACTGGCACAGGTGCTAATTATCGTGCTTGTAAAACATGTGGTATAGAAGAATTACAGGATGTAAGTCCAAAAGGACATACAACAGGGGAATGGATTACTGAAATTAATCCATCTTGTACAACAGAGGGTTCAAAATATCAGCTTTGCTCTGAATGTGATACAAAAATTTATGATTCAATTGCACCTCTCGGTCACAATTTCAGTGATGCATGGACAATTGACGTAGAAGCTGCTTGCACTACTAATGGTTCAAAATCCCATCATTGTATTCGTTGTAATGAAAAGACCGATATAACTGAAATTTCTGCGTTTGGTCATTCATATTCAGAACTTTGGACAGTTGATAAAGAGGCAACTTGTACAGAAAATGGTTCAAAGTCTCATCACTGCTTACGTTGTGATGAGAGAAAAGACGTTACAGTAATCGAGACAACTGGACATAGCTTTAGCACATGGTTCCTTGATATAGCACCTACTTGTACAGAAATTGGTGTTAAATATAGAGTTTGTGCATCGTGTGATGCTACAGAAACTGCTTCAATGAATGCATTGGGTCACGATTATTCTGACCTTTGGACAGTTGATACACCAGCAACATGTACTACCGATGGTATGAAATCTCATCATTGTACTCGTTGTGATGAAAAAACAGATATTACAAAAATTTCAGCAACTGGTCATTTTTATGGTGCATGGAATGTAACAGTTGAACCAACTTGTACTGAAATTGGTGCAAAAAGCAGAGTTTGTGAGCTTTGTGAAGCAATTGAAATGCAGGATATGGCACCTTATGGTCATACATACTCAACAAGATGGACTATTGACACTGAACCAACATGTCTTACAGAAGGTGAAAAATCACATCATTGCTTAAGATGTGATGAAAAAACTGATGTCACAGTAATTCCTGTTTCAGGTCATATTTTCGGTAAGTGGTATGTTGCTAAAGAAGCAACTATGGATGAACCTGGTATTAAGGCTCATGATTGTTATAATTGCGACCTTACAGAAAGTCAGGAAATTCCAAAACTTCAGAAATATACTGCGACATTTATTGCTGATGGTGATGTTGTTGCTGTTGTTGATTTCCCTGAGAATGCAACTGAAATCAATGAACCTGAAGTACCAAAGAAAAACAGATACACAGGTAAGTGGGAAGAATATGTCCCTGAAAATAAGAACATTGTAATTCATGCTGAATATACTAAAATAGATTCAGATGGACTTGATGAAATCTCAACTAATCACACAGTAGATTATTATTCAAGCTCAGGTATTGTTGATATTAATTTGTTTGCATCATCACCAAGCAAGAATATCATAATCAATTCATCAAAATCAGTTCCGTTGGATATTGTTCTTGTGCTCGACCAGTCAGGCAGTATGGCTGAGCCTTATGGCAATACAAAACGAGATGCTCTTGTTGATGCTGTAAACGATTTCAATACATCAGTATATAACGATGCTGTTGAGAATAAGGTTGACCATAGAATCGCAATTGTTGGTTTTGGTATGGGTAGTGATGATTATGGCAAAGTTGGTACTGAAGATTATATCGAAAGATATTGTAACACTAATGTTCTC
>JAZLAH010000049.1:0-42282 GCA_045613065.1 Candidatus Fimenecus sp.
TTTTCCATCATTCTGTCAATTTCAGCTGCAGTCTGAACAACTGTACCCATATGGTGGTGGAAACAAAGTGCGATGCCCATATCCTTTGCTACTTTACCGAGCTTATTGATACCTGTGCAGAGCATATCCCATTCTTCGTCATTCATAACATATTTGTCATCGAAAATTGAAAGGTCTGTACCCTGAATTGAGTGTCCCTGCTCTGAAATACCAACAACCTTTGCACCCATTTCCTTAAGGAAAGTGATATGCTCGATGAAGTCCTTTTCAACTTCTTCATAAGGTTTTGTGATAAGGAAGCTTGAGAACCAAGCGTTGCAAATCTGCATACCACGAAGTTCGAGAGCCTTTTTGAGAACCTTTGTATCTCTTGGGTACTTGTTACCAACTTCACAACCTGTGAAACCTGCAAGTGCCATTTCAGAAATGCACTGTTCAAATGTGTTTTCAGCACCAAGGTCAGGCATATCGTCGTTTGTCCAAGCAATAGGTGCAATACCGAGTTTAACTTTTGATTTGTCGAGCATATTAATATCTCCTTGCTTTATTTTTATTTTCTTCCTTATTCTGGAAGGCTTCATTTACTTTTTCATTGTTTGAAACTGATGGAACACCAGTGTGCCACCAAGCACCATAACCATCTGTCATTGATTTTGGAAGTACCTTAATATCGATAAGTGTTGAAACAGTCTGTTTCTGTGAATCGATAAGAGCAAACTCGAGTTCTTCCATTGTTTTTGCTGTATATGTCTTACAACCATAAGCTTCAGCATTCTTTGCAAAATCAATTGGAATAAGACCACCGAGCAAGTCTCCGTTTTCATCTCTGTAACGGAATTCTGTTGCAAGGTTTCCGATACCATTTGACATTTCAAGATTATTGATACAACCGAAACCACTGTTATCAAAAAGAAGAACATTGATTTTCTTGTTTTCCTGAATTGCTGTTATAAGTTCAGAATGAAGCATCAAGTAGCTTCCGTCACCACACATAGCATATGATTCACATTCAGGATGTGCCATCTTGCTACCGAGAGCACCTGCGATTTCATAACCCATACATGAATAACCATATTCCATATTGTATGAATAACGGCTATCTGAAGTCCACATTCTCTGAAGACATCCTGGAAGTGAACCTGCAGCACCTGTACAGAGAGCATCAGCAGGAATAAGCTTTCTAATCATAGCGAGAGCAGCTGTCTGTGTAATCACGCCACCGATTTTCTCAACAAACTCAGGAATTGTCTTTTCATAACGAGCAGCAATAAGTGGTTTAAAGTTTTCGTCATATTTATAGTTTGCAAGGAATTCCATTTCCTTGTCCCAACCTGCTTTTGCATCTGCAATCTCAGTTGTATATGCTGATTTATAACCTGCTTTGCGAAGTTCATCACCCAATGCAATAATACCAAGTTTTGCATCGGCAACCATTTTTGTTGCGTCAAGCTTATATGCATCAAAACGAGATGTATTGATTGTTACCATTTTTACATCGTCTTTGAAGAGTGATTTTGAAGCAGTTGTAAAATCAGAGAAACGAGTACCGATACCGATTACAACATCTGCATCCTTTGCAATCACATTACCTGATGAGTTACCTGTAACACCAAGACCACCAAGGTTGTATGGGTCTGATGAAAGACAAGCTGTTTTACCACTCTGTGTTTCTGCAAAAGGAATGTTGAATTCTGCACAGAACTTTTCAAGTGTTTCGCCTGCTTCTGAATAACGAACACCACCACCACAGATTACAAGTGGTTTTTTCGCATTCTTAACAACATTTACTACGTCTTCAAGTTCTTCACAAGCTACTGGTGTACGAACAATTTTATGTACTCTCTTTGCAAAGAAGCTTTCAGGGTAATCATAGCTTTCACCCTCAACATCCTGACAAAGACAAATTGCAACTGCACCTGTGTTTGCTGTATCAGTAAGCACACGCATAGCGTTAATCATTGCTGACATAAGCTGTTCAGGACGCTGAATTCTGTCCCAATATCTTGTAACTGCTTTATATGCATCATTAGTTGTTATTGCAAGTGAATTTTCCTGTTCAAACTGTTGAAGAACAGGGTCAGGCTGACGAGTTGAGAAAGTGTCAGCAGGGAACAAAAGAAGTGGCACGTTATTAACTGTTGCAGTAGCTGCTGCAGTAATCATATTAGCAGCACCAGGACCGATTGAAGATGCACAAGCGATAATTTTTCTTCTGTTGTTCATCTTTGCAAAAGCTGTTGCAACGTGAGCCATACCCTGCTCATTTTTGCCCTGATACACTCTGAGTCCACCTTTATCAGAATCAAGTGCTTCACCGATACCTAAAACAATACCGTGACCGAAAACTGTGAAAATTCCGTCAACGAATTTTGTTTCAACGCCATCAAAAGACACATACTGATTATCAAGGAACTTAATAAGTGCCTGAGCCATTGTCATTTTTGCCATAATATCATCTCCTATTTAAAAGGTAGTTTTTATACATCAAGGAGCCATTTATGCTCCGGAGCATCTATTCTTGTTTTAATCCATGGGTCGTTTTCTAAATGTCTAATCATCCACACATAGCACATTGAATAGCCTGCTGCTGCAACCTGCTGATGTGTTTTCATTGGTGTAATACAGAGAACACCCTGGTCCTCAACTTTATAACAATCATCACCGTTAAAGCCTACACCAAAACCCTGTGGTTTATCAAATTCATAGTAATAGACTTCAGGCTGTGGATGGTAGTGTGGTGGATAACTTCACCAGCAACCAGGCTTGTGGATAACTTCACCGAGAACCATATTTGAGTATGGTGCATTTTCATAGTCAAAAAGTGTAAGAACCTGTCTGTGAGCAGTACCATTCCACTGGTCTTTACCAAATTCCTGCAAAATTACATTTTCAGGACTGTACCAGACATAACCGAAATCGTTTTCGTTATCTGTCTGCTGAATGAGAATTCTTGAATCTGCATTCGCAGTAACTGTCACTTCATTGTTTCTTGAAAAATGTACACAGTATGGTCTGTCTACAAACTGATTTTCTCGCTTTGCATTTTCATTTTTTCCGTCAAAACTATATGTTACATCACCTGAAAGAAGGAGAATTGCAGTTTCGTTATTGCTGTCACAAACTGTAACAGATTCTCCTGATTTAAGAATCTTTGTTTTTATATCCATGAGCATATCAGCATTTTTGCCATTCATCTCACAAAGGATTTTTTCGTTGTTAGAATTAAAATTTGGATTTTCGTACATATAATCACCTTTATATATTAAACTCTTGTTTTATCATCTGTTAATGAACCACTTGCCGAAATTGGTATTGCTTCACCTAAATATGTTGGTTCAGGCTGAATGATACAATAGAAGAAATCTTTAGTTCTTGCCAAGGCTTCACGAATATCGTTATAAATTGGATAATTGAGTCTGTCTGCAGCGAAGCCATAAGCATCAATTCCAAGCTTTCTCGCATTATATACGGCACGATACAAGTGATATTCCTGTGTTACAATAACCATTTTTTCAACCTGAAAAATATCACGAGCCCGATACATTGATTCATAAGTTGAAAAACCTGCGTGGTCCATAAAGATATTATCAGCAAGGACACCATTTTCGATTGCAACATCTTTCATTTTATTGACCTCGTCGTATTCCTCACGACCGTGGTCACCACTCATAAGCATCTTTTCGGAACAACCCGTTTCATAAGCTACCAGACCAAAGTCGAGTCTTTCCTGAAGCATTGGTGATGGTTCACCATCCCAGAGTCCCGCACCAAGCACCATTATGCAATCAAAATTTTGATTTTCAAGGTCGTCAGTTGTTAAAATGTAATCACTTACATAAGAAATCATATAGGCATTAATGCCAACTACAGCTACCCCACCGAGCAAACAAGCACAAAGAATTGTAATAACTACCCCTTTGAATACATTGTTTTTTAATAATTTCTTAATCATTTTAGTCACCATTTTTAGCTATAACAAGCTTTATTAGAACAGATTATTTTTGAGCAGATTTTTCGTAAGACAATGTTGCCGAGGTGAAGTTGTATCGGGTATACCACGAACCGAAAGCAACGAAATATTACGGAAAATATGCCAAAAAGAATTATGCTCTTGCTATCATTTCACCGTATTCTTCTTTTTCTTTTTTGATGAACTCTTTAACTGCCTCTACTGATGGCATATCCTGTGAACAAGCGTGAGATGCAACAAGCATCGCAGCTGATGCTGAACCAAATTCAAGAGCGTCGATAATTTCCCAACCTTCAAAGATACCGTAAAGGAATGCAGATGCGTATCCATCTCCACCACCGAATGATTTGAGAAGTTTTACAGGGAATGGTTTGATTGAATAGCTTTCACCATCGTTAGTGTAAGCTGTTGAGCCTTCTTTACCATGCTTGATGATTACGATTTTTGCATTCTGTGAATGCCAGTATGCTGCTGATTCCTTATCTGTCATTTGGGCTTTGATAAATTTTTCTGTAAGGTCGTATTCTTCACGAGAACCAAGGATAATATCAGCTTCACGAGCAACTGATGAATAGTAAATTGCGATTTCATCACTGTTTTTCCAGTTGTATGCACGATAGTCAATATCGAAAATAATTGGTACACCATTTTTCTTTGCAAGTGCAACAGCTTTAAGTGCTGCTTCTCTTGATGGACTTTCTGCAAGTGCTGTACCTGAAATAAGGATTGCTTTTGCCTTGTTGATATATTCTTCGTCGATATCTTCAACATCGAGTTTTAAGTCAGCAGCTTCGTTACGATACATAACGATTGAGCTTTCTGTTTCTGATTTGATTTCAGTAAATGTAAGACCGATTTTTTCACCATTCTGACAACGTTTGATATGAGAAGTGTCAATTCCCTCATTGTCAAAGTAATCTGTTACGAATGTACCAAGTTGGTCGTCAGAAACTCTTGCAAAAAAGCCACATTTTTTACCAAGACGAGCAAGACCAACTGCAATATTTGCAGGAGAACCACCAAGGTATCTCTTAAAAGTTGTGCTTTCGTTAAGTGGGCAATAATAGTCAACAGGATTAAGGTCAACTGCAACTCTGCCCAAAAGGATTAAGTCAAATTCCTTACTATTATCAAATTCAATATATTTCATAGCGATTTCTCCTTATCTGTCCATAAAGCTGAACACTTTAATATGTCTTTTAACGTTTGCGTAAACGCCTTCTACCATTTTTGCACTCAATTCAAAATAATTTGCCTTTTCTTTTGTACTGCAATAGTCCTGAGCATATTTTGCAAGATGGTCAAAACTTGCAGTGGCAATATTCACCTTTCGAACGCCTAACATAATTGCCTGCTGAAACATTTCATCTGTGATTCCTGTTCCACCGTGAAGAACAAGTGGTGTTTCAACCATTTTATTAATGTCATCAAGAACGTCAAAACGAAGATTTGGAAGTACTGGATAGTTTCCGTGAGCATTACCGATAGCAACTGCCAAAGCATCAACGCCTGTTTCATCACAGAAAAGCTTTGCGTCAGCGGGGTTTGTACAAAGAATTTCGTGTGCTGCACCATCACCCTCATTACCACCGACAACACCAAGTTCAGCCTCAACGGTTGCACCGTATTCGTCAGCCATTTCTCGAACTTTCTTAACAGCCTTGATATTTTCCTCAAGTGGCAATGTTGAACCGTCAAACATTACTGATGTAAAGCCCATTTTCAATGCTTTCTCAACAGTTTCGATTTTAAGACCGTGGTCGAGGTGAACTGCAATTTCCACTTTAGAATTTTTTGCTGCAGCAATCATCATCGGTCCCATAAATTCAAGCGGTGAGTTTTTAAGTCTGCACTCTGCAATCTGAAGAATAATCGGCATATTGAGTTCTTCAGCAGCCGCAACAGCACCCATAACCATTTCCATATTACCCACACTGAAAGCACCGACTGCAATATTGTTTTTTTCGGCATTTTCAATTAGTTTTTTCATTGGAACTAAAGCCATAAAAGCACACTCCAATCCATTTTGTTATAATCAATTTATTCTACCACTTTAACCGCATAAAATCAATGTTTTATAGGTAAAAAATAGTATTATTTTTCTGTACATTTTCACAAAAAAACAAGTCCGTCAACCGATTGGTCAACGGACTGTTGAAAAAAACAAATTATTTGACTATTTTAAACTTCCACATTGCAAATGCGCCAACTACAGATGCTACGATACCTGGGAAAAGAAGTGTACCTGCGTCTAATCCAGGAGCTACAAGCAATACGCCAAGCATTACAAGAATTGGGAAAATTGAAATCTTCCAATGCTTTGAGAAGTAACCTGCTGCCAATGCACCGAAAAGCGCAGGCTGAACCTGTTTGAAAGCAGGCATTAAAAGTTCACTGCTTGTGAAAGCTGGAAGGAATGGCTTGAACACCAAAACACCAACTGCAATGATAACTGTTGTAACGATAGAAGATGTTGCAATTGCAATTGTTGAAATAACTTCGCCTTCTTCACTGTTTGCCTTTACTTTTGCATTTTCCATAGCGCCGATTGCACAAGGAAGCTTAAGGTTTGTGATGTTACCTGTTACGAATGAAAGATATGTACCACCTGCACCAAGCATTGGTGTATAAATCAAAACTTCAATAACAGCAAGTGACCAATAAAGTGGAATAAGCTTTAAAAGACCAGCCATAACACCGCTGAATGATGGCCATACACCTAAATACAAACAGATTGAAAGTGGGAACATAATCATTACACATAATGCTGTAATACTTGAAATTCTTCCCCAAGCATGGACACGGTCAAAATATGATTTTTCTACTTTGTTCTTTTTACTCATAATTAACCCCTCCATTCCAAAACAGCAAGTTCAGGTGGCAATACATTGTATGCAACAACTGCAACAACCATTGCTATAATCATACCGATTGGCATAACAAATGGTTCAAGCCATGTGAGTTTGAACTTCTTTGATATGTATTCAAGAATTAATGACGCTACAACTGCGACAACTAATGTGATAACTGATAACACACCAGCTCCGTCACCGAATGTTTCAGGCTTACCTTTACCTGCAATAGCACGAGCAACAAATGCACCGATAAGACCGATGAAAACTGCAGGTGTTAAAAGGTCGATGAAACCTCCGATACCATTTGATTTTTTCTCTTTCTTTTCGCCTGTTTCTTCTTTTGTTTCGTCTTTTTTACCAACATTAAGAATCTTCTTGTGTAAAGGCTTTGCAACGAAAGGTAAAAGAACAAGAGAGAAACAAATACCAAGGGTCATAACCCAAGCAACACCAGCAAAAACTGCAGGGTCAGTAATGGTTGATGAAATGCCACCTTCTTGTCCCAATGCACTCATAGCATCGCCAGCTGCTTTTGTTTCATACAACAAGTTACCAAGAACAGACAATCTTACCCATGGAATTACCAATCCCAATGATGGTGCTAAAACAATAACCGTAGCAAGAACTGATAATGCTGATGGAATTGTAAAAACAGCACTTGATGTGATTGTATTACGCAACTTTTTCTTGTCAATTCCTAATTTTTCACCCTGTTTCCATGCTTTGACAAGGAAGAAAATAGATTGTACAAGAATGAAAGCAATAACGCCACCTGCAATCAAGTACAGACCTGTACTTTCTTTAAAGTCCATATTCTCATCTCCTAAAATAATATAAAAATATTAAACCACTTTTTTGCTTTAAAATCAACAACTAATTTCATTTTGATGCTCAAAATTCCTTTTCTTCTGCTTTTTTCAGCAAGGATGCTATATTATCATAAAAGTTTCGTGTAAATTTTTTGCTCATAAACAATCCAATTGGCGTTCCGTGATCACCAGGTTGAACAGGCATTACATTCCAGACACCTTTTTTGAAATCTTCATTGAATGGTGCATATGGTTCATCAGGAGGATTACCTGCTGCAGAAACATTTACAAGGCCATCCTGACCATTACCCGTGAAAACTCCGTTTTTGTGAGAATACTTCATAAGCAGATATGCAGAATATCGCAGACCAATAAAGTGAGTATTCTTTATTGCATCTCTCTGCTTCTTTTCACTGTATTCCATAGCATTAAAAGCATAGGAAAAATAATAAATATCAGGCACAATTTTAATTCTATCATTGGTTTTTCTGATACCATCAGGTGACAAATCGTAAATAATGTTGTCATTTGACTGAATAAATCTTTTCTTTGCCTCTTTTTTAGGCTCTGCGTCTTTTTTACCCGGTGTATTTGTAAGTCCGAACTGTTCAAGCTTGAAATCCACCATTTTGCCGTTTAAAAATGAACGACCAAATGTACCTGTATATGACGACATTCCTTTTTGAACAAGTGGAATATAGTTCTTTTCTTCAAATGCCTTATACGTATCAATATCACCCATAGGTGAACAAAGTGTTGTCACACTTGAGACAAGTTTTCCTTTTCCACCTTTAAAAAGGTCAGAAACCTGCTCTCCACTTGCTTCTACTTCTTCGGGAGCACCATATTCAAGCAAATGACAAAGCATACGGATACACGTTCCACCAAAGCTGTGTCCTATTAGATGGATTTTTTTATCTTCACTCCAACCATCAAAAAGAGGTTTTGTGAATTGTCTGCCAAACTGCTTATGATTATGATTTTCAGAGTGAACTTTTCCGTAATCAACAGTGGTTCCTTTAAGTTGGGCGTACAGTTCACAAGCCTGGTCCCAGGCACTTGAAGCAGGACCAACAGACACGGCATAACATTCAATGTTTTTATTTCGCAGATATCTTGTTATGCTTCCTGCTGTTCCACCCCAATAGGGCATAACACTATTAAATCCTACATCTTCACCCCAACCGAACATTCCATGGACGAAAACAACGGGATATTTCAATTCTCTTTTTTCCATATTTTCAATTCCTTTGAGTTAAAATTATGTTTACTTATCGTCAGAGATTATGATAAAACATTAACATTTTATCATAACTTTTTCAAGTGCTTGTCTGCAATTTAATGATTTAAATTGTATATTGACAAAATGAAAGAAATACTATACAATATAATACAAATCAAATAGCCCCTGTCAAAAACAGTGAAGAAAATAAGACATAACTCACTTGCTTTCAGAGAGTTGCCGTTCGGTGCAAGGCAACACAGTGCTTATGTGTATAGCTCATTTCGGAGTTGCACGGGTGAAATCATAGCCCGTGACGGTTGACACCGTTATCAAGTCGGACCTTGCTTGAGGTCACTAAGGTCGGTTTTTCCGATGAATTAGGGTGGTACCACGATAGATTTTTCCGTCGTCCCTATCAACTAACTTTGATAGTGGGCGATTTTTTATTTGGAGGTAGAAATTTATGAAACAAGGATGCGAAAAGTATATTCCTTTTACACCAATCAACATTCCTGACAGACAATGGCCGTCAAAAACAATTGAAAAGCCACCTATCTGGTGTTCAGTTGACCTTCGTGACGGTAATCAGGCTCTTATTGACCCAATGAATTTACAGGAGAAAATCGAATATTTCAAAACTCTTGTAAAAATTGGTTTCAAGGAAATTGAAGTTGGTTTCCCATCAGCTTCTGAAACTGAATACGAAATTCTTCGTACACTTATTGAAGAAAACTTAATTCCTGATGATGTCACAATTCAGGTTCTTGTACAGAGCCGTGAGCACCTTATCAGAAAGACTTTTGAAGCTATTGACGGTGCTAAAAATGTAATTATCCATTTCTATAACTCAACTTCAACTCTTCAAAGAAAAGTTGTTTTCAAGAAAGATATGGATGGTGTTATCGATATCGCTGTTCAGGGTGCTAAGCTTATCAAGGAACTTACTGATGAACTTAAATCACAAAAAGATGTGAACATTCGTTACGAATATTCACCTGAAAGCTTTTCAGGTACAGAAATGGACAACGCTGTTCTTATCTGTGAAAAGGTTATGGAAGCACTCGATATAAACGAAGACAATAAGATTATTCTTAATCTTCCTGCAACCGTTGAAGGTAGCACTCCAAACGGACACGCTGACCAGATTGAATATTTCTGTCGTAAACTTAAGAATCGTGAAAATGCAATTATCAGCTTGCATCCTCATAACGACAGAGGTACTGCTGTTGCTGCTGCTGAACTTGGTCTTTTAGCAGGTGCTGACAGAATTGAGGGTACTCTTTTCGGTAATGGTGAAAGAACAGGTAACGTTGACATTGTTACTCTTGCTCTTAACATGTATACACAGGGTATTGACCCCGGACTTGATTTCTCAAATATGAACGAAATCAAGGAAATGTTTGAAAGAACAACAAAGATGCCTGTTGACCCAAGAAAGCCTTATGGTGGTGAACTTGTTTTCACTGCATTCTCAGGTTCTCATCAGGATGCTATCAACAAAGGTAAGGAATATATGCGAACAAGCGGTACAGAATACTGGGAAGTTCCATATTTGCCTATCGACCCTGCAGACGTTGGTCGTGAATACGAACCAATTATCCGTATCAATAGCCAGTCTGGTAAAGGTGGCGTTGCATATATTATGGCAGAATTCGGATACAATATGCCAAAGGCTATGCATCCTGAATTCTCTAAGATTGTTCAGAAAGTTTGTGACGAAAAGGGTAAAGAACTTCAGAAAGACGAAGTTTATTCACTCTTCCAGCAGGAATATCTCAATGTTACTGGTCCTTACAAACTTCTCAGCTACAAGTTCTTTGAAGAAAGAGGACATGGTGAAGACGAGTCAAAGGTACATTTTGTTGGTTCTGTTCAGTACAATGGCAATGCACCACAGTTAATTGAAGGTGTTGCATCAGGTCCTATCGGTGCTTTCTGTCAGGCTATGAACACAATCGGTCTTGGTGATTATCACTTTATCGACTACTCAGAACACGCATTCTCATCAGGTTCTGACTCAAAGGCTGTCAGCTATATTCACATTACAGACCCACAAGGCAAAGATGTTTTCGGTATCGGTATTTCACACAATATCAACTATGCATCAATCAAAGGTATCCTTTGTGCAGTTAACCGTTGTATGCCAAATGTGGTTAGAGAGGAAAAATAATTATGAAAGAATATAATATTGTAGTATTAAAGGGTGACGGAATCGGTCCTGAAATCGTTAATGAAGCACTTAAAGTTCTTGACGCAACAGGTGAAAAGTACGGATTCAAGTTCAACTATGATTATCAGCTTATCGGTGGTGCTGCTATCGACGCAACAGGCGAACCTCTTCCACAAGCAACAGTTGATGCTTGCAAAAAAGCTGACTGTGTTTTCCTTGGTGCTGTTGGTGGTCCTAAGTGGGATGTTCTTCCGGGAAATCAACGCCCTGAAAAAGGTCTTTTAGGTATCCGTGGTGCATTAGGACTTTATGCAAATCTTCGTCCTGCAAAGATTTTTGAACCACTTAAATCTGCATCACCTATTAAGGATAGTATTATCGGTGACGGACTTGACATTATGATTGTCCGTGAGCTTACAGGTGGTATTTATTTCGGTGAAAGAGGCAGAAAAGAAGTTGACGGTGCTCCTGCTGCTTACGATACAGAAATGTACTCTGTTCCTGAAATCGAAAGAATCGCAAGAACAGCTTATGAAATGGCTATGAAGCGTAACAAGAAGCTCACAAGCGTTGATAAGGCAAACGTTCTTGAAAGCTCAAGACTCTGGAGAGAAACTGTTATCAAGATGTCAGCTGAATATCCTGAAGTTGAACTTTCTCATATGTATGTTGACAATTGTGCAATGCAGTTGGTAAGAAATCCTGGTCAGTTTGATGTTATCGTTACTTCAAACATTTTCGGCGACATTCTTTCTGACGAAGCTTCAATGATTAGTGGTTCAATCGGTATGCTTGCTTCTGCATCATTGGCAACTGGTAAAATGGGACTTTATGAACCTATTCACGGCTCTGCACCTGATATTGCAGGTCAGCAGAGAGCAAACCCACTTGCAACAATTCTTTCAGCAGCAATGATGCTTCAGTATTCATTTGATGAAAAGGATGCTGCAAAATCTATTGAAGATGCTGTTAATGAAGCACTTAAACAGGCTCGTACACCTGATATTTATGAAGATGGCTTTAAAAAGGTTACAACATCCGAAATGGGTGACCTTGTAGTATCATTACTTAAATAAATTATAGTGGGACGATGTAAGCATCGTCCCCTACTTTTTAGGAGAATTATGAAAACACTTTATATAAGCGATATGGACGGAACACTTTTGCAGAGTAACGGCAAAATGAGTGAGTTCACCAAAGAAAAACTGAATGAGTTATACAAAAAGGGTATTCCTTTTTCTGTTGCCACTGCAAGAAGTATGGTAAGTGCTATGCCAATCCTTGAGGGTGTTCACTTTGCAGCACCGATTGTACTTATGAATGGTGTTTTCGTCTATGATACGGAGTCAGGAAAAGCAGTAAAATATCACGAAATCGAACATTCTGTTCTTCAAAAAGTTCTGGATTGTTTTTATGAAAAAAATCTTCATCCTTTTATGTTCCTTTACAGTGATGATTATAAACTTTCAATTAAATATACAGAATTTGACAACGATGGAATGAAAGAATTTTATGATATGAGAGTGGATATGCTTGATGGCAGATTCACGCAGACAGATGACCTTACAAAAATCGAAAATGGCAATCATCCAGTTTATGTGAACTATTACGCTTTGCCTCAGTTCCTTGATGATATCGTCGAAAATCTGAAATCAATCCCTGAAATCGACTTTGCCTATTACAAAGACAGTTATTCTGAGGATTGGCTTATTGAAATTTATTCTCATACAGCCTCAAAGGCAAATGGCGCAAAAGAAGTTAGAAACATTGTTAATGCTGATACAATCACAGCATTTGGTGATAATCTGAATGATATTATAATGCTTAGTGGTGCTGATACTGCTGTTGCAGTCCAGAATGCAGTACCACAAGTAAAAGAGATTGCTGATATTATTATCGGGACAAACAATGACAACAGTGTTGTGAAATATATAATGGAAAAAGAAAACGCTTAGAGTTAATTCTCTAAGCGTTATTTTAATATACTAAAGAAATTATATTTTTCAATGTCAAATCAAGATAAATTGCATCGATACTGTCAACTGCACCATCTTCATTCAAATCGCAACGAATGAACATCAGGTTATCAGTTACTTTTGCTCTTGTTTGTGAAATGAGAACCAATAAATCGTAATCATTCACATCTACATCACCATCACCATCAGCATCTCCTTTGAGTCTTGACGGTGGTCTGTCATTAAGCATTAAATCAAGGATAATAACATCAATACCATCTATTGCACCATCATCATCCATATCACCTACAAAAAAAACATCTTCATTTTCCTGCTGTTGAAGAGTAGCTATATCTGTAAGAATTCTATAATCGTCTCTGTCAACGTTTCCATCAAAATTCACATCACCCTTGACAGGTAAGTTTAAATCAACGAATTTCACGTTGTGAGTTGTTGCATATTCCTGTGCATATGTCCCTGAATATCCATAAATTGTGACATTTTCTTTTTCTGTAAATGCTTCAGGAGAAATATAGATAACAGATGCAGGAATTATTGCATCCTTATCCCGTAATGCTTCTCCAATAATTCTTGTTGTACCATCTGCAATTTCTGTTATATTAGAATTCTCATCTGTACCTATAGCAATAGTGTTATAGTAAAGAACACCATTGTTCCAATTTTCAGCATTATTATAATATCCTGTGTTATAAAATGCACTTGCATACATTTGAATATCTTTTTCAGGTAATGTTATATTTACAAGAGAGGTACAATTTTCAAAAGCAGATTTTCCTATATATTCAAGATTGTTAGAAAAATTAACCTTGTTTAAACTCGTACAATTCTTGAATGCATTATTACCTATTGTTGCTGTCTGATTGGCAAGAGAAACGCTATTTGCTTCGCTTTCCGAAAACGCACCATCAGCAATTACAGTTGTGCCATATTTCATTGCGTATACACCTTTATAAGAAATTTCTACCAGTATTTTCCCTAGATATAAGTACTCTAAACCCTCGGCAGAAATATCCTCCCATGATATCTGGTCATTTCCTCCACTACCAATACTTGGTCCATCACCAGTGCCTGTATTGGGTTTCTCTTTCCAGTTACTTCTATTGTTATAATACGCAGTGTTATAAATTGCCTTCTCACCAAAAAACATAATCGTTGCTGGTAGCGAAATTGTTGCCAACTTTGTACAATTTTCAAATGCCGACGCACCGATGGACTTAACACCTGCAGAAACTGTAACTTTTGTAATTTTTGCATTGTCTTTAAACGCTGAATCACCAACACCATAAACTGAATACCCATCGATAGTCGCAGGAACAGTCACCTGAGTTGCTGTACCATTATATGATGTGATTAAAGCTTCACCGTTGACAATTTCATAGGTAAAATTTCCACTTGTCAATGCACTGACAGGTATGGTGCATACAAAGATTGAAACAGCCATTAAAACTGATAACATACTTTTCAAAATATTCTTCATATTGCACCACCTTTCATTACAAATAATATAATTTTATGAATTATTTACCTGCAAGTTCTGCACGGGCAATCTTAATATTTTCTACGAAGCGTTTACCCGTTTCAGTAATCTTCTTGTAGTCACCTGTTTTAGCACCTGCTGTAAGTGAGGAACCTGCACCAACTGCAACAGCACCTGCTTTAATCCATTCACCAACATTATCAGCATCAACGCCACCTGTTGGCATCATCTTAGCATAAGGAATTGGACCCTTGATATCCTTGATAATCTTTGGTCCGAAAAGGTCAGCAGGGAAAACTTTAAGAATATCTGCACCATTTTCCATAGCAAGTAATCCTTCACGAACTGTCATAATACCAGGCATCATTGGAACTCTGTAACGATTACAAAGTTTAAGTGTTTCAATGTCAAGAGCAGGGCTTACGATATATTCAGCACCTGAAAGCATTGCTATTCTTGCTGTTGCTGCATCAAGAACTGTACCTGCACCAAGAATAATTTCTTCTGGTGTATATCTCTTTGCAAGCTCTTCAATAACCTTATCAGCATGAGGAACTGTAAATGTAAGTTCAATAGCAGCTACGCCACCTTCAATACAAGCATCAGTAATTCTGATAGCCTGGTCAACTGTTTCTGCACGGACAACAGCTACGATACCGCAATCCTGAATTCGGGTAATAATTTTTTCTTTATCCATAGTCACATCTCCAAATCGGAATATATTTCTCGGGCAATTTGTGAATCGCCCATACGAATTTAATTTTTAAATTAAGATAGATTTATCTTTTCGCAAGACAATGTGGCAGAGGTGAAACTGTATGTGCTATACCGCGAACCGAACGCCACGACGTATTGCGGAAAAAGAAACTATCTCTGTACTCTTGCACCTGAGCCTTTGACAATATTTTCTACTTCCTTAAGTGATGCCATTGATGTATCACCTGGAGTTGTCATTGCAAGTGCACCGTGAGCAACACCATAATTAACTGCTGTCTGAGCATCTTCTGTTGTCATAAGGCCATAAATAAGACCTGATGCAAATGAGTCACCACCACCAACACGGTCAAGGATTTCAAGACCTGGCAGTTCAAGTCCTTTATGAACTTTACCGTCTGCATAGCAGATTGCTGACCAGTCGTTAACTGTTGCAGTTTTAACTGTACGAAGAGTTGTTGCGATAACCTTAAAGTTAGGATAAACCTTAACAACATCTTCAAGCATCTTGTAATAGCCCTCGATGTTGAGTTCTTTAAGATTTTCGTCGTTTCCTTCGATTTCAAAGCCAAGACAAGCTGTAAAATCTTCTTCGTTACCAATCATAACGTCGATATATTTTGCGATTTCCTTATTAACTTCCTGAGCCTTTGCTTTGCCACCAATATCGTTCCAAAGAGATGGACGATAGTTAAGGTCGTAAGAAACGATTGTGCCGTATTTCTTTGCAGCCTTTACTGCTTCGATAGCAACTTCTGCAGTTGACTCTGAAAGTGCTGCAAAAATACCACCTGTATGAAGCCAACGAACACCAAGAGTACCAAAAATGTAATCCCAGTCAATGTCCCCTGCCTTAAGCTGAGAAATTGCTGTATTACCACGGTCAGAAACACCAACAGCACCACGGATACCAAATCCACGTTCTGTAAAGTTAAGACCATTTCTTACTGTTCTGCCGATACCGTCATACTTAACCCACTTGATAAGTGAAGTGTCAACGCCACCCTGCATAATAAAGTCTTCAAGAAGACGACCAACTTCGTTGTCAGCAAATGCAGTTACAACTGAAGTTTTCATACCAAAACAACGACGAAGACCACGAGCAACGTTGTATTCACCGCCACCTTCCCAAGCACGGAAAGAACGAGTTGTTTTAATTCTGCCTTCGCCCGGATCAAGACGGAGCATAATTTCACCAAGTGAAATCATATCAAACATACATTCTTCTTTATTTCTAAGATTTAAATTCATTTTATAATTACCTCCAAAATACACCTACACGCTTATTTGTTCCACATAAGCAGTGATTATACGCCACTATATGCTGAGAATCCACCATCAACACAAATGCTTGTACCTGTGATAAAACTCGAATATGCCTCGTCACAAAGGAACAATAATGCACCTGAAAGCTCGTTTGCTTCCCCAAATCTCTTCATAGGTGTTGCGTTAAGAATCTTGTTTGTTCTTGCAGTTGGTGTACCATCATCATTCCAGAGAAGTGCTTTGTTCTGATTTGTTGAGAAGAATCCCGGTGCAATAGCGTTTACACGGATACCAACATCAGCAAAGTGAACTGCCATAAATTCTGTAAAGTTCTTAACTGCTGCTTTAGCTGCTGAATAAGCAGGAATTTTCGTAAGAGGACGATAAGCATTCATTGATGTTACCATAACGATACAAGTATTTTCCTTTTCAGCCATATCACGAGCAAAAACCTGTGTAGGAATAAGTGTTCCAAGGAAATTAAGGTTGAACACGAATGAAATTCCTGCAGCATCAAGGTCAAAGAAAGTCTTAATATCATCATTCTTTTCGATTAAATCGATTTTTTCAAGAGTTTCTTTTGTTGTTGTGCCTTTTGGATTGTTTCCACCTGCACCATTGAGAAGAATATCGCAAGTACCAAGTTTTTCGTTGATAATTGCACGAGCGTTTTCCATACTTTCTTTTTCAAGAACATTACAACCAACTGCAATAGCAACGCCACCGTCAGCATTGATTTCGTCAGCAACTTTCTGTGCCGCTGCTTCGTTAAGGTCAAGAACTGCAACTTTTACACCCTGTTTAGCAAGTGTTTTTGCGAAATCACCACAAAGGACGCCACCGCCACCTGTAACAACGGCTACTCTACCTTTTAAATTCTCATGTAACATAGGTTTATTTACTTCCTTTCTCAACTGCTTCAAACAATCCGTTTATATATGTAGCACCGAGTGCTCTGTCGAAAAGACCATAACCAGGTTTGCCTGTTTCACCCCAAATCATTCTACCATGGTCAGGACGAACATAGCCGTCAAAGCCTGTATCTACAAGTGCCTTAACTACTTCATACATATCAAGACTACCACAATTTGAAATATGTCCGCTTTCTTCAAAGCTTCCGTCTTCCATAATCAAGATGTTTCTAATATGCATAAATGCAATTCTATTCATTGCACTGTATTTTCTAATCATTTTTACCACATCATTTGATGCAGCACAACCTAATGAGCCGGTACAAAGACAAAGGCTATTTGCCTCGCTATCAACAATCTTTAACATTCTATCGATGTTTTCTTCGCAAGTAATAATTCTTGGAATACCAAAAATTGGATATGGTGGGTCATCAGGATGAATTGCCATCTTAACGCCACACTCTTCAGCAACAGGAATAACTTTCTTAAGGAATTTTTCAAGGTTCTTCCAAAGTCCCTCTTCACCAAGTTCACCATAAGCTGAAATTAATTCTCTTACCTCTTCCTGACTATAGCTTGCATCCCAACCAGGAAGATGAATATCATCCTTAAGTGGGTCAAGACCTTTCATTTGTTCCCAATACATAACAAGGCTTGTTGAACCGTCCTCTGCCTCTTTATCAAGCTGTGTACGAGTCCAGTCAAAAACAGGCATAAAGTTATATGTTACACATTTAACACCATATTTTGCACAACGACGGATATTTTCACAATATACCTCTAAAAGCTCGTCAACATTTTCTCTGCCAAGCTTAATGTTTTCGTGTACAGGAATTGATTCAACAACGTCAAAAATAAGACCATTTTCTTCGCACTGTTTTACCATTTTCTCGATTGACTCTTCAGGCCAAACCTCACCTGGTTTTACATCGTAAACAGCACTAACTATGCTTTTCATATTTGGAATCTGACGAATGTATTGCAATGATATCGGGTCAGTTTCGCCATACCAACGGAATGACATTTTCATAAGTTTTTGCCTCCTTATGTTTTTTCATTTTATTATTTTATCATTGAAAAAATTTTAATTCAATGTAATTTTTCTAGTTATTTTGGAACTTTTTACTTCTCATCAGGGAAGTTAGCATCATCTTCCCAATAAGCCACATCAAACTCGTCCTTATCAGGGTCATAAACATCCCACAGTTCGTGTTCAAACACTTCTGGTTGAGCAGGACATTCTGCAACAGCCTCAACTTTCATTCCACGTGACCAGATTGATGGGTCAATACGGATTGTGTAACCACAACAAGAAGGTGTTAACCATTCGTGCATAGGTGCTTCAGGTAGTGCATAAGTCTGCATAAGTGACATAATCACCCCACCGTGAGTAAATACTGCTGTACTATTTGCACCAGCTTTGATAACACCATCAACGATTTTTTCGAAACAGTCACAAATTCTGTAATTGAACCTTACCTGACTGTCACCAAATGGTGCTGCTTTATTTGGATTTGAACCACTAAGCCATTCAGCAAAGTCTTCGTCATCCTGCAATTCTTCTGCAGTTTTACCCTCAAATTCACCGAAATCATATTCTCTTAAATCCTCAAGAATAATAGGATTTTTGTCAGGATAAATTGCCTTTGCAGTTTCTATACATCTTTTTAAAGGACTTGAAAATACTGCATCAACCTCAGGGTATTCACCATAATTTTCCATAATATCCTTGAGCTGTGCCATACCCTCTTCACACACAGATTCATCCGTATGACCGATATATCGTCCCTCAAGATTGCCTTTTGTAACGGCATGACGAATTAAATGTATTTGGTAAGTTTTCATATTTTATCTCCTGAAAATTTGTAATATCGAACAATATACAAATTGTTTAATGTGTTATATAATCTTTATACTTTAAGTATAAGGAGTCATCGTTATGAGTACATCCGTTTCCACAAGACTTGTGTCTTTAAGAAAAGAAAAAAATTTAAGTCAAAAAGAAGCTGCAATCGAATTAGGAGTTTCACAGGCTCTGCTTTCTCACTATGAGAAAGGCATCCGTGAATGTGGCCTTGATTTCCTTTGTCGTGCCTCAACATTTTACGATGTCAGCACCGACTATCTTTTAGGACTTACTGAAAACAAGATGATGTCCGACGCACTTTTTGTTGAAGACGAGCTTCCTCAGGACAGTGAAATGCGAATGAGTACCATTTTCCGTTCTTCAGTATATCTTATGGACAGACTCAGTGCCTACGGCCGAAATTACTCAAATAGAATTAGAACAATTTATGTCCTGACTATATACAAAGTTTATCTTGCTGCTCTTTGTCAAGGTGCTATACCAAATCACGAATTAGCACGTAAAGAATTAGCACCATATTTCACAACAACAGTCATTGACAATGTTATAAACTCAATGATTTTTGAAGGTGATGCAAAACCAAAAAGAAATGAGCAACTACCACGAACAATGGATACAATTATCAAAGAAGCTACACGAATAATTGAAAAGGAAGTTGCAAAAGCCTATAAAATCACAAACAGACAATCAAAGTAATTCTTTATATATAAGGCTTTTCTTTATTCCCGTTTCACCAGCAACAGTTTTTGCTGCTTCGTTTACGCTAATACCTTTATCCACAAGTTCTTTTGCAATTACAACAGCCTGTTCCAATGTGACAGGTTGTTTTTCTTTTGTCTTTTGAGCACCTGCAAGAATAAGAACATACTCACCTCTTGGGTTTTCCACATCAAAATAGTCGATTGCACCTTTAAGGGTTGTCCTCATTACTGTTTCGTGAATTTTAGTAAGCTCTTTTACTATGGCAATTTCACGGTCACCGAAATATGAATACATATCCTTAAGTGTTGCTTTCAGTTTATGAGGAGCTTCGTAAAAAATCATAGTTCTTCTTTCATCTTTAAGTTCCTCAAGATGTTCTTTTCTGCTTGGTTTATTTGTACTTAAAAATCCCTCAAAAGTAAATCTGCCACTTTCCATTCCGCTGATTGCCAACGCAGTTGCAAAAGCAGTAGGTCCGGGAACAGACTCAACAGGAATTCCCTTTTCGTGACAAAGATAAACTAAGTCTTGTCCAGGGTCAGAAATGCAAGGCATTCCTGCATCCGTCACTATGGCGCAAACCTCACCATTTAAGATTCGTGAAACAATCATTTCTCCACGCTCACGACGATTATGCTCATAGTAACTGATAAGTGGTTTTTTAATATCAAAAAAATTAAGTAATTTTTGTGTTACTCTTGTATCTTCTGCTGCGATAAAATCGACAGATGCAAGAGTTTGTTTTGCTCTTTCGGAGAAATCGGACAAATTTCCGATTGGAGTTCCTACAACATAAAGTTTTCCGTTCATATTGTCCGTTTCCTTTCTTTATTTTCTGTACTTTTCCGTAATTCTGAGCATTTCTTCCGTCAAAGTACCATCATCGTTATATGCGACAAGGTTTCCCTCAACTTTGAGTCCGTTTTTAGCACCACGCTTACCTTCGATAAGCACTAACCAAGGTTGAGTATCACCTTTTTTCGACACAAACTTAAGAGTTTTTGGCTCAATTCCATTTGCTCTCATTGAATACATTGCGTCAAATACTCTTTCGGGTCTGTAGCAAATGCAAAGTTTACCACCAAATCTCAAAAGACGAGCAGCACTTTTTGCTATATCGTCCATATTACAAAACGTTTCATGACGGGCAATAGTTGCAAAATCGTCATCATTCTTTATTCCACCATTTTCGATTTTATACGGTGGATTCATAGTAACTAAATCAAAGCTACCTGCTTTTAAATCCGATATATCCTTTAAATCTCTGTTTAAAACAGTGATTTTTTCTGTTTCATTCAATACAAGTGACCTGTTCATCTGGTCACAACCATTTTCCTGAATTTCAATTGCAGTAATTTCGGCACATTTTCCGTCACGAAGCCAAAGAAAAGGTATTATTCCACAACCAGAACCAAAATCACAAGCAACGTCATTTCGTTTAGGATTGGCAAAGTCCGCAAGTAACATTGCATCTGTACCAAATGTATGTTGTTTTGACACAACAAGACCTATACCTTCACCTAAATCCTCAATATGTTCACCATCAAGTAAAGTAATTTTATCAGTCAACATAGATATCCTCAACATCTTCCATACTTCTGATAGTTGTAATCATAAGAGAAAGGGATTCATCATTTCTTGGGAATACAAGCATCTTGATAACTGATGTATCTTTCCGTTGCTTGAATTTCAAGTCCTTTGATTCAGTATAAACAACTTCCATTGAATGAATTTTACCACCACATTGCTTGATGGTTTTTGTGATGATAGGAAGTTGTGTACCAACATCTCTTATTTCAACAAAGAGAAGTTTACCAGTTGAACCACGAACAATAAATCTTTTGAGAGAATTCAGAGTAAGATAAATAACAATTGTTGCCACAAAGGCACCTGCATAGAAGCCTGCGCCCACAGCAATACCTATACAAGCAACAGCCCAAAGTGATGCAGCAGTTGTAAGGCCTTTAACAGAAAAGCCCTCACGAAGAATTGTACCTGCTCCAAGGAAACCGATACCGCTAAGTACTTGTGCACTCATTCGAGTAACGTCACCAACCATTCCCTGACTGTCAAAAACATAAACTGATGTGAGCATTACAAGTGCAGAGCTGACTGAAACAAGAATATGAGTTCTGAAACCTGCAGGACGATGAGAATGTTCACGTTCAAAACCGATAAAACCACTGAGCATAGTTGTTATTCCAAGTTTTACGAGTGCATCAATAGTAAACCTTACCTGGTCAAATCCCCAGACCCACAAGGCAATATTTTTTACTGATTCCCATATTTCTGCCAATTAGTTCATCTCCTAAAATAGTAATCGTAGTTTTACTTTTTTCGTGTAATTGCAGGAACAGAAAGTATAACTGTCCATATTACCTGATACAGTATAATCTGTAGCACGCCGATTTGTGCAATGCTTGAAATAAATGTAAACAATGCCATAATCACAGCACCGATAACTGAAGCAATAAGCTGAACAAGTCTTGATGAATTAACGAAATTATTAATTACAAAAGTACCGTGAAGTGCAGAGAGCATTGACTTTATGCCACCATCGTGGATAATTTTTGCATCACTTCGTTCAGCACGTCTTGATTTAACCTTTGAGAACATATCTCCTGCAACAGGATTAATAATTTTAACAACATTTGCAGGTAACTGGAACTCTCTTTCAAGGAATTTTTCTGTAATATTTGCATCAGCTGTTCTGAAGAATATTGTAATTCCGTCTTTTTCAAGTTCACGCATATATCTTGCTGTTTCTTCATTTGCTTTATAAACCACAACAAACATTGCTGCAATTTTTCCTTCGATAGCAAGATAAATAACATTTCTACCATTTGATTTATATTTAGCTTCCAAATCCTTATCAGGTGTTTCCACATTGTGATGTACAAGGAGGTCACGATTACCAACAAGGACTCTGTGATTGTGTATCCAGCAAGAACATCCTAATTTTTCTTCATAAGCCAAAGACTCAACAGGAAGTAAAAGTTCGCGCTTACCGATAATAACACCATCAAACACTTCTGCTAAAACGCCACCTGATGCAATAACAACAGATGCAGTATAGAGAAGAGCCTCATCAATTCTCATTTTATGGTATGTTTTCATACCCTCAATATTACATCCACCTTGTTCAAAAGCATCACAAGCATCAATAACAACACCATTTGTATTTACAGCATCGTCAACTGCGCTGTAACCATTAATCATAGCACCATCTTCATTAAGAAGTTTGTTTGTTGCACGAAGATTAATAGCAGACACAAGTCCTGCAGAACAAGGAAGTGTCATAAGAAGTGTACCTGTTAAAGTACTTATACCGGCAAAGAAATTTCCTGTTTTGATAATAGAAATAATTCCAAGTACAAGACCGACTATCGCCATAGCAGGGATTGTAAGTTTGCAAATCTTTCCTGTAACTTCAGCAGAACGAGAAATTTCAACAAACTTCTGAGGGAAACCGATTTTTGCTGAATACTTAATTTCAGGATTACCCATCATAAGGCCTCTTGAAATCTCATTTGCAGTATCCTCATCTGCTATGTTTTCAACACTATAACATTCGTCAGGATTTTCTGTAATAACATTGAAGTTTTCGCTATCGTTTATACTACGTACAAGCTCACCTGCAAGTTTCATAATCATAGGCAACACTGCAGCACCTGCAGTAATTCTTGCAACTGACTCAATGCTGTCTGCAAAAGCAAAACTGATAAGACACTGGATAAATCCTGCAATTGCAGAAACTGAAACAACAGTATCCATATCAAAAATTTGACTCTTTATGTTATTAAACGCTTTTATGAATGACTGATAATTCAGTGCACATGCAACAATAAGCAATAAAATCTGCACAAGGGCATAAACGAACTCATTGTTTCCGTAAATCTCAAAATTACCATTTTCCATACCAGCAACGATTGAGAGAATTAACATAAGGAAACATATACCTGAAACAGCAGCAAGTTTGATAATGGTTGATTTTTTCTCCATAGCAAAAACTTTTTTAACTGCTTCTTTATCTTTTGGTCCGAAATACTCACGGACAACAGAAACCTTCTGTCGTTCATATCGTCTTCTTACCGGTGGCGATTCAACCTTTTCCTTAAATGACAATCCACCTGCAACAAAATCTCTGACTGCTGCCTTACGATTTTCACGAAGTTCTGCCTCTGCCTGTTCTTCCGGTTGCTGTAAAATATCTTCATCTTCTCCAAAACCATCAAACATAATCTGATTATCAGACTTTTCAGGAACAGTAACTTTTGTGCCGAAATCTTCCTTGGTTTTTTCCTGTTCCAACTCATATTCGGCACCGATGATAGTTGGCATCATTCTTATTCCGTCAGTATTTTCACTTACTCCACCATTTTTAACAATAAAACCTGGAGTCTCGATTGTTTCAGGAGGTCTTGCATCTCTGATAGCTCTCTGTTCAAGAGTATTTTCCAGTTTCTGAACAGGCTTATTCATAAAATGTCTTCTGTATTTTTCCTCTTCCATAACACTTGTAGAAGCAAGAGGCTGAGCATCGCCACTTGTTGTTCTTACAACCTTATTTCCAAGGTTATGAGAGATTTTTGGATTATATGTTCCACGAATATCAATCTCGTTAAACATTCTTGTCTTTTCAATAGAAATCTGACCTGTTACAGACTCTTTATCTTCCTGTGCAGGTACTTCTTCCTGTTCTTCCACAATTGAGTCAACTATTTCTGAAGTAAATCCAAACTGACCATCCTCTTCGATTGACACAGAAACATCTTCCTGAGATTCTGTTTCTTCTGCAAAAGAGTCAAATTCAATTTCAGGCTCATCATCGTCATCATCAAAACTCTGAATTTTTGAAATATCAAATGAGAAAAATCCCTTTTTTGATGTTTCTTTTTCTTTCTTGACTTCAGGCTTTGAAAAAACGACTTCACTTTCCTCAACTACAGGTTCTTTTCCTGAAATTTCTGCCAAAAGCAAGTCAATATCAGTACTTGAATACTCCGTTTGAGGAACAGCCTCTCCATTTTTCTCTTTTATGTCATTAAGAATTTCTTCAATTAAGTTATCTGAAATTTTATCTATCATAATAAAATTTCCCCCCGAAAAATATTTAGACTTTCTGTCACACTATCTTTTATACGAAATTTCGTACATTAAAATTCCACCTGCTACCGAAGCATTAAGGGAATTTATCTGTCCTTTCATCTTAAGTGAAACGATAAAATCGCATTTTTCACGAACAATTCTACTCATTCCGTCACCTTCTGAACCGATAACAAGAACTGCAGCACCATCAAAATTAACTGAACGAACATCCTCTCCGTCCATATCTGCACCGTAAACCCACATTCCTTTATCTTTAAGTTCCTGCAATGTGGATGCAAGATTTGAAACACGAGCAACCTTCATATATTCAAGTGCACCTGCACTTGTTTTACCAACCGTATAGTTAAGTGATGCACTTCTTCGCTTTGGAATAATAATTCCGTGAACACCTGCTGCCTCAGCAGTGCGGATAATAGCACCTAAATTATGTGGGTCTTCAATTCCGTCACAAGCCACAATAAATGGAGCTTCTCCTCTTTCCTCTGCAACAGCTAAAATTTCCTCAACAGTTGCATAATCGTGAGCTGCACAAATTGCAACAACACCCTGATGATTACTGTGACCACACATAAAGTCAAGTTTCTTTTTGTCAACCTCTTTGACAACAGCACCTTTATCACGACACTGTCCGATTATTTTTCCAACAGAACCAGTTTTTTCACCACGAAGTACAAAGAGTGTGTCAATTTCACGACCTGACTTTATAAGCTCTGTTACAGCATTTCTGCCAATTATTAAATCCTTCTTTTTTTCTTCATTAAACAAATCCATTTTTGAACTCCTTTTTGAGCTATCACTTAAAAAAGCATATAATTACGGATGATAGTTTTTTAATAATTTATTATACCAAACAAACAGCAATATTACAAGTAGAAAATGCTTGAAAATCAACAAAAAAGAGGCATTTGTCAATACAAAATGCCTCACATTTCAAATATCTGTAATATTCCCATAAACCTGAACAATTTCAAGGTTTTCACTGTTCAAAAAATCCTTTGGTGTGATTATTCTTCCACTTTCAGGAGCAATATCAATTCCACAAGCAAAATAAGCATACCAAACAAGATGTGCACACTGTGTTGTTTTTAAAGTATCTTCCAAATCTCTGCCTGAAAAGACACCTCCGGAGAAGGAATAATACAATCCTTTAAGATTTTCTTCTGCAAATTGTCCTGCCTGATTTCTTAATGACTCATCAGCATTTTTTGGCCTTAAAACCGCAACCAAAGGATACTTTGTCCAAGACCAGATACGGGAATTGTTGGACTTTTCACCAATCATAACAGCCTGAACACCAACACCATTTTCAGCATCAGTAATAATCGTTGCGTGACCATGACGCCATCCAAGAGAATGAATACTCAAAGTAAGTATAATGTCTCCATTCTGCAAATCAGCAAAATCAGGATTGTGTATTTTCTCACCATCCACATCAGTTATTCGTTCGTGACAGGCAAAAACGCCTTTTCTGTAACAGTAATAATCCTTATCCATTAGGTAATAATCTCTATATTCATTGATTTTATCAGGTCTACCATCACTTAAAAGTTTATCTACTGCCAATTTTCCAAGTCCCGACTGTAAGAAAATCTCCTCATAATCCTCTTTGGTTAGTTCATATCCATTTTCAAACTTCTTTTCAAGCTCAAGCCACTTAAAATCATTTCTGTTGTCAGAGTCTTCATAAGCCCACATATCAGTAATTTCACTTAAAATGAAATCGGCACTGAAAAAGACAATCAATGCACCAAGTATGACCATTATCACACGACACAGTTTATTGATTTTTTCGCTTTTCATACATCTTCTCCTGTAATTATTTTGTTGCAGATATATTACCATAAAACACTTTTCATTTCAATTATTGCCATGATTTTGCGTAATAAAAAATGATTTTTTGTAAAAACTATTTCTGATTGGAAGTGATTTTATGTCAACTACAAATAACGAATACGAAAAAATGGCTGAAAAAGCCTCTCCACCATCACCGAAGCTTAAAAACTGCATAAAAGCCTTTGTTATCGGTGGTGCAATCTGCACTTTTGGCGAATTTCTCAACTGGAGTTTTGAAAAAATGCACTTTTCAGAAGATGCAGTTAAAGCATTGACACCATCTGTACTGATTGTGATTGCCGCTATCCTTACAGGAATAGGTGTTTTTGATAAAATCGCCAAACACGCTGGAGCCGGAACTATTGTACCAATCACAGGTTTTGCAAATTCAGTTGTGTCACCTGCACTTGAATTTAAAGCAGAGGGTATCGTAATGGGTACAGGTGCCAATATTTTCAAAATTGCAGGACCTGTAATTGCATATGGCATTTTTGCCGCTGTAATCTATGGTGCAATTTGTTATATTTTTCAGCTGTACTAAAAAAGAACTGTCTCATAAAATGGGACAGTTCTTTAACTTAATACGAGTACCTAAGTATTTGAACAATTTTATTCTTAGGATATTTATTCAATAACCATTCCACAACAAAATATCCCAAAATACACAATATAACCGTAGTGACAAAATTTAACGTAGTATTATAAACAATCCCAAACAAATTCTTGTAAAGGAAATTGACAACAGCAATCATAGTGATATGTAAAGGATATATAAAAGTACTACAATGTCTTAAATAAATGGATTTTTCAAAAACTATCGGTGGCAATGACTTTATCCAGCCAAAAAGTCCTATGCAAAGTGGTACTAATGAAAAATAACAATCGTTATTTATATTACCTGTTCTGCTCTTTACAAACAACCATTCACCATATAATACAACAGCAAACAAAACAGAAATTACTATGTATGTTTTTCGAGAAAAGTTAAAAGTTCTTTCAGCAAAACACTTTCCACAAGTGACCCATACCATTGCAACAGAGAACGAACAAACAGGTGAACCGAATATTCGTGAATACCACGTCACTATATAATAAACAATCGAACCTTTATCAAATGCAAATTTATAACTTGAATCTACAACCACAAAAAAGTATATTACCAATGAAATAATCAAAAGCATTTTATTGTTAAGTCGTTTTGATAAGGCAAATACTAAAAGCACAGCAATAACACTTGCCATAATAAACCATGAAGCTCCAAAAGTGCTACCGAAGAAAAACGTCTTTACAATTGATAAAATTCCTTTTAAAAAATTCTCAGTAAACATTTCTCTTCTGTTATATAATCTTGGTATAAATAAAAACAGCCAAAATGCATACAACTGTAGATTTCGCTTAACAAAGTTCTTCACGATACTGTTTTTCTCTTGTTTTTCGGAACATCTGTTTAGCTTTCCAAACAAGAAATATGATGATATAACAAAAAACAAAGGAACTGCTATTCTTAACCACGGATACAACACTAAAGGAAATAACTCTGAATGTATCGCAACAATAAATATTGACAATACGAATTTGAAAATATCATATTTTCCGTCGCTTTTTTGCGTTATTCTGTTTTCAGCTAAATAACTCGACATATCTCACCTATAAAAAATTATTGAACATCTACACCTGTAAATCTTATTAACTCAAGATTTGGTGCGTTTTCTGCATCAATTGCTTTTGCGTAATCATCACAAAGGTTACCCCATTGTACTGATGATTTTTCGATAAGCACATTTTTAGCATTTCTTATAAAGAATCCACTATTTTTATACTTTTCAACACCATACTGGAGGCAAGGTCTTAAGTCATAAAGACCACAATCCCACTTTGATGTTTTTGTCATTGTAACACTAACATTTTCGAATGTTACATCTTCAATCATATTTTCCTCTGTGCCGTGAATAAGCACACCATTTTCACCCTTACAAGTGATGTTACGGAAACGGATATTCTTAATTTTACCTGACTTTGTATTTTCGTCACGATTGAAAGTTGTAATCACGATAGGCTCTGCTGTACCCCACCAGTCAGGACAGAAACGACGAGTTTCAATAATGCAGTTTGAATATGTTACATTTTCAACATTACCACCGTCACGAATCTGGATTGAAAGACCACGATTGCTTCGTGAAATAATGCAATTATCAACAATCACATTACGGAAATCACCAACACCCTCTGTACCGATTTTAATTGCAGCAGATGTTGAAATAAGAGTACAGTTTGCAATAATAATATTTTCACAAGGACCATATTCAGCATTACCCTTTGATGTTTTAAGGCAGATACAGTCGTCAGCACATTCAACATGACAGCCTAAAATTCTTACGTTTGTACAGTGGTCAGGGTCAATACCGTCAGAGTTTGCAACATCAAGGTCGTTGAGAATTCTGATTTGAGAAATAAGTACATCATCACAACCTGCAGGATGAAGTGTCCAGAATGGTGCATCAACGATTGTAACATCCTTGAATGTGATATTATTACTCTTTTCAACATAAATAACAGTTGGACGAGGATAGAAATTACCTGTTACATAATATTGATCTTTTCTCTCAACAAAAGCGTGACCATTAGCATCAATTGTACCTTCACCTGAAATTGTGCAACCATCAGCCTCATAACCGTAAATAAACACGAAAGATGGTTTTCCTGTTACAGGATTACCGATAAGTGCAGTTTTTGGGTCATTAATCATATTGCAAGGACGGATATAACCATCAATATTGTCAGTTGCCTTAAGACGAGAGCCTTTTTGAAGGTGTAATTCAACATTTTTCTTCATTCTAATTGAATCAGAATAGTATGTTTTTCCACTTGTAAGCACAACTGTACCACCACCGTTTTCCTCTGCCTTATCAATAGCAGACTGAATAGCCTGACAGTCATTATTCACACCATTACCAAGTGCACCAAAATCTTCAGGATAAAAATATAACATAATATGTGAACCTCCGCTTTAAAATCTGCCAAAATTATAGCACACAAAAAAGCAAAGAGCAATATCGCATTAACAAAATATATAATAAAACCCTGCGTAATAAACGCAGGGCTTTTATTATTCTGTATCAGGATAAGCGTTAATAAACTCAACTGCTTCTTCACGCGTAATCTTTTGGGGAGTTTCCATATATTCTTGGTCAATACGATGCCATGTTTGACCGAATTCAATACAAGCATTCTCAACAAGAATCCAATCGCCAACTTCAAGTGTTGCTGCGAAATTTTTATCTACATTAAGATAAGCCTCATAATAGTTCCATTCACCACTTGCTCTATACTCTTTCGGACTTGCAATTTTCACAAGAATTTGTTCTCCAGGAATGTTTATTACCTGTGCAACAAAAGTATATCTGTATTTATAACCATCCTCATTCTGTTTGTATTGTGTCTCTGCTGCTAACTGATTTTTCCTTGCAGCTTGACTTATCTGATAAATATCTAGTTTTGTATATGGTTCGGTAACTTTATCAGGAGTTTTATCAGGTGTTTCAGCAGTGAAAACCGATATCAAAAAAGAAACAACTAAAAGCAGTGGAACGATTGCTGCAATAAGACATCCTTTCCTTTTCTTTTTGGGAGTTTCTAAATTTTTCTCATCTAACATTATAATCACCTCGGCTTAATTTTATAACAACTATCAGTTGTTGTCAATAACTAATAATAAGTTTTTTATATTACTAATAAAAGTTGTTAAAATTAGTATTGAGGTGATAGTAATGGTTGAAAATCTTAAAAAGCTTCGTCTAGAATCAGGTTTAAGCCAACAACAACTTGCAAATGTTGTAGGAGTCAGCCAGCAATCCATAAACAAGTATGAAAACCATGGCGTTGAGCCTGATATTGCAACTCTTATTGCTTTCGCTAAGTATTTTAACACCTCCGTTGATTATCTCATTGGAATTACGGATATTAGACGAAAACACGAGGTGGTTCACCCGTATGACTTAAATCTTAATGAAAAAGAAATTATAGAGAACTACAGAAAAGCTACACATAAAGATAAACAAATTATTGGCCTTATTTTAAATTTAGAATAGCAAAAACGGACTATTACAATCAAGTTAGTCCGTTTTCTTAATTTGGAGCTTGTGACGGGATTCGAACCTGCGACCTGCTCATTACGAATGAGCTGCACTACCAACTGTGCTACACAAGCAAATATTAAACCTTAGTAATCATTATATTCCAACACTTAAAATTTTTCAAGTATTTTAATGCAAAAGCAATTAAAGTGTGATACAATGTAAATGAAATCCGAAAGGAGCGAGAATTCATGAAAAATAAAGTTGCATTTGTTACCGGTGGAGCTAAAGGAATTGGCTCTGCTATTGTTAAAAGACTTATAAATGACGGATATAAGGTTGCATTTACATATAATCATTCTGAAGAAAAGGCACAGAATCTCTGTGCTGAATTTGGAGATGATTGCAAAGCATATAAGCTTGATATTACTGACAGTAGTGATGTAAATCTCGTTGTTGACAACATTGAAAAGAATTTTGGTGAAATCCATATTCTTGTGAACAATGCAGGTGTTGCTGAGCAGGCTCTTTTTACTGATATTACAGACGAAATGTGGCACAGAATGATTGATACAAATCTTTCAGGTGCATTTTATTGCAGTCGTGCCGTGCTTAAATATATGATTTACAGAAAATCAGGAAAAATCATAAATATTGCTTCAATTTGGGGTGAAACGGGTGGTTCTTGCGAAGTGCATTATTCTGCATCAAAATCAGGACTTATCGGTATGACAAAAGCCCTTGCAAAAGAGGTTGGACTTTCAGGAATTACTGTCAATTCTGTATCACCTGGCGTGATTTTAACCGATATGACAAGTCATTTTGACGAGGACACAATGAACGCTCTCAAGGAAGAAACACCACTTAACAAAATCGGCATACCAGAGGACGTTGCAGGTGCAGTTTCATTCCTTTGTTCAAAGGATGCTAACTTTATCACAGGACAAAACATTTCCGTAAACGGCGGAATGAATATATAAATGCAAAATGCAAAACGCAAAGTGCAAAATGAAAACTCCCTACATTAATTTGTGGGGAGTTTGTTTAATATGCAAAGAAATTTTATATTCCAAAATAATTTTTTGAGTTATTGAACGAGATATCCTCAACTACCTTTGAAAGAAATTCTGTATCGTTTGGATATTTGCCTTCTTCTACCAAATCACCAATGATTTCGCAAAGGATTCTACGGAAATATTCGTGTCTTGGATATGAAAGGAAGCTACGTGAGTCAGTAACCATACCAACGAATTTGCCAAGTACACCAAGGTTTGCAAGTGTTTTCATCTGTTCTCTCATTCCGTCATAGTTATCGTTAAACCACCAAGCAGAACCGAACTGAATCTTTGACTGTGCTTCGCTACTCTGGAAGTTACCAAGCATTGTACCAAGCACATAATTATCCTTTGGATTAAGTGTAAAGAGAATTGTTTTTGGCAATTTACCTTTAACATCAAGTGAGTCAAGATATCTTGAAAGTCCATAAGCTAACTGATGGTCGTGAACAGAGTCGAAACCTGTGTCAGCACCGATTGACTTAAACATTCTTGCATTGTTATTTCTCATTGCTCCGAAATGAAGTTCCATTGCCCAACCAAGTTCTGCATATTTTTCACCAAAGAACTGTAAAAGTGCTGTTCTGTACTGGTCAAGTTCTTTCTGTGAGAATGTATCACCAGCAAGTGCTTTTGTGAAAATTGCTTCAATTTCTTCTTCAGTTGCAGGTTCAAAAGGACAATATTCCAAAGCGTGGTCAGATGCACGACATCCCATTTCGTCAAAGAATGCAATTCTCTTACTGAGTGCTGTCAAAAGGTCAGCAAATGACTTGATTTCCATTTCAGCAGCCTTTTCCATAGCGACAATCCATTCTCTGAATGCAGGAGTGTCAATAAGGAATGATTTGTCAGGACGGAATGCAGGAATAACCTTGCATTTAAAAGATTTATCCTCTGCCAACAATTTGTGATATTCAAGAGTGTCGGCAGCGTCGTCTGTTGTGCATACGCAAGCAACATTTGACTTTTCAATAAGTGAACGAGGTGTAAAACCACCTGCTTTTATCTGTTCATTACATTTTTCCCAAATCATATCTGCAGTTTTAGGACTTAATGGCTCATAAATGCCAAAATATCTCTGCAATTCAAGATGTGTCCAATGGTAAAGTGGATTACCGATACAATAAGGAAGACTTTCAGCCCATTTCATAAACTTTTCATAGTCACTGGCATCACCTGTGATATACTTTTCATCCACACCACAGCCACGCATTGCACGCCATTTATAATGGTCACCACCAAGCCAGACTTTTGTGATATTTTCAAATGGCTTGTCCTCATAAATTTCCTTTGGTGAAAGATGGCAATGCCAGTCAAAAATCGGTGTATCCTTTGCACCATTTTCAAAAATTACTTTCGCTGTCTCAGTTGAAAGTAAAAAATCTTTATCCATAAATGCTTTCATAAAATCACCTTTAAATTTAAGTATTGTGTTTATTGTAACACAGAAAAAGGAAAAATAACAGTATTTTTTATTGTTTTAAAAGATGTATTGTGATAAAATTGATGCATCACATCAAATAAGAGGTAGCAAATTGAAAATAGGTAATGTTGAAATAAACGGAAAAGCGGTTTTAGCACCTATGGCAGGTGTTGCTGACCGAGCTTTTCGTGAATTATGTGTAGGATATGGCGCTGCTTACGTTGTCAGCGAAATGATAAGTTCAAAAGGTGTTTCAATGGGTGACAGAAAGTCAAAAGATTTGATGTTTTTGTCTGAAGAAGAACGCCCTGCTGCTGTGCAAATTTTTGGTAGTGACCCTGTTGTTATGGCAGAAAGTATCGAGTCCGTTATGAAGGTAAACCCACAGATTATTGATATAAATATGGGTTGTCCTGCACCGAAAATTGCAGGCAACGGTGGTGGTGCATCACTTGCTAAAAACCCACAGCTTGCAGAAGAAATTGTGAGAGAGGTTGTTAAGGCTTCACCTGTTCCTGTAACTGTAAAAATCCGTGCAGGTTGGGACGAAAACTCCATAAATGCAGTTGAAATGGCAAAACGAGCTGAAAATGCAGGTGCAGCTGCAATCACAATTCACGGAAGAACAAAAAAACAGATGTATTCGCCTCCTGTTGACAGAAATATTATTGCAGAAGTTAAAAAGGCTGTTTCTATTCCTGTTATCGGTAATGGCGATATTATTGACGGACTTTCTGCTGCAAGTATGCTTGAAGAAACAAACTGTGACCTTATTATGGTTGGTCGTGGTGCTCTCGGTTGTCCTTGGGTATTCTCACAGATTAATGCATATCTCGACCACGAAAGAATAATTCCAGACCCACCTGTAAGCGAACGAATGAGGGTTATGATAAACCATATTAAGAAAATCTGCGAGTACAAAGGTGATTTTATCGGTATGCGAGAAGCGAGAAAACACGCAGGCTGGTACACAAAAGGTCTTCACGGTGCATCAAAATATCGTTTGGAATTGGGTACCATCGAAACAATGGAACAACTCCAGGAAATCGCATATAAAATATGTGTTGAAAATCAGTAAACAGATAAAAACAACTCCCTACAAACTAATGTAGGGAGTTTTCATTTTGCACTTATTTTGCGAATGTACCTTTCCAATCACCTGGAGGTGCATCATAAAGCACACCATCAAGGATAATATCAAGGATTTTTGCTATATCCTCTGAACCTTTAATTGGTTTTATGATTTTCTTTACACGCTTATTGAACAATGCCCAAAGTGCAAGGTATTCAGGTGTGTATGGGTTATATGGCTCGTCACCAACATATATATTTGTAACAGCCTCTAAAATAAAATCTTTTACATTTCTGTCTTTGATTGATTCGTGAACATACTTACTGATACCAAACATTTTTCCGATTGTTTCAAAAGTTGCTTTCTGTAAAAATTTGCCGAATGGTACAAGAACTTTTTCAAGCTTATATATCATTTCCGGAGTCATACTGAATGATGTTGAGAGCTCTGCAAGTTTAGGAATATCGTAAGCCATTGAGTCAAAAATAGCATTGAGGAATTGCTGGAAATTAGCCTTTGTGTACTCATCAACAGTCATTCCTTTTAAGTCCCAATCGAAACTGTCAATCTTTACGCTATCAACAATCACTTCCGTATCGGTCATAACGACTTTTCGCATAGCATTTGGGAAACCTACTGCAGAACAAGTGTTAATATCGTAAAAATCGTTACCTTTTTTAGTTGTCATTTGCGCAATATTCATCATATGTGTATGACCTGTGAAAATGAATTTTACACCATTATCTGCAAGAAATTCTGATGTTTTTTCGTAATCACCAAGCATATCTCGTTTACTGAAAAGAGGATAAATAGGACTTGGTGGTAAAACAGGATGATGAGTAACTGCAAAAATATAATCACCATTAGCTTTTGCATCATCAATCTGTTCTTTTATCCATTCAAGACAGTCATCATAATAACCACAGAAGAATTCATCACCATCATCATTAAGACAAAGAAGTCTGTAACCATCCTGAAGCTTTACACAATAAGAATGGCTTGGCTTATGTACTGAAATCGCCTCTGAAAGACCAAAATCGTGATAGATTTCTAAAAGTTCGTCACGCTCTGTACGAGTTGCTGTCAAAAGCTCATCACCGACACATTTTTCTGCTTTACCAGTACCATTACCATTTTCCATATAGTAATCGTGAGTTCCTGTTGTAAGATAAACCTTTTTACCTGCACTTTTCAGTCGTTGCAATTTTGGAACAAGGTCAAAGTGACTTTCCTTTGCACCATTACAGGTAACGTCACCTGTAATCAAGACAATATTTGTTTCTGTATCTTCAATTATTTTATCGAAATATGCATCAATCATTGCTCCTGTCTCTGCAAGACACTTTTGGTCAGAAAGACAGATTTTTTCAAAGGCTTTTCCCTCTGTGCCAAGTTCAGTTGCATAGTGATGCAAGTCAGTTATCTGATAAAACTTTAAATCTGCCATAATTATTCACCACTTGCTCTTTTCTCAATGATATAGTCGTGAACTTTGTCAGCAAGTTCACCATAAACCTTGAACTTCTTTCTGAATACAACAAGAGAAGCCAAGAAGAAGAGCATTGGTACACCAAAACAGATAAATCCGATACCTGTTTTTGTTGCTTCATTTACAACCTTAACTGTTGTAATCTGTTCGTTGTAATTCATCATACCAAGACCACCGAAAAGAACGATTGTCTGGATTGTATAAGCCATTTTCTGCAAGAAACCTTTCATTGAGAAAGTGATACTTTCATTTCTTGTTCCGTTCTTATATTCACCGTAGTCAACAATGTCAGCAAGGAAAATTGTCTGTGACACGAACATTGAAGAAACACCAACAGACGCAAGAATATAGCAAACGTCCATAATTACAACATTGAGTTTAAGAATAGGTCCTGTTATGAGCATAAGACCATATCCCACAACTGCTGTACAGAGTGAAATTGTGTATGTAGTTCTCTTTGTAAACCACTTTGAAAGCACAGGAACAACAAGAAGACCAAGCACAGAACCTACTGTACCGATTGTCTGGAAAAGTGACTGTAATTTTGAGTCACCCAATGAGTCTGTAAAGTAGTATACTGCTGTTGAGCTTGTCAAATACCAACCTGCATTTGAAAGCATAGCAAACACAATAAATACTACAAGCTGGTCATTACTCTTTATAACATCAAAAATCTGCTTAAGGCTGAATTTTTTCTTTTCACCATAAACAACATTCTTTTCTTTTGTAACAAGAATACAGATAAGTGCAAAGAATACGAGAGCCACACCACAGATACCTGCCCAACGGGAGAAGCCTGTTGCACTATATCCCTTTGCATCTGTCATACCACTTGAAAGGAGTGGACAGATAATTGGAGTAAGAATTGAAATAATTCCCTGACCGATACCTGAGAATGAACGAGCAACTGTTGCAACGAGATTCCTTTCTTTTTCTTCACTTGTAAAAGATGGTACCATTGACCAATATGGAATATCAGCCATTGTGTTTGTCATACCCCAAAGGACATACATAACACCTATGTAAATGTAAAGAGGAAGACCACTCATACCAAATGATGTGAACAAAAGGAAAAGCACCACTGCGTTACACATAGCACCAATTAATATCCAAGGACGATATTTACCCATTTTTGTTCGTGTATTATCAACGATTGTACCCATCATAGGGTCGTTAATTCCGTCCCAGATTCGTGCAAGTGGTGTAATAAGAAGCAAGAAAGCTTCCTCAAGACCCAACACACTTGAAAGATAGTAAGACAAGTATGAATAGAACATACCATAACTTAAATCAAGACCAATAGCACCGATACCATAGCCCAATGCTGTTTTTAAAATGGAATTAGTTTTCTTTGCCATAACCCATTCTCACCTCATCAATTTTTGCTTTCAGTTCATTTTCCACATCTGAAAATTCACGGGAGTAGTTGCCCTGTTTTTCTTCGTATTTAGAAAGTGCAAGTGACAAAACTCCGACTGTTGCTGTAACAAAAGGAGCAACTTTAATTGCAGTTTTTATAAGTTTTTTTGTATCCATCAGTCACCTGTCACCACCGTTTCCCCATGTGTCTTGTCATATTCCTTAAGTGCTTTTGTGGCATATTCCACATCAGTAGGACAATCAATATACTCAATTCCACGCTTTTGTCGTGTTTCGTTGCCTTTACCTGTAATGAGAATAACGCTGTCAGCACCCATTTCGTTAATTGCTGTGCTGATTGCTTCACCACGGTCATCGATAATCTTATATTTTCCGTTTTCTGCCTCTACAAAATCAGCAATTTCACGAGAAATCTTCTGTACTGGCTCTTCACCTGGGTCTTCCTCTGTAATATAAATCATATCAGCATACTTACCACTGATTTCACCCAAATCCTTACGACGATTTTGGGCTTTATTACCAGGACAACCAAACACGATTGCAACCTTTCGACCAGGATATTCCTGACGGACGGATTTAAAAAGATTTTCAAAACTCATTCTGTTATGAGCGTAGTCAACAATTGCCGTAATGCTCTTATCAGCATTTTCATAAACTTCCATTCGACCACTTGAACGAGCCTTTAAAAGACCTGTATAAATGAACTCTTCTGGAATTCCGAGCTTACAGCATACAGCAATCGCACAAAGAGCATTTTCCACATTGAAAAGTCCTGGAATAGTAAGTGTAAAGTCACGGTCAAAATCTCTTGTTCTTACTGTAAACACAGTATCTGAACCATTTTTTCTTATGTTATAGCCATACACATCTGCATTTTCATTTTTTGTGCTGAATGTAATTACTTCAGGTGCATTCTGTGAAGCTTTCACAACATCTTCACTACGGTCAGAATCAAGATTTATAACAGCAGTCTGACACTGTGAAAAAATCTTCATTTTTGACTGGAAATAGTCCTCAAAATCAGGATGCTCAATAGCACTGATATGGTCAATACCAATATTGAGATAACAACCGATAGTGAATGTTACACCATCTGTTCTGCCATATTTGAGTGCCTGTGATGAAACTTCCATTGTGAAGTGCTTTATATCACTATTAACAGCATTATTAAAATGCTTGTGCAAATCAAATGGTTCAGGAGTTGTAAGATGACTTTCAATATTTATAACACCATCATAAGTGTCGATTGATGAAACAATAGCACTCTTCTTTTTGCCAATACTTGCAAGATATTCATCCTCAATATACTTAATGAAATATGCAGTTGTGGACTTACCTTTTGTTCCTGTAATTCCCACAAGATTCAGCTTGTCCCACACATTGTCATAAAAGAAATTAGCAGAAAGATACATAGATTTTCTGATATCTGACACAAGAATACAAGGAGCATCTGTGTCATATTTCTTTTCAGAAACATATGCAGTAGCACCTTTTTTCAAAGCATCAAACAAAAACTGTTCCTTAAAATGTGCACCCTTACAGAAAAACAATGTATTCTCCTGAATCTCCATTGAGTTATATGAAATCATCTCAACAACTGATTCTGCATTACAATTATGTTCTTTCATTATGGAGTTTTTTTCAAAAAGTTCAATAAAATCTTTTATTTGTTTCATCTTGTCCTCCAAAAAACTGATATATAATATATGATACCACAAGGGAAAATTATATGCAATAAAAAATGTAATATGTAAAAACAGAAAGGACAATCAATAAAGATAAAAAAATTAATAATAAAAAATTATATAAAAATCAGGGGTTTCTCAAAAAAATACCCTCCATATGTAGTCCGGAAAAGCAAAATCGTCCCGGGAAATGTGGGACGAATCCATAAAAACAGCAAAATATTCACAAAATATTTACATCTAGACCTGTTTTTAGATGTTTTCTAACTACAAAAATGTAAAAAAATAAAAATAGTTAATCGATTAACTATTTATGAATATTTATAATATATAATTATTTTTTTATTTATATTATTATTTATAGATTGCATTTTTTGCAGTGGTGTACTGCACTTTTTGCAGTGGTAGTATTGCACTTTTTGCAGTGGTTATATTCAAATACTCACAAAATATTTCATCCTATATAAATCACCTCGATAAATCGGAGTTTATTGAACTCTTTTGACTCCCTCGTCAGAGGGAGCTAACTACACATAACTCATTCTGTTCGACAAATTCATATTTGTTTTCTCTTTTATACCATTGCAATTACATATTTTCCTATTACATAAAATACAGGAATTACAAGTGCTGGTAAGAGGTTTCCCACTCTGATTTTCTTGCCAAATGTTATATTTATACCAACACAGAAGATAAGTGCTGAACCAATATATGAAAGATAACCGATTAACTCGTCATTTATTACATTTCCTGCAAAATGTCCTAAAAGAGTTATACCTCCCTGATAAACAAAAATCGGAATAGCTGAACAGATTGCACCCAAACCATATGTAGATGTCATAATAGCAACTACAACAAGGTCAAGAACTGCCTTTGCCAGAAGCATTGAATAATCCCCTGTAAGTCCGTCCTGAATTGAGCCTACAATAGCCATTGCACCAATACAGATAATGAGAGATGTGTTCACAAATCCATCAACAAACTTGTTGTCCTTTTCTGCACGAAGCAATTTCTTCAACTTTTCTCCAAGAGAATCCATTCTTTTCTCAATGTTTATAAGTTCACCCATAAGTCCACCAAGGACAAAGGAGAAAATAAGAAGCATTGTGCCTCCTGTCTCAATTTTTCCGTCAACAACAGTAAGCATACCTTGTAATGTACCTGTAACACCAATAAAAATAGTTGAAACACCACAAGCAGCCATCAAAGTTTTTTCGTATCGTTCTTTAATACCCTTTTTGAAAAGCAGTCCTATTGCTCCTCCAAGAATAACTAATACCGTATTAATTATAGTTCCTAAACCAAACATTCTTTTTCACTTCCACATACAGAATGTGACGATTATATCACTAATAAACTCTTTTTTCAATTAAAAATTACATTGTTTTATGAATTATTACTATTGAAAATTTTAAAAATTATGATACAATACCATCATAATGGAGTAAATTGGGGTTTTATTCGTTTCAATTTGTTTCATGAAAGATAAAAATGAAGGAGAAAGAAAAATTATGGCATTCCTCAACAGTTTTAAAGACTTGCTGTTCAGCGATATGATAAACAACTTCGACGTAAGAATGCTTATCATGTGGGCTATCGGCGGAATTCTCATTTTCCTTGCTATTAAAAAGGAAATGGAACCAACACTTCTTTTACCAATGGGATTTGGTGCGATTCTCGTAAACCTTCCTATCTCTGGTGCAATCACTCAGTATTTTCAGTTTGTTGATGGTGTTAAAACATCAATTTCTGAAGCAACTTACAACAAACTTTTAGCAGAAGGTGTAGAAGGACTTTCTATGGAAGAAGGCGCTTTATCTGTTCTTTTTGATGCAGGTATCGCAAACGAACTTTTCCCACTCATTCTTTTCATCGGTATCGGTGCAATGATTGACTTTGGTCCTATCCTTTCAAACCCTAAGCTTATGATTTTTGGTGCTGCAGCACAGTTTGGTATTTTCTTTACACTCTGTATGGCATCAATGTTCTTCCCAATCAACGACGCAGCTTCAATTGCTATTATCGGTGCTGCTGACGGTCCTACATCAATCGTTGTTGCTAACAAGCTCAACTCTGAATACTTAGGTGCTATCATGGTTGCTGCATATTCATATATGGCTCTTGTTCCTATTATTCAGCCACCTGTAATCAAGCTCCTCACAACTAAGAAAGAGCGTATGATTCGTATGCCATACACTCAGACAGAAGTTAAGAAGATTACAAGAATCCTCTTCCCTATCGTTATTACTGTTGTTGCGGGTCTTGTTGCTCCTGCATCAGTTTCACTTGTTGGTTTCCTTATGTTCGGTAACCTTATCCGTGAATGTGGCGTGCTTAATTCTCTTTCAGAAACTGCACAGAAGGTTCTTGCAAACCTTATCACAATTTTCCTTGGTATCACAATCGCAACAAAGATGCACTTCGCTTCTTTCCTTGCTCCTGATACACTCCTTATCCTTGCTCTTGGTCTTTTCGCATTCGTATTTGACACAGCAGGTGGCGTTATGTTTGCAAAGATTCTCAACATCTTCTTACCAAAGGGTAAAAAGATTAACCCTATGATTGGTGCTGCCGGTATCTCAGCATTCCCAATGTCAGGTCGTATCGTTCATAAGATGGGACTCGCAGAAGACCCACAGAACTTCCTTCTTATGCATTCAATCGGCGTAAACGTTTCAGGTCAGATTGCATCTGTTATCGCAGGTGGTCTTATCCTTAATTTCTTTATGTAAGGAGAGTGTGTTAAATGTTACAGAATATTTTCGTTACAATGATGGCTTCAAACATCGACTTCAATCCAATGGCATTTGTTGACAACCTCTATTATATGGGTATGGGTATGCTCGGCATCATCATTGTTATGGGTGTACTTATTGGTATTACAACTCTTCTCAACAAAATCTTTTCAAAAACAAATAAAAAAGATAAAGAAGATAAATAATCAAACAAACTTGACCATCAGGAAACTGATGGTCTTTTTTGTCTTGTTTCAAAAATCACAAAAACCCTATTGACAATCACGTGAACCTGTGATATAATCAAATCACCATATAAAAGGAGGTGGAGAACATTGGAACATATTCCCGGAACAACATTACCATTCAGTGATGTTGCATCAGAAGATTGTTTCTCTCTGATTTCTCCTCTGTTGACGGTCACAAAAGGGCTTACATTGGCTCAGGTCAGAGAATTGACAGGACTTGAAACATCTACAATTC